>JAJCXO010000156.1 GCA_029263395.1 Acidobacteriota bacterium | reverse complement strand
CTTCGCCCACAATGGTGTAGCTTCGCCAAGAGACACCTGCCTGCTCGAGTCGGGCCAGGGCAAGCAGATTGCAGTCGATGCCTTTGATTGGCCAGAGGTTCGACACACTGACCAGTCGACCCCATTCTTGGCGAGAAGGCTCGATGCCGTGGACTGCATCCTCTATCGTTTCCAAATCAATTCCGTTAGCGATCCGCAGAGCGCGACCTTCGAATCCCAACTCGACGAGAAATCGATCCATTGGTCGACCAACAGTGACGATTGCGTCTGCTTGATAGAACATGCGGCGGTATAGCGCCTGCACTCGAGTCTGGGTGTAAAGCTCAGGGTCATCGCGGATATGGAGCGTCACGACCAGCGGGATCGCGAGAGCAGATGCGACGACTGGGGCAGCAAGGCCAACTGGCCATGTACCGTGTGCTTGAATGATGTCGAAGGACGCCTCTAGCTTGTAGCGGCGTAGATCTCGCAGCAGGGCTGTCGCACATGAGCGCACTGTTATCTGAGGTAGACAATGTTGTGGAATATGGACATAACGGGTTAAGAGCGTGTCCGTCTCGTCTCTGGTCTCGTGTTTTGGTAGTCGCCAGAGCGGTTGATAACTTGGCAAGACTCGAGCGAGGGCATCTGGAAGCCAAGGCTTGACCAACATGACGGTGGGCTGGTGTGCCATTTGTCGCAAGGCCTGAGCGTGGCGCTCGTTGAACAACGCCTCGGTCGGGCTGTTCGCATGCGGGTAGGCGGGCGTCAAAATCAGCGTTCGCATGCCCAGGACGTCGAATCCTCGAAATCTTCGGCGGGACTAGATGGCGTAGGCGTAGGTCTTGCCTCCGACAGTTCTGCCAGCAAGGTACGGAAAGCCCGCTCGCCTTCGCCGGCCGGCCGCAAGAAATGGCGAGTCTGGCGCCGGTCTAGGGCGGGCGGGGATTTGAGCCAGGCTTTAAGTTGCCGTTTTAGATCAGGGAAATCTGTTACCAGCCGAATACCTGAAATTTGTTGGAGGCTGTGGTTCCAATCGAAGTCTATCCATCCCGGGATAAGCACTGGAATATCGCGAGCGAGGCAATCCAGCAGAACGGTAGACCGAAACATGATTGCGATATCTGTTTGTTCGAGCACACTAGACAGCGGTTCGTTTTGACTGAGCTGAAGATGTTGTGGAAGTTCTCCGAATCGTTGTTGCCAACGTCGAGTCAAGTCCGAAAGATTCTCTAGTGGGTGACCTCGAATCGTCAGCTGACAGTTGTGCTCTTCGAGAATTTCATGAAAGAGATCAATAAAGCCATCTTGTAGCTCGCCAGCGTTGTAGAAAGGACTGCGGTCGAAGGGCCACGAGAGGTAGGTGACTCGTAGTCTTTCGGAAGGTGCCTTCGAGTGCTCTTGGTCGGCGATAGGTCCGGGGTTGAAAACATGAATGCGGGAGTGTTGGGATTCGGGTCGTTGCTGTCGCCAGAAATCTCCCCAGACGATCAATGCATCAGCAGCGAGCGGTCCCTCGGTATAGAACGGGCCGCCTAACACGCCATGCATTAGCTCAACAACGGCAGTACCTCGTTGCTTCGCAATCCGCGCGAGCCAACCCTCGATACCCCAATGATTGGCAATCGCAACGAGCTTTGGGCTGGCCTGTTCCAAATAGGCTTCCCAGCAGGCCGTCAAACGAAGCAAAGTTGTGAGGCCTGCATCGTGCCAATAATGCCAGGTTGGGCTCTGATGCAGCCAAGTCCGAACTGCTCTCTGCCTCGAGGTACCTAAGGAAGCGAAGTCTGCCACACGGGACGTGTCCTGATGATAAGCCGATTTGACCCAGGCTGGTAGAGTTTTTGGGGCGAATCGCCAGAGGTCATGAATGAGACTGTTACGACTTTGGGCACCCTTTCTGGCGGGGCTGTTGGTCACGATCCATGTAGCGCCTTGTGGAAAGTAAGGCTCCACCGTCTTGAGAGTTCGACTATTGTTCAGGTAAGAAGAAAAAAACGTCACTCCGTTAGAAGTGATATCTGGGGTTGACAGCAGTCGGCTGGCCCTGATCCGATGGCCAAAGTCTGGATCGGCTTGGGTCGCGAGATTGCGAACCTGGGCGCGCCAATTCCCAGTAACACGAGCTTGGCGAAGCCGTCGGGCTAGCCTCTGAGGCAAACTAGCTCGGGTTCGTTTCGGCCGGTGAGTCGGAGCGGGGGACTGAATCATCGACTCGAGATCAGAACCCGCCGCAAGAGCGCGGAAAATTTGTTCTGACTCGGTTCGGATCCACAAGTGAATCTCGAACTGCCAGGCAGCATGAACCCGCTGGCGGCAAAGGCGGAACGTGTCAAGAATAGCCTGGACAGTTCGAGCCTCGGCGAACAATGGTTCGACTAGAAATTCACGCCAAGGGTGTCCGTGATGAGCGGGGCCCTCATTGCAAATCGTCTTGGCGAGTGCGGCGGCCTCTTCTTCCCAGCGTCGGTGCCCACCAACGATCTGGAGCAGGTCGAAGTAAGTAGGGCCATCCGCTCCAACGAGGCGATTGAGAGTATCGGGAGCAACCCAACAGAGCATGAGTAGGTCAGTGAAGTTAGCCAAGTCCTCCCGCTTGACCGAACCGAGATCACAAGAGTCGTCGATAACGAGAAGCCGTTGAGTCATTCGAAACGAAGTTCTAGGCTATCGTAGCCGTGGTGAACCATCCATGGAGCTTCACGGTTTCTGCTCCAGAGTTGGCGGAGTTCAGCATCGTGGCGAAAGGAAAAGGCTCTATTGGGCCGGATTGCCTGGAGTGCGCTGTCGAGAGCCCGGGTGGCCGGTTGCAGGCCGCAGAACTCGAGAATGCGCTCCATCTCTGTTCGTGGAGCATCGAGCAGGTCTTCAAAGCGTAACTCGAGGACTTGTTCTCCCAGATCCTTGGTAAATCGATCTGCGTAGGATAAGTATTCCTCCCAGATTTCGAATGCGCTCTGCCGACTGGCCGCACGGGGAGACGTGCCGAACCACCCTTTCTTGGGCACAAGCTGCATCAATCGTGAGTGTCGCTCCATGTTTCGTCGCCCCAGGCTGCGCCCGACCTGTTGTCGCTTGTAAAGTGACTGGGCGACGTCGATACCATTTCGAACAACGTGCAAAATCCGTGCGTTAGGAAAAAGAGACAACCAAATAGGAAGTGTTATGGTGGTGCGTGGATCTTTCCACCCCCAGGGTTCCTGCATGGCGAATAGCGATCGATAGCGTAAGTAGCGCCAAGGGCCAAGAAACTCAAAGATGGCCGGCGAGCCGAGTCCTTCTTGCAGGTACTTCTTGGCTAGTACGAGTCCTTCTTGGTCTCCGAGTACGTGGTCAAACGTAGATGGCGTGTCCCATCTGCCACCCGCAGAGGCAAGTAACCAGCTGTTGCGCTTGTTGAAGAAGCTTGCTTCGTGGTTGGCCGCGAGTCTCCAGCCAACGTATAGACCTTGTTGCTCTAGCAGCCGTGTCAACAGACTCGTGCCGGAGCGATGCATGCCGATAATCAGCACTGGTGAGGTGGAGAATCCGCTCATGTATGTCTTAGGTGGCTGATAGACCGCAGTAGCGCGCCGAGGCCAAATCTGCTTCCTACCTCCTCGACCTTGGCTTGAAAGTTTGGCAAGGAAGAGTTGAGAGGCTGCCTGAGGTCGGACGGCATCGAACCGAATCCATCAGAAACGGCATTGAAGAATGCATTCGGCTTACGATTGGCCAACGTGTAGGCTGCGTCATAAACCAGCATTGAAGGCAAGAATCGCCAGCGTTGGCTCGTCGAAGCAAACCTGCGCATGAACCAGTATCGGTTACGCAGCTCATAATAAAGGCCGACCGGAGAGCGAGCGACGCCGGATGACTTGTGTAGCATCAAGATCTCAGGGAAGTAGGCGATTGTGAAACCCTTAGCTAGCAGTTTCATTTGCAGGAATAGCTCGGAACCGTACAAGAAAATTTCGCGGTGGTAGTAGCCAACCTCGTCTAGTAGGGCTTTCCTGAATCCGACGCCACCGCTATGGAAACCTCCAGTGTTGATGGGGCCCCGGCGTTGTTCCCTAGCTCGAAACTCCTCAACGTCGTCGATTTCTGGCCGCCATTCTTCAACTCGACAAGCCACTACCGCAAGATTCTCTGGGCCATACTCGAATCGTCGGGCGACTTCGCCCAAGACAGTCGTGTCTGGTATGAGCGAATCGTTGTCCATCTGGAAAAGCAGCTCACTACTTGCTCTAGTGAAGCCAAGCGAATATCCTGACATTCCAAGGTTCTCGTCGCTCTGAATAAGCACAACTTCAGGAAATTCATCGGTTACCATTTCCCGAGAAGAATCTTGTGAAGCGTTGTCGACGACCAGTATTTCTGCTGCTGGATAGTCCTGGCGGCGGATTGAGAGCAGAGCTTGACGCAGGTCGTCGCAGCGATTGAAGTTGGTAATGACGACGGCGATAGAAGCGGTCATCGCGAGTCACTGCCGGTTGGGTGGCTAGGGATCTGCTCTTTCAAGATCAATGGTTGACTAATCATAGTCGGCTAGTTTTTCCAGCCTGCATTATCTCTGTGAATATCTTTTCCCACTGCATTGCAATGGGGCCCCACGAAAAATTTTGAGCATGTTCACTAGCGGCCTGGCCAAGTCTTTGACGTAACACAGGATCGTCTAGCAGTAGATGAATAGCGGCCAACATCTCGTCGTTCGTCTTCACTTGGAATCCCGTCACTTTGTCGAGGACAGCGGTTGTCTCGTAGTCTGAGAAGACGATGGACGGGAGCCCGGACGCGGCCGCCTCTAATGTCGTTTTACCGAATCCTTCGAGTCTTGACGGCAGAACGTAGAGATCAGCGCTCTTCATATGTTCGTAGATCTCTGGTTGGCTCAGCGAGCCGTGAAATATGACGTGGTCCAGCTTGTCGCGTTCTTTCTGGGATAGGAGGTCATGGAGGTAGGCTTCATTCCCTAGGCACGGACCGATACAGTGAAACTCGACCTGCTCGCTAGGTAGCGTTCTTGCAAAATCCAAGATGAGGTGAGTTTGTTTGCGAGGCTGAATGGACGCGACATACAAGACTTTCCACGGTCTTTTTCGATCAGTCCGGTCTACCGGCTGGAACAGCGAGAGATCAACACCTAGTGGCACAACCAAGCTCTCGAGGTGCAGCCGTGCTTTCAAATCCCTAGAGATAGCCGGGGTGATAGCAGTTCGTACATCAGCTTGTTGTAAGCTCGAGAAAATGGCGGCTTCTGCCGTTTCTCCACAAGCTGCGATCTGGTCCAATGAGGTTTCGACGCTATCGACAACCTTACGGGCCTTGCCGAGCCGCCGACATGCTCTAAATAGCCGGCTGGAACGGGAGTTCAATGCGGGATAGGCCACAATATCGTGGCCGCCCCACAATAGTTCATAGGTGATGTAGAGCGTCCCCAACCGAGGAGGTAGCCTCAACAGGCGGACAGACGCATCTGCCGAAAGTTTGGGGTCGGGTTCCTGATTCCAACCGATAAACAGGCTGCTGATGAAGTAGCGTTTGTTCAGGCGGCTGGCGATCTCCCTGGCCGTGAGACTTTGAGAATTAGTGTTATCTCGATTGGCCCAAGTATTGAATAGAACTCGAATCGGACGATCAGGCAAGCCTTCGCTCCTAAGTCAGTAGCTGGGCCAACGAATGTCCCAAACTCTCAGCAGATGGTTTGAGGTAGCTGGAGGCAAAGCGATGGCATTGGCTGGCCAGCAGGTCATAGCGATCACGATTTTTCGCAAGGTGCAGCACGAGAGGCCAGAACTCGTCGACGGTGTGGACAACTTCGCCAGCTTCGTAGCCGAGAGTTTCGACTCTCGGAAAGAAGTATCCAGCTGAGTCGACAAAAATAATCGGCTTGCCTGAAGCGATAGCATCGACTACGACGCCGCCATAGTGGTTGAAGACGACGACTAACCAAGCATCTTCGAGTAGTGAGGTAACGGAGGCAGTTGGCGGTACTACTCGGACGTTGGGTTGTTCTAGAGCGTCTGCCAGCGGTCTGGAGATATCGAAACGTGGGTGAGACTTGAAAGCGAAGTCGAGACCTGAGAGCTCAGGCGGGGGACTCGCAAGAGCGCGGAGGGTCCGACTGTACTCGGCAATGTCCATGATTGGTGTGAGAAACTTGCCGATCGTGGAGGAGGCTGTCAACATTGCTACGAGGGGTCGTTTCCCGGAGTTGATGTGCAGTGAAGGGTCTGCCTGATAGGACAGGCTGTCCGATGAGTTGTGGCAGTAGCGAATCCTTTCGTCGACGGGGAAGGATCGACGAAAACCTTGCCGTTCGAACCGGTTGCGGCAAGCCAAGTAGGAGCTGGGTACAGGGCTGTGATCACCCGATACGTAGGTGTGAGAGAGTGCTACCGAAATCAACCCAAGGTTGTTTGCAACGTGGTATGGAAGGGTTGTCTGATAGGTGAAGGCAGCTGAACCGACGATCAGCTCAGGGCCGGACTGTTCGAACAATCTTTTGAGGTCCCGTCCCCATTGAGCGGTTCGTGGAAGCGTGTAGCCAAGAAAAAGATCAGTCGAAGCTAGGAGCTCTTTGCTGGCGAGAGCCGGGCATTCGAGCTCGTCTGCAAGTTTGTAGCGACCCTGATCGGCCCAGCGATCCTGGTGCAGCTTGAAAAACTGAGTAATATCAGGGTCGACTGTCGTCGGATGCGGGACGTTGCGGAGTCGAATACGATGATCCCTGGACCAAGTGATCAGGTCTTTCCCGGCAGAGCCCAAATACCAGAGCTGGAAATCGTCTCCAAAGGTCGTTTGGAGGTCGATGAGGGAACTCCTGAACCGCTCCCATTGCCTAGTAGAAAAGACTGCAATAACTCGACTTGCTACAGGGGTGTCGAGGGTGCGGTTGCGGATTCTTCGGCTCATCCTCTTCAGCGGATCAACAATATTTTGCCAAGCAAAGCTTGTCGGCGAGTTGTTGGCGAAGGAGACACGCAGACCGTCAACGCTAGCAAGGGATTGCCTGAAGATGTCGCCGTTGGCGAGAGCTGATGCGTTTCCCGTGGTCTCCCAGGAGACATCTTCAATACCTTCCTCGCGCAGCCGTTGCCCGAGGCTCTGGGCAAAGAGTACATCTCTGAAGAAAAGAAGGTAGTTGTCTTCAAGAAATAGTGATGGCCAGTCGATTCCGTCGAAGTTTTCCCCGCTGCAGATCTCGGCCATAAAGTGGTCGCGTGCTCTCAAGCTCCGTTGAGCGATGGTGCGAATAAGAGATGTCGAAAGTAGCTCTGTAGGTGAAACATGCCTTAACGACAGGGCTGTCAGCTCGAGCTCGCACTCGCTGGTCAACGCTATTGCCAAGTCCGTGGCCTGTAAGCGTGAGGCGAGAGCAGGCCTGTCAGCCTCGAGACCCACGACAAGAGTACTCCGCGTCAAGAGTTCGTCATCCCGATAAGTGTAGAGAGGAGGGCGGTCCAGAAGGGTCTTTGAGGCGTATGAGATGGGCTGGGACACCTCCGACGATGGAATTGGGAGGGACATCTCTGGTCACTACGCTATTGGCGCCGATGATGCTGTTGTCGCCGATAGTTACGCCTCCGGTAATGAACACGTGGGCTCCTATCCACACTGAGTTGCCAATTCGAATGTTGGCCCAGTCGAGGTCCGAGTTGATTGCTTGGGCGAAATCGCCATGGGTTCTATAAGAAGCTGTGCGGATATGAACACTATGGCTGATTGCGCAACCGCGACCGATTTCGACCTTGGCAGCGGCAGGTTGGGCACAGACATAACAATGGCGGCCAAGATAGGTGCCTTCGTCGATCTGGATCTTCCCGCTCCCGAATAGTTCGGTACCCGAAGCAAAACGTGCCGTGTGATGAAGGTGGTATCGTGTTCGAATGTCTTCGACGTAGTTTTCGTGGGCGGCGACGCGGGCCAGTGCTTGGACCTGTCCCAGGCGTTGACGTGCTCGTGGATTCCTGGCGACGACGATCAGGACTCCTCCTGCGATCCAGACGACGTGGCTCAATAGCCAGGAAATGAGCCTAGTCGTGATGCTCCCCAGGATCTTCTAAAAGAGCAGGCTCATCTGCGGCAAGCTGATGCTGTTGCCAGTCCAGAAATGGTTGCAGGACGCCTGGTCGAGACTGTCCTGTCCGGAGTCTCGATGGGGTGTCCACGTCGAGAATGTTGAAGGTACCGACCTCCACTCGATCGAAACTCTTGGCGGGTGATTGTCGGTTGATGCCGACCACGACTTCGTACATGCCGGCATTTAGCCAGCTAGCCGGCAGATCGAGTTGCGTGCGGTAGTAACCAGGATTGCGAGTTCCGAGACGGGATTCATCAGAATCGGAGTCAGTGGATCCCAAGACCCAAACTTGCTCGACCGTGCGAAGTCCTACCCAAACCGCGCAGTCAGCAATTTCGCGATTGACTTCGAACTCGACGACGATGCTGAGCCCTTCATCGAATCGAAAGTCTCGTTGATGGTTGTCTTCGCGAGTCGCTGTATACGCCCGCCTGAGATGAATCGGTTTCCGGGGGGCAGGAGGTTGAGTGACGATCCCGACCTCGTCGATACCGTGAGCGATGTAGGCTCGTACGACATCTTCGGTTGGACCATCCATGGCCAAACGACCGTGATCGAGCAATAGGCAACGGGGGCAAAGTCGGTGGATGGCACCCATATTGTGACTGACGAGAATGACTGTACGCCCAGTGCTTGAAACGTCCTTCATTTTCCGCAGACACTTGTTTTGAAAAGCAAGGTCTCCGACCGCGAGGACTTCGTCGACTAGCAAGATCTCGGGGTCGAGGTGTGCTGCTACCGCAAATGCGAGTCGCATGTACATGCCGCTCGAGAAACGCTTTACAGGTGTATCCAGGAATCTTTCGATCTCAGCGAATGCGACAATCTCGTCGAATTTACGACGAATCTCCACTCGCTTCATACCGAGTATGGCTCCGTTGAGGAAGATGTTCTCCCGCCCAGTAAGCTCTGGATGAAACCCGGTGCCAACTTCTAGCAGAGAACCAACCCGGCCCCTGATCTCGATAGATCCACGGGTAGGTTCGG
This sequence comes from Acidobacteriota bacterium, assembly GCA_029263395.1. GTDB lineage: Bacteria > Acidobacteriota > Thermoanaerobaculia > Multivoradales > J023 > JAAELT01. The sequence goes on along the minus strand of JAJCXO010000156.1, from coordinate 162,500 downwards.
TGATGCGCGACAAGATCTTGAGCAAAGTACTTTTACCTGCCCCATTGTGCCCGATGATTCCCAAGACTTCGCCATGGTCGACGTCGAATGAGATGTCTTCCAAAGCCCAGATCGTAGGGTTGTCGTTGTTACGCCGTGTTCGGGTAGCCTTCCAGGGGGCTTTCCCAAACCGAACCAAGCTTTCACGCAGGGTGGTATAACTCTCTGTGGCACCTAGCTGAAATCGTTTACCAACCGCTTCAACTTTTAGTGCAGATTGGTTCATTGAACACCACCGTCTCTAGTGCCGATAGATAGAGCGGATGCTGTCAGCCTATCTCCTCGTGCCATCTGTTCTCTAGACAACATCGGCAAATGTCCGCTCCAGGCTCTTGAAGTAGGCAAGTCCACCGATCAGTAGAACAGTAACGGCGACAGCGGAAGCCAGAATCATTGGCCCGAAAGCGCCTGATTTCCCGAGCAGAGCCCAGCGAAACCCTTCCACAACGCCAGCCATCGGGTTTAGCCCGTAGAGAATACGCCACTTTTCTGGAACGAGGCTGCTCGGATAGGCTATCGGAGTGATAAAGAGCCAAAATTGAGTCAGGAATGGAAGCGTGTAACGAACATCCCGGTATTTGACGCTGAGGGCCGACAACCAAAGCCCGACCGCCAGAGCGGTAGCAAGGGCCAGTAAAATGAAGAATGGTAAGAGCAGTATGCCCTGTGTCGGTACAACTTGGTAGTAGAACATCATGCCAATGAGAACTACAAAAGCGAGACAGAAGTCCACCAGTCCCCCCAGGACCGCGGAGATCGGGATCACCAGTCTCGGGAAGTAGATTTTCTTGATCAGCTGCTGACTGGCAACCATGCTATTGCCAGCCTGACTCATAGAGTAAGCAAAGAGTTGCCAAGGAAGGAGTGCTGTATACGCGAAGAGAGGATAAGGCACATTGTCAGACGGAATCTTTGCTAGTCGGCCAAAGAAAATCGTAAAAACTAGCATGGTGAGGAGGGGCTGTAGGATGGCCCATGCTGCTCCGAGTGCCGTTTGTTTGTAGCGCACCTTGATGTCGCGCCAAGTGAGGAAAAACAGCAGCTCGCGATATTCCCACAACTCTCCTAGCTTGAGAGAGACCAAACCTGATGTTGGCCGAATGTGGGTGACCGGCAACTCGGTGGCGTTGCTGCGCTCTTCGGCGGTCATTTTAAGCCGACTCGCCTTCTGGTCCAGATTTGAGATGGTGCCAGGCGAGGGGAGTTCCGCGAGGGATATCTTTCGCTGCGTAGTGCTTCAACACATCCGATTGGTACTTCGGAGGTAGGCCGTCGCCAGGACGGATAGATCGTACGTTAACTGCTGTGAACTGTTGGCCGGCTCGAACAGATTCGACAACGAATAGAGAACGTCGAAACGATCGACTTGATTGTTCTCTTTGCCCTATGTCGTACTGCACTCTGCCTATTGACTTTTCGGCGATGCGTACTGCGTCGATCATTCCTCGGAGCTCATCCGGCTCCAAGGAGAACGCACTGTCGGGGCCGGGGACCGAGCGTGACAGCGTAAAGTGTTTTTCGATGATTGTTGCACCTAGTGCAACGGCAGCTATCGGTACTGCAATTCCTAGGGTGTGGTCTGAGAGCCCAACCGGTACGTCAAAAGTTTCGCTCAGATGATGAATGCACCGAAGGTTCATTTCTTCTGGAGGTGCTGGGTATGCGCTGGTGCACTTGAGGAGGGCCAGATTGCCCCGCCCTGCAACTTCGTAGACGGCATCAACCGCCTCTTCGATTTCGCCGAGAGTGGCCATCCCTGTGGACATGATGATCGGCTTGCCGGTTGCAGCCACTTTACGGATCAGGGGTAGATCGACGAGCTCGAATGACGCAATCTTGTGCGCTGGTACGTTCATCGTTTCGAGGAAGTCGACCGCCGTTGGATCGAAAGGAGAGGAAAAGAGCTGCAGGCCTAGCTGGCTCGCGATGTCTTTCAGTTTCGGTTGCCAAGCCCATGGAGTGAATGCTTCGCCATAAAGATCGAAGAGTGTGCGGCCGTCCCATAGAGTCCCACCATCGACCCGGAAGAACTCGCGATCCGAGTCGAGGGTCAACGTTTCAGCGGTGTAGGTTTGGAGTTTGACAGCGTCGGCACCAGCGTCTTTTGCCGCGCGTATCAGCTCCACCGCTTGATCGAAGCTTTGATTGTGATTAGCCGACATTTCAGCCACAATGTAGACTGGTTCTCCGGGCCCGACGAGGCGACCTCCTATGTCAATAGTCGCGGTCATGTGGTTCGTTCTCTGATGTAATGTTCAACCGCATGTTCCTTGACTATTGCGTTGCCAACATGGTTATAACCAGCACGACGGAAAGCTCCCTGTGAGGCCGAGTTATCGGGTCGTATATAGGCGTGGACAGAGGCAATCTGGTGCTGACGGAAAAGCCGCTCGGTTGCGTGCTCGAGAAGGAACGAACCGTGTCCTCGGCCTCGTTGACCGTGATTGATAGAAATGTGGACCGCGGTTTCGGTCGAAGCCGAGAACTCGAAACGGATGTGGCCGACTGGCGAATCTGTTTCGTCTAAAGCGAGCCAAAAAGGGCCGGCATCATTTGCTAGCTGCCGGTCGAACCAGGCCACATGGTCATCCCATGGGATGGGTTCTGGGGACAAAGAAGCCTGGCGGACCTCAGGATCGTTGGCCCATTCCCAGATCAATCTCCGGTCGGTGCGACGGACGCTGCGTAGGCGCAATGGCTCGTCCAGTAAGTGAGCGATGACCCGATCGACGCCGGCACCGTCCACTACGCCTCTAGCGCTGCTTGCCATGGTGGAGCGGGTTTCTTGATCGATGAGCAGGCTCTGCAACTGCTGGGTGAAAAACGTGGCGTCTAGATCGCTATGCCAGCCCAAGTCGATAGCTGCGCCTCGTCGGTCAAGTTCGGCGGCTATTGGGCGCTGGTTTTCGGCTACGCTTACCAACAATGTTGGTACGCCCATGAACGCGAGTTCCCATGCTGTGCTGCCAGCGGCAGAGATTGCCAGATGCGAGGCTGCCATCAGATCAGAAAGATCATGTTGCCTGGTATGCAAGCAGATTCTGGAGTCTTCCACAGCCAGGGATCGCGAAGCCTCATCAAAACTATCGGCAACGCAATGGATCTCGAGAGCTCTCTGCTTCAGTCCTCTGAGGGTCTGAAGAATCCTGCCGACCAGACTACTCGAGTCGAAACCACCAGCTATAACCAAAATGTTCTGGGTGTCTCGGCCCGAGCCGGTGTCCCGTGTTTCTGATTTTTTTTCAGACCAACGGAGGAACTCGCGACGTAAGAGGATGAATCGATGCCCTAGCAAGAGCCGAGTCTGCGGATCTCGGCGAGGGTAGAGGGACTCGTTAGCATGCAAATTTTGGTTGAGGACGACCTGGGCACAATAGGCCTCCGCGTGCCCATAGTCGTCGATCCACAAGACTTTATGTCCGTTGTCGACGAGGGCAGACTGAAACTCTGCGCCGAATCGATAACCATCAACCACAATCCAAGAAGCCTGCTGCTGTGATGCTATTTGACTCGTAGAACGGGCATCTTCGATGCTGCCTGGGTTAACTGTGAGTGAACAAACAGCTACGTTTTCTTCTTGGTTCAATCGGTCGAGCAGAAAAGGGTCGTCGGTCGAGGTGATGAAAGAGACTCGGTTACCTCGATCACGCCATGCTTGTGCCAAGGCTAGGCATCGCAGCAGGTGTCCAGCCCCTGCAGTGTGATCGGCATCAGCACGGATAAGAAGCGATGGGGTCAAACTACCTCTGACATCAAACTCGTAAGTGGCTTTGTAAGGACCCAGCTCAGATCTCAAGATCTTTTCCGCAACCTGAGAACGTTGCGACAGTTTCGGCGATGACTCCAACGATGTCATCGACATCAGAACTTGTCATGGCTGGGAACAATGGCAACGAGAGTATTTGTTCGTATGCCAGTTCGGCCTTTGGACAGAGGCCTGGGCGAGTCTCGAAGGTGCGTTGATAATAGGGGTGCAAATGGACGGGAATGTAGTGTACGTTGACCCCTACTCCCGCTGCCCGCAGGTTGGCGAAGATTTCTTGTCGATACTTTGCAAGGCCGTTGGCGCTAAGTCTGATGACGTAGAGGTGGTAGGCGTGCTCCACTTCTGGCCGTGTAACTAACGGCGTGACCTCTGGGATCTTGGAAAACTCCTCGTCATATCGTCGGGCGAGCGCTTGGCGTTGTGCCATCCAACCGTCGAGGCGAGCCAACTGACTAAGCCCCAGGGCGCACTGGAGGTCAGACAAGCGATAGTTGAAGCCAAGGTCGGTCATTTCGTAGAACCAAGACCCCTGGAGTTCTCGCTGACGGTGGTCGGTCGTGATGCCGTGGTTTCGAAAGTGCCGCATGCGTTCGGCTAGGTCGTCACGATTCGTGGTGACCATGCCGCCTTCAGCCGTGGTGATTGGTTTAACTGGATGAAAGCTGAAAGTGCTGAGCTTCGCCAACGAGCCGACGAGGGCTCCCTTATAGCGTGCTCCCAAGGCGTGGCAAGCGTCTGCGACTAAGCTCGCCCGGCTTTCCTCTGCGAGTTGTCGAAGGGCGTCATAGTCACAAGGCTGGCCTGCATAATCGACAGCAATGATGGCCTTGGTCCGAGTCGTAATCCTTTTCTCGACCGAGGCTGGATCCAGCAACAGAGTGTCTGGATCTACATCGGCGAAGACTGGGGTGCCTCCCTGATAGACAACACAATTGGCAGTGGCAGCGAAAGTAATCGCCGGAACGATCACTTCATCTCCAGGGCCGATATTTAGCCCGAACATCGCGGTGTGGAGTGCTGCAGTGCCGTTGGCGACGGCTACAGCTCGTTTGACTCCCGATGCTTCTGCAACAGCCTGTTCGAATTCTTCGACTTTGGGGCCAGTTGTCAGCCAATCTGAGCGAAGAACTTCTGTGACGGCACGAATATCGTCTTCGGTGATGTTCTGCCGACTGTAGGGGAGATAGCGGTCCATGACTGCTGGTCGGTCGATAGTTGACCTCTTACGGCTCATTCGGTGTTTGCCTAGAACTCGGGTCCAGTGCAGGTTGCTGAGCTTTGGGACCGGACGCTGAAGTGGTGAGTGCGGAAAGCTAAGGCGAACAGAACCCGTATCAAAGAACCACGGGGGAGCGAGCCAGCTCACGCCTAGGCGAAGGGAAAGGGACTGGTACCACTGACTCACGATCCAAAGTGGCAGCCACCGAGCGTCTAAGCAGGGTCACTGAGACGACTAACCGTAGTTGCCCATGCTGTCTCTGAATCGTGCCACGGCAGCCTTTGAGGGGGCCAGCGATCACGTCAACTTCCTGCCCGATCTCCAAGTAGGGATGAGGCACTAAGGGTGTTCCTGTGATTTGAAGCTCCCATAGCCTCATTAGCTCGCCATGGATCAGTGCCTGATCGAACACTTCTATGAGCCTGACGACTAGGTTGCTCTCCAGGGATTTCTTGCGTTCGGCTGTCGAGATAGGTAGGAAAACATAACCCGGAAACAGTGGCAGGCTGGAAATGCGTTTTCGGCCATCGATACGCCTCTCCTGCAGAAACTGAGGCAGGTAGAAGGGAATGCCATGACGCAGTAAGTAGCGGGCGAGCGCTTTCTCGTGGCGACTGCGGACATACGCAACTTGCCACGGAGGGAAGGGTGCCCCGAAGAGGCCAGGAGGGTGGAGATCGATTTCTTGCTTGAGAATGGGCATTACGGGGGCAATCAGCGGGACACTCGATGTTGTGTCGCGTGAAGAGTGGTTGCATTGCTATCCGGAGGTTTAGTTGCTTTCTCCTGGTGCTCCATGAACCACTGATAGGTCGCTGCGATACCTTCATCCAGAGAGATCTTGAACCGCCAGCCCAACTCTTCTAGCCGATGAATGTCCAGTAGCTTGCGGGGCATCCCATCAGGTTTCTCAGCGTCGAGAACAATCTCGACTTCTGGATAGACGATCTTGCGGATGCGATCAACCAGTTCGTAGATGGTCAGATCTGTGCCTGTGCCTACGTTGAGAGGCAAACTGCCATCGTAATGGTGCATCAGGAACAGGCAACAATCGGCCAAGTCGTCGACGTGCAAGAACTCTCGGCGCGGTGTCCCAGTCCCCCAGACCACAACTTCTTTTTGGCCGGCTAGCTTTGCTTCATGGACCTTGCGAATGAGCGCTGGTAGCACGTGAGAGCTGTCTAGATCGAAGTTGTCGTTCGGCCCGTAGAGGTTCGTCGGGATCACGGAGACGAAGCGACAGCCATACTGTTCTCGATAAGATTGGCAGAGCTTGATACCGGCGATTTTCGCGACCGCGTACGGCTCATTGGTCGGTTCCAAAGGGCCGGTCAACAAGTACTCTTCTTTGATCGGCTGAGAGCAGGCTCGTGGGTAGATACAGGAGCTACCCAAGTACATCAGCTTCTGGACGCCGTAAAGGTACGCTGCATGCACCGTGGTTGCATGTATGAGGAGATTGTCGTAGATGAATTCGGCAGGCCGAGTCGAATTCGCGAGAATTCCACCGACCGTGCCAGCTACCAAGAATACAATCTCAGGCCGATGATCTCGAAACCAACTGTTGACGTCAGCCTGATTGCGAAGATCGAGTTGCTCGCGGTCAGCCGTTAGTAGATTGACGTATCCTTCAGCTTTGAGTCGTCGCATGATGGCCGAGCCGACCAGGCCGCGGTGGCCAGCGACAAATATTCGAGAGTTACGAGAGAACGCTCTACGCATCGAGTTCCTACTCTAGGCTTCAGTTGGATAGGCTCCGCCCCTGTCGGTGACTATTCACCGCGAGAAAAAGCCCTGTTGCGCATGGGCCGCTGGCCCCCAAGCACTCCTGGGAAACACAGGCAGTTTAGCATCCTTTGTGGCTGGATTCATGCTTGTAGTGGCGATGAGCAGCTTCGATGCCTAGAACGAAATAAGCTCCGGGCTGTGTCGATATGACACAGGCGACCGGAGCCTATTTTGACGAGCGATGGCTCGCCCTCTCAGGGGTCTAAGGTGCAGGTGCGTCTGGAGAAACCGGCGGTTCTGGATCTTTTTGGATGATAACTCCGGTGCTGATCGGAACCAGTGCCGTAGCTAGCAAAACCTGTTTCTTTTTCCACCACGCTATGACGCAGGCGCGGCAGATGCCGTCACCTCTCAAGACATCGGTAGGGTCGATGCGGGACACGATCCCGTCACAGAGCCAATGGAAAACCTCCTCATCGCGCTGCCAATGAGCGGTTTCACCAACGGTTAGATTTTCGGCTTCACCCCGTTCTTGAGGCGACAGGTCGATCCGGCAATTCTCCCTGACCTCGGTGACCTTGGTTGGTGACTTAGCCAGTTGCCGCCCGGTTGCGTCATGTACAGATACGTAGTACTCGGCGGGCTCGTTCTCGAGTTGCTCCAACCAGTCCTGAAATGAAGGATCGTCCATCTTGGCTAGCCAATCCCTGGGGAGCTCTTTGCCGAGGCTGGCCCGTTCACGCAGAAGATCATCGTCGAGTTCGGCTTCATCATGGGGGTCGTTGGGATCTCGGTCGTCATCGAGCTCCTTTGCTTTCCACCAAGCCGCCCACCGGTACTCGTCCTGAATCTCTTCACGGGTTTCGATCAGTTCGTGACGATCGAGCTCGCGATCTTCCGCCTTCGGGAAAACTCCCCAATAGCGTCCCGGGCTACCTGGGTTCATCTTGACGTAGTAGAGGTCTTCTACCGCATCGTGCATCCGCCGAAAATTCAGGCGTACAGTCGTATCCGGAACATTGTTGTCTACCTGACTCCAAGCGACGCCATTGTCGCCAATCGGCAAGCATTCGACGTCATCGGCCGCTACTGTCAAGGCTCCCTGAGCGCTGAGGTCGGCCGTAGTGACGAGCAGCACGCAGATTGCGGTGGCCAAAACGATGGTTGCTTTTTTAGTCCGCATGATTCCTCCTTCGCCAAACGAGACGAAACTCAAGAGTATCCTAGTCAGTTGAGGGTCGCAACACGCGATGCTCTCGTATCCCCCAGAACTCGATGAGGGGATTGAGCGATTGAACTCTTGAGGAAGTAGAGTTCGCTCTGAGTGTGTAAGAGATAGCCGATAGCTCCACGAGGAAGGCAAATCCGAGTCTGTACTGCCTCCCGCGAGATTTCAGGGGCAATGGCTATGGGGGTATTGCGAGGCTTGGCGAAGGCCAGGGTTCCTAGCGCAAGTTCTTGAACCTGTTGTAGTCTCAGGCTATGAGATGGTGTCTTTTCATCGCCGTGCTAACACTGCTGGCGACAGGAGTCAGCGCCCAGCAACTCGAGACTGCTGGCCAGTATCGCATCGGTCCGCGTGACCAGATTCAGGTCCACGTCGAAGAGGTGGAAGACCTGAACCAGGAGGTGACAGTGGCGGACGATGGGACCATCAGTTTGCCGATGATCGGAACCGTCGAGGCGCAGGAACTGACCGAGCTACAGTTGGCCGATCGGATTAGAAGTCGGCTGGAGTCCAGGGGGTTACGCAAAGCGACGGTAACTATCTCGGTGACCAACTATCGATCCCGGCCAGTTTCGGTGTTGGGGGCTGTTGTTTCGCCAGGTAAGCACAACATACCTAGGAGAGCGACTCTGCTAGATGTTTTGCTCGAGGCTGGGGGAGTGGCGGCCAATCATGGGGAGGAGATTGTCGTCAGGCGCCGAGCGAGTAACGGGCTTAGCGATGAAGTACGGATTAGGGTCAAGGACTTGATCGAACTCGGCAGCCCAAGGGCCAATCTTCCGATCTTCGCTGGCGATCTAATCAATCTGCCGCCGGCCCGGGACCTGACCGTCTTACTGATCGGCGAAGTGAACAACACTGGCAGCCTGGTGTTTCCTATTGGTCAACGAGCGACCCTGCTGACCGCTATGGCGCGTGCGGGTGGTTTGACGGAGAACGCCTCGAACAAAATTCGCATTCAGCGTGAGGCTGCATCGGGAGGACGAACTGAAATCGTCGTCGATTTTCGGCGAGTGCTCAACAACCGGGAACCGGATGTGCCGCTTCAGGACGGTGATCTGATTATCGTGAAGGAGTCTTTCTTCTGATGCATCCCGAGAGTTTTGAGCGTGGTCGGAGAGAGGGGTTCCAGAGTTTCCCCATGGCTGAGGCTCCGATGCTGCCCGATGGCGATGCCAATCTGGATCTCAGCAAGTATGTCAACGCGATCAGACGTAGATGGCAGCTCTTGCTGGTCTGTCTCTTGATCGCTGGTACTTATGCCTTCGTGCGCTATACCTTGACGACCAAAGAGTACAGTTCGACGACCACGATCCAGATTGAACGGAAACGACTGTCTCTCTATGCTCTGGGGCAGGGGGGATGGTTGGAGGACTGGTGGAATCTCGAGTATTACCCGACCCAGTATCGGTTGCTTCGCAGTCGAGGGATGGCAGAGCGGGTGGTTCAGAACCTGAGGCTATTCGAGAACCCAGTGTTCACGGGACGCGCTCCGAGCCCGGATGTTTCCGAAGAAGGTGTTCAATCCTCGTCGAGCATCGAGTTGGCTCAGCTGGCGGCCGTTGTACAGACTGGGCTGACGGTGCGACCGATCAAGGAGACTCAGCTAGTAGAGCTCTCTTTTCGTTCCGCCTCACCGGAGCTGGCAGCCCAGATCGCTGATGGGTATGCCGAAGCGTTCATCGAGTGGGGGATCCAAACTCGCCACGACACGGTTGGACAAGCATCCTCGCTTCTTTCCAAGCAGATCGATACGTTGAGCGAGGAGATCGAAGCAAAGAGGACGTTCCTCAATCAGCTCTCGACCAGGGATCAGGAATTCGCCCTCGATCCAGAAGGCAAGGCTCTTGTCGAGCGTCAACAAACGTTGGAGGGGCAGTACAACAGCGTCGTTGCCGTGCGGATCGGTAAGGATGCTGCCTACAAGGGCATTTTGAGCCTGACTCCTGAAACTCTCGCCAACTCCAGTTCAGGTGGGCAAGTCAGCAAGCTCAAGTCCCAGCTTTTCTTGCTGCAGAGTGAATACAAAACGAAGCTCGAAACCTACCTGCCGACGTGGCCAGAGATGGTCCGACGCAAGAGCGAGATCGATGACTTGAAGGGGCAACTGGAGCGGCTGGTCAATGAGAGGTATGAAGAGACCAGAGACAAGGCGTATGCGGAGTTCCAAAAGGCACTCCGCGAAGAGAAGAGTCTCGAAGATGAGCTGAAGAAGTTGGCAGCGGATGCCAGGCTGCAGAACTCAACCGCTTTGGAGTATTCGAGCCATAAAACCTACATCGAGACGCGTCAACAGCTCAGGGAAGACCTCACCAAGCGCTTGTCCGAAACCGAGATAGCGTCGCGGACTCAAGGCTCCAAAGAGTCGAATGTCCGAATCGTAGATCGTGCGATTGTTCCCACCAAGCCGTTCAGGCCGTCGTTGAAGAAAAATTTGAGCCAGGCGCTCTTCATCGGCTTGGCGTTGGGATTCGCCGGTATTTTCTTGCTCGAGTACTTGGATCGGACGATCAAGACTCCCGAGGAGTTGGAGGCGGTTATAGGCTTCCCGACTCTCGCGGTCGTTCCTGATATGGCTGAAAGTAGGCGAGGCAAGGGTCTGCGGCGGTACGGAAATGGCGGTTATGGCTACAGTTATGGCTACGGCTATGGTTATAGCCATAACTCGCCGAGCGGCGGAGGCGAAGCAAAGGCGGCCAAGTTTGGGCGCCGGAACAAGCGAGTGGATGACGCGGAGCCGACACTTGAAATCGAGCTGCTGCCCCATACCAATTCTCGTTTAGCGGTCTGCGAAGCTTATCGTTCCTTGCGAACCGCTCTGTTGCTGTCTAGTGCTGATGAACTCAAGGTGGTTGCTGTCACGTCCGCGGAGCCGGGAGAAGGCAAGACCGCGACGACATGCAACATGGGTGTGGTATTTGCTCAACTGGGGCGCCGAGTCCTGGTTCTCGACGCTGACTTGCGGCGGCCCCGGATGCACAAGGTTTTCAAGATCTCGAATCGTCTTGGCGTCGTCAACTATTTGACCGGCAAGGTTGATATCGAGAACCTGTTTGTCGATACCGGGGTCCCTAACCTCTACGCTTGCCCATCCGGGCCCATCCCGCCCAATCCGTCCGAATTGTTGGCCTCAGACAGGATGCGCGACTTTATCAGTGCAATCAGGTCCCGTTTCGACTTCGTCCTAATCGATACACCGCCAGCGTTACCGGTGGCTGACGCGGTGATTTTGGGGCCTTTGACGGATGGTTTGGTGATCTGTGCTCGGGCGGGCGTGCTAGTGAGGGAAGACGCCAAGCTTTGTCGCGAGCGTTTGCGTTACGCAGAGCTCAAGATATTCGGCACAGTGTTGAATCGGTACCGGACCAGCCCGACCGGCTACAATCGTAGATATCAATACTACGGCGTGTACGAGGAAAAGAACGACCCATCGAAGACCCACAACGCCGCTTGAGCTGTGGCGTCCTTTGGTGCTCTTCTGCTCCGGTCCTGATCGAGTTCTTCGTGGTAGATCAAAGAGATGATCGACCTGCATAGTCATCTGCTCCCAGGTATAGACGACGGAGCGACGGATCTGCGAGATGCGCTGGCGATGTGCCGGATGGCAGCGCAGGATGGTTGCTCAACCATCGTCGCGACGCCACATCTTCGCCACGAACGTTGGGAAAATAGTGATCGGGCCTTTTTGTTACAGAAGTGGCGTGAGGTGCGGTCGGCGGCAGCCGACTATCTCGATGTCCAGTTGGGTGGTGAGATCGCGATCAACTCTCAAAGTGTCGCTGAGCTAGATCGCTTGCCTGATTGCGATCTACTTTCGCTTTGTGGGTCACGGTACTTGTTGCTCGAACTCGACTCGAGAGGCTTGGGGCCAGACCCGCTGGACTTGATTTACGAGCTGACAATCAGAGATTGGTTGCCTGTGATCGCTCATCCAGAGAGAATTCGTGGGCTGGCAGATGACCTGCGCTATCTGGACGCCATGATTGACCACGGCGCGTTGATGCAGGTTACGGCGATGAGTGTGACTGGCGAATGTGCTCGGTGGGTTCGCGATGCAACCGCTCGAATGTTGGATCGTGACATGGTGCATTTTGTTGCCAGCGATGCTCACAACACCGGCATTCGGCCGCCCGGACTGTCCCGGGCCTACAACGTGATCGCGTCGACCCGGGGCGAGATGGTTGCCAACAGGTTGTTTGTGGAAAACCCGCGATCTGTATTGGAGAACCGACCCCTGGGGCAATCAGTCAGCGAGATGGATTCACCGGAAACCCTCGAGAGTGCAAGAAGCAGAAGAACCTCGAGAGTAAGCCGGTTTAGTTGAGAAATGAGAGCACCGTGCATGATCGAGCTATCTAACACTGACCGCGTAAAGTCAAGTCCAGCAATCAGACCGCTGGCTGCTGGTGAGCACAGCGTTGCAGGCCCGGTTGCAGCGATTGTTTGCCTGCTGAGCCTTCTATTACCGGCTGTATCGTCGGCTGTTGATCCGTTTTATGAGCGTCTGAAAGAGGACGGAATTCAAGCTTACACCCGAGGAGACTACGAGTCCGCAGCAGTTGACTTGCGGTTTGCGTGCTTCGGGATGTTGGACGAGCCAAGGGTACTGGCGCAGTGCTTGGTGTTCCTCGCACTGTCCCAGGCCGAGGTCGGCGACACCGAAGCCTTGAACCATACCTTCGATCGTATTTCAGAGGTAGAAAAGGGCTTCGAAGCATTGTCTCAACTAGATCTGAGTACTGAACTACGCCGTTCCTTAGAGGAACATCTGAAGCGGTCGATTCCCTATGACCGTCTTCGAAGACTGCCGGCATTTCATGATGTCGCTCGGCAGCAGCTCGAAGAACAGATCCGCGTCATGCCTTCTGAGCAACGACGGGTAGAGTTGATGCTGCGGATGGAGTCCGAGCCTGAGTATTCGACCTGGCAGGTGCTACTCGCCGAGTTGGATTTCGAGGATGGCGATTATCCTACCGCCCTGGCTACGACAGAGGCTGTTTTGCTTCGCGAACCTGGACGGCAAGTTGCTCTCTGCTTGCGAGGTAAGCTTGGAGCTAGGGCGGGTATGTGTGATCAAGCGTTGGTTGATCTTGATCAGTGTTCCGAGTCGGAGTCGCAAAGTGAGCTTGATTTGGCCCGATTACGTTGCCAGATCAGTTTGGGAGATTGGGATGCTGCTGAGCTTTTGCTGAGTGCGTTGTCCAATAGTGAGATTCGCGCACCCACGCTGCGGCAGCTGGCACGTGAGATCAAGCGAGGACGGAAGGCAGACGTGGAGGCTGCAGCTGAAGTTGAAGCTGGGGACGTGGCAACCCTAGATGCCGCGGCAGAGGTATTGGTTAAGCTGTCGGTAAACGAGGCCGAGGCCCTAGCGAGCGATACCCAGCCGCCATCTTCGGTTGAGGTTGAGGACAGTGCCGCGACGTCTTCCGAGGCGGCTGTCCCTGAATCCGAAACGGTTGATCCGATAGAAACGGAAATCGAACGGATCACTAACTTGCTCCAGGTCGGCTCCAGAAAAGATCTCGAGTCGATCCTGACTGAGGCACACCGGTTTGCCGACGAGAACCCTGGTCGGACCGAAGTGCAACTTTTGGCCGCTGAGATCGCTTACCGTCTTTCGCGCTGGGCTGCAGCGATCACCTATTTCGATCGTGCTGGAGTTTTTGAAACAGGTCGGCCCGAACATCAGTTCTATCTGGCGGTGTCACTTTATGAGTCGGGTGACCATGTCACCGCTCAAGAGATGCTTCGACGTTGTCTACCGCAACTGGAACAGACGGACTTCGTACAGGCCTACTCGCAGAGAATCAAGAGCGGCGGCAACTGAGTCGGGGAATAGCCATGGCGACCATCTGACGACACCCTGATCATCCAAACCCTGATCATCCAAACCCTGGTCATCCAAACCCTTCTCATCCAACGTTCCGGTTCAGGTCATAAGGTTCTGTCGTCAGGGGATTCCCGATCCTGTGATTCGCGATCGTGTTGTCTCTCGTCGTCTTCGCGCTCCTGCCCATACTCGCGTTCGAGACGATCTTCTAGACGTTCGAGCCGTTCCTGGACGCTGTCGAGATGGAGTTCGATCTGATCGAGGTCGAGATCCTTCAAATCCTCGAAATGACGCTCCCAATCCTGACTCTCTAGCACCTCGCGGACGGTCTCCATCGCACTTTCGATTGCCTCTCCGCTAATTTCGAGAGCGTCACCGCTGATCTGGAACCCCATCGCACCAAGCTGCGGTATGTTGTCGAGATCGAGACCCTCCAGGGTACTGCCGATATCGAACGCACAGCGTTCGCGTTCTTCGAGAGTTGCCTGGGTCATCTCGCGATTGCCATCGCGCCAAAACTCGATATCGACGACATCCCCACCCTCGCTTCGGCGAATGACGGATCCTAGACGGCTGGTCGAAGTGATCTTTTCCCCATCGACCTGGGTGACGATGTCGCCCACTTCGAGACCCGCTTCTGCTGCGGCACTGTCTTCGAGAACGCGCGAAATCATCAGTCCAGCGTCACCTTCGACGCCGAAATGTTGGCGTAGTTCTGGAGTGAGATTGGAAGTTTCGACGCCGAGAAAGCCCCGGTCCGAGAGAGATACCATCCGCAGATTCCTGGAACCCATGACCTCGATCTGAGGACAATCACGGAGCGTGATGACCGTTGACTTGTCACGGTCGCGGGAATCGCCAAATGCCGGTAGGCAGACAAGGACGATCAAAGATAAGGCGAGAAGCGGTAATAGCGTCTTGTTCGCGATAGATGTTTCGATTGGCATGGATTCTCCCTTGATAGATCACTTGTTAGTAGATCACTCGTTGAGTTGAAGCAGTGTCTGGATACGAAAGCCGGGCCTGATGCACAGCAGGCAGCGTAGATCTTGGTTCAGGCAGTCCTTGGGTGTGCAGGCGCGCTAAATCCAAGACAAAATCGACCGACTCGTTACCTCCGAGGTAGACCACGGGGCGGGCCCGCGCTGTGAGTTCACGAAGATGTCGCAGCTCGGCTTCCAAGGCCTGTTTCTCAGCCAACAGAGCGTCGAGGCGAGCTATGGTCTGGTGTTGCGCCTGCTGATGACGCCATTCCCTCCAGCCGAGGCCGAAAACAAGCGCGAGAACAGCTGCTGCAGCCAAACTCCGATACGACGCCGAGGGGCGCCGACGGTCGAGACGCCTCAGAACGCCTGCTTTGAATCCGCGACTTGCTTCTTCTCGTGGGAGAGAACGGAGCGCTGCTGAGAGGCGTTCGTCGCTCATGGGTGTTGACCTCCATTCCAATATGGGGCCAGCTTCTGTTTGAGGAGCTGGCGGCCACGGTGCAGGCGAGATTTGATGGTGCCCTCGTTGCAGTCCAGGGCGACTGCAATCTCTTGATAGGACAGGCCTTCGATCTCCCTCAGAATTAGCGGCGCACGGTAGAGTACTTCTAGCGAAGCGAGGGCGTTTGTGACTTGACGGGTCTCTTCACTGGCTAATGCCTCAGACTGAGGGTCTGCCAGTGTTCTCGAGTTGGTGGGACCGAGGCGAGTGGTTGCAAGAATAGGCTGAAGTATGCGCCACCTGTATCGCCTTCGCTCTTCACTGCGCACCAGATTTGTTGCGATGCGAAAGAGATATCCGGCGACAGCCCCCTCCTCACGATACTTGTGGAGCTGCCTGTAGAATCTTACGAACGTCTCTTGGGCGACGTCTTCGGCACGGTCTCGGCACCCTGTCAAGCGCGTTAGATAGTTGACCAACGGATGCTTGTAGCTATCGATGAACTCGGCAAAGGCGTCAGAGTCCAATGCCTTCGACCGTATGAAAGGGCTAGCGCTGGCGGCTGGTATCGACATCATCAACCGTCATAACGTTCGACGGTTGAAAAAGTTCCCAGGTGTTTTCGAAACTCTGAGTCGAAGAACTCTGAGTACTGACGGCATGGCGCAATCGTTCCTTCAGCTCGCCTGGCAACTCTGCCCAGTGGGCATCCAAGAGTGCAGCCTGAAGGGCATAGAGCAAGTTGAGGCTCGGGTTGGATCCGGCCTCACGGATTCGTTGAAAAGCTGCGGCCGGGCCGATGTTCTCGAGATCGACCCGGAATGTGATGCCAACAACGCTGAGCCACCGAGCCGAAACCGGGCCAATGTTTCTCAGCTCGACGGTGGGCTCCTTGGAACTAGCCGTCGTCGTCTTTCTTGGCAGCCTCGATGATCTTGGCTTGGATCTGTTTCGGCACATCCTCGTAGTGCGAGAACTCCATGGTGAAGCTCGACCGGCCTTGTGTCATTGACCTGAGGGCCGGAGCATAGTCCAACATCTCAGACATCGGGACGGTTGCCTTGATGATCTGTCGATCATCCTCAGCTTCCATACCGAGCGGCTTGCCTCGGCGCTGAGACAGGTCACCCATGACGTCGCCCATAAACTCTTCCGAGGTTCGGATCTCGACGCTCATGATCGGCTCAAGCAGGGTCGGAGCAGCCTTAGCCATCGCGTCCTTGAAGGCCAGGGAACCGGCGATCTTGAATGCCATTTCGGACGAATCGACGTCGTGGTATTGGCCGTCGAGTAATCGGACGCGAAACTCGGATACTGGATAGCCAGCAAGAAAACCGCGCAGGCGGGCTTCCTGGATGCCTTTCTCGACCGCTGGGCGGAAGCCTTGTGGAATAGAGCCGCCGAAGATCTGGTCGACAAATTCGAACTCTTTCCCGTCGCGGATCGGCTCCATCTTGATGCTGCAATCGGCGAATTGACCGCGACCACCTGTCTGCTTCTTGTGTCGCCCGTGTCCATCGGCTGGCCTGCGGATGGTCTCGCGGTAAGGCACCTTGGGTGGGTGCAAGATCACATCAACTTTGAAACGTGACCGCATTTTGGCAATCGCCAGTTCGACGTGCAGCTGGCCAGCTCCAGAAAGCAGAAACTCGTGAGTTTGTGCATCGCGCCCAGATTGCAGGCCCAGATCCTCCTCCATCATGCGATGTAGAGCATCCGAGATCTTCTCTTCGTCACCCTTCGATTTGGGCTCTAGGGCAAATGAGATCGCCGGCGGCCGGATCTCGAACCAACCACATTTTATAGGCCGCTCTTTGGCGCATATCGTATCGCCGCTCAACGTGTGTTTAAGCTTGGCTATACCGCCGATATCACCCGTTATGAGCTTGGGAGTTGGTGAGCCCTGCTTGCCTTGGAGATGAAGCAACTGTCCGATTTTCTCGGATTCCTCGGCGCGCGAATTCCATTGAATGGAGTCCGATGGCAAGTCGCCACTAACGACTCGGAGAATGGAGATCTTGCCCGAGAAGGGATCGTTGAGTGTCTTGAAAACCAGAGCGCTGACCGGTTCGTCGCTGGTGGTAGAGAGTTCGAGTGGCTCACCGCCGACATCTGTTGCAGGGAAATTACCGCGATCTATAGGTGAGGGCAGAAAGTCGACAACGGCGTCCAGGAAATGAGAGGTGCCGATGCCGTGCGCGGCGGAGCCGAGCGAAACCGGGAAGAGCTGACGCTGGCGGACGGCAGCCTGAAGACCGGTGCGAAGGTCCTCTTCCGACAGGGTCCCTTCCTCGAAGTACCGTTCCATCAGCTCGTCGTCGTTTTCGGCGATGCTCTCGATTAACCTATTACGCCACTCTTCGATGCCATCTGCGAGTTCAGCCGGTGGATCGGACGGTTCGGACTTACCGTCACCGTCGACGGTGTAGCGGTAAGCTCGACCGTTGATCAGGTCGACAACACCCTCAAAGCCCTGTTCCTTGCCGATCGGATAGTGGATCGGTACGACCGTCTGGCCGAAGTACTTGGTCAGTGCAGCGATGACTCGGTCGATATCGGCGTTTTCTCGATCCATCTTGTTGACATGCAACCAGACGGGTTGGTCCAACGTCTCCGCGAACTTCCACATGCGCTCGGTTGCGACCTCGACACCGGAGACAGCGTTGACCACCAGCACCATGGTGTCTGTTGCTCGAACGCCGGCTCGGGCTTCGATTTCGAACATACCCGAGCCCGGGGCATCAATGACGTTGATCTTGTGCTTGCGCCAAGCTACGAAGCACGGAGCCAGTCCGATCGAGTTACTACGCTCGATTTCCTGGGCGTCGAAATCTGTCGTGGTATTGCCGTCTTCCACACGTTGCATGCGGTTGACCGCACCGCTGGCGTAGAGCAACGCGCTGGCAATGGTCGTCTTTCCGGTGTCGGCATGCCCCGCGAGTGTGATGTTCCGGATCTTGTCCGGGCTATCGACCTGCATCCTGGAACCTCCTTGAACTTGCTGGCTTTAAGGGCGCACAATATACCACCGATCCGGGTTTGCGACAGGGTCTGGGCACTGGGAGGCGACAGCAGCTTCGAACCGTAGTATCCTGAGGCACACGAATCCACCGCCACCGGACCCCGATGCGGCCTGAGCTCGTGTCAAAGCGGCCGGACTTTTATCATGCCGGACTTTCGGATCAAGCCCTCGTCGGATGACTGCTGAGAAGCTAGGCCGCTACGAGATCCTCGGTGAGTTGGGGAAGGGGGCAATGGGTGTTGTCTACCTGGGGCGGGATCCGCTGATCGGTCGCCAACTTGCGCTGAAGACTTTTCGGCTTGGTTATTCGGCCGGCGATCAAGAGCTCGAGCAATTTCGAGTCCGGTTCCTGCGCGAAGCGCAAAGCGCCGGGATCCTGACCCATCCCAACATCGTCACCATTCACGATGTTGCGGTTGATCCGAGCGGTGATTGCTTCATTGCCATGGAGTACGTCCAAGGCACGGATCTCAAGATCTTGATGCAGAGACAGAAACGTCTCGATCCTGGCTTTACGATCGACGTTGTGGCACAGATCGCGGATGGGTTGAACTACGCCCATTCCAAAGGCGTCGTCCATCGGGATATCAAGCCGGCAAATATCATCTTGACCAAAGAGAAACAGGCCAAGATCACCGACTTCGGCATCGCCCGGGTGGAGACCTCGAACCTTACGATGGAGGGGCAATTGTTGGGGACACCCAACTACATGTCCCCCGAGCAGATCCAAGGCAAAGAGGTTGACCACCGAGCGGATATCTTCTCTCTTGGCGTCATGCTGTACGAGATGGTAACCGGCCAAAAGCCCTTCTTCGGTGAGAACCTGTCGGCGGTCACTCACCGGATCGTGTTTGGTGATTTCACGCCGCCAGAAAACATCGTTCCAGGTTTGCCACCTGGGCTCACGCAGACCCTGAACCGAGCATTGGCTAAGAACCCTGACGAGCGTTACAGTCAAGGTGGTGAAATGGCCGAGGATCTGCGTGCGATCCTGGCGCCGCCCGCGGTCGCCACCCGCAGCGCTTCGTTCCTGGCGCCACCCCCAGAGTCTCCCGCACCGGCCGCTTCGGCGCCACCTCGGCCAGCCGTCCCGGCGGGGCCCCCTGAAGCGCCATTGGCCCAACCTTCGCCACTGCCTGCCGGCGATGGGACCCTGGTCAACGTTGCACCACAGGCTGCCCCAGTCCCAGAGCCACCGCTAGCAGCTGCGCCCCAGAAGCCGGCTGCAGCCTCCACATCTGGACCTACGGATCCAGCCTCGTTCCTCGGCAAGCCGACGGCGGGCCGCATGGCGTTGGTGGCGGGTATCGCGTTGGCGTTGGCGTTGGTAGGAGCAGGCGTCACCAAACTGGTGATGAAGGATCAAGATGTGCCGCAGCGAGACGACCCCGAACTGCAGCGGCAAGTCGACTTTCTGCCGTTCGCCAAGGAAGGGCGTCTACTCTTGGACCAGGGAGATCCAGCGGCGGCGCTCGAGGCTTTCGAACGAGCTCTGGCGATCGCTCCCGAAGATCGTGAGTTGCGCCGCTGGCGGGATCGGGCCGAGCGCGGTGTTTTGCAGTCGGACGGCGTGGCCCTCGAAGAGAACTATGTAACGGAGCGTCTGGAGGCGGCCCGCAGCGCTCTGCGACGGCGTGATTATTCGAGCACCATCAAGCTTGCAGAAGAAGTGCTGACGGTCAATCCACAACACTCCGAGGGGCAGCGTTTGCTGCGTGATGGACGCTCCGGGCAGCGGCGGCAAGCACAAATGGCGGCCCGGCAGCGCGGCCAATCTCAATCGCCTCCTCCGTCAGCCGGAGGCCAAGAAGCCACACCTACCGCACCCAACGCGGCTGCCGGGCCATCAGCCGTGGCCACTCTCACGGTTAATTTTTTCTCGGAGGTGCCAGAAGGGCGCCTGACTATCTTCAATGGACAGGAGAAGATTCATCAGGAGTCCTTCAAGTTTGTGGCCGGAAAGTCGGGATTTCTGCGGCGTGCAAAGAAGACTTCCGGCACCTTGAAGGCGAGTTTGACGCTGCCCTCGGGCAATTTGGATTTGCGTGTCTATGTGTGGCGCAAGGGGTCTCAAACCAAGAGTGATGAGATCAAAGGCAACTTGCCGCCGGGGAGTACTCGAGTTTTGGGCGTCCAGGTGTCTGAGGAAGGCCGAGTCAGCTTGACGTTGGAGTAATCAACGCGTCGACGATGCGCTCGATCATCGCCTTCTCCGTGATCAAACCGGGATGACTGGTCGCCAACTCGAGAATCTGAGCCCCCTTCAGGTAGGAAGTACTCTTCGGGTAGACAACAAAGTCCAGATCCGCAGCCACAGTGATGACCTCGGCGTCGGGAGCACTCTCTTGGATTTCGGGTAAGTGCTGGAGAAACGGTCCTTTGGGATCGAGCTGTCGCGTTTCATGGGCGCCTGGCAGTCCGCTTACAGCCGCCGTGCCGTGGTGAGGTGATCCGAGGGTGATCACTCGGCCGATTGAAGCAGCCAAGCGAGCCTCGGAGGCGAGAGCCAGCCTCAGCACGATGCCTCCCATCGAATGAGCAATGACGTCGACCTTCGTTCCAGGGTGACCTTCGATGAGTTGCCTCAGGGCTGAAACTAGAGGTTGCTCGTAGTCTTCGATCGGTCGCAAGGGTCGACCCAGAGACACTGAAAAGGTGGGTCTTCCGCGGCGTTCGAGAGCGCGGCGAATACCCCACATACAGGTGCCGTTGCGCAAATAACCATGGACGCAGAGCACCGGTGCTCCAGTCACATCACCCGTCGGTTGACGGAGGCCGTCACGGCCGAAAGCGTAGACAATCCACCAGGCCATCGTAAGGTTGGCGATCAAAGCACGCCAGTAGTAGGTGAGGGTGCCCCAGAATCCGAGTCGTGGCGGCTGGATACCTACCAGACGATGGTAACGGATGAACCGGAGATGGGTCAGCGGGATCCAAATCGCTTGCGCTGCGGGCAGCGCGAGGAGGACAGCCGCAAAGGCGACTAAGTAGGCAGAGGACATGAGGAGACCCTATATCAATCCAATGATCAATCCGTAGACCTGTGAATCCGGCGCCGAATATGACCTACAGATCGCGGGGTATCAACCAGAGCTAGGCGATGGTCGGGTTGAGGTGAGGCCGACTCGCCATCAATGTTGTGGTATCTCCAAGGTAAAGACGACGCCTTTGGGGCGGTTGTTGGAGACGTTGATCGACGCATTGTGGTCGCTGATGATGCGGTGGACAATCGCCAAACCCAGCCCTGAGCCGCGCCTCTTGGTGGAGTAGTAGGGCAAGAATAATTTCCTTTGATCCTCGACTGAGATGCCATGCCCGGTATCGGCCACATGGACCAGAATATTGCCGTTGCTCCTAGCGGTTGAAAGTGAGACCTTGCCGGGGGCCTCGGTCGCTTCGACAGCGTTGTCCAACAAGTTGATGAGCACACTCCTGAGCTGCTCTGGATCGAAACGCACTTCATTGGCGTCGGGATCGATATCGCCTTCAACCTCGACCCCTGGTTTGAGGCCTTTGTAGAGGAGGACGATGTCGCCCCACATTTTGGTGAGATCAATTTGGCTTGGCCTTGGTTGCGGCATGCGAGCAAAACGGGAAAATTCATCCACCATGTTCTTGAGGCTCGAGACCTCGCGAACGATGAGTTCGGCGCCTTCTTCGAGGGTATCCGCAAAATTCGGATCCCCTTGGCGATGTTTGTGGAGCAGCCTTTCGGCGGTCAAACGGATCGGAGTCAAAGGATTTTTGATCTCGTGGGCGATCTGGCGTGCGACTTCGTTCCAAGTCGCCATCTTCTGAGCATGGATCAACTCGGTCAAATCCTCCAGCACGACCACCCGCCCGCCGGTCTGCCCACTGCTGTCCGGCAACGTCGTGACTTTGACCTCTAGCGTCTTCCATACTCCGCCTATGATCATCCTGGCCTGGCGACTGTGACCTTGCGCCACATCCTCTTCCAGAAGCATGACCAGCTTGCCTCTTTCGGGGTCAGCCCAGGCTTCGAACATCGATAGACTCACAACGTCCTCCTCCCGCTGGCGCAGGATTTCCAGCGCAGCTCCGTTGCAGGTGACGATGCGGGCTTCGGCGTCGATTGAGATAACCCCCGCGGCGACGTTTTGCAGAACCGCGGCAATCCGTTTGTTGGCCCCGACCAATTGCCGATTACTGCGGTCGACGAGTTCTTTGTTGCGCTTGAGCTCTTGGGTCATACGGTTGAAGGCATCGACCAGTACACCCACCTCGTCGTCGACCGCAACCTCGACCAAGTGGTCGAGATCGCCGCTCGTAATCCTTCGGGTTCCATCCGCCAATGCCTGGATTGGGGTTGTCAGGCGACGGGCCAACCGCAGCCCGATTGACGAGAACGCCAGGATCACCAGCAAAGTGACCATCAGCAGATTGAGAAGGTAAACCGTCCGAATGTCTTCTTTCTGCACCGACATCTGGAGATAGGTTTGGTGCGCTCGGATCAGGCTCGTCGACAGTTCGGCAATTTTTGGCGGGAGCACGGTGCCAGCCACAATCACCGTGTGGCCACGGTTCTCGAAAGATGGATCCGTACCGCTGCCATCTTCGGTCGAGTTGTCGACGGTCCCAACAGATGCTGTGGTGGTTGATGGGGTCTCGGGTGATGCAGCTGCAGTTTCGTCTGGACTCCGTGGCTCAGCGCTGGCGGCAAGAATGAGGTGTCCCTCGATGCCCAGCGAATCTTCGATTCGGGTGGCGGCACCTTTCTCCATCGCCTCTTCGAGGAACCGGCTGACTCCTTGGATCGTCACAGCCCGGTTGAATCCTACGACCGGGTCCGCCGTGCCGTGGATCAGCTCGGTGCCGTCGTAGATCGCAAGGTAATGCAGTTGGAGCTCTTCGACCAGTTTCTGGAGGCGCCGGTAGAGCTCCGGGCGTTGATCGAGATCACTCAGATCGAGATCGGCCATCTCGTGCAACACACGCTTGGCATCGCGTTGGTTGGTTCTCTCAATCTGTTGCTGGAGAGCAGTCGCGGTCTCTGAAGCCTGAGTGACTATTTCTTCGATCGGTAAGCTGAACCACAAGTCGAACGACTGCAGCAGCAAGCGGGTTGCAAACGGGAAGAGAATCAAGACCGGAATCAAGGACAAACCGATTGCCGTGAGTACCAGCTTGGTCTTGAATTTGGAACCCAAAATGCGATGCCGGCGCTCAAGCAGCAGCCGGAACAAGCTGCGCACCAGCACCAGCACAATGGTGAGGATCAGAATGACGTTGATGTACCACAGCACAAACAGCAGGAGCTTATTGCCGGCCAGTTGCGCAGGTAGCCCCTTACCTCGCTGCAGGCCGTAATACACGAAACCACAGAGCACCAGAAGCAGCGTCAAGCCGCCGAAGATGAAGCGGAAGTCCTTGCGGTGTCGCAGGATTTCCTGGCGCAGGTCCATTACTCGATCTCTTCGCTGAGTCTGAACTTGCGGGTCTCGGCCCAGTCGGTATGGACGGTGCTAGGGATGAAGAAAAAAATGGTCTTGGTACGAAGTTCCGCCCGTACCCGCACCCGTAGCCGCTGCTGACGATTCTTGCCTTCGATAGGAAACACCGGAAAGTTCGAAAACTCGCTCATCGCCGCCAGCAACTCATCCGCATCCTTGACGACCCGGCTCTCGATCAGGTTGCCGTCATGTTTGAAGTTGATCAGGTACTCACGGGTTACCGCGTTGTACATCGCGCCGACCTGCAGGGTACCTGAATCGACAGCCTTGTCGAACCAGCTCTTGCGACTACGAACCAACTGAAAGTCGAAGGTGAAGCTGGTCGGTAAGCCGCTGTCGACCCGTTTGCGCAGGCTCGCATCGAAGGCGTCGAGCAGCTTGAACGACAGCAACATGTGCTGGTCTTCGAAGGCCAGCCGGATATCCGTGATTTTAGGATCCTTGCTTCGTGGCTCGGTATCGCGTTCGGCCGTTGACTTTTGGAGCTCGGCTTGGACAGGCTCCGTCTGAGCGGTCGCCACGTCCGAGACGACGAGCAGAAGAGCCAGGAATAGAGATTTCCAGTTCATGAGTTACTCGTGGGCCCGCGGATGTGTTGCCCGAGGCGTCCACTTTAGCACCTTTGTTCAGTCAGTCTCTGTAGACTAAGCGTTCGCGGTCGCGATTTGAGGGCCGTTTTCGGTGGCCAGAAATGCTTCTTGGCTTCCTCGATGCCGTTCGGGGGCGCCCGCCCCGTTTCGATTTCGCGCCCCTTTCGAAAGAGTCTTTCTATGTCCTCAGCAAGAACAGCCTTCGCAAATTCGCCGGAAAAGCCAGTCCACATCCGGCAGCTCGCCAGCAATCGGCGAGCGTTTCACGAATACCACATCCATGAGCGGCTCGAGGCCGGCCTGATGTTGACCGGTACCGAGGTCAAGTCAGCTCGTGCTGGCAAAGTGCAACTCAAGGATGGATTTGTCGAGTTTCGTCCAAGCGGAGCTTTTTTGATGGCGGTTCACATCAGCCCGTACAGCCATGGCAATCGCGAAAACCATGAGCCGGAGAGGCCGCGTAAATTGCTACTCAAGAAACGCGAAATCGACCGGCTCGCCGGTCGCTCGCAGGCCAAGGGATATACTGTTGTGCCGCTCAAGGTCTACTTGAAGGGCAATCACGTCAAGGTTGAGATTGGCCTGGCGCAAGGCAAAAAGCTTTATGACAAACGCCAGGCCTCGCGTGAACGTGACCTCGACCGAGAGGCGCACGAGGCGATGAAAGACGCCAACCTACGCCGTCTCTAGTCGCGCGACATGAACAGTCGCAGTACGTACCAGAACATCATGGCGACCGAGGCGAAGAGCTGCAGCGAGGCCCCGACATAACGATCCTCTGGAAAGTGGTGCAGCACGTTCGAGGTGTCGTAGAGGATCGAGGCGCCGGCCAAGCCGATCATGGCGACCGAGAAGAAGGTGCCTAGTTGGAAGCCGAAGATCGCACCGCCGACAATCAGCACAAGGGCGACTACGAAGGCCCAGCGCAAGAGGCTTCCCAGAAAGGAAAAATCTTTGCGGGAGACGAAAGCGACTGCGGTCAAGCCGGCGAAGCCCAAAAGGGTCACCAACGCAGCACTCTGGATCATGTTGCCACCGTCACTGGTCTTTGAAAATTCGTTGGCGTAGTAGAGCATCGGCACAAAAATGATCGCTTCGGCGACTACGAAGCCGACAAGGGCGGCGTATTGAGCACCGAGAGATTCCGATTGAAGGGCAGTGCGACTGGCTAGCCAGCCGACGATCATGAAGGCTCCGAGGATCCACAGCCAGCCGACGGAAAGCATTGTTAGTGCCATTTTTTCCGCAATGCCCGAGGTAAAAAGAAAGACCTCGATCGCGGCGAAGCCGACGATCGCCCCGAGAAGGTGCTGGTAGGTTCGGTTGATGAAGGTCGCTCTGGAGTCCACGCCCAAGGCGGAGACGGGTAAGGTATTCTGCAACGGATAACCACTAGCCATGATGAAGCCTCCTCACGATGGATCTACGGAACTCGATGTACCGATAGAAGTCGATGTGCTGATAAAACTCGATGGATCTGCGGAACCCGGTATCAACCAGGCTCTTGACAGAACCTGGGTTGATAGTATCTGGCGCCTCTTCCCGCCGCAAGATGCCTCGATATGCCTTCCTCGGTGAAAGATTCCAAGTGGCTGATGCTGTCGATCTTTGCGCTTGCTCTGGCGCTTCGATCTATACCCGTGTGGGTGCACCAGTGGACACCTGAATTTGTCACAATCGTCGATTCCGCACGCTACCTGGAATTGACGGATCGGTTGGTCTCTGGTGCCGGCTTCAGCCTCCAGGATCCAGTGTCCGGCGAAATTTTGCCTGAGCAATTCCGAACTCCTGGCTATCCGCTGGTCTTGGCACTCGCGTCCTCTCTGTCGATGAGTCTTGCGTGGGTTCTGGCTTTCCAAGTGCTTGTCGATGCTCTGGCCGCGGTTGCTTGCTTTTGGCTTGTCGCCTCGTGGTCGACACGTTCGACGGGTGCTTTTGCGGCAGTGTTGTTTGCTTTCGACCCGGCCCACGTGGTGTATTCGAATCTGCTCATGGCCGACATCTTCTGCGGCGCGGCGATAGCTGCTGGCCTGGTATTGCTCGAGTACGCGAGCCGGAGGCCGGGCAACAATTCCGCAGCTCCCGGCCATCTATCAGCCCTGCTGATCCTTGCCGGAGTTTGCCTGACGATCGCCACTACCCTGCGCCCGGTCGCCTTGTTGCTCTGGGTGCCGGCTGCAATTTTCTTGCGATGGCGAAGAGTTGGTCGCCGTGCCGTGGTTGGCTTCGTGGCTGCGGCTTTGCTGTTCCCGGTCGTGTGGTCGACGCGGAACGCTAGGATTGCCGACGGTTTCACCGTCAGCACCGCGTTCGACGTCAACCTGGCGTTGGTTTTTGCTGCCAAGGTTGAGGCGAGGCGTGTCGGAACCTCCCGTGCGGAGGGGGAACGCTCGGTCATGGCGCGGGTTGCAGACCGGCAACAAACAGACGATGTAGCCTTCCATCATGCGTGTCGAACCATCGGGCTCGAGACCGTATTGCAGGCACCGGTTGCGGCAACGGTCGAAATCATAACGAGCGCCGCTGAGATGCTGCTGGCCGGAGAACGACGGTATTTGTACCAAGTGTTGGGTCGGCCGTTGTATGGGCCAGGGCTCGGAGACGTAGGCCGGGAGACGGTAGATCTGGTCGGTCTTCTGGTCGATCGAGGTTTTACCGGTGGCGCTGTGCTGACCGTTCAAGTTCTGATGATGGCCGTGATTTGGACTCTCGCGGCCTTTGGGATCTTGACACTCTGGCGCCAGGGCCAACACGAGGTTGTGGTGCTCTGCGTCTTGTCTTTGATGGTGGTGTTGGCGCCATCCCTAGTTGTTGGAAGTGGTCGACTGAGGCTACCGGTGACGCTGCTGATTTACGGCTTGGCGGGGGTGGGGGGAGCACGAGCGTTCGGCTGGCGGGAATATCGTTCCCGTGTGGTGCGTTGACAGAAACGAATGACCCGCCCTCGAGCGGAACACGGTGACGAGGCCGCGTCGACGTAGCTCGGTGTGGTCACCGGCCGATATTTCCGCCTGAGTCAAGGCGGCAACCACGGAGCGTCCCGCGTCGATATCGACGTTGCGGGAACCTCCATGGAGCCCCCACTCTTCAGACGATGCGAGAGGATGAATCTCATGCCCGATACGGATCCCTTGGTCTTACCGATTGTGCCACTACGAGAGCTTGTCTTGTTTCCGGGCGTGACGATGCCGATCGCCGCTGGTCGCCCGGCGACGCTCAAGGCTCTCGAGGCAGCCAAGAAGCAAGACAAGTCCTTGGTGCTGGCGGTGGCCCAACGTCAGAACAGCAGTGACATTACCTCGGATGGCCTACACCTCATGGGCACCATCGCGCGCATCGACCACGTGCAACGTACCCTCTCTGGAGTCCAGTTGTTACTGCATGGAACCCAGCGCGGTATTGCCATGCGTTACGAGAAATCCACCGACGGATACCTCCAGGCGGTGGTTCGGGTTGTCGAAGAAATGGGACCCGCCAATCCCGAGGACGCGGCATTTGTTGCGCTCCACCGGGAAGCAAGGATGCGCGCCGCGGAGCTCGGTCAGAAGGCTGGCTTGGCTGAAGAAGCGGTGCAACAAGTTTTGGCTGGTATCCAGCGTCCGGGGCGCCTCGCTGATTTGGTGGCCGGTTTCATCGATATTCCGGCCCCCGAGCGTCAGGAATTGCTCGAGACCCTGTCGGTTGAGGAGCGGTTGCGCAAGGTGTTGATTCACGTCCAACGGCAGTTGGAAATTGTCGACGCGCAAGAGGATCTCAAGTCCAAAGTTCAGGAAGAGCTCGGCGATCGACAGAAGGAGATCTTTCTTCGCGAACAGCTGCGGACCATCCAAAAGGAGCTCGACGAAGGGGACGGCGATGACGACTTGGCCGAGCTCACCGCCAAGCTCGAATCACTCGACTTGCCGCCCGAAGGACGTAAAGAAGTCGATCGTGAGTTGCGACGGTTGAGTCGTTTCGGACGCGAAGCCATGGAAGCGCAAGTGGTCCGGACCTTCCTCGAAACCGTGGCCGAGCTACCGTGGTCCGAACGCAGTGACGAGCGCCTCGATCAGCTAGAGGCTTCGAGGATCCTCGACGAAGATCATTATGGTCTCGATGAAGTGAAAGATCGCATCCTCGAATTCCTGGCGGTTCATCAGCTACGGCTCGAAACCGAGGCAAAACAAGACGAAGAGCAGACCGTGGCTGGTGCCGAGGGTGAAGAGACTGTTGCCGAGGAGACTGTTGTCGAGGAGACTGTTGCCGAGGAGACAGCGTCGCAACATGCTGAGGATGCGGGAGCAGCCGCCGAACCCGAGTCCGCTAAAACAGAGGCACCCAACTTGGAGGAGGGGATCGCCAAGGCGCCGATCCTCCTCTTCGTTGGCCCCCCAGGCGTCGGAAAAACATCCCTCGCCAAATCGATCGCCCGTGCGATGGGCCGCAAGTATGTGCGCATCTCGCTCGGCGGAGCACGTGACGAAGCCGACATTCGGGGGCATCGTCGCACCTATGTCGGCGCGATGCCCGGACGCATCATCAAGGGGATGAAGCAGGCAGGCACCAAGAACCCGGTGTTCTTACTCGACGAAATCGACAAGCTTGGGATGTCGTTCCAGGGCGACCCGGCGTCGGCGTTGCTCGAAGTGCTCGATCCGGCACAGAACGACTCGTTCACCGACCACTATCTGGGGATTCCTTACGATTTGAGCGAGGTGCTTTTCGTCTGCACCGCCAACTTCCTACAGAACATTCCCGGCCCGCTGCTCGATCGTATGGAAATGATCGAATTCACGGGGTATACCGAAGGCGAGAAGCTAGCTATTGCGGAGCAATACTTGATTCCTCGCCAGCGTAAGCGGAATGGCCTGACAGCGGAGCAGATCGACCTTACGGACGTTGGTGTGGCCAAAGTGATTTCGGAATACACCCGCGAAGCCGGGCTGCGGCAGCTCGAACGAGAGATCGGGCGCCTGGCGCGCAAGGTCGCACGCAAGATTGCGGCGCGCGAGATCGAGCACATGCAGGTAGACGCGGACGCCGTGTCGAAACTGCTTGGACGTCCGAAAGTTCATCCCGAAAAGATGGCGACGCGAGATCAAGTTGGCGTTGCCACCGGCATGTATTACACCCCGGCGGGTGGCGACATCATGTTTGTCGAAGCCTCGACTATGCCTGGTAAGGGTGAGCTGGTGCTGACCGGCCAACTCGGGGACGTGATGAAGGAGTCGGCGCGGGCTGCCTGGTCCTATGCCCGTTCCAACGCCGCCGCGCTCCACATCGATCCCGAAGGCTTCGATCGCGATCTACATATTCACGTACCAGCTGGCGCCATCCCCAAAGACGGCCCCTCCGCGGGTGTCACCATGGCGACGGCATTGGTTTCGAGCCTTTCCGGCAGGCCGGCGCGCCATGACCTGGCGATGACCGGAGAGGTCACGCTCAACGGTCGCGTGTTGCCGATCGGCGGTGTCAAGGAGAAGATTCTCGGCGGCGTGCGCGCCGGCATTCGACGCTTCCTGCTGCCGCAAGAGAACCATGCCGATTTGGAAGACTTGCCAGCGGAAGTTTTGGACGTGATCGAGGTCACGCCAGTCCGCGAGCTGGGTGAAGTCTTGGCTCTCGCGCTGTGTGACGCATCATTTCGCAACGGGCGCCTGCTGTTTGGTGATCAACGCCCCGAGGATGTTGCGCCGCTGACCAGCAACTTCGAGCACTGAGCCTCCGTTCGTCCCCGACCCGAGTTGGGTTGGGGACGGAGTTTGTCTCCATGCCTGGTCATCGGATGATGTCCAGGCGATCATGTTCCGCGTCCTTGGTAGCCCTACCTCAGGGCTGTCCACCCCTGATCGTGCTCCGGGTGCTTGGCCGGCGCTGAAACCCCACTATACTTCTGCTCGTACACCGCACTTGCGGCCAGCGCTCCCCAGAACGCCTTCCTAGAGCGTTGTGCAGAAACCTGTGGTGACTGGTCGGGATTTCATCCACCCAAGCCAGCTCTGAACATGGCCGATCCACCCACCTTCGATCGTTCGATCACCGAAGGCCCGATCCACAAGGCAGTGTGGGCGATCGCCTGGCCAACCATGCTGCAGAACCTATTTGCTGGGTTCCAGGGCTTGGTTGACCATGCCATGGTTGGCCACTATGTCGGGTTCGAGGCCAATGCCGCGATCGGTGTCAGCTGGCAAATCTTCATCGTCGTAGTGATCTTCATCAGCTCGTTGTACTCGGGTATGGCGGTATTGGTGGCACGGTTCGCTGGCGCGGGCGAAACCGAGAAGGTCAATCGGGTGGTTTACCAGGTGTTCCTGACGTCGACGTTTATCGGCCTGTTCGTTTTTGCGCCGCTCGGTTATCTGCTAGCGCCCAAGCTGCTCGGTTTGGTCCATGCCGCGCCGGGTGTGCAAGAGCAGGCATTGCCTTATCTGCGGATATTGTTCGTCTTCAGCCTCGGCCTGATGCATTTTTTCATGTTCGGTGGCGCCTTTCGCGCCGCTGGCGATGCGCGGACTCCGATGCGCCTGGGGATCCTTCTAACGGTTTTGAATCTGGCCTTGAATGTGATTCTCATCCGTGGCCTGGGACCGATTCCTGCCTTCGGCACCAGCGGCGCAGCCATGGGTACCGTGATTGCAGCCGGTGTTGTAGCGCTGCGTGCCTTCTATCTAGTGTTCAAGGGCTCGCTGGTGGTTCGATTCACCGAACTCGGAAGCTGGAAGCCGGATTGGAAGATCATCTCGCGAGTTTTCCGCTTCGGCTTGCCGACCGGATTCCAGGGTATTGCGATGAATATCGGTGGCGTGCTGATGATGCGGTACGTCGGCTCACTCGAGCACAGCGCGGAGGCGCAAGCGGCCTTTGCGGTCGGCTATACGCAACTTTTCTCGGTCATTACCTGGACCTCGACCGCTTTATTGGCGGCCGCAGCGACCGTCGCGGGCCAAAACCTCGGAGCCGCTCAACCTGAGCGAGCGGCGATGGCTCCACGCTCTTCGGCCCTCTTGGGTTTGTCGATTGCGGTACCGATGGGATTACTTTTTCTGGTTGTGCCGCGAGCCTTGCTCGGTGTGTTCGGAATGGAAGATCCCTTGGTGCTGAGCTTGGGGCAACAGCTGCTGGTTTACCTTAGTCTGTCAGGCGTGTTCCTGACCGTCGCCTTGAGTTATACCGGGGGATTGCAAGGTACCGGTGATACCCGGAGTCCGATGTTCATTTCTGTGATTTCTCAGCTGATTCTGCCCCTGAGCCTTTGTGCTGTCATCGATATGGTTCGGGGGTTGCAACCGGCTGATATTTGGCTGGCAATTGTTTTAGGGCATTTCTTGCGTTGTGTGTTGTCGATGGGACGCTTCTGGCAAGGGAAGTGGAAAGAGATCGAGGTGCAGATCGCCTAGGCCCGAGTTAAAAGGAGACATGTCATGAGATCCGTAGGACGCCTGGACAGGAGTTCGATACCGCAGTCGATGCGGTTGCCGAAGACGGTGAGGTTGAAGCCGGTGAGGTCGAAGCCGGTGAGGTCGAAGCCGGTGATGCTGGGGGGACTGCTGGCAGCGGCGCTGATGTGGGGGACAGGGACCATCGCCGCCCAGGAGCCGATGAGGATTCTGACCTACCCGACAGGCTTGGTCGTCGGAGAATTGAAAGTCGAGGTCGACCTCGGGTCACAAGGGCAGGCAGCAGAACTCTTTTTGAACGGCCAACAAGCGTGTGAGCTGTCGCCTTCGTCAACGTCCTGTAACGTGGATCTTGGACCGGATCCCCATATCCATCTGTTGGAGCTAGTCCGCGGTAGGGATCGGGTCGAACGTTGGCTGAATCGACCCGGGCAAGAAGCCGAGCTCGTGCTGAGCATGGTCAAAACCGAGAATAACGTCTGTGGCGCCCGCATCAGCTGGGCCCACCCTCAGCAGCAGAATCCCACCGAGATCGAAGTTACGCTCGCCGGCTCGCCAACCGAAATTTCGGCCGATGGTCGCGCTGTACGATTCCCTTGTCCCGAGACGAAGAGTGAGAGTGCCGGGCAAGTGCTGGTAGCCATGGCGGTGTTTCCCGACGGGCGCCGGGTCGAGACGGTGGAGACTCTCAGCGGCTTCGGTGATGCCACCTCAGTTGAGCTCAGCGCCGTGCCTCTGATGGCCGATGCTCAAATCCCTTGTGAGACCGGTGCTGCGGGATGGCCGGCAGGCGCCGAGAAGTTGGAGCAGAGCGGCTTCGAGGTCGTGCTCGTGCTCGACCCAGATGCGTCGTATGTGCCCCTGCGTAATTCCGGGTGGAACACCGGGCGTTTAGCGAACAACGATGGGGCCGCAACCAAGGTTTTCGACTCGATCGTACGTTCCGGCGCGTCGGACAGCGAACCCGAGCCCAAGAACTCCTGGCTCAAGGCCAAAACGACAATATTCGACGCTGAACGTTTGTGGTACGTGGCACCCGATGAAGGATTACATCGCGTCAACGGGTTTGGCCAAGGCAAGCCGAATTGGCTCGATCTCCTCTTCCGTTATGGTCTAGCCAATGTCCCGGGCAAGCCACGGATCGCGGATGCGGTCGCGGCGTCTGGCTTGGTCGCCGCGGCTGGGCCTCGGCGTCGAGCCGTGGTGCTGATTCTCGGCAACAACGTCCAAAAGCGTGACGGCAGTCGATTCAGTCCACAGCAGGCGCAGGCTTATTTGGCCGAAGTCAACGTACCGTTTTTTGTGTTGCGTAACGGCAAACGTCGAGAGGATGGCTGGCCCGCGGGTTTGCCAGCGCTCAATATGGAATCGATGTCCCGCAGCCTGCGGGACGTTCGGGACGTCATCGACCGGCAATGTGTCGCCTGGTTCTCATCTCAACAAACACCGACGCAGCTGGCGGCCACACTACCCACAGGAGTTCGACTAGCCGGGTATGTCGAGGATTCTGCCCTGAACGTCGAGTCGGTGTGGGCGAGAGCCGAGCTGCCGGAACCGTTGCCAGAACCGGCAGGACTGACCGCTGAACGCCTCGATATCACCGCGGTGTCTGTGGTGGTCAGCGCCTTGGACGCCAAGGGAGCCCCGGTGAGCAACCTGACGACAGCTGACTTTACCCTGCTGGAAGATGGTGCGCCCGTCACCGTGCTTGGCCTGGCGCCGGTGTCGCGGAAAGCCGAGCCGACCGAAATTGGGCTGCTCGAAGCTGAGGCCGTGCCGTCACCACCCGAAGCGGCGGAAGAGAGCAAGGATCTACCGGTGGCGATTTACGTCAATCGCACGGTTGGTGGTGGCTTCGATCAGCGTCAGGCGTTGCGCGCGATCGTTGGCCAACTCGACCGCCTGGCCGCCATGGGGCCGGTCGAAGTGGTGGTGGCCGAAAAAGAACAAGTGCGTTCCTTGGTGGGTCCCACCCGTGACTTGGCGCAAATTTCGACGGCTTTGGACGAGCTGGCCGGCAGAAAAACCGGCCAGCATGCGATCGAGCGGATCCGCCAACGGTTTGTGCAAGATATCCGACGAATCCCTAATCGATTCACCACCGACAATCTCGGAGATGGTGGGCTGACCAAGCCGAACGAGCAGTCCAAAGTTACCTTTGCGGCGCGGTCGGCGGCTGGTGAAGAGCACATCATCGTCTCACGGGCGCTCGCGCAGCTGCGTTTTTGGGCCCAGCGTGAGACCGGTCAGCGCGCTGGGTTGTTGGTGGTGGTTGGCGCGGGATTCGACGAGGATCCGATTGCCTTTTATGGCCCCTGGATCTCCAAGCTCGAGCCCCACAACACGTTCCAACTGCGAGAAGACCTGCGGTCGCTCAAGAAGGAGGCCAGCGTCAATAACCTCGGCCGTGAGTTGGCTGCAACCGGTTGGCGGATCCTGGCGGTCGCGGGCCAGACCGTCGGCAGCTCAACCGGTGGAGCGGACTCTCGGACCGACAAGTTTCAGTCGTTCCTATCCGCCAGCACCGACGCGATCCACGCTGTCGATTCCAGCTACCTGCTGCTCGATCCGATCGATTCCCAGCGCAATCTAGCCGAGGCTTCCGGCGGTGACGTGGTGATTGGGCCAGCCGGATTGGAGAGGGAGCTGGACAAAACCTCCGGCTGGTACGTGTTGACCTACCAAGTGGCCCGGCCCCCGGATGGGGCGTCCCATACGATCGACTTGCAACCGGTGCGCGAGGGTCTCAAGATCGCAACCAACCAGTTGATCACCGCGGCCACCTCCGAGGGGCAGGCAGAAGCCCGGGTTCGACGTCTGCTCGGCGGCGTCACCGAGCAAGGTGAGCTGGCGATTGATCTCGACATCGGGGCGCCAACCGCGGGTGACGGCAAGAAGCTGGTCGCCGAAGTCGAAGCCACGGTACATTTTGCCGACCTCGCATCATTGGTGCGACCGGGATCGACCCTGCGTGTATCGATCGGCGTCTTGGCCGGCGACGACCTTCCGGCCGTCGAGCATCGGCAAGAGAGGCTACAAGAGGCTTCCGCCGGTTGGATCTACAAATTCCCTACTCAGTGGAAGGGGGCGGCCAACGCCCGTTTGGCGGTGACGGTCGAAGACGTCGCCTCGGGTTTGTGGGGCAGCGCAATCGTCGATCTGCCCGAAGGGCTCTGAGCTCAACCAGCGTAGAAGGCCGGTGAGCTCAACCAGCTCATCGGCCTGCGGCTGCATGTGTTGATGAGGCTCAACAGGACAAAGTGCCCGTTGGAAAATCCGTTGCTGGGTCTCATCAAGACGCTGTGCCGTCGCCGCAAACGTTGATGAGTCTCAACAAGACAAGGTGCCCGTCGTAAAATCCGTTGATGAGTCTCAACAAGACAAGGTGCCGTTGCGGCAAGCGTTGCTGGGTCTCATCAAGGGCAATGTGCCGTTGCCGCAAGGTTTGTTGGGTCTCATCAAGCCTATGTGCCGTCGTCGCAAGCGTTGCTAGGGTTCAACAAGACGCGGTGCCGTCGCCGCAAGCGTTGCTGGGTCTCATCAAGACGCTGTGCCGTCGCCGCAAGCGTTGATGGGGCTCAACAGGACAATCTGCCACTGGGATGAAAGCCTGATGAGGTCTGCGAACTAGTCTCGCACGTGCACAAAGGCTTGATGAGGTCTGCGAACGATTCTGGCGTTGGTAGGGAAGGCTTGATGAGGTCCGTGAACGAATCTGGCGTCGGTAGGGAAGGCTTGATGAGGTCTGCGAACGAGTCTGGCACGTGAACCGAGGCTTGATGAGGTTATTGTGAGCGGGTCGGGCATCCGCACGACGGCCTGCAGCGGCCTGCAGCGGGAGATGACACACGTTTCGTCGAGCCTGCAGAGGGAGATGACACACGTTTCGTCGAGCAGCAGCCCAGCTGAGATGACACACGTTTCGTCGAGTTGCCGTTGAGCCACTCCCTGCTGCTTCTAGTCGTCACTCAACTATCGAGCACTGGTTTGGTTCACTTTGGCTATTGTGAGGGCTTTGGCGACGGCGGAACCTGCCCCGCTCTGGTGTCGAAACGCTCGAGAATCCAGCTGCTCACGACGTTGAGCGCACGCGGTGAGAGAGTCTCGTCGATTTTTCCGTACTCGCTGGGTGCACCGGTTTCGGCGGTCTGAAAGAGGTGGTTGAGACCTTCGAGTTCGACGAGCTGAAAGTCGGAGTTCTTGCCCGCCTGGAGGGCTGCCCGGATGGCTGCGAGGTTTTCTTTCGGTGGTACCTGAGTGTCCTTCTCGCCGTTGACCGCCAACACCGGACAGTCGAGCTTGCGAAGTGCTGGGACAGGATCGTAAGTAAGAAAGGTCTTGAACCATGAGGTCGAGAGCTGCGCCACTTGAGCCTCGATCGCTGCCTTGGCGTCTGTATCGTCAGTGCCAGCAGTATCGGCGAGGATATTGCGGAGTTTTTCCTGGAGTTTGGTGGTGTCGCCCTCTTCCTTGATTGCGTCGAACATGGCTTTCTGCAGCTGGTGGTTCTTGTCTGCGTCTTCCTGGGAACCGCCGCCTGCCTGAATAATCAGCCGGCTTTGTCGATAAAGGATCTCTTCTCCGGGAAGACCAGGACCTGCCAAGAGTACGACGAAGTCGACATCCGCCGAGCCGTTCGCGACGATCGGAGCTACGAGTCCTCCTTCGCTGTGACCGATCAAGCCGATGCGTCCGGTGTCCGAGCGCTGGCGCAGGTAGGCAACGGCGGCGGTGATGTCGTCGGCGAAGTCGAGTGTAGTCGCGGCGGTGAAGTTGCCCGTCGACTCACCGACGCCGCGATCGTCGAGTCTCAAGACCGCGAGTCCCTGGCGAGTTAGGTGGTCTGCAAGAACTAGGAACGGCTGATGTCCCATTATTGACTCGTCGCGGTCCTGGGGACCCGAGCCGGTGATCAGCACAACGCTTGTGACCGGCTCGTCGCCCGGTAGGCGGGTGAGAGTGCCAGCGAGAGTGACCTCTGGGTCAGGCGTCGCCACTCGAACCTCCTCTTCTTCGTACGGATACGGTTTGGAGGGTACTTGAGGGCGTCCTAGAGCGATCTGTTCGTCGGCGCGTTCGAAGTTCAAGGGCCAACTCTGGCCACCCTGCGACAATGTCCCCGAGAGCGTGCCGTCCTCGCCGAGAGCACCCGAGTAACCACCGCCAATCGCAGCGATTTTTATCTCGATGCGTCCCGCTTCAAAGATCACAGAGTCTGCTGGGATCTCCGCTGTACTTTGGGCGGGACTGACCATTGAGGCGCCGAGCACGGAGTCCGTGTTCGTGATCATAAAGACGATTGGTAGCTCGGTACCTTGCACCGTCAAGACACCTCGCCAGTCGCCAACGACTGCGTCAGTCGACTCTGCTGCGAGAGGTAAGGCCAGCCCCAAACAGAGAACGAGGGGAGCGAGGACACTTCGGACTTCTGTGGTCATAGCAGCTCCTAGGTTGGGATCGATCTCTGCCGTACGGACTCTAGTCGTCGATTATTCGGTCAGTAAGGAGATGACACACGTTTCGTGAGCGGTCAGCAAGGAGGAGATGGCAAGGAGGAGGCAAGGAGGAGATGACACACGTTTCGTGAGCCACCACGGAGACGACACACGTTCGAAACAGTGGAGCGAGGCAAACATCTAGAAGCATGTTGTCTTGGAGACTGAGCGAGGTCTTGATGACTCATGTTGCCGCCAGGGAGTCGAGACTCTCCTCTCCGAGCCCAAGGATCGACAAGTGGCCTTTAAGATTGGCTGCCCAGGCCACACACTTCTGCCAACGGCACGCTGCAGCCGACGCAACAACCTCATGATTTCGTTGCAGCTCCAACCAAGGTTGTGTCAAGGTGGCTGTGCTCTAGGTGGATAGGGGACGAACGGTAAGCCGGGTGGGAAGGTCCCTTCAGGGAATCGAACCTCTTGATCGCCAGCAAGCAGCCGCTCTGCTGCCTTGCGGTACTCCATGACGATCCAGGCGTAAGCCTCCCACATTGCTTGGCGGACGCGTTTGCGGCGAGCATGAAACTTCGGCGCGGGAGAGCGAGCGAGCTTTGCTGGGCGATAGTGCGGGTCCATCGCCATTACAGACTCGGCGCCGAGCACCGTAGCTCCGCTCGCCTGACGTTCGGCCGCAGACTCACGTTCGATCTCGCGAATCAGATCTTTGACTCGTCGTTGATGCTCTTTCGCTCGCATGTGAGCCCAACACGGTAAGGGAGTCAGCTTTATCGTGTATTCCGTAGCGTAGTCGAAGCGCCCGAAGTCTTCTCGACGTCGCCTCGCAGCGTACTCTTGGCTACGGTCAAACCACCAGCCTCGTAGCGGCTGATCGCAGGTCAATGCCCGGGCGCTATGGACACCTGGCCAATCGATGGCTCGTTCGACCAACCCTTCTTTGACGCCAGCCGCCAAAATGTAGCGTAACCGGTTGACCTGATCTTCCTCTTCGGGACTTACTTCGATCGATGTATACCGTCGAACGAACAGGCTCCCTGGCCAATCGTGGAGGCGACCGATCTCATCGGAGATGTTGCCCGCCACATGTTTCATGAATTTGGCCATCTGCTGGGCATCTTCGGGGACCGCGAGGATGTGAAAGTGGGTGCTCAGCACCGAAATGGCGACGATCGGCATTGCGGTGAGCTCTTGGGCTCGGCCGATGACTCCCAGCACCAATTCATTGACCCGTCCGCGGGCGTCAGGTCGCAGAAGATAGCGCCCTTGGATAACCCGCGAGGTAATCTCCACTAGGGCACCGCCCTCGGGGAGACTGCGCAAGGACCAACTCACCTTGACCGTCTCCCAGGTGATGGTGCTTGATGGAGGGTTTGGCTCTGGAGGTTGCGTCTCATCTCATAAGAGATGAGACGGAAAATGGGTCACCGATCTTGAGTTAACGGTGGAAATGACTAAATGTTGTTGGTTTTCAGGTAAATAAACCAAGAATCAAGGCTCGCTCACCGTTTCTCGAAACGTGTGCCACCTCACCTCTACCTGTCACCGTCCGGCTCGCTCGCCCGTTTCTCGAAACGTGTGTCACCACACCTCTAGTCGGTCGCTCGCTCGCTTCTCGAAACGTGTGTCACCACACCTCTAGTCGGTCGCTCGCCCGTTTCTCGAAACGTGTGTCACCACACCTCTAGCGTGTCGAAACGTGTGGCTGGTCTGCTTGGCGGTCGGTCGCTCGCTCGCTTCTCGAAACGTGTGTCACCTCACAGCAGGTCGCTCGCCCGCTTCTCGAAACATGTGTCACCTCAAGCTGGTCACACCGCTCAAGGCACGGTTGTCGACCACTCCGCCGTTGTGCCCGACTCGAAGCCATCTTCAAACAGCGTGCCGTTGGTCGGCAATCGTAGGTAGTAGACGTCCTGCTCGCCGTTGAAGGTGGCGGAGTAGGCGATGTGGACGAAGGCGTCTTCCGACACCATGTCGTAGTAGTCGCCAATTTTGTTTTGGCCCGGGTACCCGAGAAAGGGATCAAAAGCGGGGGATATCGCCTGGTTGGTGGACCAGGTGATGCCGCCATCGTCCGACGAGGCGTAGTAGAGTTCGGAGTCGAAACCGCCCGGGTCGGCGCGGGTGTCGACCCAAATGGCGTCGAGGCGACCGTTGGGGGCAACCGACAAGGTGCCGAACCATTGCCACGTGTTGCTGTCGGATGGATCGTCATTCACTCGCACCGGAGCGCTCCAAGTGGCGCCGCCGTCTTCGGAGCGCACCAGGTGGACGTCGAGCGGGTCGGCGCCCGGCGGATTGACCGATGCCAGCACATAAACCCAGCCGGAACGGGCTCCCAAGGATTGATCTACCGCTACCCAGACTTGGCCGAGTAAACCGCCGGGATTGGGACCAGCAGAGGCTCGTGGAATGCCACCGAGGTCAACTGAGACATCGGAATCGAAGGCCGGCGGCATGCCGGGGTCTTTGAGAGTAGTCGACTTCACCACTGTGATTCCGCCACCGTCTCTGCCCGTGACGTAGGTGTCGCCGTTCGGTCCCACTGCGGTGGTACC
This sequence comes from Acidobacteriota bacterium, assembly GCA_029263395.1. GTDB lineage: Bacteria > Acidobacteriota > Thermoanaerobaculia > Multivoradales > J023 > JAAELT01. Next base: position 122,792 of record JAJCXO010000156.1, on the reverse strand, counting down.
CCAGAATGGCTGGCGGGGGATCGAAATTGGGCTTTCGTAGGAGTCACCACCGTCGGTCGAGCGTACGAAGCTGGTTGGGCCGCAGCAACTGAAGGTCTCGTTCCAATTGCTGTAGATGTGGCCATCGCTGAGGCCGCCGCTGCGATCGATGGCCATCCACTGCTTGTCACCACCAGCGGCAAAGACACCAGCGTCCCAGGTGGCGCCGCCATTGAAGGAGCGGAAGACTTCACAGCTGAAGTTGCCACCGGGTACCGACAGGCTGTTGTAGTAGAAGTTACCGTCCGAATCGGAGTCGAGTACCGGATCCGAGCGAAAGACTCCGGGCTCGATCACGCTGGCGTTCCAGGTTGCGCCGGAATCGCTGGTGGAGCTCCAACCTGCCTGGCGAAAATTACTCATGATGGTGTCGAACTGTCGCCAACCGATGGCAACGTTGCTCGAGTCGGTGAGGTCTACCGCAATCGACGGTTCGTTGGCGGCGTCTCCGACGATGTTGTTGCCCGCACCATCGACGTTGACTTGGACACTGAGGCTGGCACCACGGCGCCAACGGCGCGCCGGATGGATGACCCGATCGGCCAAGGGAGCCTCGATGTAAGGGTCGTCCGGCTGCTCGTTGTGGAACTTGAGCGCGTCTTCATGCGTCATAGGTTGCAACACGGGCTCGTCGGCGGTGACTGTCTTAGCTAAACAGACGGTCGCGACGAAACAGATCACAGCTGTCCTGGCTACGAACAGAAGGGGGAGCGGTCTCGATGACATGTCGAAGTCTCCTTGGTAATCGCTCGTTCGATTCTACTTGGGTCTCGACCCCCGAAAGCCCGACCTACCTATGCGGAGATGTCTTTCTACCGCTGTTCAAAAGCGCGGTGTCGATGCGCCGCCTTCTTGGCAACGGGCAGCATGTCAGATAAATAGCTTTTGAAAAAGTTGTTCTTCTATTGATCAACTTTGTCGGTCGTTCTCGCCACTAGTTGTGAGGACTTGGAAATCTCTGGCTGTGCGGGATCCTATGGGACGGGTCTCGTGCCCACGCATCAAACCAGATTTGCAGCGGCAGCTGCACACCTTTGGGGGCTTGACCATTGTTGAGATCACGCTACGTGACGTACGTCACTCTGTTGCTTGTTGGTTTTGCTGCGCCGGTTGTCGGTCAACCGCTTGTGTTTATCGATAGCGCGGGTGAGGTCACCTCGAGCTATGTCGAAGGTTCGGACGCCCGGCTGCGTCTGAACGATCCTTCGGTGAATCTCGATTGGTTCGCGGTTGAATCCGCCCAGGTTGATGTTTCATCGCTCTTGACTGGCGATCTCGAAACGGTGACGCTGATCGAAACCCGTGCCGATTCGGGCATCTTCGAGGGTTCGATCGATCTCGAGGTCAACGCAACCCCCAGTCAGCCCGGAGTACTCGAGACCCGCAACGAAATCGGCCCACCGTTTCAGCGCGATACGGTGCAGGCCGACTACGCTGGCGGACCCACGACCGCATCCGTGACTATTGAAGGATCGGCCACCCGCTTCGTCGATGTTTACGGTCAGCTGACATCGGAAGTCCCGGTCGGCGATCGCACCTATGTCCAGGTCATCGACCCGGATGCCGACGATCCCACCGTTTTTGATACCGCTGAGGTCACCGTCACCGCTCTCGGCAGCGGCGACTCCGAACAGTTTTTCCTCGACGAGACCGGCCTCGCCACCGGCACCTTCGAAGGCTCGGTCGCCCTGGGGCCAAGTGCGTCAGCCAACGACGGCGCCCTCGACGCGGCGCTCGGCGAGAGCCTCGAGGTGCGCCACCCGCATCTCAATGCTCCCGATGACACGTTTGCCCAGGCCACGGTGGTCGGTAGCCAGACTACGCTGGTCGACTCAGCAGGCCAGCCGGTGGACGAGTACTTCGAGGGCACGACAGCTCATGTCCAAGTCATCGACCACGGCGCCAACCTAGATGTCCTCAACGTCGACACGACATCGGGGCAGCTCAGTGCTTTCCTGAGTGGTGACACGGAGTTGATCAGTCTTGCGGAGACCGGCATCGACACCGGGGTTTTTGAGGCCTCTCTTGCCATCGACTCGAGCCTCGTGGTTCCCGGCAACGGCTTCTTGGAGACCACCCAGTTCTTCGGCCCGCCGGTGTCCCTCGACGGTATTCTGGCCACCCATGTCGATCCGTCGGGCTCGTCGTCCGACAGTGTGTCGATGGTTGGTGCGACTCTCGAGTTTCTCGATGCCTCCGGGGCTCCTGCCAGCAGCTATCCGGCCGGCGGTACGGTCTACATCCGAGTCGAGGATCACGATGCCCTCGACTACGCGGTGGTCGAGATTTTGACCTCGGGCGGAGATAACGAGAATGAATTCCTGTCGATTTCCAGTGCGGGAGTCTTCGAAGGGGCTGTTACCCTGCAGTCGGGGACGGTACAAAGTTTCGATAGCTTGGTTCAGACCCAGATCGGCGACCAGCTCACGGTGTCGTACACCGATGTTTTTGGTTTCTCCGTCGTCACCGACACGGCCACCGTCACGGCGTCGCAGCTCGAGTTTGTCGAGGCTGACGGCATACCGACCACCGAAGTCCTCGAGAGTGGAACGGCGCGGCTCCGCCTATTTTCGGTTGGTGACAATCTGAATCCCGCCAGTATTGAGTCGGTCACGGTAGCGTTGTCTTCTGCCTTTGCTGGCGATAGTGAAAGCCTCGTGCTCACGGAGACCGGCGCCGACAGTGGTATATTCGAGGGCTCGATTGGGCTCGAATCCTCGAGCCTGGGCGTCGAAAACGGTATCTTCGAGACCGGCAACAGCGGCCCGCCGGACTACACTTTTGATACCTTGACCGCAAGCTACAACGCCGCGGTCGCCACCGCCAGCACCGTGGGCTCTCGCACGGTGTTCATCGATGCGGAGGGTCGTGATGCGACGAGCTTTCCAGTCGGTGATCGAGCGTATGTGCGGGTGACCGATCAGAATCTCAACGATCCGGCAGTCACCGATATAGCGCAGGTCGGGTTGGTGAGTCTCACCTCGGGCGATTCCGAGGTGATCGATCTGGCCGAGACCGGTTTGGATACCGGTATCTTCGAGGGTTCGGTCGCTTTGGGACCGGGTAGCCCCGCCGATGATGGTCTGCTCGATGCGACCTTCGGTGAAACCATCGAGGCGATGCACAACCATGCCTCAACCCCTGGACTGTCGATGGATCAGGCCATCCTCAGCGGTTCGCAGGTGCTTTTCATCGACGCCAATGGACAGTTGACGTCGGAGCATTTGCACGGGGCTCCGCTCTACCTGCGGGTGATCGACCATCCAGCCAATCAGAATCCATCGTTTGCCGACTCGACCTCGATCGAAGTCCGGTCGGGAGTAACGGCAGACTTCGAAACTGCGACGCTGGTCGAAACCGGGCCGGACACCGGAGTGTTCGAAGGCTCGCTCGCCACTCAGCTCGGCTACGGATACCCGAATGATGGGGTGCTCCACACCGTCGAAAACTTTTATTCGGCGGATCGATGGGACACCTTGACAGCGACCTACAGCGATAGCTTTGGCCAGTCCATCGCTATCACCCGCAGCTTTGCGGGGAGGATCGAATTCATCGACGGTGCAGGTCAGGTCACGCCATCGTTCGCGACCGGCGCGACCGCGTTTCTGCGTGTCGAAGATCAGCACCTGAACGATCCTGCGGTGCTCGAGTCGGCCATGGTGACAGTGTCGTCGAGCATCGGCGACACCATCGATGTCTACCTGGAGGAGACCGACAAAACAGCCGGTATCTACGAAGGGTCGATCGATCTGGCCGACAGTTTCGCGCCGGACTCGTTCAACGGAACCCTCGAGACTCAGGCTGGCGGTGACATCTCCGCGTCGTACTACGACGGGTCGGGCGGTAACAAAGCCACATCAGCGAGCATCACCGGTGCCCAGATTGAATTCTTTGACGACGCGGGGCTGCCAACCCTCGAACTTTTTGAGAACGGTTTGGCGCGGGTGCGGGTGACTAGTCACGGAGATAATACCGATCCTGGATCGATCGACCAGGTCACGGTAACCCTCACCAGTCTTTATGCAGCGGACGAGGAAGATGTGGTGTTAGCCGAGACCGAGCCAGACAGCGGTCTATTCGAAGCCACGATCGAGATGGACTTTGTGTATCCGCCGACCGAGATCGGCATTCTGGCAAACGGGATTCTCGAAACTTCCAACAGCTACTACGGTTCGTTCCTTCCAGACCAGGTCACGGCGACCTTCAGCGGAGAGAGTGCCACTGCAACCGTGTTCTCGATGCGCCTCTCTTTCGTCGACGGCTTTGGCCAGGATACGGAGGTTTATGCTGCCGGCGGGCAGGTGTTCGTGCGGGTGATCAATTTTGCGTGGAACTTCGATTCTGGCTTGATCGATCAAAACAGTGCCCTGGTATCGGCCCTTGGCGACATTCATCTCGAGGGTATCAGTCTGACCGAGACCGACTTCGATTCCGGGGTATTCGAGGGCTCGATCATGCTTGGACAATCTGCAGGTTTGTTGGACGCCGTAGCGGGTGAGCAGATCAGGGTTGAAGCCTACGCGAATACCAGCACCTTGCCACACGCTAGCGATCTGGCGCTGATTGTCGGCAGCGAGACGTATTTCGTCGATGCCGCCGGTCAGCTGGCCGCGGAATACCTGCAAGGCGCTCCGGCGACGGTGCGGGTGATCGATCACAGCGCCAACCAGAATCCATCGTTGGTCGAGTCGACCTCGGTGCAGTTGGTGTCCGAGGTCACCGGTGACAGCGAGTCACTGACGTTGGTCGAGACCGGAACGGACAGCGGACGTTTCGAGGGCTCGATCGACACTCGGTTGGGTGCCGCCATCTTAGGTGACGGCGTGCTCGACACTGACGAGAATCAGTTTGCAGCGGATCGTCGCGATACGTTGATCGCTACCTACAGCGACGCCTTCAGTCAGTCGAGCGCAACCGCCCGCACCGTCGGCTCGCAGATCATATTTGTCGATGCGGCTGGCCAACCCACCACAGCCTACGCCACCGGCTCGACGGCGTACCTCCGGGTCGTCGACCAGAACGTCAACGATCCGGCGATCTTGGAAGGAGTCCAGGTGAGCCTGTCGTCGAGCATCGGCGATAGTCTGGACTACTTCCTCGAAGAGACCGGCAAAACGACCGGCATCTACGAGGGTGCGATTGACCTCGCCGCCGGTCAGACGCCGGATAGCTTCAACGGGACCTTGGAGACCCAAGCTGGCGGGCAAGTCTCAGCGTCGTACAACCAGGCGGCAGGCTCGATCAACTGGGCCTCGGCGGACATTACCGCCACCGCGGTCGAGTTTTTTGACCAAGCCGGTCTACCGACGGTGCAACTGCTCGAGGACCACGTCGCTCGGGTGCGGGTGTTCAGCTACGCGGACAATTTTGATCCGGGAGCGGTCGACAGTCTGACCGTGAACCTGGCGACGCTTTATGCCAGCGACGGTGAGTTGCTGCTGCTGACCGAGACCGATCCCGACAGTGGCATTTTTGAAGGTGAGATGACAACCGCGTTCGTCAGTCCGCCGACGATGACGGCGACCCCCAACGGTGTGTTGGAGACCTCGAACAGTTACCAACCGGCATTCCTGGCTGAACAGGTAACGGCGAGCTTCGCTGGCGGCAGCGCAACGGTCACAACGGTGTCGATGCTGCTCGACTTCATCGATGGCTTCGGTCAAGAGGTTGAAGCCTACGCTGCGGGCGACCAGGTTTATGTACGGGTCGTCAACCACACGGTGAACGATCCTGGGCTAATCGACGTGGTCGACGTCACGGTGACTGCCCTCGCCACTGGGGATTCCGAGCAGGTGTTGCTGAGTGAGACCGGATTCGACACTGCGGTTTATGAGGGCTCGATCGCCCTGGGCTCGAATGGCTCCGAGCCGGATTCAATGCTTGACGCGGCGGCTGGCGAAGCGATCGAAGCCACCCGCGCACCCTTCACCGGCACCGGGGCCGAAGGTTTTGATGCGGCGACGATTTTCGGCAGCGAGACCTTCTTCATCGATGCCGACGGTCAGCTGACGGCGGAGTACCTGCAAGGTGCGCCAGTGACCGTGCGGGTGATCGATCACAGCGCCAACCAGAATCCGTCTTTCGTCGAGTCGACATCGGTCCAGCTGATGTCAGAGGTGACTGGCGATAGCGAGTTGTTGACCTTGGTGGAAACCGAAGCTGACAGTGGCATGTTCGAAGGTGCGATCGACACCCGACTCGGCATCGCCCAGGTCGGCAGCGGGGTGCTCGATACCAACGAGAATCAGTTTGCGGCCGATCGTCGCGACACCTTGATCGCCACCTACAGTGACGCCTTTAGTCAGTCGACTGCAGTCGCTCGGACCGTCGGCTCACAGATCACTTTCGTCGATGCGGCCGGTCAGCCGGCTTTGTCCTACGCCACCGGTTCGACCGCATACCTGCGGGTTGTCGACCAGAACGTCAACGATCCGGCGATCTTCGAAGGGGTCCAAGTGAGCCTGTCGTCGAGCCTCGGCGACAGCCTGGACATCTTTCTCGAAGAGACCGGCAAGACGACCGGCATCTACGAAGGTTTGCTTTATCTCGCCGACGCCACGTCGTCCGACTCGTTCAACGGCACTTTAGAGACTCTGCCCGGCGGTCAAATTTCGGCGTCGTACAGCCAGGCGGCAGGATCGATCAATTGGGCCTCGGCTGACATTACCGCTACCGCGGTCGAGTTCTTCGATGAAACCGGGTTACCGGCCACACAGCTTTTGGAAGACCACGTCGCCCGAGTGCGGGTGTTCAGCGTGGCGGATAACTCTGATCCGGGTGCGGTCGACAGCCTGACGGTGAGCTTGGCGACACTTTATGCCAGCGACAGTGAGTTGCTGCTGCTGATCGAGACCGAGGCCGATAGCGGCATCTTCGAAGGTGAGGTCACCACCGCGTTTGTAGATCCATCGTCGACTACTGGCACACCGTCGAACGGTGTGTTGGAAACCTCCAACAGTTCCCAACCGGCATTCCTGGCTGAACAAGTGACGGCGAGCTTCGGTGGCGGCAGTGCCACGGTGACCACCGTGTCGATGCAGCTCAGTTTCATCGATGGTTTCGGCCAAGAGGTTGAGGCCTACGCTGCGGGTGACCAGGTTTATGTTCGAGTGATCAACCACACGGTGAACGATCCTGGCCTGCTCGACGTGGTCGACGTCACGGTCACCGCGCTCAGCACTGGCGATTCCGAGCAGGTACTGTTGACCGAGACTGGGTTCGATACCGCGATCTACGAGGGCTCGATTGCTCTCGGCACCGGTCCCAACGAAGAACTCGATGCCGCCGCCGGTGAGCAGATCGAAGCGACTCGTGCCCCCTTCACCGGCACCGGTGCGGCGGGTTTTGATACGGCGACCATCGCTGGTAGCGAAACCTTCTTCATCGATGAAGCTGGGCAGCTGACCGCGGAGTATCTGCAAGGTGCCCCGGTTTACGTGCGGGTGATCGACCACAGCGCCAATCAGGATCTCTCCACGATCGAGGAGACGTCGGTACAGTTGGCATCGGAGGTGACCGGCGACAGCGAAACCCTGACCCTGACCGAAACCGGGTTCGATACCGGCGTCTTCGAAGGTTCGTTTGCCACCCGCCTCGGCTCTTCACAGATTGGCAACGGTGTGCTCGATACCAACGAAGATCCGTTTGTAGCCGATCGTCGCGATACGGTGATCGCCACTTACAGCGACGCGTTCAATCAATCGAGTGCCGTGGCCCGGACGGTCGGCTCGCGGATGGAGTTTGTTGATGCCGCCGGCCAGCCGACGGCGTCGTACGCTACCGGTTCAACCGCTTATTTGCGGATCGTCGACCAGAACGTCAACGATCCGGCGATCTTGGAAGGGGTCCAGGTGCATCTGTCGTCGAGCCTCGGCGACAGTGTTGACATCTTCCTCGAAGAGACCGGCAAAACGACGGGCGTTTACGAGGGCACGATTTACCTCGCTGACAGCACATCGCCAGACTCGTTCAACGGCGTCTTGGAGGCTCAGTCCGGGGGACAGATCTCGGCGTCCTACAGCCAGGTCGCCGGGTCGATCAATTGGACCTCGGCAGAGATTACCGGTGTCGGAGTCGAGTTCTTTGATGAGGCTGGATTACCAGCCACCCAGCTACTGGAAGACCACATCGCCAGGGTGCGGGTGTTCAGCGTTGCGGACAACACCGATCCGGTGTTGATCGACAGCCTGGCGGTTAGCCTGGGTTCGCTCTACGCCAGTGACAGTGAGTCACTGCTGTTGACCGAGACCGAGGCCGATAGCGGCATCTTCGAAGGCCAGATCCCGATCGCGTTTGTGGATCCATCGTTCACCACCGGGACGCCGTCGAACGGCGTGTTGGAAACCTCGAACAGCGACCAGCCGGAATTCTTGGCCGAACAAGTGACCGCAAGTTATGGTGGCAGCAGCGCGACCGCTACCACGGTGTCGATGCGGCTGAATTTCATCAACCTCTTCGGCCAGGAGACCGAGACCTATGCCGCCGGCGATCAGATCACGCTGCGAGTGATCAATCACACGGTGAACGATCCCGGATTACTCGACGTAGTCGACGTCACGGTCACCGCGCTCGACAGCGGCGATGTTGAGCAGGTGTTGTTGACCGAGACCGGGCTCAACACAGCGATCTACGAGGGCTCGATCGGCCTCGGTTCGAGTGGTTCCGAGCCTGACTTCCTGCTCGACGCCGCCGCCGGAGAGCAGATTGAAGCCACGCGCGCCCCGTTCACCGGCACAGGCTCGGCGGCCTCCGACAGCGCCGCCGTTGTTGGCAGTACAACATTTTTCGTCGATGCTGCGGGTCAGCTGACGGCGGAGTACCTGCAAGCCTCCGATGCCTTCGTGCGGGTCACGGATCACACCGCCAATCAGAACCCTTCGGCGGCTGACACGACGTCGGTCCAGTTGACTGCGGAACTCACCGGGGACAGCGAATCCTTGACCCTGACCGAGACCGGAGTGGACACTGGCGTGTTCACCGGCTCGATCGATCTGGGGGTAGGTCCCGGATCCGTTGGGGACGGGCTGTTGAGTACAGAGGTGTCAGGAGGCGCCATCCCCTACGACACGGTGAACGCCACCTACAGCGACGCCTACAGTGAGTCGCAAGCTACGGCATCGACGCTGGGCTCGCGCATCGCGTTTATTGATGGCTTCGGCGTTGAAGTCCAGGTGATCGAAAACGGTCTTGACGCGTGGTTGCGAGTCGAAGACCACGCTGCAAACGATTCAGCTCTGATCGATTCAGTGATGGCGACGGCCTACGCCTCCAGCACTGGTGATCTAGTGGATGTGTATCTCAGCGAAACGGGTCTCGACACCGGGGTCTTTGAGGGCTTGGTGACGCTCCAGGACAACCCGGTAGCGGATACCTTCGATGGTCTCCTCCAGACGCAGCTCGGAGATAACGTCTCCGCCTCACACACCGATGCCTACGGGTCATTCAGTTCCTACGTCGACGTCACCGTCATCGCTCCGACCAATCTGCCGCCGAGCGTGAACATCGCGTCGCCGGCTGATGCCTCGGTTTTCGTCACAGCGGACACCATTACCTTCACCGGTACGGCGAGTGACCCGGAAGAGGGAGACGTGTCGGCCAGCTTGGTGTGGACATCGGATCTCGATGGTGTGATCGGCACTGGGGCTGCCGTGACCGCCAACCTGTCGATCGGTAGTCACTATGTCATCGCCTCGGTGATCGATGCTGGCGGGCGTAGTGGCGAAGCGTCGATCGTCCTCCAGGTGGACAACACGCCACCGGTGCCGACGATCACGTCGCCGGTTGAAGGCACACATTACGGAGCCGCTGTCGCAGTCGAATTTGCGGGGTCGGCGACGGACTATGACGACGGGGATCTCACCGCCAGCATCCAGTGGTTCTCCGACCGCGACGGCGCGCTCGGCAGCGGCGGTTCGATCTTCAGGATCTTGACGGAGGGCGACCACCTGATTACCGCCATGGTGAACGATAGTGGTGGTTTGACCGGTTATGCCTCGGTGAACATCACCATCGATCCAGCCAACACTGAGCCTTCCGTCACAATCTCGACGCCGGCTAGCGGCTCGAGCTTCGTCACCGCTGATGCCATCGCCTTCGCCGGCGTGGCCAGTGATATCGAAGATGGTGATCTTGGTGCCAGCCTCAGTTGGACGTCCGATCTCGACGGTGTCATTGGCAGCGGGGCAACGTTCTCGGCCAATCTGTCGCAGGGTGCCCATGTCATCACCGCGTCGGTGACCGACTCGGGTGGTCTCAGTGGTAGCTATACGGTCAACATCCAGATCGACAACAGCGCACCATCGGCGTCGATCACCGCTCCGATCAACGGCTCGATGGTCAACGCCGGCGTCGACGTCACCTTCACAGGTTCGGCAACCGACTACGACGACGGAGATCTCACCGCCAACCTTTCCTGGACATCGGATCTCGACGGTGCGATCGGCACGGGTGGTTCGTTCACGACGTCTTCGCTGTCGAGTGGCACGCATGTGATCACCGCTTCGGTGACGGATGCTGGCGGGTTGTCCTCCAGCGACACGATCACGGTGACCGTGAACGCCGGTCCGAGCGCGAGCATCACGTCACCGGCCGACGGTACCGGATTCAACGCGGGTGACTCAGTGAGTTTTGTCGGCACGGCGAGCGACTCGGAGGACGGCGACCTGACGTCTAGCTTGAGCTGGACATCGGATCTCGACGGCGCGATCGGCACGGGTGGTTCGTTCACGATGTCTTCGTTGTCGAGCGGCACACACGTGATCACGGCTTCGGTGACGGACGCTGGCGGGTTGTCGTCGAGTGACACGATCACGTTGACGGTGAACGGTGGTCCAAGTGCGAGCATCACGTCGCCGGTTGACGGTTCAAGCGTTAACACGGGTGCCTCGGTGAGTTTCGTCGGTACGGCGAGCGACACGGAGGACGGCGATTTGACATCGAGCTTGAGTTGGACGTCGAGTCTGGACGGTGCGATCGGCAACGGTGGCTCGTTCACGACGTCTTCGTTGTCGAGCGGTACGCACGTGATCACCGCCTCGGTGACGGATGTTGGCGGGTTGTCCTCCAGCGACACGATCACTCTGACGGTGAATGGTGGCCCGAGCGCGAGCATCACGTCGCCGGCTGACGGTTCAAGCGTTAACGTGGGTGCCTCGGTGAGTTTCGTCGGTACGGCGAGCGACACGGAGGACGGTGATTTGACGTCGAGCTTGAGTTGGACGTCGGATCTTGACGGTGCGATCGGCACGGGTGGTTCGTTCACGACATCGTCACTTTCGAGTGGCACCCACGTGATCACCGCCTCGGTGACCGATGCTGGCGGGTTGTCATCGAGCGACACGATTACGTTGACGGTGAACGCTGCACCGAGTGCGAGCATCACTTCGCCGTCTGATGGATCGACCTTTGATCAAGGGGATGCGATCAGCTTTGTAGGGTCTGCCATCGATCTGGAAGATGGAGATTTGACCGCTGGTCTGACCTGGTCCTCCGATCTCGATGGCGTCATCGGTAGCGGCGGTGGGTTCAGTACCTCGACCCTGTCGCTCGGACCTCACACCATCACCGCCTCGGTGACCGACTCTGGTGGACTGACCGCTGTTGCCGCGATCAGCTTGACCGTCAAGTTGCCACCGGTCCAGGTGACCCTCACGTCGATCGGCAGTGAAGATGGTTGGGTCCGTGAGTCCAGCGAGAACTCCGATGTTGGCGGCAGCCGAAATAATACCGGTAGCGGAGCTAGTGCCCTGCGGCCTGGTGACCATAAGAAGGATAGCCAATACAAGGCGATCGTCTCCTTCGACACCTCGTCGATCCCAGCTGGAGCCACCATTCTGTCGGCTGATCTGCGCCTCCAGCGTGGCAAATTGACCGGAACCAACCCCTTCACCACCCACGGCACCTGCTGGGTCGATATCCAGAGCGGCAGCTTCTCGGGTTCAACGGCGGTCGAGACCAGTGACTTTCAGGCAGCCGCAACCGCAACCCAAGTGGCGTCGCTCTCCAACCCGCCGTCCAACGGTGATTGGTCGGAAGGTAGTCTCAATGCGGCAGGGTTGGCTGCGGTCAACGCGGGCGGTCGGACACAGCTCCGAATCTACTTTGACCTCGATGACAACGACGATAGCGGCAATGACTATATGGGCTACTACTCGGGTGACAACTCGAACAGCTCCAGGCATCCGCAGTTGGTGATCACCTACCAACCGTAGGTCCGATCGTCTGTTGAAAAAAAGGCCGGGCACTGCCCGGCCTTTTTTATTGCGGCCTACAGTAGGCGATGAGTAATCAAGTCGTGGAATGAATAGAACCAGCGTCTAAAAGGGCAGCTGAGATATCTTCTAGGGCAGAGAGCGTGTGCTGCGAGATAGAGGTCTCGAGACAGAACCGCTCAATCTCCACACCAACTTGATCAGCCCACGCGGTGATGCCTGTGTCGGGAACTGTCGATCTCGAAAACGTCGGTCCCTATCGCCTCGAACGCCTGTTGGGTCGAGGCGGCATGGGTGAAGTGTATGTTGGTTTCGACGAACGCCTCGATCGTCCAGTGGCCTTGAAGCGTTTCTGGCTTGGAAGGCAGGAACCCGCCAAGGTTCGCAAACGATTTCGGCGGGAAGCCCGGGCGGCGGCGCGGCTGCATCATCCGGCTATCGTGCAAGTTTTTGATTGGGTCGAGACCGAGGACAGTGATTGGATCGTCATGGAGCTGGTACCGGGCGCTTCGCTGCGTGCGCTACTGCGGGCCGGCCCGCTGGCATCGCAGCGGGCAGCGCGTCTTGCCTGGGACATTCTCAGTGGCTTGGCCGCCGCGCATGCTGCGGGACTGGTGCATCGCGATCTCAAAGCTGAGAACGTAATGGTGACGGCCGGTAGCTCGACCGGCAGGAAAGAGCAGGCCAAGATTCTTGATTTTGGGCTGGCGAAGCGCTTCAACCTGCAAGCGCCAGAAACCCAGGTCTCGGCCGAGGGTGCGTTGATTGGCACGCTCACCGCCATGTCGCCGGAACAAGTCCAAGGCGGTGAGATTGGGCCGCGCTCCGACCTCTTTTCTCTGGGTAGCTTGCTCTACGAGATGGTCACCGGGGATATCGCTTTTCGCGGCAACACCCAGATCGAGACCATTCAGCGGATCTGCACCTGGCAGCCACCGTCGGCTAGCGACGCGAATCCTGCTGTATCCGAAGCCTTTTCAGGCCTGATCGGGCGCTTGCTGGAGAAGGATCCTCGCTATCGTCCGCAGAGCGCCGAACAGACGTTGCTCGAGCTCGAGGCGGTTCTCGCTGAGTTCCCGGAGCCCGGGCCGGAGCCGTGGACTGCTAGTGAAGATTTGGAGGCCGAAGGCGACATCACCCTTCTCGAGGAGCCGCCGGATCGCACCCTGGGGAGAGGTGTGGCACGGTCTGAGGTGGCAGAGTCTGAGGTGGCAGAGTCTGAGGTGGCCGGTCCTGATGTGGCACGTTCTGACGCGATCGAGCCGGGGGTTGGTGATTCTGACGAGAATAAACGTGCCTTTACCTCGACCCGGCGGCGTTGGTTGACGCTGCTGGCGGTTGTAGTGGCCGTGGCACTCCTGGCTGCTTGGTGGTGGCTTGTCCGTCCGGTCGAGCCGCTATACGTGGTTGTACCCGAGACGGTAATTTCGTCCACAATCCCTCCTGAGGACCGCAAACAAGATCTCGAGTTGACCGCGAGTGCGGTACACACCGCTCTGCAACAAGGTCTGCTGGGCTTTCAGGCTCTCACTACCCTCACACCAGGTACTGACTTTCCGCAAGAGCCGGCAGCCTTGGCCCGGGCAGCAGGAGCCGATGAAGTGCTGGTCTCGCGGCTGGATTGTGGAGCCTATCTGTGTCAGCTGGTATTGCAGCGCTTCGCCGGCCTCGATGGGCATTTGTTGTGGACCCAAGGGCTGAGTATCGACGCCGGTCAACTGCTCGAGGTCAGCAGGGCGGTCATCGAGCACCTGCCGACCGCTTATCCGGATCGCCGCCTGAGACCCGGTATATCTCGCTTGGAGGTTCGGCCTGAAGACTACGCCGCATACATCCAGCTGAAACGGAAGTTCCGCCAGCGCAAAGGGGGATTTTCTGTCGATGAGCTTGTCACCGAGCTGGACCGCTTGCAGCGCAGCTCTCCACGTTACCCACCCTTGCCGCTACTCGAGATGAGGATTCTGTTGACGGCATTCCAGGAAACCCGCGACTCGGCTCTGCTCCAGCGTGCCGAAGAGTCTTTGGAGCGAGCTCGGAGGATCGCTCCTGAGGAGGATCCTCGCGTCCTGAACAATCAAGCGCACCTGGCTCGCATCGCTGGCAGGATCGATGCTGCGGAACAGGCTCTCGAGAGCCTACAACGGCTTCAGCCGGGCAACACCCACGCCATGTATCAACGAGCCCGATTGCTCGAAAGGGCGGGACGAACCGAGCAGGCTCTCGCCTTGATGGATGAGTTGCTGAAGCGGCTACCCTCGTTCGGCTATCACATCGACTACAGTGGGATGTTGTCTCGCAGTGGGGATGTCGAGGGAGCGCGACAGGCCCTCGAAGCAGCCCTCGAACGAGTGCCAAACCACTACGCGGCGCTGTCCCGGCTGGCCCAGCTCGAATTGATGAATGGCAGTGCACAGCGTGCAGCGGAGCTTTACGAAGGGTTGGTCGAGCGATCGCCTGAAACTGCGGAGTTGACCAACCTCGGTACTGCCTACATGTTGATTCGGCGTTACGCTGAAGCGGCTCATCGCTTTCGGCAGGCCTTGGAGCTGGCGCCGGGGTCACCGTTTACCCTGCTCAACCTTGCTGATGCCGAGTTGTTAGCCGGCCGGCTGCCGGAGGCGGCGTCGTACTACGAACAAGTGCTGGAGCACAGCGCGCGCGATCCCAACCCCGAGAAACTGCTGACCGTCCGAGCTCAGGCGTTGGCCCATCTCGAACGGTCTCCGGAAGCGGTGGCGGCGATTCAAGAGGCGTTGCGACTGGCACCCGAGAATCCGATGACCGCCTATGAAGCCTCGTTGGTTTTTGTGCTAGTCGGCGACGGTGCCTCGGCGCGGTGGAATGCTCAGCGTGCCTTGGACAAAGGCGTCCACTCTCGTTGGTTCAGCTTCCCTTGGTTTGATGAAGTGCGTGCCGGCCTCGAGCCACAGGATTCCCAACCGGAGTCTTGACGCATCAGATCTCGTCTCAAGCCCGGCGATGCATTACTGAACTTGAGCGCAGCCCACCGACACGACTGACCAACGGTCATTCTCGGCCTAGATTATTAGATGTCTTGGCCCTGATCACCCACTTCGACGATCGTGGGATCAACCCGTTCAACCCTCAGGCTCATTGGGCCGGATGGTGGTGGCCCTCCGATGCGGATCGGAGTGCCATCATGCACCATGTCCAGCCAGAAGTGATGCTCGATCTGCTCGTGGTGCACCGCAGTGTTGTTGTCGTCGAATGTCACCGCTCGTTGGTCTGTCTCTATGACTGGCGCCGTGATATTTGAGGGGCGGCTCACAGGTTGTTCAGTGGTTGGGTCATACCATGTGATGGGGGGATCTGAAAACGTTACCGAAAGTCCGTCTTTTACAAAGAATCGAATATGCGTCAGCGTATTGTAAGGTGCAGTGACCTCGGGAGGGCTGAGTGGTTCTGTACTAGTCGGTGAAGCGAGTAGAGCCAGCTCGCTTTTGTTGTCGTAGCCGATACAGGTCCCGCTGTTGACTTCTATCATTGTTTAACTCCTCGTAGTAAGTTCGAACTTCGACACTTGTGATGAGCCTTGCGTATGGATGCCGAGTACCTCGGCTGTTTAGAAGATGAAGATCTTAGATGCAAGCGGTGTGCCAGGTTAAGAAAATGGTTCTGTTTTGGCTCAGGATGCTGAATTTCTGCGTGAAGGCGCACGCCCTATTAACGGTGCGGCGACACTCGAAACGAGATCTTGATGTTCATAGACGGCACAACGATGTCCATGAACATCGGGATGTACTCGTTCATCGCTGGTCGACGTCAACAGCAAGTATCAGGAACAACCGGTTTGCCTATGGCGGCGATCAGTCGAGTCCAAGTTGGGTCATGCGCCGCTTGAGTCCCTGAAGCGACACCCTGAGCTGGTTGGCGGCGTCTTGGACAGCGCCTTCGCACTGTTCCAGGGTAGCCTCGATCTCTGTCCGTTCCAGATCCACCGCCTTGCGAATCTTTGAATTGTTTTGCATCAGCCGGTAGATGGTCGGGCGTGATACGCCCAACTCGGCTGCCGCCAACTGCGGTTGCCAATGATGCTTTTCAAGCGCCATCAGCAGCTCACGTTCGTTGACGTCGGAAGATCGTCGGTAACGCTTGTAAAAGCCTTCTGGCGCCACCTGGGCGCTGTCCGGGAGTGTTTCAGAAGGCCTCGTCGCGTTTGTGCGACTTGTTGCGGAAGCGGCCTCGGTACGAGGTAGGCGATCGATCAGTTGATCCACTAGCCGTTCAAGCTCCGCCGGCCGCGAACCGTTGTGCTGGGCGATAGCCAGCCGCCGAGCCACGTTACGCAACTGGCGGACGTTGCCTGGCCAATCGTGAGCTACCAGGCGAGCCACCAACTCGGCGGAGAGTTGGGCCTCCGGCGAGAGTTCAGTAGCTGACCCGCCACCAACCAAGTTGTTGGACTCCTCTGCGAGGAAATGAAACAGCAAACGAGCAATGTCGTCCCGACGGGTGCGCAACGGTGGCAATTCGATCTCAAAGCCCGCTAGACGGTGCAGCAAGGGGGCGCGGAATCGCCCTGCTGAGATGGCCGATTCGAGCTCCGCATCCGTGGCGGCGATCACACGCACATCCACTGTCAAAGCATCGACGCCGCCGACGGGTTGGATCTCCCGACTTTCGAGTACCCGCAAGAGCATGACCTGGACCTCGACTGAGGCTTCGCCGATCTCGTCGAGAAAGATCGTGCCTCCGTTCGCGCTTCGAAAGAAGCCAGGCTTGTTGCGGTCAGCACCCGTGTAGGCGCCGCGGACGGCGCCGAATAGCTCCGATGCTGCCAAGGCTGGAGACAATGCCCCCATATTGACGGTGATGTACGGTCGGTGGCTACGGCGACTTGTTTGGTGAAGCGCCCGGGCCACCAACTCTTTGCCGGTTCCTGTTTCACCGCGCAACAGCACCGGCACGTCGAGGGTGGCGGCCGACCGAATTTCTTGCCGCAGGCTTTGGGTGGCAGCAGCTTCGCCAACCAGGCCGAAACGGGGGACAACCAGAGGGATCGGGTCGACTAAGCAAAGCAAGAGAACGACCCGTCGATGGAGGACGAGGGTAACGCCCCGCTCAATCTCTTCGGCAGAGAAGAGTCGATTCGATTCGATGGAAACCCCGGCAGCGGTAACCTTGGCACGGCTTTCACTGAGCTCGAGCACGATGCTGCCGGTTCTAGGGCCCGGTAAGAGAAGCATCGGGCGGCGGCTTAGATAGGGATCGGCCAGCGGGCGTAGCGTCTCTTGGCGAGGGGTGGCGAACAAGGGTTCGTGCCTGGACAACTTGACGTGTATCTGTGAAGACCCTACTCTTGAAAGCCCTACTCCTGAAGACAGGCGGGGAAGGGCAACTATTTCACCCACCCGCTGCGCTTCAGGATGCCTGAGGATGACCAGGCCAGGAACCAACAGACGCAGGGCCTCGTCGTCGTGGCGAGGTTGATCCGTCAGAGTGGATTGCTGATCTTCCTGCGGAAGCTGCTTCATTGGGAACCCAAGCGATGCTATCCGTCTTGTTTGTGCCTGCGTTTGTTTTTTGTGCTCCAGCGAGACAGGTTGCCGGTTTCGAAGTCGTCTCTGAACACTGTCATCGAGGTCCCGCGGGGCCCGGCAAAAGTCAATGCGGTCAATGGTGTCCCACCAAACTCGAACTCACTGTGGGTTGGGCCGACCTCGGTCACATGGCCACCTCCCAACGATAGGGCGGCTAGCGACCGCTGAGAGTCGATGGTGCCGAGCAGGCGGTGCGAGTTGGGATCGAGATCCATGTCGGTCAACTTGTGCGAGAACTCCTCACCGATCACGGTTGCCTTGCCGGTTTCGAGATCGATTTGGTAGAGCCCGGTAGAGTTTGCGACCGAGTCGGTAGCCCATAATTCACCGTCGACAAACGCCATGGCGTCGATCTCGTTTTGCAACGTTCCCTTGATACGGGCGATTTCGGTGGCTCGGCCGGTTGTTGGATCTATCTTCAACAGCCGGTCGCTGGCGAACGCGGAACGTCCACCGGCCGCATACAGCGTGCCGTCACGGGGATCGAAAGCCAAGCCCTCGATGCGGGTTGGGTAGAAGCGTCCCAATGCGATCTGTCCGATGGTCGTGACCTGACCAGTTTCGACATCGATCGTGAGCAGCTTCGGCCGTGTGGTTGAGACGGCAATCGCGTAGAGAGTCTCCGTGGCGGGATCGTAGGTCATGGCGCCGACGTCGGTCAGTTCGGGTGAGGTCGCGATCTCGGTTGCGGCACCGGTTGTCGCGTCCACGGTGACGAATGTGTTGCCAGCGACCCCCACAAGTCCGTGCCCCTGAGCTCGAGGCATCGGACCCTTCGAAGCGCAGGCCGTCATCAGGAGTGAGACTGCGAGGCAATAGGCTACTGTGTAGACGGTCTTCAAGAGCTGTCCCTTTCCTGTGCGGGGTTGTTGCCTCCGAGCCGTATCGATCGTTCACGGAGTACACATCGAGGCTGCCCGAGTCGATGTCGTTTTATGGTGGAGGCTGTAGCGAGGTTAACCAACTGACCCACGGGTGTCTACAACCAGGTTGTCCTATCGACATGGACGAGGTTTTCGCTATGTTGGCGCCAACGCTTCTGCTTTCTGACAGACTGGACTACGCTTTGATGGAATATGTCTCTGAGGGATCCTTCAAAACCGTCTGTCGAAACATCTTGGCCAGATAAGGGAGAAGCAGATGTCTTTCCAGCGCAACGTTGAGGTGTTCTGTGGGGCCATCCTTCTCACCCTGTTTGCCGGCTCAAGTCCAGCCGATCATTCCGCCCCGACACCCCCTTCGGTGGTGATGGTTTGCGAGCACGGGGCAGTCAAGAGCCTGATTGCATCGTTGCTTTTCGACCGAGAGGCAGTGGCCCGGGATTTGCCGTTTCGGGCCATCTCTCGTGGGGTCGATCCCTATGAAACGGTTCCTGCGAAGATCGCCACTGCCCTCGAAGAAGATGGCTTCGACATCGCAGGGTTCGATCCTCAAAAGCTGTCGATGCAAGAAGTGGCAATGTCAGCGCGGGTGGTTACGATCGGCGCGGACTTGTCTGAATTCCAGAGCGAGACAGCTTCGACAATCCTGGAGTGGGATGATGTCCCACCCGCGAGTGTCGACTATGAAGCCTCTAAGGCAGTTCTGCTGCATCATGTTGAGGCTTTGCTCGACGATCTTGCGGCTCAGGCGCAGTAGCTCAGGCACAGTAGCGCAGCCGTGTTGACCAAGCTACCATCTGGCCGTTCATTTTCCGCCCAAGCTTCGCAGTGATGACCTGATCGGTCAAGGAGCAAAGGTATGCGTGACTTTGCGCTAGAGGTTTACTTCTCCAAATGGGAGTTCAAGGCCAAGATCCACATGACCGCTTCGGATGTGGAGAGTATGCCCCTTGGCGAATTGCTCGCGATGGCTTCGCCCGAGCAGCGAACCGCCTTTAACGAGCTGTGGCTCGGCTACACCGAGACCTGGGGAGCACCAGATTTGCGGGAGGCGGTGGCGTCGACTTATGAGCACATCACGGCCTCCGATGTGCTGTGTTTTGCCGGCGCGGAAGAAGGTATCTACGCTGCTATGCGGGTGTTGTTGACGGTCGACGATCATGCCATTGTCGTGGTTCCCAACTACCAGGCAGCGGAGACGATCCCGCTCGATCGATGCGAAGTCAGTGGTGTTGCTCTGCAACCTGATGACGGCTGGCGCCTCGATCTCGAAGAACTGACCGCAGCCTTGCGCCCCAATACCCGCTTGATTTCGCTGAACCTGCCGAACAATCCTACCGGAGCGCTGCTCCCGCACGAGACCCTCGAGGCGATTGTGGCCTTGTGTCGCCAGCGCGGGATTTACTTGTTCTGTGACGAGGTGTTCCGTCTGCTCGAACTGGACGAAGAGAAACGACTGCCTCAAGTTGCCGATATCTATGAGAAGGGCCTGTCCTTGAACGTCATGTCCAAGGCGTATGGTTTGCCCGGACTGCGAATCGGCTGGATCGCCTGCCGAGATCGGGAGATTCTGACCAGGCTCGAGCATTACAAGCACTATCTGTCGATTTGCAACTCTGGCCCCAGCGAACGGTTGGCATTGATTGCGATACACAATCGAACGTCGATCCTTGAACGGAATAGAGCCTTGATGCGGGGCAATCTCTCTGAGCTTGATGCTTTTTTTGCCGACTTCCCAGACCTGTTCGATTGGTCACCCCCGGACGGTGGGTGTATCGCGTACCCACGATTTACCGGCCCAGGCGGCGTCGAAGTCTTCTGTCGGGAGTTGGTTGATCAACGCGGGGTCCTGTTGTTGCCAGCTTCCGTCTATCGATCCGAGTTGATGAGCTCGCCATCGGATCACTTCCGGATAGGCTTCGGACGCAGCGGCATCACCCGGGGGATCTCGGAGCTCCGTGCCTTCGTCGAGCAGCGTTACAGAGCGGACCGCTGAGAGCGGCTCTGAGCTCGCAAGTCCTGCGATGCGTGTCAAGATGAACCTATTGCAGAAGTCTGGTTAGTGCCGGAGTCGATTGATGCCATTTTGTTCGTTACGGAACCCCTGACTTGAACTCGCAAGATATCAGTGCATGGCTGCATGCCGCCCTCAACCTGGATCCTGTCCGTCAGCAGGACTTGGCGTTGTCGTTTGCAGTCATTGTGGCTCTTTGGCTGACCCGAGTGGTCGCCCTCAGGTTGATGGCGCGCAAGACCGAGGACGTACGCGTTCGCTATCGCTGGAAGAAAGGGACCGGCTATCTGGCGGTTGCTCTGGGCGCGTTGCTCATCGTGCCGATCTGGATGGGTTCGCTGCCGGCGGCTGGTACCTACCTCGGCTTACTGTCGGCAGGGGTGGCGATTGCGCTCAAGGATCCGCTGGTCAATCTGGCGGGCTGGTTGTTTATCGTTTGGCGGCGCCCGTTCAGTGTCGGTGATCGGATCCAGATCGGTCAGACCTCCGGCGATGTGATCGATCTGCGCATCTTTCAATTTACCCTTTTGGAAATCGGTAATTGGGTTGATGCAGACCAGAGCACCGGGCGGATCATTCATGTGCCGAACGGTCAAGTTTTTCTAGAGCGATTGGCCAACTACACCAAAGGATTCGCCTTTGTGTGGAACGAGCTGCCGGTGTTGGTCACGTTCGAAAGCGATTGGCGGAAAGCCAAGAAAATCTTGCAGGAAATTGCCGACCGACACACCCATCATCTTTCGGAGGACGCCAAACAACAAGTGCGGAAGGCGTCCGAAGAATTCATGATTTTTTATTCGAATTTGACGCCGATCGTTTATACCAGCGTCAAAGACAGCGGCGTTTTGCTGACCATCCGTTACCTTTGCAATGCCCGTCGTCGGCGGGGCTCGGCCGAAGCGATTTGGGAAGATATCCTCCAGCAGTTCGCAACCTGTGGTGACATCGACTTCGCCTACCCAACGCAGCGTTTCTACGACAATCGTGGTGAAGGCAAGCCCGGGCAGGCGCCTGCTTGGGCAGCGCCGGCCGCGGCGGCTGGCGATCAATGAGGGTAGGGGGCCCTGCTAGTTTCCGTCCAGATACCCGCTTTTCGCCTCCCAGGTAGGCACCTGTGGAGCGAGCACGCGGCGAGTATGTATGAGCAAAGGAGCAGGTCAGAACTCTCCAAATTATTGTAAATATTAGGGTTGGTAGACATTAAGGCGCCGAGGTGGGTTACGCAGCCGCACGCGCAGTCCACAGGGGGCGACCGGACAACCCACGTTCTTGGACGGGATCTGGCTAGCCTTTGGTCAGCGCCGCTACGATCTCGTCGACGGCGTCGTCGGCGATCTGGCGCATTTCGTCGTTGGTGCGGTCTTGGATCGGATGGTGGACGAAAACGCTGGCGGGCTCGAAGCCGAGAGCGTCTGCTTGGACACGAGCCGCCCGGACAAATTCGTCGGAGGCGATCATGACGCTGGGGATGCCGCGGGATTCGAGATCGGTGAGGTCGTGCACACTGCACGACGTGCAAGACCCTCAGTCGGCGAGGGCTTCGATCACCGCGTCGCAGCGGGTGGCGATCTCTTGGCGCAGATCGGCCGGGGCGGGTCGAGAGAAGGTTGGTTTTCGCAGGCGTTCAATGTGGGCACCGCGTTCACCCAAATGTTCGGCTAGACGATCGAGAAAGACGTCGCCGCGGGCTTTGGAGATATCGAGCAAGCCGATACGACGGCCGGCCAGTGCGTCGAGTCGTGGGGCGCGTTGTCGCGCCGTTGGCCGACTCTCGTCGGTGGGATCGAGGACGGTCATTGATGGACTCATGAGCGGACCTCCACGGTGACGGGTTGGGTTCCGGTGTCACCGTTGACCCAGCCGCCGATGATTGCTGAGAACAGTCCAGCTGGGCCTCCGGCATGCACAATCAGGAGCCCTTTGGGCCGGAACTTGGGGATAACTGGCTGACGCATCGATTCCGGCACACCCTCGGCAATGCCGCCTGCGCCGCGCTCGAGTTCTTCCCAGGGCAACATCAGTCGGCCGATCAACTCCTTTCGCAAGTGTGCCTTTGACCACTCGGCGTCACGGAAGACACGTGCGTGCTCGGGGGAGACGACCAGGATGGTATCGAAGACGATCGGCAACTTTGGGTGACAGACGGTTCGCAGGCAAGCGGCGAAGCTGTTGGCGAGCGATACTGGAGTGCGCGACAGTTGGTCGACGATCACCCGTGGTGCTTCACCGCCGAAGAGCGTGACGGTTGAAACATCGGCCGCGAAACCGCGCTCCACGGCGAGCGATTCCCACGGTGAATCGGCTTCGTTCTCGGCGAAGCAGAACGAGATTTTGCCTGGACTGCCGAGGCAAGCGCGGTCGACTTCACCCGGACGACCACCGCCGACGTTGCGCACCACCAACTGTAGCGCACGGCCGATGGTGGCGTTGGCGCGGTTGCCTTGGCCGAGGGCGTTGAGTCCGGAATTCATTTCGATGCGGCCGGCAATCGGGCCGTTGACCACTACCACCGGACCGTGGGACAAGGTTGTCGCCAGCAGACCGTGGAGCCCGAAGGCGTCTTGGCAAGCGGCCTCGACGGCAGCCAGCACCACTGGCAAATACTCCGGCTTGCAGCCCGCCATGACGGCGTTGATGGCAATCTTCTCGACGGTGCCCGGTGCCAGGTTGGGAGGTATCTGCGCGACAACCTCGTCGCTCGGTCGATCGGTGCCGGCAAGCATGCGGACCACTCGCTCTGGGGTCGGTGGAACCACGGGTAGGCCGTCGGTCCAGCCGCGTTCGAATAGTGCCTCGTGATCGTCCTCTTGCGTGCCGAACTCGATACGACGTGCCTTTAGGCGATCGCCATAACGAGCTTCGAGACGTTCGGCGCGCCCTGGCTCCACGGACAATGAACCGCAGCCCGGGCGTTGTGGCGGCAGTCCCAGCCCCAAATCGTCGATACCGCTCAGCTGTTGCCAGTCGGTGCGCAGCCAGCCTTCCAAGCGTGCCACCTCGCGTTCCTGGTCAATGCGCAACAGGGTCGGTACGGTCTGAATGCCGAAACGGTACGAGGTTTCGAGCTCGCGGTCATCGTAGACATCGAGTCCGGGAGGGAAGTTGGGTTCGTCCTGACACCATACGGCGAGAGGGATGTCGGCGCGGGCAAGTTGCTCCAGTACCGGGACCACCAGCTCACAGGTTGGGCAAGCCTTCTTGACGATGGCGATAAGCCCGTCGGCT
Organism: Acidobacteriota bacterium; assembly: GCA_029263395.1. Taxonomy (GTDB): domain Bacteria; phylum Acidobacteriota; class Thermoanaerobaculia; order Multivoradales; family J023; genus JAAELT01. The sequence goes on along the minus strand of JAJCXO010000156.1, from coordinate 98,863 downwards.
AAGGGATGTGAGGACATGCGCAACGACGGTACCACAGGCTCTAGCCCGGTTTCTTCTAGGAACGCATCGAGAGCTCGATCGGCCTTGTGGGCTGCGCCGCAGCTCCGGGAACTCGCCGGATCTCTTGCGGCATGCCTAAGTTATTTAGGTGCTAACGGATACGAGATGCCAACGAATGCGACGCTCAAACACGCTCGCTGCTTGCTCGCTCCACAAGACCTCCCTCACTGAGCCGATAATGGCAAAACGGGGCGGGATCTAGCTTAGTTCGGCTCTAGCTTTGTTCGGCTTGTTCAATCATTGAGCAAACCGCATCAATCATCCGCGACCAGACCGGGCGCGGTAGGTTGTGGCCTACGCCATCGAGTAGTAACAACTCTGCACCAGGGATGGACTTGGCGGTATCGAGGCCAGCGGCGACAGGGATCAGCGGATCTTCGCGGCCATGGACAACCAGGCACGGGAGGGTGAGGCGCGCCAGCCGTTTTCGACGGTCGCCGTCGGCGATGATGGCTGCGAGTTGGCGTTTGGAGCCCGATCCAGGCAGCCCTCGATCGAAGACTCGGGCCGAGCGGCGGCGGATACGCGCTTCCTCGAACGGGTAACCTGGACTGCCGATGGTGCGCCACATCTCGGTGGTGTAGTTGATGAACGCGTCACGGGTGGAGGGTGGGCGCCGCATCAAAATTCGGGTTGCTTTCCAGGTCGGCAGCGGTAGCCGTGGATTGCCGGTGCTCGACATCGCGGAGGTGAGACTCAGAACGCGTTGCGGAAAGTTGATTGCGGCAGTCTGGGCGATCATGCCGCCCATCGACGCGCCGACGAGATGAGCCTGTTCTATCCCGAGATGGTGAAGTAACCCCATAACATCGGCGGCCATGTCGTCGAGGGAATAGGGCGCCGCAACGGGCTTGCCGCGGCGGGCGTCGAACGCGGCACGGACCAGGTTGGGGCTGCCGAGCTCCCGGCAACGGCTGGAGAGACCGACGTCGCGGTTGTCGAAGCGGATCACGTAAAACCCGCGGTCCAACAGCTGTCCACAGAACTCCTCATCCCAGATCAACATCTGGGAGGCCAGCCCCATGATCAACAGTAGTGGGCGCTCGGTGGGATCGCCGAAGGTCTCATAAGCCAGGCGCAGGTTCTTGACGCCCGTGGACCTGACGTCGGCATAGCTGACGTTGGGATGGTTGGATGGAGACTTGGCAATCATCGCGAAGCGGGTGATCGTAACACCCGGTGAACCTTGGCGCGCTGTGTCGACCATATAATGCGACGCTGCAAGGTAACACCGGTTGATTTAGGAGGTTCAAACTATCTCCGGTATGCTGTTCGACGATCAGATGGTTCCTTCCGCTCCCGCGGAGTCAGGCCTCGGTGCCCCACTGCCGGAGCGCTTGCGCCCGGACTCCATCGACGATGTGGTGGGGCAACGCGAGGTCGTCGGTCCGAATGGGTTTCTGCGCCGCGCAATTGCCGAAGACCGGGTGCCGTCCATGGTGCTGTGGGGTCCACCCGGAACCGGCAAAACCACGCTGGCGCGGATTGTTGCCCGCGCCACCGCCAGTCGTTTCGTGCCGTTCAGCGCGGTGACTTCTGGCATCAAAGAGGTCAAGCAGGTGATGGGCGACGCCGAGCGTCTTCGCCAAGTCGACGGAAGGGGCACGTTGGTGTTCGTCGATGAAATCCATCGGTTCAACAAGGCCCAGCAGGACGCCTTCCTGCCCTATGTGGAGCGTGGCGACATCGTGTTGGTGGGGGCAACCACCGAGAATCCGTCGTTCCAAGTCAACGCCGCGTTGTTATCGCGATGCCGAGTTGTGATTCTGGAATCTCTCGGCCCTGAGGATCTGAAGCAGCTGATTCAACGCGCTCTCGCTGATGCTGAACGCGGGGTTGGCGGCGATGGCGTCGAGTTCGACGATGAGGCTTTGGATACCTTGGCCCAGTTGGCCTCAGGTGACGCCCGCAAGGTGTACAACTTGCTCGAGCTGGTGGTGGCGGATGCCGTGTCTTCAGGCGTCTTGCAAGTTGACGCCGCTGCGGTGCAGCGGGTATCGCAGCGTAAGGTGTTGCTTTACGATCGCGCCGGTGAAGAACATTTCAACCTCATCTCCGCGCTCCACAAGTCGTTGCGGGAGAGTGATGCCGATGCCGCCGTCTACTGGTTGGCTCGCATGCTCGAAGCTGGCGAAGATCCGCTTTACGTGGCGCGACGTCTGGTGCGTTTTGCCAGTGAGGATATCGGCTTGGCAGACCCTCGGGCCCTGCGCCAGACCCTCGACGCCTGGGATGCATATCAGCGCCTCGGCTCTCCAGAAGGAGACCTGGCACTGGCTCAAGCGACGGTTTATTTGGCGGTAGCGCCCAAGTCCAATGCCATTTACAAAGCCTTCGGCGCGGTGCGTAAGACCATCGCCGAACGACCGGCCGACTCGGTACCCAAGACCATTCGTAATGCGCCGACGCGATTGATGAAGGACATCGGTTACGGCGCCGGCTACGTTTATGCTCACGACACCGAGGATGGCGTCGGAGGTCTCGACTGTCTGCCCGAAGCATTACAGGGGACAGTGTTTTATCAACCGACTGACCGTGGCATCGAGAAACGGATCGGGGATCGGCTGGCGGAGATCAAACGACTGCGGCAGCAGGCAAGTCGCGATCGGTGAGTTCAGCGGTCGCGAGGCTTTGGACAGACCCGCGACTCTTCGTCCGTTGTCTACCGTTCTCGCAGGCGAATGCTGCCGTTGGAGCTGCGTAGTTCGACGCGGGGTCCGCCGCCGTTGAGATCAATTTCGAGGGTGCGTCGGCGCTCGCCCATGATCCCGCCTTCAAAGTCCGTCGAGACTGAACCATTGTTGGTACGAGCATAGACGCTGGCAGCGATCCCGGCGTCGACCCGCAGCTCGACCGATCCGTTGCTGGTCTTCAAGCTCACGTCTTCGGCCAGGTTTGCCGTCGCGATGTCCGCATTGATGCGGCCATTGGTGGTTTCAGCCTGGATAGCGCCATGGATGTCGCGGGCGCTGATGGCACCGTTGCTGCTATTCACTTTGAGCGCGCCGTGAACTCCGCGAACGCTGATCGCACCGTTTTGGGTGTCGAGCTTGGCGGAGCCGCCGAGATCACTGACTTCGATCGCGCCGTTCTGAGATTTGGCATCGAGCTCAGCATCGGCGGGAATGGTGATTTTGAAGGCAACGCTGGTCGAGCTGTCGTCGAACCAACCTGAGCGTGGCAACTCTGCTTCGATGTGGACCTTGCCGCCGAGCTCCCGGACGTGGATCTCGATGTCCTTCAGCATGCTCTCCGCCCGCGACGCGCTATTGGCCCGGGCTTTCTTGCGGGCTACCACCTGCACTTCTGCGCGGTCCCATGTGTTGACCTCGATGCTGCCGTTGGTGGTCTCGATCTCCACTTCGCCGGTCATCGCGAGGTCAACGGTGCGTTCAAAGGTGTCTTCCTTGGTGACATCGGCCGAGACCGAGCCCGGCAATAACAAGAACGCGGCACAAGCGGACGCGAAAAGCAGTCTGTTCACTGGCATCTCCTCATGATTCGGGTTTGGGACGTGGCCGCTGACGGCCGTGTGTCCTTCCTTGGATACCTGATAGTGAGCCAGGGTTTGCATGTGTCTCGTGATCAGATCTGCCTTACGATCCGATGTGTCTTACGATAGGGAGATGACGCGAATCACGCGCCTGCTGGTGTTTTGGCTCAAGACTTCCCGGCCCGGGTTGTTCTTTCAGTGGATATGGCTCTACTTGCTGCCAGTGGCGGGTACCGACGTGTGGTCCTCTGAGTCGTTTTGGGTTGGCCTGTGCTTCGCTACGTTGCCGCTGAGTCTGCTGGTTTACGGTTGGAACGATCTCGCCGATAGCGAGCTCGATCGCCTCAATCCACGCAAGGACAGCTTTCTGTTTGGCGCACGGGGTGAGGCCTGGGAACGGCGGACTTTGCCGTGGGCCATTATTGCGGTCAACTTGCCGTTCTTCGTCTGGCTAATCGCACAATCAGGGGTCGAGATGGCCTGGATCCTGGTCGGTATCGTGGCGGTCAACGCCGCCTACAATCATCCGCGCTGGGGTTTACGGGGGCGGCCACCCCTCGAGTTGGTAAACGAGCTCGGTGTGCTTCTGCTAGTCCATTTGAGTGTTTTACTCAACGGCGTAGCACAGCTGCCCTGGCAGACTTACCTTTATCTCTACGCCTTTACGGTGCATGCGCACTTGGTCGGTGAGGTCATGGATATCGAACCAGACCGCAAGGGCGGGCGTCGCACTGTGGCATCTGTGCTGGGTCGTCGGTGGACCAAGGGCGTGATCGTCGCCTTGGTAGCTTTCGAGTGCGGGCTGTTGGTGTTTGTTTTTGGCGACCTTGTATTGGCAGCGATCCTGGCTGCCGGCCTGGTGTGGTTGCTGGCAGACTTGTTGGTGATCTTCAAGGATCGGGTCTACACCGTTGCCGAAATGCGTCTCTTTGGGATAGCGATGAACCTGGCCGGCTACGGTACGATTCTGTGGGCGCTGTATGCCGGGACGTTCAGCCGGGTTCTTTGAATGGCGAATCAACAGTAGGAGACCACCTTGCAAAAAATCCTTACGATGGTTGGCTTGTGTTGGCTGCTCGCCGCTTGCGACGGTGCGCCGCCGGTAGTGCCGGTTGCCGAGCCATCGGCAATCGAGGTGAGCGAAGCGTCCGGGTTGACGACCGGAACTCAAGGTATGGTGTCGACCGCCCATCCGATCGCTACCGAGGCCGGGCTAGCGATCCTGGAGAAGGGCGGCAACGCATTCGACGCCGCGGTCGCTATCGCATCGACGCTGAATGTCGTCGAGCCGATGATGTCGGGTATGGGCGGCTACGGGACAATTCTGGTTTTTGATCGGTTGAGAGGTGAGGCGCTGTATTTGGATGCCAGCGGCAAGATTCCTTTGGCCGTGGATTCCGACGCCTATCGCGCTCCAACACCGGGATACGAAGAGAACCGCCGCAATGCCAAAGCGATTTCGACGCCGGGTGCCGCCAATGCCTGGGAGGCGATGTCGCAGCGTTTCGGAACACTGACCTGGAGCGAGCTGCTGCAGCCCGCGATCCGGGTAGCGGAGGAAGGATTCCTCATCGACGAGCGGGCGGCAGGCTTCATCGAACGAGCCTATCCTGAGTTTCCCGAACATGCCAAGGCGTTTTACGGCCAAGACGGCGCGCCACTCGCGGCGGGAGATCGATTGATCCAGACGGATCTGGCCACCTCGCTACGCCTGGTTGCTGAAGACGGAGCGTCGGCGATCTACGGTGGCCAGCTGGGCCAGGCTATCGATGCCGCGATGCAAGATGCTGGCGGCTTTCTAGCCTTGCAGGATCTGGTCGCTGACCAGGCCGAGTGGTGGCAGCCGATCTCGATTGTTTATCGGGGCTACAAGGTTGTCACGCCGTCCGCGCCAGCGGGCGCGTTCCCCATGTTGGTCCGACTCGGCATGATGAGCTCTGGCGACCCGCAGGCTGAAGGGCATAACAGTCTTGCCTACCTGCACCGGTTTGCCGAAGTCACCAAACATGCGTATTGGACGCGCCTCGCCTACTCCGGAGACCCGGACGTGCAGCCGCCACCCTACGAGCTATTGTTTTCTGAGGACTATTGGCGAGAGCAGGTCTCGGCCATCGATCCGAGCGCGGCACGGCCTTTCGACGCTTCGGATATCGCCGGTGTCAGGACTCACACCAACACGACTCACTTCGTAGTGGCCGATCGCTGGGGCAATGTGGTCTCCGCCACGGTCACCTTGGGCAATCTCTTCGGTAGCCGCATCATGCCCGAGGGCACCGGCATCTGGCTTAACAACTCCCTCGCCTACTGCACCTTCGAGCCCAAGGGTAACCCGATGGACGCCCACCCCGGCCGGCGTAAATTGTCGAGCGATGCACCGTCCTTCGTCCTGCGTGATGGCCTACCATGGGTCGCCGTCGGCACCCCCGGCGGTCACACCATCACGCAAACTGTGGCCCAGATGATCATGAACGTGGTCGACTTCGAGATGAATATCTACGACGCGATCGCTGCGCCGCGCATCGCCTTCAACGTGCCGAACCATCTCGATGTCGAAGCGACGATTCCCCAGGAGCTGCGTGATCAACTCATCGCCATGGGCCACGAGATTCGACTCCGCAAGCTCGGCAACGCGCACGGCCTGACGATCGACTACGACGACGGCCTACCGGTTCGTTTCGCCGGCGCCTCTGACCCTCGAGGCACCGGCTTGGCGAAGGGTTTCTGATCCCTGGCCGAGTCGGCTGATCGGGCGCATCATCACCGGTCAGCTCTCCTCGCGACTCGATTTCAGCTGTCGCGGCGCTTATTGCTAGGCGGGTGTAGGATGCGCAATCCGTTGGGCCAAGAGTTGAAGATGAGAATCCCAGGAGATTGACAACGATGGACAAGATCAACCTCGATCAGAAATTCAGCCTGTTTTCCGAACATTGGCAGCCGAAGATCGTCGCCGAGCTCAATGGCCAGCACGTAAAGTTAGCCAAGTTGGAAGGACCGTTCGTGTGGCACCAACATGACGAAGAAGACGAGCTCTTCATGGTGATCAGGGGCCAGCTGACGATGGAGTTACGGGACGGTAACGTGGAGCTTGAGGAAGGCGAGATGCTGGTCGTGCCGCGCGGCGTCGAGCATCGACCGGTGGCGAAAAAGGAGGTGTGGTTGATGATGTTCGAACCTGCCTCGACTGTGAATACGGGTACCGCGGGTGGTGACCTGACGGTGGACCAGCCGGAGTGGATCTAACTCTTGCCGATGCGAGGCTGCGAGCAGATTCCCTGGCTGTACGATGGGTTGATGGCGCTGATGGAGCCCTTTGGTTTAGGGCGTTGGCGCCAGAATTTGATCCGTGGGGCGACTGGGCGGACGCTGGAAGTTGGTTGCGGCACTGGGCGCAACCTGCCACTCTATGGAAGCAGAGCCCAGGTGATGGCGCTCGACCCCGATCTTGGAGTGGTGCGGACGGCGCGCCGCCGCGCACCGGCGGTACCGTTGGTGATTGCAAGCGCCGAAGCGCTGCCGTTTCGCCGCGAGAGTTTCGAGACAGTGGTGTCCGGATTGGTATTCTGTAGCGTACCGAATCCACATCGTGGCCTGCGAGAGGTTGGTCGAGTGTTGGCAGTAGACGGCTGTTTGAGGATGATGGAGCATGTCCGACATCACCGGCCACGACTCGCCCAGATCCAAGATCGGGTGCAGCCAGGCTGGACCTGGTTTACTGGTGGTTGTCACCCGAATCGCGATACTGAGGCCACTGTGACCAAGGCTGGTTTCACCATCGACCCGCACTCGCGTCGGGCTCGTGGAGTGATGCGATTGTTTGTGGCCCGTGTCCGCTGAGCTCAGCTCAGAGCGTCGGCTTTGGCAGCAAAGGCGAAATCTAGCTGACTCAGGCCGCCCGCGTCGTGGGTCGTGAGCTCGATGGTCACTCGATTGTAGACATTGAACCACTCGGGATGATGGTTCATGCCTTCCGCCACCAACGCTACGCTCGTCATGAAACCGAAAGCCGCGACGAAGTCGTCGAAGGTATAGTCCTTGTGGAGTTTGCCGCCTTCGAGGGTCCAGCCAGTCAGCTGGCTGAGTTGTTGGTCGATCTCTTCCTGGGGGAGCTTCTTGATGGCCATGTTGGTCCTCGTGAGGTTGGGAAGGAATGTGGTGAGTTTCAACCGCCACTGCACCAATTCGTCCGAGATTAGCAGATCGCTTCGCGACACCCGAAGCCAGAGTTTCGTATAACCTGGAGGTTAGTCTTGAGATGTTTTTTCTCGCTCAATGGAGTCAGATCTTTGGTTAGCTCACCTGCATGGCTCCCGCGACTTAGGCTGCTGGTACCGTTTCGACTGCTAGTGTCGTGCTGGTTATTGGTGTCGTGCTGGCTCCTAAGTGCCACGGTTGCCTGGGGGCAGTCCTCGGCCACCAACCCGGAATCCGTGATCGACTTGCGATCGGTTCTCGGTGTCAACGCAATCGGTGGTTGGCAAGCGCCTCTAGATCCGGAAACCGGGTTGGTTCGTCGCCTGACCGAGTTGGTTGTTACTGCCAACGACCTCGAAGATGGCTGGTTGGAGCTGACCCCATTGGCTTCGGACGAGTCGGCAGCGCTAGTACGACTCGGTGATCGGACCGTCGCCGATGGCGAACTGCGGATTCCGCCGATGGTGCCGGACGGTGTGGCGATGTTGTGCAGCGGCAGCCAGTCAACAGCTGTGCTCTGCGAGCAGGTGTATGTCACCCGCGAGGTTTGGGTGGCAACCGAAGAATCGTCCGAGGTCGGAGTTCGCTTCGAGTCGGGTCTCGCGGTTTCGGGGCGTTATCTGCTCGATGGTTGGGCGGTTGCTGGAGCCCGAGTTGCGGCAGTACCCGTCGACATCTTGGCTGGACGAACGTTTACGATGCCGCTCGGTTTTGAAGTGTCACTCGGATTGGAGACGTTACACAGCCGGGGAGGCGATCTCGAAATTCGAAATCGTCCTCTCGTACGCGAGGTGGTAAGCGACGATGAAGGCCGCTTCGAATTGCCTCGTCTGGCAGCTGGAGAGTATTTCCTCGAGACCTTGCTGCCGTCGGGGAGAGTACATCGTTCCTCGCCGTTCCAGTTGCCTAATCGCGTCAGGGCTCGGCGGGAAAGCGGCGCTTCAGACACGTCAACCGTGGTGTGGGACCTTGGGGAGATCGATGTCGCCGACGGCCTGGTGGTCGCCTTCGAAGTAACGGATTGGCAAGGGGATCCGCTTCCCGGAGCCTTGGTGGCAGCGCGGCAGGGCGACACGCCTTCGACCCTGATCAACTTCGAAGCGACGGTCGATAGCTCCGGCCGTGCTCGGCTGAGCGGACTTTCAGCGGAGAAAGAAGTCCACCTCAGCTGCCGGAAGACCGGCTACCGGACCCTCGAGAGAGACGATCCGCTACTACCCGTGTTGGTCAGTTGTAGCCTCGAGCCGTTGGCTTCAATTTCCGGGGAAGTGATAGGAATCGATGGCGTGCCAAGCGCTGGCGCCGTGGTGTCGGTGCGCCCAGCATCTACGGATGGTCCATCGGTTGATAGCACGACGCCCGAGGGCCTACAACCTGCCAAGGCGACGTCTGCGACCATTGAGGTCGATAGTGATGGGGGCTTTGCTGATCGCAACTTGACAGCGGGAACCTATAGGTTGACTGCCGCCGCGCCGGGTTTCGAGTCGGTGATTCAGGAGCTGGTTCTGGAACCCGGGCAGCACTTGGAGATGGAGTCCATCATTCTGCTCTTCGGGCGCGAAGTCGAAGCCATGGTTGTTGATGCCGCAAGCCGTCGACCATTGGTAGGCGTCGAAATCACAGCCACCTCGCCTCCGGGAGCCGTGGCGGCGGTGAGTGACGGCGAGGGATTGGTTCGGTTCGCCGATCCCGGGGGTGAGATGCTATTGCTGCGGTTGACCGCGGCGGAGTATGCCAGCCGTGAGATCAAGCTCACTGCCCATCGCCGCTCGCAGAATGAGCCTTTGATCCTGGAGATGGAGCGCGCTGGCTGGCTCCGGGTGCTGGTGTGGGACGATGGCTCGGGTTTGCCGTGTCAAGGCTGCCGGTTGTTGCTGCATCCGACCTCGACGGAGTTGTCCACCGACGGCCATGGCGAGGTCTTGTCGGAGCCTCTCGCACCTGGACAATACAGAGTCTACCGGCCACGCATAACGCACTTGGGCTCATCAGTGATCGAGCAGGAAGATGCCGAGTACCGCTCGGTACGAGTTCGGCGTGGGAAAACGACGACGGTACGTTTCGGCGAGCTAAGGCGCGAACTCAGGGTTCGTTTCACGCCAGCACCTGCGGTACTCGATCCGAGCGGTCGTTGGTCATTGTCCGCACGGTCGCCACGTCACGTCGAACGTTATTGGGCCGAGATGGATGGAAGTTTTGTTGTCGATCGGCCGCCGGGGAAGGCAGTTGAGCTTTTTCTCCAGTCATATGATGCCAAGACGAACTCCGAGGTCGAGATCTGGCAAGCTCGTCTAGAGGCGGATCTTGCCGCGGACAGCGTTGAACTGCCACTAGGCTCCGCCAGCGTCTCAGGGCGTGCGAGCTCGGGAGAAGCACCGTTGGTCGGCGAGTGGGTGCGACTCAAGACTCTGGAAAATTCGATCAGCGGGTCAGTCAAGACCCGTGCCGACGGTACTTTTCACATACCTTATGTGCCGGCTGGGGTCTATGTGGTCGCTATCGGCGATCTCAACGTCAAATTTGTCAGCGTGAGGGCTGGTAGCAACCTCGATGTAGGGGACTTTCAGCTGCTCTCAGGTGGCTTTTAGCGAAGCGCCGGAGTGACTTTGGCGAAGCGTTTTAGCGATAAAATTTGATTGGTCTCCGCTCCTTTGATAGCTTCCCGCGACCGAGGAGATGGATATGTCGTTAGCGTTGACCAAAGACCCCTGGATCGCCTTTCACAAACCGCGGCCCGAGGCGCGTCTGCGCCTGTTCTGCCTACCTTTCGCCGGGGGCGGTGCTATCAGCTACCGTGAGTGGCCGGCTGAAGTGCCAGCAGAGATTGAGGTGATACCGGTGCAGCTTCCAGGGCGAGAACGCCGGCTCCGCGAACCGTCCTTCACTCGTATGGACCCGTTGATCGATGCGCTCAGCGCCGCAATGGCCCCCTATCTCGATAAGCCGTTCGCAATATTTGGTCATAGCATGGGGGCTGCGATTGGTTACGAATGGGCGCGGCTGCTGAAGCGTGAACAAGGCCTGGCCCCGGAAAAGCTCCTGGTGTCCGCGCGGCGAGCGCCGCATCTCTCGAGCGAAGACAAACATTACCTTCTGCCAGATCAAGAGTTCATCTCTCATCTTCGAGAAATGAATGGCACGCCTAGTGAAGTGCTAGAAAATCCTGAGTTGATGCAGCTCTTATTGCCGTTGTTACGTGCTGATTTCGAGCTCAACGATACGCATGAGCCGCTGCTACAGCCGTTATTGGATTGTCCAGTGACTGTTTATGGTGGTCTGGAAGACGCCGAAGTCTCACGCGATGACCTTACCGCGTGGGTAGATGTGACAACCGGAGGGTACAAGCTCCGTATGTTCGCTGGCGATCACTTCTACCTGCACGATGGAAGAGATTCGTTGATCGGTGCGGTTGTTGAGGATCTGCTGAGATAGTCAGTTCGGTGACCCGATCTTGGTATTGCGCGGAGGCCCGTGTGTTCCTGCTAGGCGTCAATCGTCGCGGTGCGTAATTACGGCCTCTGGCACTCGCTACCCATGGACGCATTCTGAACGTGTAGGAGGTCGTTGCCTGCTCAACCTCGGGCGGCAGACATCGTAGTTGCGAAGACAAAAATGACAGGAGTAGAGCTGTCGTAATGTCGCTTGTAACAGACAATTTGTATTGTTGAATCCCTTCGTAGCTCAGCGGCTATTCAACAGAAATAAGGAGAGCTGTATTTATGTTCTTAAAGAAACATGGCATTAGTTTGTTTATTGCGACCTTGTTGATGATGGCCTTTGCGGGTGCCGCCGTTGCCACTGATGATTCAGATAGCGATGCCGCGATCGTAGGTAGTTGGCAAGCGACGACGACTCTTGAGCCGACCGGTGATGAATCCCTCGCATTATTTACTTTTAACAGCGATGGGACGTTTGTTGCCACCGGGCCGGATGCTTCGTTCAGCGGCGCTCATGGCGCCTGGAAGCAGATCGGAGTTCGCAAGTATCGGTTGGCCAACATTGGCTTTGTTTATGACCCGAGCGGTGGCGTTGCTTTCAGAATCGTGAACCGGACGATTCTGCGAGTCAGTGGTAACGGTAATCGTTTCACCGCGGAATTCGAGTCAGATCTGACGCTGCCGGATGGTACGGTCATTCAGACCACCTTGGGCAGTTCGCGCGGCAGGCGTATCAAAGCCAACCTCTGACGAGCCGTTCTCTAGGACGCGCCGTCGACCGAGAGGAGGCTGCCTTCTGGCCGCTGAGCAGGGAAGCCTCCTCTCTTCGACGTGGACTTTCGTCCGAACAGCGCTCCATGTGGGGAAGAGAAGATTCAAGGGCACGTCTAGTTCAGGATCAGGTGGCGGGTAGAGAAACCTTGGAGAAATCGTATCGAGGAGATACAATATAGAAAGATATTTACGTTGGCGAATACGTAGGTCTGTATGTCTCGACATTTCTCTGTTAGATCGTTTCCTGTAGAGCGTCAGTTGAACGATCAGCGTGAACAGCGAGCCGCATGAGCGCAATTCAAACAATCGCGAGGTCCTTGTTCGCTGGGAGGCAGGTCCAATACCTGGCCGGGCGATTGGTGGCTGCGCTAGCTCTATGGGTGCTCTGTTTGCCCGCACCGGCAGTGGCAAGGACAGAACTCGAGGTTCAGCTGACTGGTGGCAGCCTGGCGGCCGGCAACATGACGGTCATATTGGTGGCGCCCGACGGCAGCACACAGACCGTACACGGTGAGGCTGGCGAGAGTTTGATCGCGGTTGTTCCGGAAGGTCCGGCGGGCAATTATCAGATAACGATCGCCGCTGGGGAACATCAAGCTACCCGAACGGTAACGCTACTCGACGGTGGTGAGGTGACACTCGTCTACTCGCAAGGGGATGATGTCGAGGTCACGTACAGCGGGCAGATGGTCACCACCGACGAGATTCAGGTCACGGCACGCAAGCGAGAGGAAAATCTACAAACGATTCCGATCTCGATCGCTGCGTTTACTGGTGAGAATCTGGAGTCGCGTGCGGTGCGTAGCTTGCGTGACGTCGGCGACTTGGCACCCAATGTTGATTTCAGTATCTCCAATGGTCTTGGCGGAGCAACGTCCGAAGCAACGGTTTACATCCGCGGGATCGGCCAGATAGATACCGCGCTGTTCTCAGATCCCGGCGTCGGCATCTATGTCGATGGGGTTTATCTGGCGCGGGCCGGAGGCAGTGTTCTAGACCTGCTCGATCTAGAACGAGTCGAGATTCTGCGCGGACCCCAAGGGACCCTTTTTGGCAAGAATACGACGGGCGGGGCGATCAGCCTGATCACCCGCAAACCGGGGCCGGATCGAACATTCGATGTCGATTTGACCGTTGGCGAGAACAACCGCCTCGACCTGCGGGCGTCTGCCAGTTTGCCGTTGACCGATCGGGCATTTCTAACGGTTGCAGCAGCTTCGACCGATCGCGATGGGTTTTCCGAATCCTTGGCTAACGGCGATCGTTTGAACGACGATAATCGTGAAGCATTTCGTTCTTCGCTCCGGTGGCTGCCGACCGAGAACATGGTGGTTGATGTTTGCGCTGAGGTTTCTCGAGAGCGTGAGAAGGCTGGCGATCAGACGTTATTGGCACTCGTTAGCGAGCCGTTGATCGATTTCTACAATACCGTCCTCGGGGAGAATGGCTTTACTCCGATCAGTGACGAGTTCATCACTGGCGACTTTCGGCAGTCCTATGCCACCGCCGAGAGCCGTAATAACGGAAACGTGGGCGGCGCTACCGTAACGATGACCTGGACCTCCGGTGCAATCGATCTGACGTCGATATCGGCCTACCGTGAGATCGAATTCGATGTTGCTTCAGATGGTGATGGGTCTCCCGTGCCCTTGGCGGAGCGTTCGTTTCTGCAAAATCAAGAACAACTCAGCCAAGAGATCCATGTCAGCGGTCAAGCGTTCGAAGATCGTTTGTCTTGGTTGGTCGGCGGCCTGTACTTCACGGAATCGTCGAACGAAGATAGTGTGCTCTCGGTCCTCGGTAACCTCTTCGAGGCATTAGAGGCAGCACCTGGACCGGTTTACGCACCGCCTGGTGCGCCTGGATTCTTGTGTTCTCCAGGGCCGCCGCCGCCTAATGTGCCGTGCTTCGGCGGAGCTGGTAATCCTGCGAATTTTGGCTTTTTCTTCGGCGCTGGAGACTTCGAACGCATTGTCTTGGAGACAGACAGCTGGGCTCTTTTCGGTGAGGGAACTTACTCCCTGAGCGATAGGCTGAGTGCCACTTTCGGTTTGCGCTACACCTTTGAAGTGAAACGGTTCGACTTCTTTCGTGATCCAGGCAACGGTGGTTCCGATGTTGTGCTGGCCAACCAAGATGATTGGGACGCGCTGTCGCCGCGCTTCAGCTTGGCATATCAACTGACCGACGATGCGTTGATTTATGCGTCTGCCGCCCGCGGTTTCAAGAGCGGTGGCTTTAATGGTCGCCCACAAGAACGGTTGGCCCTCGATCCGTTTGATCCCGAAACCGTGTGGTCCTATGAGCTGGGCTGGAAGACAGATTTTGCCAGCGATCGCCTCAGACTCAATGGCGCAGCTTTCTACAATGATTACCGTGACATCCAGTTCTCGGCATCGCTCAACATTGACGGTACACCGTTTTTCGTCATCCAGAATGCCGGCAAAGCGGAGGTTCAAGGGTTCGAGTTAGAACTGTCAGCTCGGCCATGGCGAGACTTCGATCTGGCCGCTGGTTTGGGCTATATCGACACGCAATACACCGAACTCGACAATGTCGACGGGGCGACGCTGGATGGCGTGATTCCCAAGACTCCCGAGTGGACATTCAACATTTCGCCACAGGTTGACTTCCCGGTCAAGGGCGGTGGCACCGTGAGTTTGCGGGCAGACTACCGTTATCGCAGCGAAGTCTTCAACGACATCACCAACACTCCGTTGATTGCTCAGGATGGTTATGGGCTGGTCGGTGCCCGCATCGCGTGGGCCAGCCAATCCACCAAGCTGGACGTTGCGTTATTCGGGACCAACCTGGCAGACGAGCAGTATCTCGAACACGGATTTTTCGCCGCAGCTTTCGGGACTGCCGTCGGTGTTTCGGGGCGCCCACGAGAGTGGGGAATCACGGTGCGTCGTCGGTTCTGAAGCCACTTCAGGCTCGGTGTCTGCGGCAGCTGCGAAGACGCCTTGAACGGTGAGATCGTCTTCGATCGTGTGGAAGCGGAGTTCGATGCCCGCTTTATGCGGCGTTGCTTCGACGTTCGACGTTCGCGCCTCGATCATGGGTGCTGCAAACGGCCTGCTACGACCAACGAGGGAACGGCGCCACCGGTCAGCTTGGTCGGACGACGGTGGCAGGCCCCTCCAGAGTCGTCACAGATCAAGCGGTGCCTTGTGGCTCCGTGACCTTCGACGACGTTGTGGTCGAACGGGTAGTGAGCAACCTGGCATCGAACGCATCCTTCGAGCTTGTCGAGACCTGCGGCGCGCCATGGGTTGGTGGTGCTTGCCCGCAGACATTCTATGCCAGTCAAGCAGGGCAAGCTGAGATCGAAGTGGTCGATCAGGGCTCCAGCTTGTCAAATTGTTGTCGACGCACCCGTCCAGCTGCCTACTAACATTGCGGTCGAAGGCGCTGGCGTCGGTAGAACGCTCATCGAAGCGAGCGCAGATTACGTCGGCAATGATCTGTTGGTGGCTGGCGAATATCGGCAGAGGACCCCGTATTCGGCTAGCAACATCGTGATCCGGGACCTCAGTATCCGCACCATCGACAACAATAAGATCGGTATTTCACACCGCCGACAACGTGCTGATCGAGCGGGTCGAGGTTTCAGCTGGCGACAAATCGGGTATCAGCATCTGGCGGTCGGCACGAGTCACGGTTCGCTATGTGACAGCGCACGACAATCCCAAGACCGGCATTTCCAACGGTGTCTGCTTAGCAAGCCTAATACATGATCTCGATGGCAACGGGGAGATCAGTCTGACGGAGTGCACCGAGGGATTTCCACCCTCCGGGGCCGGCAAATTTTTGATCTATTCCAACGATCTCCATGGCAATAATATGGGTGTAAGTATCAACGATTCGTTGGGAGAGATTGCTGGCAATCTCATGGTCGACAGTCAATACGGCGGCAAGTTTGTCGATTCGGCGAGTCAGCTTTGGATACACCATAATCTGGTCGCCTACAACAACCTGTGGGGCTGGAAGATCAACAATCAGCACAGTGCAACAGAGCCTGACGCCGAATGCAACCCACCACTCTTCGCGGACGAGACGCTTGCTCCGAATCATCACGTTTTCTACCGGAACTCGTTGCTCGGCAACGGTGGTTATGGAGTGCAAACCGATCGAGCGACGGAGCTTTTCTTTGTCGACAATCAGTATTTAGGGAATTGCCCGAGTACCCCGTGCCAAACGGACTCGTTTTATCTTGGTGGTCGTCCACGGCCTCAGGCAATGGTCTTCTCATGCCCCGGTGACGAGGCCACTACTTTAGTGATTGGCATGACTCAACAGCACACAGTGCTGGATGCGTCGGATCCGCGATGTGATCTTTCCGACGTCGGCTCGATCTTCTGATCGGTGACTCCCAGCGATCCACCTCCCCAGTCAACGGGAGGTGGGTTTTGGCAGATTTTTGCTCACCATTCGATGTTCTTGGCTTTACACGCAACCGGCACGATTCCGACACGTAGCAATGGCATGGGACTTCGAAGCTGCGAAGGATTCTCGAGGCGAATTGGGCGGTCTGTACTGTCTCTGAGCCTGCTGTTGTGGCTGCTCGCCGTGCCCGCATCAGCACGAACTCCGGACCTGCCCAACTCGGTAGCGATCAGTCTGGCGACGATCCCGTTCAAGATGGTCCACAGCAAGATCCTGGTGCCGGTGAGGATCAACGACTCCGAGGTCTACGACTTCGTTTTGGATACCGGTTCGCCAGTGATGTTATTGGCAGCGCCGGAGTTGGCCCCGGCAATGAGGTTGGCGTTCGGGGAGCGGCTGGTTCTCGAAGGCGCTGGTGAGTGGTAGTCTCCCGAAGCTTGGCGAGCGACGGGGGCTACCGTCGGGATCGAAGCTTTGGACGGGCCGGTTGAGCTCAGCAACCAATCGGTTTTTGTCCTGGCTGAGAATCCGGGCTTTGGGACCTATCTGGGGGTGCCGGCCTACGGCATCGTAGGGCGAGCCCTGTTTGATCGTTTCGTCGTCGAGATCAACTTTGGTCAAAAGCAGATTGTGCTCTATGAACCGGCACGCTACACCTACCGAGGCGAGGGTGAGATTGTGGACCTGAGGTTGGTGGGTGGACATCCCCATTGTGACGGTGTTCTGGTTTTGCCCAATGGTGATCGTCATACGCTGGATCTGGTGATCGACAGCGGCGCAGGCCTGGCATTGACGGTGATCGAAGATCGCGGCGAAGGCCTGTTGGTACCGTCGGGGGCCCAGTCGCGTCGTTTAGGTCGGGGGCTCAATGGAGAAATTCGAGGCTGGGTCACTCGCTCGCCACGGCTCGAGCTGGGTAACCTGGCTGTGACCGAGGTCGTCACCGCGTTCGCCGCTCGCCAGACGGGTATCGCGCCGGGCGCCCAAGCCAATCTCGGCGCTGAGATCCTGCGTCGTTTTCGCGTTGTTTTCGACTATGGGTCGCGCCGCATGATCCTCGAACCGGGAGCGAATCTCGAAGAGCCTTTCGACATCGATATGAGCGGCCTTTTGTTGCGAGCAGAAGGCGATACTTTGGATCAATTGATCATCGAACAAGTGCGAGCGGGATCGCCAGCTGCGGTGGTCGGTATCGAGGCCGGCGATCGCCTTTTGGCGCTCGACGGTCGACGGGTCAGCCTGGCACAGGCAATGCAGCTATTGCGTCTGCGCGACGGCTACGTCATGCCGTTGACGTTGGATCGGGACGGCCGTCGACTCGAGAAGCAGGTGACTCTGAAGCGGGACGTCTGAAGCGGGACGTCTATAACGAGATGCAATAATTGGCTCCCCACGAGGCCGAGCCAATGGATCTTGTACTCCGCGGTCGACCGTATAACCTCGTACTCTCGAATACGGATCGAAGACACGGAACCACTTGGAGGATCGAGATGCGGCGCCCAGAGACTTCGGAGTACGCGGAATATTACGGTCTTTACGTCAACCAAGTGCCGGATGGAGACATCTTGGAGTTGTTGGATCAGGGCGTGTGTCGGACCCGCGAGGCCCTCGACGGTATCGCCTCGAAATGGGAGACATTCGCTTACGAGTCCGGCAAGTGGACTCTCAGGGAAGTCGTTGGGCATATGATCGACACGGAACGAGTCTTTGGCTACCGGGCCCTGAGCGTTGCCCGTCAGGATCCTGCGGCGTTGCCGGGTATGGATCAGGACCAATGGACCGCTACCACCAACGCGAATTCGCGTCCGCTGGCGACCCTCCTCGGGGAGCTCGAATCGTTGCGGCGTTCCAGCATTGCTCTCTTCGAAGGCTTTGACGAGGTGATGTGGGATCAGCGCGGCATAGCCAGTGGCGTCGAGTTCAGTGTGCGGGCCTTTCCCTTCATCATCGTTGGACACGAGATCCATCACTTGAAGGTGCTCGAGGAGCGTTACCTGAAGCCCCAGAGAGGCGGCGCCTGAGTTCGACGAGTTAGGTCTTCGCCACATCACCGCCACAGTTCTTCTCGAAGTCGCCTCATCGCACCGCGAGCACCGTCACAGCAAGGTGCTCTCATCGGGCCTAGGAGGTAGCGATGAACGAGAAGACGATGGATTTGTTGACTGTTCGCACTTCGGGTCAGTGGCACGAGTACTTCCTTCGTAATGCCGCGCAGCGACTCGAGGTTCCCTGGGAGCAGGTTGGGCAGGGTGACCAAGGGCTCGGCGCCCAGGCCGATGAGTTGTCTCACAAGGAGAGGAAGGCGGTAGCGGGCTCTCTGCAAGCCTGGCAATTGGGTGAGACGTCGGATGGGCGTCACCTGTTGGCAGCCGCTGAGCGGTATGCCCATCGTCAGCAGGACCCACTTTTTATCGAGGTAGTGCGCCTATTCATTCGGGAAGAGCAGAGCCATGGTACCGAGCTCGGGAAGTTCTTGGATGTTGCGGGTATCCCTAGAATCCGCCGTAATTGGGGAGACTCCATGTTCCGTGCGATTCGTTATTGTTTGCCGAGTATGGAGCTCTGGGCGACGGTGGTGATCATGGTGGAGACGCTCGCCTTGATCTTCTACAAGGCGATTCGCGATGCGACTCGGTCGCCGCGACTGCGTCCGCTTTGCAACCAGATCCTGCATGACGAGGTGCATCACATTCGTTTCCAATACGAGCGACTGGCGATCCTTCTGCGGTGTCGCCCACGGATGTTGTTGCAAGCGACCTATGGACTGCATCGAGTCTTGTTTAGCGGGATTGTGATCGCGGTTTGGTTGGGGCACTACCGCGCTCTGCGGGCCGGTGGCCTCACATTCCGAGATTACTGGCAGGGGGCCTGGCTCCGGATGCGATTTGCTTGGCTCAG
Source organism: Acidobacteriota bacterium (assembly GCA_029263395.1). GTDB lineage: Bacteria > Acidobacteriota > Thermoanaerobaculia > Multivoradales > J023 > JAAELT01. Next base: position 79,621 of record JAJCXO010000156.1, on the reverse strand, counting down.
GATGGATCCCTCGCGCTATTGTTGGGCCGAGCCTGAGATCGGTCGCGGATCTGCCGTCGTGTTGGCTGCAGATCCGTAGGTGCGCCAGACCACTCGAGGAGGCACAACTCGTCGATAGTTTGGCAGATGCTTGCAGATCGATGTAAAATCATTGGTCCTATGCTGACGTATAGTTTCTCGAGTCTGCGCTGGCCATCGAAGGTGTGCCGACTGCCGAACGACAGTCCAAGGGTGAGTCCTCGGCATCACCCTGCTGCGACACTGGCGAGTGTCGTGCTGCTTACTGCTTTCGGTGCTGCCTCGGTTGCCGAGGCCAAGGTGCAGGTCAAGGTCAAAGCCGACGGTACCAAAGTGGTTTACGATCCTTCCGAGTCCTACTACGTCCGGCATACGTCGGGTAGCTTGCGCCCAGTTCCAGGAGCGGGCTTGGCTGACCTGATCGACCACTATGCGCGGGACAGAGGGTTGAGCCCGCAACTGGTGCAGGCCGTGATTCAGGTCGAGTCGGCCTACAATCCACGGGCGCGATCGCGCAAAGGAGCCATGGGCTTGATGCAGCTGATGCCCGACACCGCACGTTCGCTACGAGTCACGGATCCGTATGACCCAGGGCAAAATATCCGTGGGGGTACGCTCTATCTGCGTCGTCAGCTCGATCGGTTTTCGGGTGATGTCAGCCTGGCATTGGCAGCGTACAACGCCGGGCCCGGAGCGGTCACCCAATACGGTGGCATCCCTCCCTATCGGGAGACTCGCAACTATGTCCGCAAGGTACTGAGCCTCTATCGCGGTTCGGCTCCTACCAGTTTTCAGCAGCCCGCCCGCCCGGTCGTCAAACCGACACAGCAAGCGTCGGCACCAACTGCCGCGACTCCCATCGCGAAGCCCCAACCACGAGGTGCAGATGTCTTCATGAGTCGCGGTGGCAACAATCGGATCCGATTCACCACCAAGCGTCCCAAGTCCAACTGAGGCATCCTAGGATTTTCGTTTCTCGACGCCAGGTCGTCGAAAGCCTACTCTACTCCTGCGTCCGCCAACACTTGCGATCTCCATAGTGGCTTCGAAGACTCCTCTCGCTTTGTCGCAGGTGTTCAGTGTGCCGAACACGCTGACTTTTCTGCGCATTCTCCTGGTGCCGATTCTCGTCGTCGTGCTGCTCACCAAGTTCGACGGTAAAGAGTTTGTTGGACTTGGGCTGTTCTTGCTGGCCGCGCTGACCGATTTCCTGGATGGTTTTATCGCCCGTCGCTGGGGGCTGGTGACCCGTTTGGGCAAGCTACTCGATCCAGCCGCGGACAAGATTCTTACGTCGGCAGCATTTATCTCTCTGGTTGAGCTCGGGCGTGCCCCGGCCTGGATTGTGGTGACGATTGTCGCCCGCGAGTTCGCTATTTCGACTTTGCGCAGTGTTGCCGCGTCGCAGGGAATCGTCATCTCTGCATCCTGGTCCGGCAAGTTGAAGACAGTTTCTCAGGTCTTGGCTATTGCCCTACTGATCTTCTATGAACAGATGGGATCGTGGCAGGAGCTCGGGCATATTGCGCTGTTGGGAGCATTGGTCCTAAGTGTCACCTCAGGGATCGAATACGGTGTGAAATACGCCAAGACGCTACTGTATGGCCCAGGTGAATAGCACTAAATTGGGTTCGTTGTCCCATAGTTTGGTAGCCTCGAGATCATGACCGATCACGCTCCGTGCACCCTACATGCGTAACGGGCGCTTAGGGACGGGATCTATAGGCTAGAGATCACTAAAGGTCGGTCTCACGGTACTTCTCGAACCAAGCGAGAATATGTGCGACTTTGGTCATCAAGTTCGAGGGTCGGCGAGCGATCCCATGAGACGCGCCGGGAATGCGCACCAGCATGGTGTCGACTTGGCGTAGCTTGAGAGCCTGGTAATACTGCTCTGACTCGGAGATCGGGGTTCGGTAGTCGGCCTCGCCGGTCAGCAACATGGTTGGTGTCTGGACCTTGCCGACCCGTGAAAGCGGGGAGCGCTGGTGGTATTGCTCGGGGTGGTCCCACGGGAATCCCGGGAACCAATATTTGTAGAAGAAGTTGTAACTGTCGGAGGTCAGCGCGAAGCTGGTCCAGTTGATGACCGGCTTGGCAGAGACCGCAGCGCGAAAACGGTTAGTGGTACCGACGATCCAAGTAGTCAAGGTGCCACCACCGCTGCCGCCGGTCACAAACAGGTTGTCTTCGTCGACGTAACCTTTGGCGATCACGGCGTCGACGCCGGACATCAAGTCATCGTAGTCGTTACCAGGGTAGGCATGATGGATGAGGTTGCCGAACTCCCCGCCGTAACTGCTGCTCCCGCGTGGATTGGCGTAGAGCACGACGTAACCGGCGGTTGCGAAGAGTTGTGGCTCGGCGGCGAAGCGATCACCATAGTCTGCGAAGGGGCCGCCGTGGATTTCTAGAATCAACGGGTACTTCTTGGTGGGGTCGAACGTCGGAGGCTTGATGAGCCAGCCTTGGATTCGCCGGCCGTCGTGAGACGACTTCCACCACAGCTCTTCGATCTGGCCGAGTTGCTTGTGAGTGAACAGATCGTCGTTGAGATGGGTCAGGCGTCGAGCTCCCGGACTGCCGCGTCGCACCGTCGCCACATCAGCGGGATGGTCGGGACGGGTCTGGGTGAACGCGAGCTGCCCGCTGTCAGCAGCCGAGAAGGAACCGCCGCCGTAAGGCCGGCCAATCGAGGTGCCTCCGACATCCGCGGCCACGGTTTCGACCTTGCCAGCTTCCGTGACGAAGCCGATCTTGGTATTGCCATGGTCTGAGAACTTGAAAAATACTCCCTCACCGTCAACGCTCCAGACCGGGGAGTCGACACTACGATCGAGCTTGGTAGTCCAAGCTTCCGGAGTGCCACCCGCTCTGGGCATAACGTAGAGGATCTCCACCTGGTAGCCCAGAAGTCGATCGTCGTACCCGACGTAGGCGATGTGTTGGCCGTCCGGTGACAGCGCCGGAGAATGATCTGGCCCTTGGCGATCGGTGAGGGGATGGATTCTGCCGTCTTTGAGACGAACTTCGTAGAGCTCGGAGTTCTCAGGGTCGAACTGCCAGTTTTCGTGGCGGTTGGCGGAGAAGATCAGCGCCTCACTATCGGGTGTCCAAACCGTTTGGCTGCGATGATTGAAAGAGCCTGAGGTGATCTGGCGAGGGGTGCTACCCTCGGTTGAAAGTACGAATATCTGATGGAAACCATCGCCGAGATAACCGGCCCCATCAGAGCGGTAGATCAGTTTGTCGATCGCCATGGCATCTTCGGCCCAAGTTGCTCCCGCCGGCTTCTTGGGCAACTGAACGAATGCTGATGAGCTTTCGCTGACCAACATCGAAAAGGCGATCCACTGGCCATCCGGCGACCAGGAAAGACCGCTCGGTGAGTTCGTCAGTTGCGTTAGTCTGGCAGTCTGGCCGCTGTCCATCCAGCGTACGAAGAGTTGAGTTGAGCCACCGTCATTGGATGTGAACAGTAGACGCTTGCCGTCCGGTGACCAACGCGGCGACGCATCATTATCGAGACCGCTGGTCAACGGTCGATGATCACGACCATCGGTACTGATCGTCCATAGATTCGAGCGTCGTCGATCGGACATGACGTCCATGAAGTTGCGCACATAGACGATCTGCTGTCCGTCCGGTGAAATCTGTGGGTCGGAGGCCCACTCCAACTCGAAAACGTCCATCAACTGAAAGTGAGTTGAATTGGCAGCCAGCGTATCGTCGGCCTTCGCGATATCGACTGTCGCGACCAGTGTTAGACAGGCAAAGACTGCTGCGCAGAGCGCCAGAAACGTGGGGCGGGCGTCGATCATGATCGGATCTCCTGTTCGGGATATGACGCGCCGAGCCTTGGACCTTGGACCGTTCCGGGCCTTTAGGTGGCGGTCTTTTCCAGCTCGCGTACCCGGTGAACACGCATCAAATTGGTCAAGGGGCGGTCAGGGATCGGTACCCCCATCAGAATAATGATCACATCTCCAGGCTGGGCCAACTCTGCTTCGATCAGCTGGCGGTCTACCAATTTCACCACCTGGTCGTGGTGTTGGAGTTCGTCCTCCAACAACAACGGGCGTGCGCCCCAAACCAACTGCAGTCGACGAGCGACATCAGGTTCGCGAGTGAAGACCGTAATGGGCGTCCGGGGTCGATAGCGGGCGATCATACGGGCGGTGAAACCGCCCTGGCTGAAGGCGACGATCTGGCGGACGTCGAGTCGGTGGGTCGCATAGACGGCTGCAGCCGAGACCACGTCCGGAATCTCGAGATGTTTGTCGAGGTCCGGGTTGATGTTGACCTGCTCCGAGGTGCCGGGCAGCAGCGGTTCCGGCTGGCGATCCGAGAAGTCCTCGAGGCTTGGTGGTCGGTAAGCCTCAGCCTCGACAATGATTTTCGACATCGTGACGACAACTTTGACCGGATCGATCCCGGCGGCGGTTTCGCCCGAAAGCATCAAGGCATCGGCGCCATCAAAAACTGCGTTGGCACAATCTGAAGCCTCGGCGCGGGTCGGCCGTGGTTGCTCAATCATCGATTCCAGCATTTGAGTGGCGACGATGACCGGTTTACCGACCCGGCGGCCGGCAGCGATGATCTTCTTTTGAAGGACCGGTACATTGTGCACTGGCACCTCGACGCCGAGGTCGCCCCGCGCCACCATCACTCCATCTGAGGCTTCAACGGTGGCGTCGAGGGCGGGTAGCACCGCGGCGCGTTCGAGCTTGGCGATGAGCGGCAGCATGCCGCCATGTTTGCGGAGCGCGGCACGGACAGCCTGAAGATCATCCGGGCCGCCGACGAAGCTGACGGCAAGAAAGTCGGCGCCTTCCCGCAAGGCGAATTCGATGTCGCTGTGGTCTTTCTCGGAGATGGTGAACGGCAGATCGGTATCCGGCAAATTGATGCCCTTGCGGGTTGCGACAAGGCCGCCATGAACCACTTTCGTGGAGACGCCGTCCGCTTGGCAGGAGAGGATCTCGAGCTCGACCATGCCGTTGTCGATCAGCATGCGTTCGCCGGCTCGGAGGTGATCGAGCAGCTCCCGATCACCGATCGGTAAGTCGGTCTCCCGGCCGCGAGTACCAAGAAAAACTTCTTGTCCCGCGGTCAACGTGCGCGGCCCCTTCACCACCTCGCCGAGGCGGTACCTGGGACCCATCAAGTCGACAATGACTGGCACGAAGCGGCGCTGTTGGCGAGCAAGACGACGCAGACGCTGCATTAAACGGCGATGGTCTGCCTGGTTGCCGTGCGACATATTGAGCCGCACGACGTCAACGCCGCTTTGTAGCAGGCGTTCGAGGACCTCTTCGCTAGCGCTGGCGGGGCCGAGGGTAGCGACAATTTTGGCACGTCGATCCATGATGGCGTGAGTATAGTCGCTGGCCCACCCATCGCGGTCGTCTCAGAGGTTATCCTGCGCCCGTAAAACCACTTGTGTTGGTAGTGTTAGTGGTTGCCTTCAGCCTCGTGGCCTTTGGGGCACGGAGCGCTGATGAAAAACTGGCCTCTGGCTGTATGATTCACCGCTGCCGAGAAGAGCTGCTGCATCGCAGAAGCGTCTTGAAAGCGATAAGCTTACAGGCTGACAGCCAAGCCACTGGGAGACGAAGTCGGCTCACGAAGAGATAGAAGACAGCAGGGAGATAGCGTTTCATGTTTGATGGTCTGCAGAACAAGCTACAAGATGTTTTCCGTCGACTAAAAGGGGAAGGCACTGTCTCCCGCGAGGTATTGGACTCCGCTCTGCGGCAGATTCGACTCGCGTTGCTCGAAGCCGATGTCAATTTTCGCGTGGTCAAGTCCTTTGTTGCCCGAATTCGCGAACGGGCGGAAGGTAAGGAGGTTCTCGAAAGCCTGACGCCAGCGCAGCAAGTCATCAAGATTGTTCGCGATGAGTTGACCGCACTGCTTGGCGAGGAAGGTAAAGAACTTCGTTTGGAGGGCAAGCCAGCGGTAATCCTGCTGTGTGGTTTGCAAGGTTCGGGTAAAACCACCACGGTTGGGAAATTGGCGGGGCGGTTGCGCAAGCGGGGGCGCCAGCCACTGTTGGTAGCGGGCGATCTTCAGCGGGCTGCGGCGGTTGAGCAGCTGACCCAAGTCGGTGGACAAGTGGGTGTGCCAGTACTCGGTCCCGAAGCGGGGGAGGACGTCCTGGCTCTGGCACGTCGTTCCTTGACCTATGCCCGCGAGCGCAACCACGACACTTTGATTTTCGATTCCGCGGGCCGGCTGCATATCGACGAAGAGCTGATGACCGAACTGCGCAAGCTCACCGACATCATCAAGCCGGTCGAGACGCTGTTCGTGGCGGACGCCATGACCGGCCAAGATGCAGTCAAGAGCGCCCAGGAATTCGGCGCTGCGATGCCACTGACCGGCATTATCCTGACCAAGCTCGATGGTGATAGTCGTGGTGGCGCCGCGTTGTCGATTCGTACAGTCACCGATGTGCCGATCCGTTTCCTCGGTACCGGAGAGAAGCTCGACGAACTCGATCTTTTCCATCCCGATCGACTCGCTTCGCGCATCCTCGGGATGGGCGATGTTCTGTCGTTGATCGAAAAGGCTGAAGAGGGACTCGATTCCGCCGAGACCGAACGTCTGGCCAAACGTATCGTCAGCCAGGAGTTCACGCTCGAAGACTTGCGCGATCAATTGCGGCAGATGCGCCGTATGGGGCCACTGTCCGAACTCCTCAAATTGATGCCCAAGATGGGGCCGCTCAAGGGGCTTGATGCGTCGTCAGTCGACGAAGGGCAGCTCAAGCGGATCGAAGCCATCATCAATTCGATGACTCCGCTGGAGCGATCCAAGCCTGGGCTACTCAACGCACGCCGTAAGCGTCGGGTCGCCCGCGGCTCCGGAACCCGAGTCCAGGATATCAACCGATTGCTCAAGCAGTATCAGGCAATGCGTAAGATGATGAAGGGTGCCAGCGGCAAATTCCTACGGCGCTCAATGGGCGTATGATTTTCTCCGAGGATCTGGTTCAAAGCGACTGGGAGGTACCCGTCTTGATCTAGACGAGGAAGTGGTCGGCAACAAAATGCTGGCTTCGAACGTCGAGTCCTGCTAAGATGCGCGACCTTGTGCGGCATCGGTTCAACCATCTAGTGGTTCCCGTCCTCTCTCGCCGCGCCCAAAACGCAACAGATCTGGAGGTTCCCTAGCATGTTGAAGATTCGGCTCCGCCGTATGGGCAGCCGGCATCGGCCGTTCTACCGTGTCGTGGTTTCGGACTCACGTCGAGTTCCAACCGCTGCGGCGCTCGAGGTGGTCGGCTATTACGATCCGCGCAAAAAGCCCGTCACCCTGAAGCTCGACATCGACCGTGTGGACCACTGGATGAGCAATGGCGCACAGCCGTCGAAGGTGGTAAAGAAGCTGGTTGACCAGGCGCGAGTGTCCGCCAGTGAGGCACCAGCCGTCGCCGAGGCCGCGGGACCAGCACCAGCAGAAGAGGCATCGAAGTCCGAAAAGTCAGCGCCTGAGGCGGCCGCTGCTGAGGTCGAAGCTGAAGCGGCGGCGGAAACCAGTGCCGACGACTCGGCGGAAACCAGTGCCGCCGAGGTAGCTGAAGCCACTGAAGCAGAACCCGAGGCGGCTTCTGACGACGAGGCCAAGAAAGAGGCGGACTCTGCTTGAGCGCGGAGCAAGAACACTACGGTGAGCCAATGGCCGAAACCGAGTCGGTAGAAGGTACCTCAGCAGCTAGCGAGTCAGTGGAAAGCGGGGCAGACGGTGAGCCTGTTGGTCAGTCGCTGACTCGCCTGATCTCCCTGCTGGTTGACCATCCGAAGGCGGTCCGGGTCAATGCTCGTCCGAACCGCTCCGGTGAGTTGTTCCGCGTGCGTGTAGATTCTGGCGATCTCGGTCAACTGATCGGACGTCAAGGGAGCACTGCAAGGGCGTTGCGAACGCTGCTGGACGCCCGTGGTGCTCGGGACGGCCGCAGATATGGGCTCGAAATCCTCGAATCCTGAAGCTTCAGTCGGCGACGATTCGTCGGAAACGATCCTCGTTGGCTCTGTGATCCGACCGCATGGGTTGCGGGGCGAGGTCAAGATTCAGGTTTATAGCGACGTTTCCGATCGGTTTCAGCCCGGCGCTGAACTGTTGCTGAGGTTTGCGGGTCGGCCGCCACAGAGCGTTCGAATCGCGAGCTTTCGACCGTCGCGTGGTGGCGGAGTGATCGGCTTCGAAGGTTGGCTCGGTCGTGATCGAGCCGAGGCTTTGCGCGGGGCTCGCCTAGAAGTTGCACGCCAGGACGTACCGCAGGCGCCGGAGGGCCTCTACTACCACTTCGATCTTGTCGGCTGTGCCTGCGTCGATACCGAATTGGGTGACCTGGGCCGAGTGACAGGAATTTTAGAGGATGGCGGCGGGGTGTTGCTCGAGGTAGAGAACCAAGCGGAAACTCTGTTGATACCGTTTGTCGAGGCGTTCCTCGAAGAGGTAGACATCGATAGACAGCGGATCCGGTGCCGGCTACCGGATGGGTTGCTCGAGACATGCGCGTCCAAGTCCTGACGATTTTCCCCGAGCTCTTCGAGCCTTTCCTGGCTACCAGCCTGGTGGGGCGAGCGATCGAGCGCGGACTGCTGCAGATAGAGGTTGCCGACCTCCGCGACTTCACGACAGCCCGGCATCGCAGTGTTGATGACGAGCCCTACGGTGGCGGCGGCGGCATGGTGATGACAGCGCAACCCTTTCTGAGTGCTGTCGAGCAGCTATCGTCCGCTGACATCCAGGTGACCGAAAGTCCAGTGGCAGAAGGTGGTAGCGATTCGTCGCTCCAACGCCCTTGGGTTGTGCTGTTGTCACCTCAGGGCGAGCGGTTGGCGGAAGCCAAAGTTCGCGAACTGGCTCAGCGACCGGAGCTCATCTTGTTGTGTGGTCGCTACGAAGGCATCGACGAGCGAGTTCGCCAGACCGTGGTCGACGAGGAAGTATCGATCGGTGACTACGTATTGTCGGGTGGCGAGTTGCCCGCGATGGTTCTGATCGAAGCCATGTCGCGTCAGGTCAGCGGTGTTGTCGGCTTGGCCGAGTCGGTTGAGCACGATAGCTTTCGGCACGGTCTGTTGGATACTCCCCACTACACCCGTCCGCGTAGCCTGGGGGAAGGCTTGGATGTGCCGGATGTGTTGCTCGGCGGTCATCATGCCGAGATCGAAGCCTGGAGAGCGCGGCAGGCCTTGGAAGCTACGGTACTCAAACGTCCAGATCTCTTGATAAGCGCCGAATTGACGGCTTCGCAGAGGCTCCAGGTGGTCGCAATTGCCGAAGAGCACGGAGTATCCCTGCCCGCAGGGTTGCAACAGAGAAACTAGGCGCCGATAATAGTAAGTTCGATCGATACCGTGAAACGGACGGGTTGTTCTGGCTCCTAAACAGAACCCGACGGCCTTGCGTTCCGGTCGACCGACTCAACGAAACAGCGACGGACACCCGCAGTCAGGCGGGATGCTCGATAGACAAACGAAGGAAGAGAGCCATGAGCGAGTTGTTGAATGTGGAGCGTCCGTATCTCAAGACGGGCCTACCAGAGTTTCGAGCTGGTGATACCGTCAAGGTGCACGTGCGTGTTGTCGAAGGCAGCAAGGAGCGAATCCAGCTGTTCCAGGGTGTTGTCATTGCCCGTCGTGGCGGTGGTACCCGAGAGTCCTTCACAGTGCGCAAGATCTCCGGCGGAATCGGCGTCGAGCGCGTCTTCCCGCTACACTCGCCTACGATCGACAAGATCGAGGTGTCGCGACACGGTAAGGTCCGCCGAGCCAAGCTCTATTACCTGCGCGAGCTGCGCGGTAAGGCGGCTAGGATCGAGGAACGGCGTCTAGTCTGATCCCAAGGGAGAGAGTGTTTGGCGACCATGGCTCAGCTGCTGGCCGAGGTTTATCGCTTGCGGCTGATGCGGGGTCTCGAGGATCTGGTACGTGGCTGCGGTTATGGACGGATCGCCGGAGTTGATGAAGTCGGGCGTGGCTCGCTGGCGGGGCCGGTGGTGGCTGCTGCGGTGGTCGTCGAGCCCGGCTCCATGGTGCCAGGGGTCGACGACAGTAAACACCTGTCCCACAGTCAGCGAGAACGATTGGCGGCCGCGATCCGCAAGACACATCCCCAGTCAGCGATCGTTGCGGTATCTCCTCGAGACATCGACCGCATGAACATCCTTCGAGCTACTCGCCGCGCCATGAGGTTGGCCCTCGGTGCGCTCGATCCGCAGCCTGATCTGGCGCTGATCGATGCGGTTCGGCTCGAAGGTTTGAGCTACCCCAGCTTGCCGGTGATCCGCGGTGATCAAGTGAGTTATGCGATTGCCTGCGCCTCAATTTTGGCCAAGGTCGATCGCGACCAGACGATGGTCGAGCTCGACGGGGTCTATCCGCACTACGGTTTCGCATCCAACAAAGGGTATGGCGCAGCGGCCCACCGTCAGGCTCTGTCAGACTTTGGCCCGAGCGAGGTTCATCGCTTGACCTTTCGCTCCGTGCTGCCGAGAGTTGCCGCGGAGGTGCGTTGATGGCGCTGAACCGCGAAAACGTCATTCGTGCGGCGGAGAAGTACGTCTCCAAAGGCAAGCTCGAAGCTGCGATCAAGGAGTATCGAAAGGTTCTGGCCGAGAACCCCAACGATGCCAATACGCTCAATCGAGTGGGAGATCTCTACGCCCGAATCGAGCGTTTCGACGAAGCGGTGAAGCTGTTCTCGCAGATTGCCGAGCAATATACGCGGGATGGCTTTTTCGTCAAAGCGATCGCGATCTACAAAAAGATCATCAAGCTCGATCCGACCTCGTTGACGGTTTATGAGCGGCTCGCCGAGCTCTATCACAAGCAAGGCCTGCTCAACGAAGCTAGAACTCAGTACCAGGTTCTCGCCGACTATTACCAGAAGCACGACAACGCAGCGTCGGCGATCACAATCTATCAGCGGATGGCGGAGTTCGAGCCCGACAATCCGACCTTCCACCTCAAGCTTGCCGAACTCTACGAAAGCCAGCGTCTGATCGACAAGGCGATGAGAGAGTATCGGCTGTTAGCCGATTTGTTGATTGTCGGTGGTTCGGTCGACGAGGCTGCCCAGGTTTATTTGAAAGCGCTAGAGGTCAATAGCGAGGATCTCGAATTCGTGCGTGAGGCAGTTTCTGGGCTCCACGGTGCTGGGCATGTGAGTGAGGCCGCCAGAGTGTTAGCAAAGGCTGTCGAGCTCAATCCCGCCGCTGCGTCGTTGACGCAGCAAATAGGCCTCGGTACCAGTGGTGCTGTTGAGCTGGAGATTTCAAACGAGCCGTCTGCAGGGCACGATGGAGCTCGCTTCGAGATCCCGGAGGAGAGCACTCAGGCAGATCTCGATGCTACCGATGCAACGTTCGCTAGCGACGATGCCTTCGCGACCGATGATGCCTTCGGTGGTGACGATGCATTTACGCTGCCCGACGCGGGTTTCGATGACATCGAAGATGTTCTCGAAGAGACGCGGGCAACGGCCTCCGCGGCCGCCGATGCCGTTGCACCCGACAGTGATGATGATGACGATGTTTTTACCTTCGATCTCGACGACGACGAGGTGCCGTCCAGCCTGGTGACGCCACCGGCCGACATGGTAGAGGGAGAAGGGGCTGGATCAGGCGAGCTCGCGTCAGCAGAGTTTGACGGCGAGATCACCTTCGAAGGTGAGGACAGCTTCGATTTTGACGGACTGGATGCAGCGACGAGCGTTGTACCGCCGCCAGCCGAGGCACCTCAAGAGAGTTCAGCGGTTGATCCGCAGGCACTCGAAATCGATTGGCCAATGGATGAGATCGAGGAACTTGATCTGCCGGTATCCGGTGAGCCGGTCCAGGCCAGCTCCAAAATTGATCTCGAAATAGACCTCGACGAGACGGTTCCAGGCCAACGGGCGGGTGCAGGTGCGCTCGAACCGTTGAATCTCGAGGATTTTGAGCTCGGCGAGCCGAGTCTCGAACCGGTTGAACACGCGCATGCGTCAGCATCGGTTGATACCGATGAGGAGCTCGAGCTCGAGCTCGAGTCACTCGACTTCGACTCGATAGACCTGGGAACTGACGAGCCCGCAGTTAGTAGCGAGATCGCCGACGAACTTGGGTTGTCAGCTGATGCTGAATTTGAAGGTGGTGCCGAAGAAGAAGCAGGGGCTGGATCCTCGGCCTTCGACCAACGCCGTGAAGAGGATCTGCTGGCAGAAGCGCGAGTATTCGCCAAGTATGGCCTGCAGGAAAAGGCGCGCGATCGGTTGAGTGAGTTGTTTCAGATCCGACCTGACCATCTCGAAGCGCTGGAGCTTCAGACCCGGGTCGATCTCGAGGCTGGTGAATTTACCGATGTGCTGGCGAATGCCAATTTGGTCTCGCGAATTGCTGGCGAGACCGAACAGCCCCACCTCTGGAATGAGCTCCGCGGCACTTTGTCCGACGCGGGTTTCATACTCGACGGTAACCGCGTAATCGGTGAGCCGGGAGCCAAGATCGTCGAGGACGATCGGATCGCTCAATTGCTCGATGACTTGAGCCTCGAAACATTCGATGCGCCGGTGGCCCCAGGTTCGGGAGCGATCCCGGTGCCGGGCGCCCAAGCTGCCGGACCTGCAGATTCGAGCCCGGTCATTGAGGCAGCCGGGCTCGAGGCCGTACGTCCCGAAGTTGCGTCTTCCGAAGTTGTGCCCCCGGAAGTCTTGGCCTCCGAAGTCGTGCCTCCCAAAGCCGTATCCCCGGATGCGGCATCCCTGGAGGATGTGTCACCGCAGACCGGATCCCCCGAAGAGGTCAGCGAAGCGCTTGAGCCAGCAGGCACTGCAGATGCGGTTGTTGCTTCGGCGTCGGAACCGCCGGTGATCGAATTGTCTACGCCGATAGCGGATGACAAGGCGCTCGTTTCCCTGGTTGACGAGTTGGGGCTCGATGAGCTCGATGAGCACTTGGATGATGAGCTCGCCGCCAGCCCAGCAGACGTCGTCGCAGCAGACTCGGTCGATGCCCTCGACGAGACGGGTATGAGCTGGCTCGACGAGATCGACTCAGAAGATCCTGCAGCCGCGGCTGAGGAAGAAACGATCTTCGAAGAGGAAGACGACTTCTTTGACCTCGCCGCGGAGTTGGAGCGTGAGCTGTCGGAAGACGAGGCTGGTGGGGTCAACCTGCACCCTCAGGAACAAAGTCTCGAAGACATCATCGAAGGCTTCAAGCAAGGTGTGGCGGAAAACCTCTCGCCGGAAGACTACGACACGCATTTCAATCTCGGCATTGCCTATCGTGAGATGGGTTTGCTCGATGAAGCGATCGGTGAATTCCAGCTGGCGGCCAAAGACGGACGTTACGTCGTGGACTCTTGCTCGCTGCTAGGCATCTGCTTCCTCGAGAAGGGGCTTCCCGAGCTGGCAGTCCGTTCCTACCGGAAAGGTTTGGAGTCGCCGACGATCAGTCCAGACGCGACCCTCGGTCTGCTCTACGATATGGGCGCCGCCTATCAATTGTTGGGCGACACCGAGGCTGCATTTAAGACCTTCGTCGAGGTCTACGGCCGCAACAGCCACTACCGCGATGTGGCGGAAAAGGTCGAAGAGCTCAAAGCCGAGGCCTGATGGGACCACCGTCGGAACCGTTAGTCGAGCTTGACGGTCCAAGAGGGTGCAGTCTGGAGACACGGTGGTCTCGAGGCACGGTAGTTTCGAGAGACGGTAGCCCCGAAAGACACCGTAGGCCCAAGGGCTTCGTAGCCGCGAGACCTGTAGTCTGAAGACAGGATGGTTTAGACAACTTATGGATAAGCAATCTCGACTCTTCACCATTGTGGTGGTGGTTATCGCCCTCGGGGCGGCGGTTGTGCTGTTTCGTCCCGTCGTCGAGGAACAGCTGGCTCCCGAGCTAGTGGCTGCTTGGGTTGCTGTCGAAGTGGCGGGGCGTGGTATCGCCGATGTGGGGCCGGTAGATCTCGAAGTTGGGGACAGCTTCCAGCTGCGTGCAGTGCTCGAGGGCCGGGATCGAAAGGGCGAGCCGGTTTACTACACCGAAGCCTCGCAGTTGAGCTTCAGCGGCGAACCGGTCGCGATCGACAGACTCAAAGTCTGGGATCGTCCACAGCCTGTCAAGGTGCGATGGTTCACTGTCGAAGGCCAACGTCCCTTTATCGTTCTCGACGCCGAGACTAAGCTGGATGGTTTCAAGTTTCTGGAGTTTCTCCGCCACGATTGGCCGATGAGCTGGACGGTTCCCGGTCACATCGACGCCGCTCATAACAACCATCTCGAGAATGACTCGGCCGAAAAGATTCAGCGCTTCGGCACCCAGCGGTATCACGTGCGGATCGAGCTCTACAGCAGCGAAGAGTCGTTGATTCCAGAACGTGTCATCCGGTCCTGGGGAGTGTCTGATCTCAAGCAGCAGATCGCGGGTTTCCCAACGGTGAGACTGGCGCTGCCTGGAGTTTTGGGGCCAGCCTCGCGGGCGTTTGGCTTGACCCTGCTCGAGCCTTTTCCGGGCGCCGAGCGAGACATCCTCGACGGCATCAGGGAACTTGCCGATCATCATGTTGCGTTCAGTCGACTCACCGTATTGCGCGACCAGATTCAACCGACTGGCAAGCAGCTGGACGAGCTCTCGTGGACGTCCGTCGAGCTCGCCGGTGAGGCACGTTGGGGCGAACATGTGGCCCCTGGCGATTTGCTGCGGGTCGGCGATCGGGTGGTTGTGCTCTACGATGACCGCGGGGCTCCCGGCATTGTCGACTACGATGATTTATGCTTCGACTTTGTTCAAGGGGCCTCGATTCGAGCCCTGAGCGACATCTTCATCGGCAGCGGGAACACCGTCGAATTGGCCTCGCTGCAACCCTCTTGACTCGATAATGTTCTTCTGAGCGGAGATTAATATGTCCAGAACGATTACGTTGTTGCCAGGCGATGGCATCGGTCCCGAAGTGACGGCGGCTACGGTGCGGGTTATCGAAGCGGTAGGTGCCGAGTTCGAGTGGGAGAGCCATGTGGTGGGAGCAGAAGCCGTCCAAGCCGGCGACGAACCCCTACCGCAGCGAGTGATCGACTCGATCCAACGCAACAAGGTTTGCCTCAAGGGACCGGTCACGACCCCGGTGGGCAAAGGCTTCCGGTCGATCAACGTGCAGTTGCGTCAAGCGCTCGTGCTCTACGCCAATCTGCGCCCGACGCTCTCGATCCCGGGTTTGGCGACACGGTTCGAAGGTGTTGATCTGGTGGTGGTGCGCGAGAATACCGAAGGGCTGTACAGCGGTATCGAGCATCAAGTGGTGCCGGGGGTGGTCGAGAGTCTCAAGATCATCACCGAGGTAGCATCGACGCGGGTGTCGGAGTTCGCGTTCAAGTACGCCCGGGCCAACGGCAGAAAGCGGATCACCGCGGTCCACAAAGCCAACATCATGAAACTCTCGGACGGGCTGTTCTTGGAGTGTTTCCGGCAGGTGTCCAAACGGTATCCGGATATCGAGGCGGATGATCGGATCATCGATGCCATGTGCATGAACCTGGTGATTCGCCCCGAAACCTACGACATGTTGCTGCTCGAAAACCTCTATGGTGACATCGTCTCGGATCTCTGCGCCGGGCTGGTGGGGGGTCTCGGCGTTTCCCCGGGCGCCAACCTCGGAGAAGATGCCGCAGTGTTCGAAGCGGTCCATGGCAGCGCGCCGGATATTGCCGGTCGCGGCGTCGCCAATCCCCTGGCCTTGATGCGCTCCGCGGTCATGATGCTCCATCACCTTGGCCATGTCGATCAGGCCAAGCGCCTGGAGACAGCCTTGTTGCATGTTTTGGTCGACCAGAAAGTGCGGACGCGGGACCTTGGAGGCACCGCGGGTACCCACGAGTTCACCGAAGCGGTGGTCAGGGCGATCGAGGCTGCCTGAGTCTCTGCTGGTGTAGAGGTGTCCATACGTATCAGCGTCGGTCTCGGCGACAGCTACCGCAAGCTCGTGTTGGGCCTCGCGCTGCTTGTGTTGGGTTCCTCGGTCGAGGCCGCTGACCCGTCTGTCTCACAGCTAGGTCGTGAAGCCCGCAGCGAGGTGATCGGGGAGTTGGCAGAGTCGCTCCGCGAGGTGTATGTATTCGCCGACAAGGCGGAGGCGATGGCGTCTGCCGTCGAGAGTCGATTGCAAGGTGGGTCCTATGCCGCGGAGACGGCGCCCGAACAGCTGGCAGCTCGGCTCACCCACGATCTTCGGTCGGTCACGGACGACAAACACCTGCGAGTGTTCGAGTTGCCACCTGAGACGCACGAGCATGAAGACGACCTGGCCAGGGCCCGGCGCCAGTACGAAGAGAGGGCTTGGCGCGAGAATTACGGCTTTCGCCTGGTTCAGGTCCTAGATGGCAACATCGGTTACCTGGAGTTGAAGAAGTTCGCCGATCCATCGGTGGCCGGCGACACAGCAACCGCTGCAATGGCGATGCTCGCCCACAGCGAAGCCTTGATCATCGATCTGAGGCAGAACCACGGCGGTTCACCGTTCATGGTGCAGCTGCTGGCCAGCTATCTGTTGGAGGAGGCGCCGCAGCACCTAGTGGATCAATATGTACGCTCGAGCGATTCGACCCGGCAGATTCACTCGTTGACGTGGGTGCCGGGCAAGCGACTGCCGGAGATCGACGTTTTCATTCTGACCAGTATTGAGACATTCTCCGCTGCCGAAGGCTTCACCTACATGCTCCAAAACCTGAAGCGAGCGACGGTGATCGGCGAACGTAGCGCGGGCGGCGCACATCCGGTGCGAGTGGTGAGTCTTGGCCACGGCCTGGCGGCCGCGATTCCGTTTGCCCGCGCCATCAATCCGATCACCGGCACCAATTGGGAAGGTGTTGGCGTAGAGCCGGATATCGAGGTGCCAGCGGACGATGCGTTTGGCGTCGCTTACGCCAAAGCTCTCGAGGCTCTGGCCGCGTCCGCCGAAGACCGCGAGCGGCGGGCGGAGTTGGAGCAGCTACTGGCGACCCGCGAACAAAAGTAGCGGGCTTCCGGTGCCGGAGTGATCACCCGCCGCTAGATTGAAGCGTGCGACCTTTTAGGCTCTAACCTAGCTGGCTTTGAGCAGTGGTTTCGGTAGCTCGGTCAGTCTGCTGGCGGCACGATAGAGGTCAATAGCCTTCTGCGCGTTGAGCCAAAATTCAGGGGATGTTCGGAAGGTCGCTCCAAGCTTCAAGGCCATCTCAGCACTCACAGAGGTACGGCCATTGACGATCCGATTGACGACCTTGAGATCATGTCCCAGATGGTCAGCAAGCTGCTTCTGTGTCATACCGAGCGGGACCAGAAATTCTTCTCTAAGAATCTCACCAGGGCTAGTGGGTTGCCTCTTCCGGAGGGTCTTGCGCATTGGGTGGCTCCTTAGTGGTAATCGAGAATATCTACGTCGACGGGTCCTAGGTCGGTCCAACAGAAGACCACTCGCCACTGGTCGTTGACCCGAATACTGTGGAACCCAGCGAGGGCACCTTTCAAGGGTTCCAGTCGATTGCCGGGTGGCGATGCCAAGTCGCTCAACACAGCGGCGTAATCCACCAGATCGAGCTTTCTGGCGGCGATTTTTACGACACTGACCCAACCAACTCCCTTGGGCAGCTTGCCGTCGTTGAAGAACTGTTCGACCTGGCGGTAGCGAAGCTCTGAATCGCCACGTCACTAAGGAATGTACCTGCGTTAGGTATATGTCGTCAAGTGGGCTGACGGGGCATTCCGCCCGGATTCATGCAGCTGGACACCAAGAAGGTGTACCGCGAGGTAGTGCCGCAATGCCCCTCCCGACGCCATCGCCAGGAGGGGCACCACAGAAGATCAACGTTGACGTCGAGGCCTACACCGACGAGATCTCTTGCGTCTCCAGAGGCTCTTGCGTCTCAGCGGTCTCCTGAGTCGCGACGACTGCTGGGGCGTCGGAGCTTGGCTCGTCGTTCGGTGTTGACTCGTTAGACGCTTCACCCGCGTCGCGATCGCGACCGAGTTGGCGAACCCGTGGACGGATGCGATCGGCCAACTCGGTTTCGCCAACCATCCGGAAGGAGGCTTCAAGATAACGAGCGATCAGCATGAACTGACGATCGAATTCCTTCAGCGCTTGGTCCTTGCGGACCTTGGCACTGTCGAGCTGCTTGCGGCGAGCAACCACGAGATCGAGGGCGTCCCGTAGAGCGCTGATGCCGGGCTCGAGCGCGTCTGCCAACGCATTCCGATCCAGTACCACGTCAAGCCACTCCTTGGATGTGAGGTCGAACGTCGAGCTGCGTATTCGATCTTGGATGATCTCGCTTTGACGCAGGATACCCTCGACATCTTGCGCAACATTGAAGTCGAGACCCACCGATCGCACACTCTCTTCTCCGAAGAGGCCTCGAAACGTCGAACGTAGGCTCAGGATTTTGGCTTTGAGCTGCGATCCCAAGTCCTTACTTTGATCCTGGCCCTCACCCAGGAGTGCCAGCGCCGCTAAGTACTCTTGGTCGGTGTCGACCATCACGCCACCGAAGTGATCCAGCTTGCGACCGGCGAGCGCCAGCACTAACTCCAGATCTGGCGAGGATTCCTCTTGCCCGAGCATCGGCGAGAAGTACTCTGCCAATGCTTGCCCCGTCTCTGGTCCCTGCACCTTTGTGGCACCGACGACAAAGTCGCATAGACCCTTTCGATACATCACCATCTTTCTCAGTTTCTGTCCCATGTCTAACTCCTGTGTCGCAGAGATTTAGCGCTGCCACAGAGTCGTCTCCTGCCTTCACAGTTCCCTGTGCACCGAGCACCATAGAGGCTTGGAGGCAACTCTCGGGTCGCGCCAGCGACAGGAAGAACCTTAGAAAAAAATGACTGCATTAAGCACATGTCGACCGGATTTTCCTTAATCAACTGACCGGTCGGTCAATAAATGGTCGATAGATCAGGCGCTTCGCTCAATATCCGCGACTTGGACACGTATCCAAGTCCTTGTTGGTCGCCATCTACGCGACTTGGATACTTGTCCAAGTCGGATCAGGTGCCGTGGACTGGCTCTGGCGAACTGTCCAATCTCGGCCAAGAGGCTCTTAGAAGTGTGGTGACAGTTCAGAATCCACCGCGACCGCCTCTACTAGATCATTTGGATGTTTCGAACACGTCCCACTAGCCTCTAGCGAGGGGTTGTCGAACTGTCCAATCTCTTGGCGATGCCGTTTGAACGGTTTGGATATCTATCCAAGCCGTCGCCAGAGGCTCCGTAGCGATGCACCCAGATATCCAAGACTGCAATTCAGCCTCAAGCGTTCGAGTTCAGAGCGTCAACGTGCCAGGGATCAGCAAAATTCGGCGATTCTGCAGCGTCCAAAGTTGCTGATCCCTGCAGTCTGCATTCGGCGATGGGGTCGAGGATCGAACAACCAAATGGATACCCGCAGCTCTCGTCACCAGAGGAGGGCACCAGAAGCTGAGCGCCACGGAGCGCCTGCTTTAGAGCGGGCTATTGTCCTGGGGCATAACCAAGTCCGATCCAGAGTAGAATCGCCTCATCCAGCGGGACATGATTCGCCGCCTACCTCCGACTCCCGATGAGACCCCGATGACTCAACCACACGTCTTGCCGGTGCTGCCGGTCCGTAATGCAGTGTTGTTCCCTTATGTGACGATGCAGGTCGTCATCGAACGGCGGGCTTCGGTGCAGGCGATCCAAGCCGCCCTCGAGAGCGAAGGCCATTTGATTGCGGTGTTTGCCCAACACGACGCCGGCATGGAGGATGTGGGTCAGGAGCACCTTTATCCGATCGGCACGCAGGCGATCATTACCCAAGCGTCGCATTCCGAACGAGGGGTTCAGCTGGTGATGCAGGGATTGGAGCGGATTGCGCTGGTCGAGGTCGAACAAACGACGCCGTACCTGGGGGCGAAGGTCCAACTCCAACCCACGGTGGCCGGCGACGCTACCGAAGCCGAGGCGCTGCAGCGCGAGTTGCTGGAGCTTGCCGGTCGTATCCAGCAGACCGTCCAGGCATTGCCGGAAGTCGACATGCAGGAGGTTGTGGCCCATCTCGACGGTCCTATGCATCTCGTTTACCTGCTGAGTTCGATGCTCCATCTCTCCCCGGAGAAGGCGCAGATATTGATCGGGCTCGACTCACAGGCGGATGCCATGCGGATGGCGGCACGTTATATGCGGCACGAGCTCCAGGTGCTGGATCTCAAGAAGCAAATTGCCAACGAGGCCACGACCGAGATGAACCGCGAGCAGCGCGCGTATTTGCTGCGACAACAGATGCAGGCGATTCGTGAGGAACTTGGCGAGTCCGAAAAAGAAACCTCGGAGGTCGACGACCTGCGGGCAAAGCTCGAGCAGGCCGAGTTGCCCGAAATGGTGCAAGAGGAGGCCAATCGATCACTGGCCAGGATGGCGCATCTGCCGCCGTCGAGCCCGGACTTCAACATTTCGCTCAACTACTTGGAGCTTGTTGCCGAGTTGCCGTGGTCTCGCGAGACCGAGGACAATCTCGATCTGGTGCATGCGCGAGAGGTCCTCAACGCAGATCATTTTGGCCTCGACACGATCAAGGAGCGTATTCTCGAGCAACTGGCGGTGCTCAAGCTCAACCCCGAAGCCAAGGCGCCCATTTTGTGTTTTGTCGGCCCGCCTGGGGTTGGTAAAACGTCGCTCGGCTCGTCGATTGCCCGGGCGTTGGGGCGCCAGTTCGAGCGCCTCAGTCTCGGTGGACTACATGACGAGTCGGAGCTGCGCGGCCACCGCCGCACTTATGTTGGCGCCATGCCGGGCCGGGTGTTGCAGGCGGTGCGTCGTGCCGAGGTCAAGAATCCGCTGTTGATGCTCGACGAGATCGACAAAGTTGGTCGTGATCACCGCGGCGATCCCACCGCTGCGTTGCTGGAGATTCTCGATCCAGCGCAGAATCACTCCTTTCGCGACAACTACCTGAATCTGCCGTTCGATCTGTCCAAGGTCTTTTTCATCGCCACCGCCAACGGGTTGGACACACTGCCTCGGCCGTTGCTCGATCGGATGGAGATCGTGCGGCTTTCTGGTTATGGCGACGAGGAAAAAATGGAGATCGCTCGTCGTTATCTGTTGCCTCGGCGGCGTCGAGAGACCGGCTTGAAGGACGAGCAGCTGATCATTCCAGACGAAACCCTGGCTCAGTTGATCAGGCACTATACGCGGGAAGCCGGGGTCCGAGGGCTCGAACGTACCCTCGGTCGGCTAGCGCGAAAAGTTGCCCTACGTTGCGCGGAGGGTACGTGCGATGAGGTGACGATCGAACCCGAGGACCTCGAAACTATGCTCGGCCCAGCGCCGTTTTCCGCCGAAAGGATGCGCACCGAGTTACCTCCCGGCGTAACACCCGGCCTGGCTTGGACCGAGGCCGGCGGCGAGGTACTTTATGTCGAGGCGGTGCGGCTGTCGGGGGGTGATCAACTGATCCTCACCGGCCAGCTCGGTGATGTGATGAAGGAGTCGGCGCGGACGGCACAGAGCTTCGTGTTGTCTCAGGCCGAGCGCCTGGCCCCCGATCTGGAACGGGGTGAGGTCCATGTCCACGTCCCGGCGGGGGCCATTCCCAAAGACGGACCCTCGGCAGGAGTGACGATAGCCACCGCCCTGGCCTCGCTCTACAGCGGTGAGCCGGCCCGCGCCGATACCGCGATGACCGGCGAGATCACCCTCAGCGGTTTGGTCCTGCCGGTTGGTGGTGTCAAAGAGAAAGTGTTGGCCGCTCAGCGTGCTGGGATGACCCAGGTGATCTTGCCGCAGGGTAATGAAAAAGACCTTCACGACTTGCCGGAGGCGGCCCGTGAAGGCCTCGAATTGGTTTTTGCCACCACGCTGGCCGACGTGATCCGGGCCGCTATTCCCGCCTTGACGGCTCGGTTGGAGCCGTCGAAGTAGCAGGTCCACAACCCGAGGAGATCCGTGGCAATGTCAGTTTCAAGGCTCGAGTTCATCACCAAAATTGGCGTCGAGGATATGGGGGATCTAGCCGATAGCCTCGACGATCCCAAGGTTCTACGTCTGGAGAACCTCGATACCGATCTGCGACCGCCTAGGTCGGCATTGGCAGCCACGAAGCAGGCAGTCGATGATGACGACGCCAACAGCTATCTGCCATTTTTTGGTTTGGACTCGATCCGCCAGGCGTCGGCACGGCTGGTTGGTCGGCAGAGTGGACACACCTACGACTGGAAAACCGAGTGTGTGATCAGTGCCGGTGGTTTGTCTGGTGTCCTCAATGTGTTGCTGGCGACGCTCGAGCCCGGCGATGAAGTGTTGCTTACCGATCCGACTTACGTTGGGCTGATTAATCGAGTGCGCTTGGCGGGTGGCGTACCGCGTTACGTGCCGTTGATTCCATCACCTGAAGGCTGGCGACTCGACCTTGCAGCCCTCGACCAGATTGCACCAGGGCCGGTCAAGGTGGCGTTGATCATGAGTCCGTCGATGCCTACCGGGGCGGTCCTCACCGAAGACGAATGGCAAGCGATTGTCACCTGGTGCCAACGTGCCGAATGTTTGCTGATCAACAACTCGGCAATGGAACGTATTCTCTACGACGATCGTCCAGTGATCCATCCGGCGGCGTTTCCGGGGATGCGCGAGCACGTCGTCACGGTCGGTTCGGCATCGAAGGAATACCGCATGATCGGCTGGCGGGTCGGCTGGGTGGTGGGGCCGGCTGCTGTGGTCGCTGATACCGCACGAGTGAGCATCAGCAACGTGGTGTGTCAGACCGGCATCGCCATGGACGCGGTAGCGGCGGCGATCGACGATCCCGACGATGGCATCCGGTCGAGCGTCGAGACCTGGCAACAACGGCGGGATCTCCTGTTGGACGAACTCGCCGATTTCAAAGTCATCCCACCCCATGGTGGTTGGTCGTTTCTGGTTGATGTGTCGTCGCTCGGCTTCGATGGCCCAACGGCGTCTCGGCGCCTGCTCGAACTCGGCAAGATCGCCGCCACGGCGATGGTCAATTGGGGCACTGACCACACCCGGAACTACGTGCGAGTCGTGTTCTCCAACGAGCCGCTAGAGCGGTTGCGGGGGGTTGGTGAGCGGTTTCGTGCAGCCTTGACCTGAGGGGGTGCTCGGTTGGTCGATTCAGCTGCCTCGGGACAGTCCAGCACGGTTTGACGACGCGGCCCTTACGGCGCTACATTTGGGCCACAATATGACCTTGATCATCAACTGTATCGTGAGCGCCGAGGAGCGGCGCCGATTCGACAATGTCGTGTTGCCGCGTCTCCAGCCGATGGCATCAGAGCCATTTGTGATCCGACATCTGCTGGGTTCCGAGCCCCTCGCCGATGGCGGAAGTCACCGTCGGCTGCTCATTTCAGGCTCTGAGCTCTCAGCGGCCAAAGTCAATGAGCGCGACGACGAGCTGTGTGTTTTGATCCGAGACTTCGTCGATGCTGGTAAGCCGGTGTTGGGGATTTGTTACGGCCATCAGATGTTGGCCCGAGCGCTGGGTGGTCGTTGCCGGCGTGCGGCCGTGCCGGAGTTTGGTTGGAAGCGGTTGTCGCTAGGGCAAAGCCCATTGTTCGGGGATCACGACGAGCTGGTTCCGATCCACTCCCACTATGACGAAGTTTACGATTTGCCGCCGAGCTGTGAGCGCATCGCTTGGACCGACGACTGTGCCATTCAAGCGTTCCAGATGCGCGAACAGCCGGTGTGGGGGGTGCAGTTTCATCCCGAGATGTCGTATGCGGAAGGCCAGCGCATGATGCAGGGAAACCTGGAGACCGAGCCTGACGCACAGCAATATTGTGTTGATCAGCTGCAGGATCCAACGCAGGTCGAGGACAATCTGAAAATCTTCGAGACCTTCTTTGCTGCTGAGCCACAGCTTGTTACCGATAGTCTTCAGCAGAGTCGCGTTCGTCCGCCGAAGCATTTAGCGGTTACTGGTTGAGCCAAGGGATGCTCGAAGATGCTGCAGAATCGATCGATGTGCTGGTCGAAGTCTGTCTCGATTCTGCGGATTCGGCGGTTGCGGCACAGCGCGGTGGCGCCGACCGAGTTGAGCTCTGTGACAATCTGATCGAAGGCGGGACAACCCCGAGCGCTGGCATGATCGCCGCGGCCCGGCGGGCGGTCGATATCGGTTTGCAGGTGATGATCCGTCCACGGGGTGGCGATTTCTGCTACTCGCCGTTGGAGATCGAAGCCATGCTCCATGACCTGGCGGTGGCGCAGGATCTTGGTGCGGACGGCGTGGTGCTCGGAGTGTTGCGACCCGACGGCACGATCGACAGCGAGGTGTGTGCGCGTCTGATCGAAGCCTCGCGGCCGCTCAGCGTGACCTTCCATCGTGCCTTTGACATGGCCCGCGACCCCTTGGCCGCATTGCAGACCTTGATCGAGCTCGGGGTCGATCGGGTCTTGACGTCAGGGCAGGAAGCGTCGGTTTTAGAAGGGACCGAACTGATCGCCGAGCTGATCAAACAAGCCGGGGATCGTTTGGTGGTGATGCCCGGTTGTGGCATCACGGCGCGGAATCTGCGCCGGATCGTGGATGAGACCAAGGCGCGGGAGATCCACGTTGTGGCGACGGCTGAAGCCGAGAGCTCGATGCGGTACCGCAATCGCCATTGTTTCATGGGCACTGAGTTGAGATCGCCGGAGTATCACCGCACCGTCACTTCTACCGAGGGCGTGCGGGAATTAGTTGGCCTAGCGACCGCGGAGTAATCTCTCGCGATGCAGCTCCATCTGATCGATTGGTTGATCCTTGCCGCCTACGTGGTGTTCGCGATCGTCATCGGTCTGCGTTTTGCGCGCCGTGCCGGCTCCGACATCAACGAATTTTTCTTGACCGGCCGGTCGTTGCCCTGGTGGCTGGCGGGTACCTCGATCGTCGCCACGACCTTTGCCGCCGATACACCGTTGGTCATCACCGGTTGGGTGCGAGACCACGGTATTTGGAAGAATTGGTTGTGGTGGAGCTTTGCGGTGACCACACTGCTCGGTGTCTTCTTGTTTTCGCGCCTGTGGCGGCGGGCGATGGTAGTGACCAAGGCGGAGCTTGCCGAGCTGCGGTATGGCGGTCGCGGGGCGCGGGTTTTGCGCGGCTTCCTGGGTGTGCTGCACTCCGGGTTCACCAACACCATCATTCTGTGTTGGGTCCTGCTGGCGGCGTCGAAGATCATCGATGTGCTGTTCGATGTCGACAAAGGGATGGCGCTTGCTTTGGCCTGCACGATCGCTTTGTCCTATTCGTTGTTGGCTGGGCTTTGGGGCGTGGTCTTGACCGACGTGGTCCAGTTCATCATGGCGATGGTCGGGGCGATTGCCTTGGCGGTGATTACATGGCAAGGCGTTGGCGGACTCAGTGGGGTGCTCGCCGCGGGTGCCAGCGGAACGAGCGTGCCGCTCGATCAGATCCTGCGTTTTGTGCCGACGGCCGGTTTCGGAAGTCCCTTCGAGCTGACGTTTTGGACGGCGCCGGTGGCGATTCTGGCGGTCAATCTCGGGATCGGTTGGTGGGCGACCGAGTGGGCCGATGGTGATGGCGTCATTGTGCAGCGCGTCGCCGCATCGCGGGACGAGCACCATGGTCGACTCGCCGTGTTGTGGTACGCAGTGGCGTTCTACGCTCTGCGTCCCTGGCCCTGGATCCTGGTTGCCCTGGCATCGCTGGCGGTGTTGCCGAACCTCGAGGTACACGCCCCATTGGCTGGCCAAGTGACAGCGGTTGATCAATCCGCGGTGGTGTTGGAATCGGCCGGTGGCTCGACCCGTGAGGTGTCGTTGCGTCCGCCGGGCAGCGCCGAGGATTGGTATCCGCTGGCGTCTACAACCCGGTTGGCGGTCGGTGACGAGGTGGTGGCTGGGCAGTTGCTTGCCCGCACCGATTCCGAGCGCGCCTATGTTGTGATGATGGCGCGGTATCTGCCGGTAGGCCTCCTCGGCCTGGTGATCGCCTCGTTGTGCGCCGCGTTCATGTCGACGATCGACACCCATGTCAACCTGGCGTCGTCGTTCTTCGTCAACGACGTTTATCGTCGTTTCCTGGTGCCCGGTGCTGGACCGCGTCACTACGTCATGGTGGCCCGTCTGACCTGTGTTGGAGTGATGTGCCTGGGTGCGGCGATGGCCTTCTACGCTGAGTCGATCAGTGACCTGTTCACGTTTTTCCTCGCCTTTCTAGGCGGCGTCGGTCCGGTTTATGTGATGCGCTGGCTGTGGTGGCGGATCGATGCCATGACCGAGGTGGTAGCGATGCTGACGTCGGCGGCGGTCACGATCGGCATTTCTTTGGCGCCGATCCACTGGCGTCTCGGTGCACTCAGTCCTAACGGCGAGTTGCTGCATGAAGGGCGTTTGCTGGTGGTTGTCGGTGCCTCCGTGGGCATGGCGCTGTTGTCGCTGTGGCTCGGGCCGCGTCCGGATCCCAGCACGTTGGTTCCGTTCTACCAAAAGGTACGTCCCATCGGCTGGTGGCAGCCGGTGCGCGAGTTGGCGGGCCCGGTAGACACCGGCAGTCAGCCCGCGCCGGTTCTGATCGGTGTCCTCAGTGGGCTAGGGCTGGTCTACGGACTGCTGTTCGGAACAGGGCATTTGCTGTTGGGCGGGCCTGCTCCGGGGATAGTAGGTTTTGCGGTAGCGTTACTTGGAGCTTACGGTGTTCGCTGGAGCCTGCAGCGATTGCCAGCAATTTCAGCAGACCCTGTCGACGATTGCCTCTAAAATAGACCGACCCGATTGTACTGCGGCGCGGCGCCGTTACACAGAACGTCATGTTCTGTAATTTGGGCCGTAATGTCGTTTGCTTAAACTGGCAGCAGACCGGATTTTCGGTTCCTATTCAGTGTTGACGGATATTTGGATTTGCTGCACCCCCGGTAGGTGGCATTCAGCGACCCTTGATCGAGCGTCAGACGAATGAAAGAGATCCAGGCTATTCGAGCTGTCCAACCCCTGATCAAGCGCCATCCTTGGGCGCTTGCGGGTATGGTGGTGCTCGGACTTCTGGAAGCTTTGACCGAGGGTCTTGGGATAAGCCTCTTCATCCCTTTCCTCTACAGTCTCGATCAGTCGGCCATCGAGCCCGCCGCCGAAGGTAGCCTGTCCGCGGCGCTCACCAGTCTGTTCGAAAGTGTACCCGCCTCGGATCGTTTGCTGTTCATCTCGTTGGCGATCCTGACGTTGGTGCTGTTCAAGGGCGTGATCTCGTACGGCAACGGGCTGTTGTTCAGTTGGGTCGATACCAAACTGAGTCATCATCTGCGCAGCCGAGTGGTCGATCAGCTGCTCCGGGTCGGTTTGCGTTTCATCGAGCGCACCAAGTCGGGCAAGTTGTGGAACACCCTCGAAGGGGAGACCTGGACCACGGCGGATGCGGTATCAACCTTTGCCGGTCTGATCATCAATCTGGCAACGGTATTGATCTTCACCACGGTCCTGTTGCTGATCTCTTGGCAGCTGACGGTGGTAGTGGCGGTTGCCCTGTTCTTGATTTCAGCGACGGTCCAGTTACTGACGCGCCGCATCGAAGCGATGTCTCGGGCTGGTCTGGAAGCTGATCAGACGCTTTCGCAACGAGTGATCGAGTTGTTCGCGGGCATGCGAACCATCCGAGCCTTCAACCGCCAGCGGTATGAGCAGCAACGGTACGAGAAAGCTTCCTGGCGAGTGGGGCGGATCGGCTTCAAGCAGGAGAAAGTCTCCGGGTTGATGGAGCCACTGTCCGAAATCTTGGCTGCGGGCCTGTTGATCGGCGTGCTGTTTGCGATGTTGCACGACAACGCCAACGGCCTACCTGCGGTGCTGGTGTTCATCGTCATCCTCTATCGGTTGCATCCGGAGGTCTACGGGCTGGACGAGGGCCGTGCCGACCTGATCGCTAAGTTGCCGGCCATCGAACAGGTGATGGGGCTCCTGAAACGCGACGACAAGCCCGCCGTGCACTCCGGGGATCGCGAATTCAGCGGTTTGGAAACTGGCGTTGAGCTTTCCGAGGTGTCCTTTTCCTACGATGCTGACGAGGCACCGGCCCTCCGCGACGTTTCGGTCCGTTTCGCTATGGGTGAAACCACGGCGTTGGTTGGCCCCTCGGGGGCAGGCAAGTCGACATTGATCAACCTCTTGCTGAGGTTCTACGAGCCGACCGCGGGTGAGATCCACATCAACGGTACCCCGATGCCTGAGTTCGACCTGGGCTCGTGGCGAGACAAGATTGCGATTGTCGATCAGGATGTGTTTGTCTTCGATACTACGGTCCGCGCCAACATTGCCTATGGCAAGCTGGACGCCACCGAGACCGAAATTGTCGCGGCGGCCCGTCAAGCAGATGCGCACGAGTTCATCAGCTCGCTGCCCGATGGTTACGACACGGTAGTGGGTGATCGTGGGCTGCGGCTGTCGTCCGGCCAGAAACAGCGCCTCGCTCTGGCGCGGGCAATCGTGCGTAATCCGGAGATTCTCATCTTGGATGAGGCGACCAACGCCTTGGACAGCATTTCCGAGAACGTGATCCAGGCGTCTTTGGAGAAGCTGCGCCGCGATCGGACGGTGATCGTGATCGCCCATCGGCTGTCGACCATCGAACAGGCTGACCAGATCCTGGTGATGGAAAAGGGCGCGATCGTCGAACGCGGTAGTCTGGCCGACCTGTTGCGGAACAATGCCCTCTTCGCACGCCTTTACGCACTGCAAAAACGTCCTGCGTATCTCGAGGATACGGCCTGATAAGGCCGGGGCCGCGATGACAAAGCAAGACACGATGACGATCCAAGATTCGATGACGAACCAAGACACTCGATGGGATATCGTCCATCTTGACCTCGCCGAAGGCATTATGCCCTTCGCTGAGGCGGACCGCGGCGTGTTCGTCGTGTTTTGGTGGCGTGACATTCCCCTCGGCCAGCTGGAGCTCGAGCCCTCGCAACGGTCGATGACTGCGTCGGAGTTGGCCTGGGTTGCGCTACGGACGATCACTCCGGCAGTTGATGCCTACTTGGCAGGCACCGGATTTGTGGCACCGCGTCGTCGGCAGCGCCCAACCGGCCGTGACGGCGATCCTCGACGGCTGTTGCGGGTGGCGTTGTCGTTGCTCGACAGCCGGCAGGGATCGGGTCCATGTTCGGCTGCCCAGGCAGAACAACCACCGGCGTCGATCAGCGTCGTGGTGCCGACCTGCGATCGACCTCAGCGGCTCGCCGCCTGCCTACGATCTCTAGCGGGTCTGCGTGAGAAACCACTCGAGATTGTCGTTGTAGACAACGCACCTTCCATCGCCACCCGAGAGGTGGTCGAGGCTTTCCCGGAAGCTCGTTATGTTGCGGAGCACCGATCAGGATCGAGTGCAGCCCGGAATACCGGCGTCCACCATTGTCGTGGTGAGTTGGTTGCGTTCGTGGATGATGACGAAGCCGTGCATCCCGACTGGTTGAGCCATTTGAGGAACTGCTTTCACAACCCGACGGTCGGCTTGGCTACCGGCCTGGTTTTACCGAGTGAGCTCGAGACCGAGGCCCAGCGCATCTTCGAGCAGCGTTACAGTTTCGCTCGCGGATATGTGGCTCGTACCTTCGATGCCGCGCTCTATCGTCGAACCCGGAATCGTGGTGTGCCGGTCTGGGAGATCGGTGGCAGTGGCAACATGGCGATCCGTCGACATGTGTTCGAACAACTCGGCGGATTCGACGAGCGGCTAGGGGCGGGTCGAGCTGGCGGTTGTGAGGAGTTCGAGCTGTTCTATCGCGCTTTGGCCGGCGGCTGGAGCTGCCGCTACGAGCCGCGGGCGGTGACGGAACACCAGCATCGTCGTGAGATGAAAGATTTGGAACGCCAGCTTTATGCCTACATGCGAGGCCACGTTGCATCAGCCCTGGTGCAGCTTTCGCGCTTTCGTGATCTCGGCAACCTGCGGCATCTGATGTGGACCTTGCCCAAGGTTTACGCCGGCTACACCGTGCGCAGTGTGCTGCGTGATCCGGCTTATCGGGCGCGCCTGCTCGCGGTCGAGATTGCCGGCTGTGTGGCTGGTCTCGGTTATTACCGGCGTCACCGGGGGCTCGCTGCCTGGTCGTCGCGACATCACCTCGACGATGCCGTGCGAGTTAGTCTCGATGGTGCGAATACTGGGACGGTGGTGGTCACCAGTGGATGATCAAGTGATGGACTCGAGCTCCAACGCAACACCCGCCGTCAAAGTGTCGGTGCTCATTCCGGCGTACAATGCGGCCGAGACGCTCGAGGAGCCTTTGAATGCGCTCCTCGCCCAGACCTATGGCGCTTGGGAAGCGATCGTGGTCGACGATGGCTCGACCGACGAGACCAGCGCGGTCGCTAGTCGATTCGCGCGTCGTGATTCTCGGATTCGCGTCGTATGGCAGTCGAATGCCGGAGTCAGTGCGGCCCGTAACTATGGTATCGCCGAGGCTGCGAATGACTGGCTGCTCTTCCTCGATGCCGATGACACCATCGCGCCGCGACACCTGGAGTTGATGACCGCGGCGCTGGCCCAGGACAACAGTCTTGATGCCGTCTACTGCGGCTGGGCGTCGGTGTCGCCCGATGATCATGCCACCTGTACCAGCCTCCCCAAAGAGGAAGGGGATCTCTTCGAGCAATTGGCGGTGGATTGGCGGTTTGCCATCCATGCTTGTGTGGTGGAGAAGGCTCTAGCGCAAGAGGTCGGTGGTTTTGATACCGAGCTTCAGACGAGCGAAGACTGGGACTTCTGGCAGCGGATCGCTCGCCTTGGAGCGCGCTTTGGACCGGTGCCTGAGGTGCTCGCGTTTTATCGCATGCGTCCCGAATCGGCTTCGAAGCAGGCTCGCCGGATGCTGGTTGATGCCGTTCGAGTCTTGGAGCAAGGGCATGCGCCGGATCCTCGGGTACCTCGGTTGCATCCGGTGCACCCGGACGGCTTGGCGGAAGATCCCGAGATCCTGGCCTTCCAGAGAACGTATTTCTTGTGCTTTTCTGCTGGCTTGATCGCCGGAATCAAAGGCGATCCGCGTCCGTTACTGGATCTGGAAATTGGAGAGATCAGCCCGACTCTCGATCCCTATTACATCGCGGACTGGCTGGTGTCCGCCGCGATGGATGCCAGTGGTAGCCCGCTGGTCGAATGGTCCACGGCCTGGCGCGAAGCCGAGCCTTATGCCATCGACTTCCTCCAGGCGTTGGAATCTTCTAGCGAGGCGCCAGGACTGGCTCGCCGCGCCTGCTTGCTGGCGCGGCTGCTGGTGCCAGTGAAGATGGCCGAAGCGAGTCTGGGCCATCGACTGAAGGCGCTGCCACCCAAAGTCTTGCTCCGGCTGATGTACACAAAAACCGACTCCGTGCGTTGGCTCGGAGAGGTGAGCGGTCATCTCAAGAGTATGGCCACCAACAGCTTGCGGATGATGCCGCGGTTTTACGGGCGTTACCGCAAGATTCGTCAACGCTACGTGCGACCGGAGAGTCAGAACTCGCTCGATCAGTTCTTCAAGCAGAAGGCAGATCCCTGGGGTTATACCAATGCTTACGAGCAGACGAAATACGAGCAGACTCTGGAGTTGATTCCGGAGGGTACCAGGAGTGTCCTGGAGGTCGGTTGTGCCGAGGGCCATTTTTCGGCACAGCTGGCTCCGCGAGTTGGTCGGCTGCTTTCGACGGACATCTCTCAGGTTGCGGTTGACCGAGCTGCCGAGCGCTGCGCTGAACACGACAACGCGAGTTTCCAAACGTTGGATCTTGCCAAGGACCCCATCCCAGGGAAGTTTGATCTCATCGTCTGTAGTGAGGTGCTCTATTATCTCGGCCGCGTCCAGCGGCTGGAAGCGGTGGCGGAGCGCTTCGCGGAGGCACTCAATCCCGGTGGGCAGTTGGTGATGGCACACGCCAATCTGACCGTCGACGACCCCGACCGGCCTGGCTTCGATTGGAGCTTCAACTACGGAGTCAAAACGATTGGTGAGACATTCGCCGCGCAGCCCACGCTGAGTTTTTCGGAAGAGCTGCAGACCCCTTACTACCGAGTGCAACGTTTTGAACTCGCGAACGAGGACCGCCGTCGAGCCCCGGCTATTCGTACCGTCGAGTGCCAGACGCCGCCGCCGGACGTCGAACGCCACATGGTCTGGAACGGCGTTGGAGATCGCCTGCCGATCCTCATGTACCACCGCGTCGCCGACCACGGCTCGGAAGCGCTGGCGCCTTATCGTGTCACGGTGTCGGCCTTTGAAGAACAACTGCGCTACCTGCGGGATCACGGCTACCACAGCATCGACCTCAGAGACTGGAGTCAATATGTGGTGTTCGGAGGTACGTTGCCTCGTGGCGCGGTGCTCATCACCTTCGATGACGGTTATCGCGACTTCAAGGACGATGCCTGGCCACTGCTCGAGAAGTACGGCTTCTCAGCAACTGTGTTCCTGGTGGCCGACAAGATTGGTTGCACCAATACTTGGGACGCGGAGTACGGTGAGACAGTGGAGCTGCTCGACTGGCGCGAGATCCGCCAGCTGCAGGCGGCGGGCGTGAACTTTGGTTCCCATACCGCGACGCATCCCTGGTTACCCTCTCTGTCTTGGCGGCAGGTGGTCCGTGACCTTCGGCGTTCGAAGCAGGTTTTGGAGCAAGGGTTAGGTGCACCCGTGGACTCTTTGGCCTATCCTTGGGGTGCATTCAACAAGCCGATTCAGTTCTTGACCGGTGCCTGTGGCTTCGAGTTCGGTTTATCTACTGCACCGGGTGTGTGTGAGGCGAACCACTCTCTGTTGGCGCTACCACGGCTTGATATTGAAGGGGCAGACAACCTCGAGTCTTTCGCCGCCAAGCTCGAGGCTCGAGATTTGATGGCGTCACCCAACGTCGAGAACCAAACGATGCGCAACCCGGTCTTCATCTGACGCAGCGACCAACTTCATCTGAGCCCAACGATCTGCTCGAACCGCGAAGACCCTAAAGCAATGGAAGATTCGATCGAAACCCTGACGATAGTACCGCCCACGGAGTCCACGCTGCGCCCAGCGGGTGCAAGGCGGTGGCTACTGTTTGTGTTGGTCTTTGTCGGATTCGCGACCTCAGTGCTGTATTTCAGCTGGTGGTTCCGCGACGGCAGGATTTACGATCCCTGGCTAGCCTTCTGTTTTGCCTTGGCGTTGTTTTATGTCGCGGTGCAGGTGTATTGCGCGTGTTACGTCTACCTGCGCATCGAATCTCCAGAAACCGAGGCGCCTCCTGACGGGTGGGCGGTCGATATCTTCATCCCGGTTTACGACGAGCCTCACGAAATGGTGGAGCGCAGTTTGAAAGCTGCTCTGGCGATCCACTACCCGCACCGTACTTTCCTATTGGATGATGCTCGCGACCCCCGGTTTGCCTCGCTGGCAAAGCGGCTCGGGGTCGAATATCGGGTACGCAGCGACAATCGTGATGCCAAGGCGGGTAACGTCAACGCCGCGCTGGCCGCTAGTGATGCCGAGTTCGTGACCATTTTCGATGTCGATCACATTCCCGATCCTGACTATCTCGATTCAATCCTGGGGCATTTCCGCGATCCAAGTGTCGGTTTTGTGCAGAGTGCGGTGGGATTTTCCAACGCCTGCGAGTCATGGGTTGCGCGGGCTGGTGCCGAACAATCGACCGATGCGCTCGGACCGACGTCGATGGGCATGTACGGTTGTGGTGCAGCGCAGGTTTGGGGTAGTCACTGTACCTTCCGGCGTGTCACCCTCGACAGTATCGGTGGTCATCAAACCGGCTTGGCGGAGGACCTTCATACCTCGTTGCGGGTCCACGCTGCGGGTTGGCGCTCGGTCTTCGTGCCGTCGCTGAAGGCTTTGGGCCTGGTACCTGGCGACCTGATGGCAGCTACCAAACAGCAGCTCAAATGGGCACGGGGCGTCTTCGAGATCTTGCTCGAGGTTTATCCGCGGGTGTGGAAGCGCCTGTCGCTGACTCAGAATCTGGCCTACGCGGTACGCTTCACCTACTACCTGATCGGCACCGTTTTCCTCGCCCATTCGATTTTGGCGGCAGCGATCTTGACATTCGGCCCGATGTCGGCTCGCGCCGCATTCAGCGAGTACTTGTTGCACTCGATCCCGTTTGTGGCATCGGTCATCCTGGTTCGGCGCGTCGCGCTGTCAGCCTGGACTGACAATCCAACCTCAATGGTGTCCAACTGGCGAGGTTATGTGCATACTTTCTTGTTGTGGCCGGTGTATACGCTGGCTTTGGTCTTGGCCTTGTTGCGGATCCGTGTGCCGCATATCTCGACTCCTAAGCAGACCTCGCAGCGGACTCCGCCGATTCTGGTGGTACCACAAGTCACGTTGATGGCAGTGTTGTTGGCGGCGGTGGGTTCCCGTATCGCACAAGGGTGGGTGATGACGGATGTCTTTTCGATCCTCTTTGCCTTGGGCCTCGCTGCAATTCAGGTTTTTGCGGTGATCCACACCCGCCGGCCGGCGGCTCAACAAGAAAGCTGATCCCGCCGGCAGCTGGTAGTGGCAAGATAGGCCTCATGCCTAACTCGCTGTTCCCAGTCAATATTCGGTTGTTCGTGGTTGTTGTGCTGTCGGTGTTGTTTGCACTGCCGACGGTGGCTCAAGACGTCGTCGACTCAGGAGTGCTGCTTCAGCGTCAGTTCGTCGAGGCTTATCGCGACGGTGATCTCGACGCCGCTTTGCGAATCGGCCAGGAGTTGATGGAACGCCAGCCACAGAATGTATTTGTGGCTTATGACATGGCTCGGTTGCGTGCTGCCCGTGGGGAGCACAACGCGGCGCTCGAATGGTTGCGGAAGTCGGCGGCAGCTGGCTTTGCAGAGGTTGTGGTGCTCGATAGCGATTCCGACCTCGCCGCCCTGAAACAGTTGCCTGAATATGCCGCGATTCTTGAACGGGTGCGAGCTAATCAGGTTGCGGAACGAGAAGCCTTTCGCCGACAGGTCAAGGCTCATCCACCCGAGTTGGTGCCGCCGCGTCGTCTCGACCCCAACAAGCCCGCGCCTTTGATCCTGGCGCTGCATGGGCGTGGCGGTCGTGGTGAGCCGATGATGCAGCTGTGGAAAACCGTCGCTCGTCAGTTTGGGGCGGTGCTGGCGGTACCCGAAGCTCTGAATCCCTACGCCAGTGGGTTTCAGTGGGGAACTCAGGAGGAAACCGCCTACCAAACGTTACAGGCTATCGAAGTGGCGGCAGCCAAGTATCCGATCGACCGTGACTGTGTCGTGCTGATGGGTTTCTCTCAGGGTGGCCGTCGTTCGATCTCGACTGCCTTTCGTCACCCCGAATCCTTTGCTGGCGTTATCGTGATGGGTTCGGCGATGGATCGTGAGACGAGCTTTCCCGAGGTTCCTGCCGCCAAACTGCCACGGTTCTTCTTTATGGTCGGCGACCAGGACGGTGTGGTGGATCGTACCCGCGAGACCTCCAAGCGTTTTGCCGAGCGCGGTATCACCCAGCGATTGGTTGTCTATCCGGGGCTGGGGCACACGTTCCCCCAAGACTACGTGCGGCAGCTGAGGCGGGCGATGCGCTTTGTGAAAACCTGTGGAGCTTAGCAGGCCGTGGCGAAAGTCAGACCACGCTGAGAACGGTCCTTTTTCGCCAACTCTGCGTTACGAAATCTCTAGAGATCACCAGTATCCATGCGATTTCAAGCCTTGATCTGACGAAAAACTCCTCGCTCTCAGCGCGGAGCACTTTCGCCCCGGCCTGTTAGCGGCGGAAGGCGTAACTCACTTTGAGGAAGAGCTGGCGGGACGCGGGCTCGAGATGGTCAGGCTCGTTGAACTCACGGTTGTCACCTTGTCCCAGCCAGGATCATCGAGATTGCCGTCGACGGTGATTACAGCCGACGTGCGTGCGATGCTGATCGCGGTTTCGGATGGTGCAATTACTGGCGCGACTGATGTGTCCGAGGGCTCCTGAGATCTGGCACTTGCTGTGGCCATCAAGCCGCTACAGGTTATAGTGCCCGCAAGCAGGATGATGTTCGGCCGTCCCATGGAGATTCAAACGCAAAATCGAGCGTTAGGGTTTTCCTACAACGGGACTTCCATCCCCATCTGGGCGGCGGCGAAGGCCCACTGATCAGCATAGTCCTCGACCTGCATCCAAATGGGTTTACTACCGCCGTGGCCGGCTCGGGTCTCGATCCGTAACAGGATCGGATGGTCGCAACTTTGAGCTTGTTGCATCGCCGCGGCGTATTTGTAGCTGTGCCACGGTACGACGCGGTCGTCGCGGTCGGCGGTCGTGACCAGGCTCGGTGGGAAGCAGGTCTCCGAGTGGATGTTGTGGACTGGCGAGTAAGCGTGTTGGGCCTGGAACTCGTCTTTGTTCTCGCTCCATCCGTAGTCACTGCCCCATTGATACGCATTGGCGCTGGCGGTGTGGTAGCGCAGCATGTCCAGGACACCCACCGCCGGCAAGGAAACGCCGAAGAGATCTGGCCGCTGGGTGGTCACCGCTGCCACCAACAAGCCGCCGTTGCTACGACCATGAATCGCGAGTTTGGGGGTGCTGGTGTATTGCTCGGCAATCAACCACTCGGCGGCAGCGATGAAATCGTCGAAGACATTTTGCTTGTCGAGTTTGGTGCCGGCTTGATGCCATGCTTCGCCATATTCACCGCCACCTCGGAGGTTGGGAATGGCGAGGAGTCCGCCCATCTCTAGCCACATCTTCCAGCGCACCTTGTACTCTGGAGTCTCCGAGACGTTGAAACCGCCGTAACCGTAAAGCATGGTGGGGGTCTTGCCGTCGCGCTCGAGGCCAGTTTTGTAGATCAGGAACATCGACACTCGGGTACCATCTTTGCTCTGGAAGAAAACTTGTTCGGTCTCGTAGAGGTCGGTATCCGAGGTGCCGGCCGGCGCTCGAAGCGGTACGGTTTCTCCACTCGCGATGTCGAGGCGAAAGACCGTCGGTGGCGCTGTGAAGGTCTCGAACTCGAAAAAAGTCTCTGGGTCGTCGTTTTTGCCAGTGAAGCCGCTTGCGGTGCCAATACCCGGCAGCTCGACGACTCCAACTTGGGTGCCGTCGGTGGTGAATCGCACCACGTGGCTGCGGGCGTCAACCAGGTATTGCGTCACGATGTGACCACCGATCAGTTGCGCGTCCGCCAGCGCGTTTGTGGACTCTGGAACCACTTGCCGCCAGTTGGCTGGTTCGGGCATCTTCAGATCGATAGCGACTACTCGACCGTTGGGTGCTCGGTCGGTGGTACGAAAGAACAGCTCATCTCCGTGATTACCGAGGAATACGTGGAAGGCGTCCCAATCATCGAGCAGGCGAATCAACGGTGCGTCGGCGGTGCCCAACTCCCGAACGTAAACACCGTTGGTCGAATAACCTTCGAACAGATTCAGGATCAGGAAACGACCGTCGTCGCTGATTTCCGGGTAAGGGTCATAGTTGTTGTTTCCAGCAGTGGAGTAGACGTGTCGATCATCATCCTGCGTGGTGCCGATTCGATGATAATAAACCGAAACCTTGGCAGAACCATCGGCCTTGCCGTCATCTCCCAGCGGGTAGCGACTGTAGTAAAAACCGCTGCTGTCGGGGGCCCACACGGCTGTGCTGAACTTCATATGGCCGACTACATCGTCTAGATCCTTGCCAGTCGCGACGTTGTAGATCCGCCAAGTTTTCCAATCGGTACCACCATCGGACACGCCATAGGCGACGTGCGATGCGTCCGGACTGGGCGTCCAATCAGCGAGCGCTACAGTGGCATCGTCACGGAAGCTGTTAGGGTCGATCAGCACCTGGGGCTTTGCATCCAGGCTGTCGGCAACCATCAGCACGTCCAGTTCTTGGGAGCCATTGTTCGCTTCGTAGAAGTAGCGTCCGCCACGTTTTTCTGGGACCCCGTAGCGTTCGTAACGCCAGAGTTCGGTCATCCGCTCTCGCAGCCGTTCGCGAGCTGGTAGCGTCTCGAGTTGAGGTTGGGCCAATGCATTCTGTGCCTCGACAAAGGTGCGCGTCGACTCTGAGCCGAGTTCCTCGAGCCAGCGGTAGGGATCCGGCACCTCGACACCGAAGTAGTCATCGGTGTGGTCGGACCGTTCGGCCTGCGGATAAGCCAAGGTGGACTCCTTCGTCGGTGAACAGGCGCTGGCACCCAGGAGCACACTGCCGGCCAAGACCCACAGGGATAGTTTCACGGTTCCTCGGTCAAGCCTCATGGGTAGCTCCTGTGGAGAGTTGCGAACGAACGGTCGAGAGATTCTTCGGGGGGTGGAGAGCTTATCGTGAGAGCGAGCAGGCTTTGACCGTCGTTCATCCCGAGAAGGGGAGATCATGGCCCTAAAGTGCTAGCATTCGCCAATGCAGGAATTCGTACCACCGAAAGGGCCGAAGGGTGTCGAAGTTGAGCCGGATCCCAATCTGTGCCCCGAGTGTCATGGACGGGGCTGGAGAGTGGTCGCCGATGGCGGTGCCGGTTCGGCGACCCGCTGCGATTGCCAAAAGCGGGAACGAGGTAAGGAGTACCTGGCGCAGACTGGCATCCCTGAGCGCTACCGGCGTTGTCGCCTCAGCACCTTCAAGACCACCAACAGTGCCAACCCCCATGTCTGCGAACAGCTGAAGCGTGCCCACACGATCAGCCAGCGTTATGTCGATCGATTCTTCGACAGCAAGGAACAACGATTTCGTGAAGCCGGCTTGCTTCTTATCGGGCCGCCGGGAGTCGGCAAGACGCACCTGGCGGCGGCGGTGTTGTCCGAAGTGGTCGAGCGCTACAAGGTGCGAGGCAAATTCGTCGACTTTACGGCCCTTCTCCACCAGATCCAGTCGACCTTCGACAACTCATCGACACAGTCGAAGGCTTCGATTCTGACGCCGATTGTCGATGCCGAGCTCCTAGTGCTCGACGAGCTCGGGGCTCAGAAACCGACCGAGTGGGTGCGCGACACGTTGTATTTGATCATGAACACTCGCTACACCCGAAGGCTACCGACGATCTTCACCACTAACTACCGGCTCGAAAGCCCGACGCCCCCCAAACCGGGGATGGGTGGGGACCGGGTCCGGAAAGAGGATCAAGCGTTGCTGTCGACTCGCCTCTCCGATTTGTTGGTGAGCCGTTTGTACGAGATGGCTCAGCCGGTGAAGTTGACAATCAACTCGGCGGACTGGGACTACCGCCGTGAGGTGAAGATGTTTCAGCATCGGATCGGGAGTTGATGACGGGCTGCCGACGTACCCTGGGGCAAACATCGTGAGCTCGGAGCGCAGAGATCCCAGATCGAGAGCGCGTCGTCGGCGTCGTGCGTTGGCGGCGCGTCATCGCGCTCGGCAATCCGCTCACCGTCGCCAGCGGACGTTGATCGGAGGGTTTGGCGTAGTGTTCATGCTCGCCGCCTTGGCGTCCTGTCGACCGGGGGAACCGCCGGTGACGACGCCTCAGCTGCCGAAGGTTGTGCGGATCCCACGGGTTACGGTTTCGCCCAGCAAAACGGTCCCCCCAAGTACGCCGGTTGTGTCACCACAGATCGAGCCGGTCGAAGCGGCGGTTTCGAATCTCGAAGTCCCGACGAGCGCCAAGGGGCCTCTGTTGATCCGAGTCGGCTTGGCCAGTGATCTGACTGAGCTCGAGCTGCCGTGTTGTGATCGCCGATTGACTCTACGTGCGGGTACCGAGGTCATATCGCTGTCGGAGTCTATTCGGGTGGCCCCCTCGGACACCCTGCAGGATCGTGCGGTTTACCGCCTACAGGTGGCTGCGCTGAAAGACGAACAGCAGGCGCAGGGGCTAGCACAACGGCTGACAGAGTCGATTGGCCAGCAGGCCGATGCCATTTTTGATGCCGGAACCGACCTCTATCGGGTTCGCGTCGGGCGCCTTGCAACCCGTGCCGAAGCCGAGGCGACGCGCGGTCGACTCGATGCACTCGGTATTCTAGGTAGCTGGGTGGCCACCGAGGGTGGCATGCTGGAGAATCCAGCCTTCGAGCTCGAGAGTGCGGGCGAAACCTGGCAAGTTGCTGGCCGTTGGCTCGAAGTATCGGCACCACCCGACGTCGGAGTGCCCTACGGTACCGGCCGGTACCGTGGGCAGCTGCTGGTCTTTCTCAACGACCGGGGCAATCTGAACATCGTCAACGAGCTTGAGCTCGAGGACTATCTGCGCGGCGTGGTACCGAAGGAAATGGGCCCAGAGCTCTACAAGCAGATCGAGGCGTTGAAGGCACAGACGCTGGCGGCACGAACCTATGCGGTGCGCAATCTGAGCGAGTTCGCCGACGAGGGGTTTGATATTTGCTCGACCCCACGCTGCCAGGTTTATGGCGGTATGCAGGTGGAACATCCAATGTCCGACCAGGCGATCTCAGACACTCGGGGATTGGTGGCGTTGTTCGAAGGCCAGCCGGCAGAAACGATGTATGGCGCCACCTGTGGTGGTCATACCGAAAATGTCGAGGTCGTCTTTCCGCTCAAGACCGGGCCTTACCTGCGCGGCGTGCCATGTGTCGAAGCCGGGGTCAGCTCCCTCGAAGGTGATGCGCCGCGAGGCACGGCTTTCCCGGATGCCCTCATGCAGCGTCTACTGCCGGTCTCGACCGGCAAGCCAGCGAAGGCCTTGGGTAAGAGAATTGAGCGATTGGCAGAATTCGCCGATTTACCGGTGCCACGGGATCGCCTGCGGTCGCTAAACCGCCATGAAGTGCTGCGGTTTGCGATGTCGGTGTTCGACTTGGCGCTCGACCAGCGCTTACGCTCGTCTCACGAGGAGCTCGAGGAGCTTGTCGCCGAACCGCCAGCCGAATGGCGTCCCCGTGATGTCGAGTTTGCTGGCTATTTGGTTTCGAGCCAGTTGGCCGCCGAGCCTGGGTCCGCGCTGATGAGCGCATCCGATGCGGAAGAGTTACTCTTTCGACTGGCGATTTACCTCGAAGTCCTGGAGCGACGTGCCCATCGTTACCTGTCCCTCGACGGCGGGCTTCAGGTGCGCACCGCCCGCGGTTTTCATCGCTACGAGCTTCCAGGCAGCTTCGCCACCTTCAGGCGCCAGAACGGCGTCATACGTTCGGCGGCGCTCGAAGTGTTGGCTGGCGATTTGCTCGAGCTCTACTTCCGGGGAGATGACATGGTGGCGTTGGTGCAGCCTGTCGACGCACCAGCAGTGCGATTTGGCCATCGTGTACCCAAGCAGAGTTGGTCGCGTTTCGTTTCGACCAGCAGGCTCCGATCGGCGGTCCAGGCACGTTACCCAGGGTTTCCTTTCGAGAATTTCGAAGTGCTGTCCCGCGGTGTTTCGGGGCGGGTAGGCAAGTTGCGGCTGTTGGGATCAGATGGGCGCAGTCTGCTGGTCGAGGGGCTGGCTGTCCGTTGGACGCTCGACGTCTGGGACACCTTGTTCTGGGCTGAGCCGGTCCTGCAGAGCGCACAGGGGCCGGGTTGGCAATTTCGCGGCAAGGGTTGGGGCCATGGTGTTGGGATGTGCCAAGCTGGTGCGTTTGGCATGGCTCAGCGCGGCGCAACCTATCGCGAGATCCTTGGCCACTATTACAGTGGTATCAAGCTCGGTCGGTTGAAGTCAGGGCCGGCACGGCCGCGAGCGGCCAGCTAACGGCTCGCCTTTCAAGCGTCGGTACCCGGTAACAATGAGCCCTGCAGCCAAAACCACGTAGCAACAAAACCGCGTAGCAACGGAATCGTGCAGGCAAAAAAATAGTGGAGCAGCTTACGCCACTCCACTCGCGGACTTTATGAGGATTAAGATCCTGGCCTCTCCGCCATCAAGGGGGGCGATGGGGTTTAAGGACGACGGAAAGGCCAGGGTCTAAAGTCAGTAAAGTTAAAAACCTGTGTTTTTTGCTGTCTTGTCCGGGTTCAATGGAGGACGCGAAATCGGGTCGTCGATCTGGTCATCGTTAGTGAAAATAATTGAAAAAAGTTCAGGCTAGGCCGTGACCGTGTTTATTGACCCACCCGATTCGATACGATGATGGTTGCCAAGTAACCGGATGACCGCCTTCATGATGACCCGTAACACCAATCCACTCGAGCTCGACGCAGGAGCGATGCGTTCGATGGTCGAGCAGGCTATGGACCGGATCGTCGCCCACATTGAGTCTTTGCCAGACCAGCCCGCGTCAGCGATCGAGGGTGGTGGGGAGCTGGCCCGGTCTCTCGCCGAGTCATTGCCGGAAACAGGCTCACCCTTCACTGAGCTTCTCGAGCTGCTGTTCGACCGCGTTGTGCCCTGCTCATTCAATACTGCGGCGCCCAGTTATATGGCTTACATTCCGAGTGGAGGCTTGTTCCACTCAGCAGTCGCCGACCTGATTGCCGACTCGGTCAACCGTTATGTTGGCGTCTGGCTTGCCGCTCCAGGGTTGGCACAGCTCGAAACCAACGTGGTTCGGTGGCTGTGTGAAATGGTTGGTTATCCGCACACCGCCGGTGGTATTTTGACCAGTGGCGGCTCCCTGGCCAATTTCACTGCGGTGGTCACCGCCCGGCAAGAGCGCCTGCCGGAGGATTTTCTTCGGGGCACCCTTTACGTCTCAGAACAGGTGCATCACTCGATCCTGAAAGCGGCGACCCTGGCTGGATTTCCAGCCCGCAATACTCGACCTGTGGCGGTCGACGGTAGCTTTCGTCTGCGCCTCGACGAGCTCGAACGCCAGCTGGCTGCGGATCGGCGCGACGGCTATCAGCCGTTTCTGGTGGTGGCGAGTGCTGGCACTACCAACACTGGGTCGGTTGATGATCTGGAGGCGCTTGCTGATCTTGCCGAGCAGCATCAACTGTGGCTGCATACCGACGCGGCCTACGGCGGGTTCTTTGCCCTCACCGAACGTGGCCGCGATGTCATGCAGGGTCTGCACCGGGCCGATTCGATTACGCTCGATCCTCACAAAGGTCTGTTCTTGCCCTATGGCAATGGCTCGCTGCTGGTTCGTGACCCTGAGACATTGCGGCGAACCCACTCCATCCAGGCCGACTACATGCCGTCCATGCAAGCCGATGATGACCGGGTCGACTTCTGTGAGATCTCCCCTGAGCTATCGCGAGACTTCCGTGGTCTGCGCACCTGGCTTCCGATCAAGATGCATGGCATCGGGGTCTTCCGCAGTAATCTCGACGAGAAGCTTGATCTAGCCCGCTGGGCTGCCGCCGAATTGGTGAAGATTCCCGACATTGAGCTCGTTGCTGACCCCCAATTGTCGCTGGTGGTCTTTCGCTTGGTTCCTGACGGAGTGCCGGCCCCAGAGCTCGATCAGCTGAACCAATCGTTGCTCGAGAACATCAATCGCCGGCAACACGTCTTCTTGACCGGTACCGCATTGCGCGATCTCCCAAAGGGCGGAGCGTTTGTGTTGCGGATCTGTGTGTTGTCGTTCCGTACGCATCGTTCGCACGTCGAGGCCTGCATCGCCGATGTCCGTCTGGCAGTCCAGGAGCTGGTGCGGGAGCCCGCAGCGATGGCGGTAGGGGACGTCCGATGAAGGTCAGCCGCCTTTTCACCATGATGGTGATCGCGACCGTCTTTGGCGTGGCGGTCTGGCAGAGTTGGTACGAGTTGGTGCGTTTGGATTGGATCAAAGGACCCACCAGGGCTGCGTGGCAGCTGCCAGATCGTGTCATTGCCGAACTGGATCTGAAGCCAGGCGCCGTCGTGGCTGATCTCGGTGCGGGAGAAGGTTATTTTACCTTCTTGCTCAGCAAGGCTGTAGGTCGCAATGGCAGGGTGTATGCAGTGGATGTCGAGGATCGAATCGTTGGCAATCTGGAAATGCGGGTGCAAGTGAAGGACGCGATCAATGTCGGCGTCATCCACGGTGAGCTCGCTGACCCGCGGTTACCCGACAACACCATGGATCTGGTGTTTCTATGCAACACCTACCATCACATCGAAAGTCGTTCAGTGTATTTCAAACGCCTGAAGCAGGACCTCAAAAAGGGCGGACGGGTGGCAGTGATCGACATGCGCGACGATGTCACTGGCCTCGGCAGTCTGTTTGTCGACGAAGGCCACTGGACCTCATGGGCCGATCTGTTGGGGGAGATGGAGATTGCCGGCTACACCCTCGAGCAGCGTTTTGATTTTTTGCCAGTCCAGAACTTCGCGATCTTTAGGGCGAACGACTAGATTTAGGGTACCCACCTCTTCGCCCCTTGGGAATACCCAGGGTCTGGAATGTAGGGGCCGGCCTTGTGTCGGCCCGTAGGTGAAGCCTACGCCCATACGTCGTCCGCGAGAATGCACAGGATTCAGAACGCGAGGCAGGGTGGCCAAAAGGCAGGGTGGACACAAGGCAGGGTGGCCAAAAGGCAGGGTGGACACAAGGCCCACCCCTACGCAGAGAAGACTGGCTTTGAGTCGGACCTACGGCACAATTCGACGTCCAAACTCGAGCCGTCCTAGCCAATAATCGCTGGCGGTAACGCGAGTCTCGACCACGCCACTAGATTTCGAGGCATGGATCATGGTCAGCGGCTCACCTAACGCCGAGATCACGAGGCCGACATGGAAGGGTGCCTGACGAATCTCGCCAAAGAACACCAAGTCGCCCGTCCGCAATTCGTCCAGTGGTATCCAACGGCCGGTGCGGGCTTGATCCTTGGCGACTCGCGGTAGCTCGACTCCAAGGCCGCGAAAGACGTGGCGAGTGAACCCCGAACAATCAAAACCCGAAAGACTCTCGCCACCATAACGGTAAGGAGTGTGAAGGAGCTGGCGTGCTGACTCGACGAGCCGTTGCGTT
This sequence comes from Acidobacteriota bacterium, assembly GCA_029263395.1. GTDB lineage: Bacteria > Acidobacteriota > Thermoanaerobaculia > Multivoradales > J023 > JAAELT01. The sequence goes on along the minus strand of JAJCXO010000156.1, from coordinate 34,918 downwards.
TCGCCAGCAACCGGGATGTTGCGGGTACGACGAGGCGAGCTGGGAATCGACTGTCGGACCACGAGCGGGGGACGGGTTGGCTGCGACCCTACCGACACCATCGACGGAGGTGGTGTTGAGGCAGGTCCTGTCGAAACAGGTCTTGTCGAGGTACAACCGGTCGTAACGGAACCGACAACGATTGCGAGCACCGGTGCCAACCTCAGGAGTCTCATGGATCTTTGGAGGTCGTAATCTCGAGTTCAGCACCCGACGAATAGCCGACGAACTCAGGAGCATACATAGACTGGATGGTGGCCGGACCGACGCGGAACGTGCCGGCTAGGCTAGCGCGCAGGCGATATTTGAAGGTGTGCTCACCGGCTGGCAACCACTCGAAGAAGAAGTTGGTGCCGCTGTCGCGTACCTCCTCGTACCAGCCGAGGCCGAGGTTCCACTTGAAGCTGGACGTTGTGGACTCGGGCTCGAAACCGGCGCCGCGAGGGTCTCGCAGATGGACATACTCAGCAGCGTGTTTGGTGCGCAACGAGAGCTGGACTTCGAGCTGGTCACCGGGCTCGAGGTGGGCGCCGTCGGCGAGCGGCTGCAGTACCCATTCACGACCGGTGTTGACACGTTTGAAATAGCGTCGGGTGACGGAAAAGAAGTCGCCGCGCGCTTCCTTCGGCAGTTTCTCAGTAGAGAAGTGCCAAGTGGCGGAGGCGAAGAGGAAACCCGGAGTCTCCTTGGCCACCTCGATCGTCGACATGGTGGAGGGATCGATATCCTCACCCTTGACGACAACCTGGGTCTGACCGACGTAATGGTCAGGTTCAAACGTGAAGGTCTGGCGACGGGCACCGATCGCCACCGTGGCCTCTTCGCGGGCTCCGAGTGCACCCTCCTGATCCAGATAGTGGACCAGGCTGTAAATCACCTCGGCGGTGGCGCGGGTCGACTTCCAATGATTGAGCTTCTTGTTGAGGAACAACCAGTGGACAAGGCCATGGCGGCGGGCATCGTCGGGTTCGAGCTCACCGAGGGTGCGCAGCGCAAAGGCATGGGTCTCGATGGTGTCGTTGTACCACAACCAGGCGCGGTCCTCGGGAGCCCAGAAGGTGCCCTCGTCGCGGGTGGTTTTGGCCGAGTCCATGACGCTGTCGAAGACCAGCTTGGCGTCGTCAGTGCGGCCGGCACGGTGCAGCGTCAGCGCCAGGTAACCTTTGAGCCGTGGTGAGTGTTGGCGCCAATGACGGAAGGAAAAGTCACGCATCTTTTGCCGGTCGTCGTCCGAAAAGACGCCGCCCGTCCACGAATTGTCGGGATAACTGGAAAGCACAAACTCGAGGTAGGTGATGAGCTCCCAACAGCAATCCTTGGACTGCATGTCCCGCACCAACTCGTCGAGGTAGTGACGGTGGACGTAGCTCCAGGCTTTGACCACCATGTCTTTGGGCACCTCGACGTCAAATTCGAGGGCGCGGGAGAAGCCTTGGAGCAAGTAGAGCGTCATGTAGGGTGACGGCGGGCCGCCTGGCCACCATGGGAAGCCACCGAGCGAAGTCTGGGCCTCCTGCAGCTTGGCGAGGACCGAGTCCTTGGTAGCACGGGCGATGGCTGGATCGAGTACGTTGACGAGCTCGGCGCCAGGCCGCTCGGATCCGCCGCTGGCGGTCTGCAGCCAAGGTGTTTCTTCGAGGGTCATCCGACGGTTGGGATCCTCGGCGTTCCAGGTCTCGAGGCGGGTCTCGCGTTGCGAGAAGTCTTTGGCCATCTTGGCGACGGCGGGGTATTGGTCATAGAGACTGGCGACGATGCCAGTCGATAGGAAGCGGTTGAGCAACTGCTCGACACACTCGTAGGGATATTCGGCCAGATAGGGTAGGGCGTGCAGCACGCTGTAGAACAGTTGAGCGTCGAGGGTGACGACAAGTTGCTCGTCGATACGGGACGGATCATCCTGCGTCATGTCGTCAAAAGTCAGGGTCCGACGATCGCTGTCATGTAAGGTGGCGAACCGTGATTGAGCGAGGTGTAGGCGACCCGGTAGCACCGGCAACGGACGCAGCTCGCCGTCGCTGAGGTCACCGTCGGGGCCGGTGCTGCGACCGATGACCCGCACCGCCACGGTCCCGATGCGGGCTGGAGCGCGGACCGGGAAGGTGACGCTGGTGCCGCCGCCGGCAGCGACGCTGAACGGCACACCCCGTGCCGCTTCCGTCGCCAGGCCGAAGTCAGCGAGGAGGCTCTCGTCGGTCTCCGGATCGAAAATCTCGAAGTCCAGGTGACCTTCGAGATCAACCTCACCGGCGTTGTTGACCACCACTTCGAGTTCGGCACGGTCACCTTCGCGAAAGAAGCGCGGTAGGTAGGGCCGCACCAACAGCTCTTTGACCGTTTTGGTCTGTTGTTCGAGGGAGCCGGAGCGCAGATCGTTGGTGATGGCGTGTACCCACACATTCCATTCCGTGACCGAGTCCGGGACGGTGAACTCGAACGCCACCGAGCCGTCGTCACCGGTCACCAGATGGGGCTCCCAAAACGCGGTTTCGGCGAAATTGGAACGCACCTCGGCGGTGCCGGTGCCGGCCGTATCGGTGGCTGGCGCCGTGTCGGCAGGAGCAGCCTCCGCGAGGGGGGCGGACTCTGCCACGACATCCGTGGCGGCGAAAGCGGCTTTCGCCTTGGGGATCTCCCGGCTTGCCTGCTTGGGTGGCGACGGCGATGCCATAGACTGCAACGCGACGCCCTCGCCTTGCATGCGCACCATGCGGCGACGCCCAGGACCGCCCATACCGTAGCCATCATAGAACTTCAGCTGGTCGCCGCTGAACCGAGGGTAGTTCGGCACCGAGGTGAAATTCTGGCTGAGGTGCCAGGCGCGATTGGCCTGTCCGAGATTGGAACGAAACGAACCGACTCCCTGGCGTCTCGGATAACTTTGGAGAGGGTTGGGGAATCGATGTTTGGCGAAAACGTCCAGGCTACGATCGTACATGTAGGCCAAGACCTCGGCGGCATCGCGGCTGACCGTCTCCTCATCGTCACCTTGGACAACAACCCGCCAAGTCTCCTGGTCACCGGGGCGTAAACGATCGCGAAAGCTGGCAAATTCGAGCCTCAGCTTACGATCACTCCAAGGCACGTGAATGTCTTGCGTGAGATTGATCACCTGGTGATCACGGACAGTGGATAGCCGGGCACTGAAGCCGCCCCGATGCTCGTCGCCTACCGGGATCTCGATCAGCTGGAAACCTCCTGAACGCAATCGCTTGGTCGAGGTGCGTTCGCCGGCCTGGAATAGCTCCAGAAACATCTCCTGGTCCTCTAACCCGGTGTGGACGAAGAAGCGCACAACGTCGCCGACCCTTGCGACCTCGCTTTCCACCATCAACACCGCCGGCAGCGCTAGCTCGGTACGTTTGGCGGCGACCACCAGGATGTCCTTCGCCGTTTCGAACTCGGCGCCAAACTCGTCGGTAGTGCTGTAGCGTAATCGATAGGCGCCGGGCGCGAGGCCGTCGAATGAGATCTTGGCCGCACCACCCTCGTCGTGCTCGATCTTGCCCTGGCGCAGCTCGGCCCCGTCTGCCCATGCCGAGATCGCCCGCCATGGTTTGTAGTCGGTTTCCCACCGTGCCCGCTGTTGGTCTCCGGCGGTCTCATAGCCTTCGTCGGCTTCGTTCGTCTGGCTTTCAACCATCGGTTTGGGATCGAACGGACGAGACGCCACCGGTTGTTCAGCGGGTAAAAGGGGTTGTTCCGGCTGTTCGAGAGAGAACAACTGCCAGCTCGCTTTGCCGCTGCGCGGAATACCATCGAGGTCGCTGCGCTGGGCAGTCAGCTCGACTTGCTCACCGTGGCGGAAGAATTCCATGTCATCGGTGTTGAGGGAGGTCTCGATGGCGACAAACCCGAGACGGAACGCACGCGATGCGGAGCGCGTTTCGCCACCTTCGTCGGTCACATCGACGCTCAGGCGGTAGCGATAGGTGACGGATTTGGCTTCGCGCTCGTCAGCTTCGGGGGTGAAGCTGACACGAAATCTGCCGTCGGCGCCGAGTTCGGTCTCGCCAGCGGCGATCGTCTCGGTAGCACCCCGGGTGGGCGCCCAAAAATGCCAGCCCCAGCGTGGATAAACCGGCTCGCGGACCACTCGCCAGACAACCTCGCCGCTCACCACCGGCAAACCGAAGTAGTAGCGGACCTCGCCGGTCAACGTCGCCGGACGGTTGAGGCGCAGCGCCGTCTCGGGATCGCTCACCGTGACTTCGAAGGTGGGGCGTTTGTACTCTTCCACCTTGACGTAGGCTGCTGCGGCGAGAGAGCTCTTGAGCTGCCAGCTACCGAGTATTCGGCCGGTGGGGATATCGAATTCGCCGGAGGCCGAGCCGAAGGCGTTGGTTGTCACCTCGGCCGTCGCAACTTCTCGGCGGTTGCCGTCGAGAAGTGTCATGGTGACGGCCGACTCCGGCAGGGTCTGAAAACGTCCATCCTGCGAGTTGCCACGGTAGGCGACCACTTTCCACAGGATCTTTTGCTGCGGCCGATAGACGGTGCGATCGGTGTAGATCAAAGAGCTGGTTTGCTCACCGACGGTATTCTTGATCAGAGGACTCTGGACATTGTGGGACAGCCCAACATGATTACCGTGGCGCGCCACCAAGAAGTGGTTGCCGCGGTTGAACCGGCCTTGGCCAAACTGCGCCACTCCCTTGGCGTCAGTGGACCGGGTGTCGACTTTGGTATGCCCTTGGCGGTAGTCGTAGCGATAAAGGTCGATCACGACGCCAGCCAGGGCCTTGCCGGTTTCCCCAGACCGGACGGTTGCTTCGACGCCTTGGCGCAGATTGCGGGTGAGCATCACGAGATCGCCGATGATCATGTTGACGGCGGTCTGTTGGTTGAAATTTTGGGCGAAATCGCGCCGCGCTGAAGCCACCACCAGGTAGAGACCAGGGGTGTCCATGGGGGGTGTCACAAACGTGCGATGCTCGCGAAAATCCGGTGTCGCCGGCAGCTCGACGCTCCATTCCGCAACCGGCTTCTGTGCCGCCAGAATCGGTGGCACGTCGCGATAGTTGGGCAGCAGGTTGTAATCTTTGGCTTTTTGCAGCCGCCGCTCGAGATCGAGGGCATACGCGCGGAAGTGGACCTCGGGCAGATTCCGATGTTGCACTAAAAGCGACTGGCGGCGCGGGCCGTCGTTGCCCATCGCATTCAGGTTGTAGCTCGGTGCCTCGATGGTGGCGACCAGGTGCTGACAGTGTTGACCACCCGGTGATTTCGGGTGGGCCTCGGCGCCTTCGAGGGCGATACGGCGGGCCGCAATCAACGCATTATCCCCTCGGTCTCGCGTCCATTCAGCGAGCAGCGCCATCCCTGAGGACCACCATTCGTAACGCTGTCCGAGGTTGTCCAACGCTTGTTCGAGGCTTTGGTGCAGCAGGTCACGATCGTCGTCGGTGGTGAAGCTGTTTCGCAGCCGTCGCAAACGCTCGAGACGCGCTTCGAAGGCAGCTTCGGGCTGCTTACGCTCGTGGTGCCAGCGTTCGAGGTCGGCGAGGATCGTCGTCAGCCGCGCCAACGGGTGGATTTCCGGATTGTCGAGGGCCACCGGTTCGGGCTCGTCGGCGAGCAGAGATTCGAGATCGAGACGATAGGTCCCGCTCTCGTGCTCCGGGCGCCATTGTGAGGTGTCGACCAGGAGCTCCGCCCACAGATAAGTCACTGCGTCGCGCAGGGTGCCGCGGATGCGTGCTGGATAGTCGTTCTGCTGCACATATTCGGCCAGGGCACCGAGAGAGGCGTCGCCCCAAGCATCGCGGTGGTTCCACACCGCACCGTAGGCACGTTGTGCCTCGTCGATGATCTGCTCGCGGGTCCAGGCTTCGAGATCAATTTCGTCGCCAGTGTCGACCCGCTCGCGCTGGTTGATCTCCCACGAATATTGCTGCAGATACGTCACCAGGGTGCGGGCGTAGAACAGATGCAAGATAGTGCGTTGCTGCGGCGACTCGGGCCAGGCTTCACGGCGTAGATCGCGGACGGTGGTGCCGTAGCCGTGCAGCGAGGTGCGCAGTTGCACACCCTTGATCAGCGCTCGGGTCTGTTCGGCGTCGTTGCCGTCAGTGCGGGCGGTGGCCAGGATCTCGTCCACGATCTCGATCGCCGCCTCCATCTTCTGTTCCGAGATCAGACGGTCGACATCCTTCCAACGTGGGTTCTCTGCCATGGCCTCTCCGCTTCCTGCCGTTGTCTCTTCGGCTGCCGCGATACCCGCAGTCCCTGGCTGTGGACTGCCGCGCCCTACCTGTCCGCAAGCTGCGCCGGATGCGAACAAGGCGACGATCAGGAACATCAGAACGGAAGCCAAACGACGGGAGGTGATGATTGTGCTGATTCGAGTCATGACCCTAGTGTATCCGGTCGTTTACGTGGGTGCTGCCACCTGGTGGGTGTCTTCACCTGCTGTACGACTCGGCGCCGTGGGTTGTCCCGGTCCAAGATGGAGAGTCTTTGGAAGCCTCAGCTCTGGCCAGTAGTCAGCATCGACTGTTCTTGGCCCGGTCCGAGGGGCGGGCCCTGTGCCCGCCCAGTTGGGATCTCGAGGTGGCCCGGTCCCCGTCAGCCGTTTTTTGTCAGGCCGACACAAGGCCTGCCCCTACACGACCGTGGCGATCGGCGAGATTCACGGGGCGCGGGCCGGTGCTCACCCTCTTCAAGGAATCGAGATGGCGCGATCTTTGGAGTTGGTTGTCACCCGAGACCACAGACTTGCTGACAATGCGCTGAACAGCACGATCCCGACGGCATCGGCGGCGAGATCAGATCCATCCCAGGCCCGGGATGGAATGTAGATCTGAGTGAGCTCTTCCAACAACGCAAAAACCGCCACTGCCAAGGAGCCTCGATACCAGGCGAACCTCCCGAGCCTGAAGGTTCGACATCGACTCGAAAGGTTTGCACCGAGGGTGAGCAGGCCGTAGAGGACCGCATGGCAAACCTTGTCTCCGATAGGAATAGGTCGGATCAGATCAATAAAAGGGTTTGCTCGGCCGGTGTCCGCGGTATAAATGATCCAAAGAATAAACAACCCGAACACGAAGGTCAGGGCACTGATGAGACGGATCCGGCTCCGATACCCTGGATCAGTTTGTGCTGACTCGTGCAATTCAGCAAGCTTGAGGTTTGGCACGATGGGTGATCCCCTCAGCCTGCCTCAGGCTTCGTCGCACGTGTTGCGATGTTCACCGGTGTGAAGCGGTTCAATGGCGTAGCATCGTCGGTCCAGGTGTCTTCGTAGAGTCCGGTGATCGCGAAGCCGGCGGCGATCTGGCCGCCGATCTGGGTTTCGAGAGAATGGCTGAACTCGGCAGCACGACGGCTCTCTTGCCACCGCTTCAGAGCCTCGCCGTCCAGGCTGTCGGGTTCGGCATAGGGCAAGGGATAGCGGGCGATCAACTCGCCGCTGGCTTCGGCTTTGTCATGGTCGAAGAGATAGAAGTTGGGATTCATGAAACCGGCCAACAAATCCCCGCCCGCCCGCAAAACCCGATGGCACTCGCGCCACACCACGGTCACGTTGGGGACGAAGACGTTGGCGACCGGGTGAAATACGAGCTCGAAGCTGTCGTCGGGAAATTCAGAGAGATCTGCCATATCTCCTTGGACACAGCGCAGCTCGAGACCCTCACGTTCCGCCACCATGCGATCCTTTGCCAACTGCTCATCAGAGAGATCGAAGCTGGTCACCTGGGCTCCGGCAGCGGCAAAGATCGGCGCTTGTTGGCCGCCGCCGGACGCCAGGCACAAGATTTTCTTGCCGTGAGGGTCTCCGATCCATTCGGCGGGAACGGCACGTGTCGGCGTCAAGATCACGCTCCAATCGCCCCTGCGAGCACGATCAATGGATTCTGCGTCGACCGGCGTTGTCCACTCGCTGCCAGCGGTAGACTCGCGATCCCAGGCTTCTCGGTTGTGTTGGATGATGTTCATTGAGTCCGATTATCCAGACGGCATCCGGGGATGCTGGGTTGAACGAATGATGCGAGGGAGCTGATCAACAGCTCGATAGGAAAACATTGTACGGTCCTAACCTCCACGGCTCTATTCAGCCAGCCGAAGATGGCGGAATTGTGGCGAGAGATAGGTTTTGTCGTAGCGGGGCCAGCCTGCGACCGGATCGATCAGATTGACCGCGATGGTGATGGCCTTGGGGAGTGTCCTCAGGGATCGACCAAGGCCAACAATGAGATGAAGAACGCGACGATGCCGAGGACCGTCCTCAACCAATGCCAATTGGCCCATCGTTGCAATTCGGCTGGCAAGCCGTCGATGCCAACGGAGCCGGTCTCGAAGCTGGTGTTGGCGGCTTTGAAGTACATGAAGTAGATCCCCAGAATCACCAGCACCAAAACAGCGGTGATGATCGAGAGCCAGAGGGTTGTCGAGCCGGTCCATAGGCAGACCCCTGTGGTGGTCACCGGCAACATGGTGGCGGTGATGGTGAGCGGTGCGAAGTAACGGTAAAGCTTAGGGCCGAGGGTGGGGTGCAACTCGAGGAAGACTTTGGGCTCGAGAGTTCGCCAATAGGGCACTAGGATCGCTCCCTCGGTGAGCAGACTGCCGACGAATAGCCCGAGGATGAGAGAGGTCAGAATCTGAAGGATCTCAGCCAGCATGTTGGTATCCCGGAGCGTTAATAATTGAGACGCTGTGCGATCCACTCCCAGGCCCGGCTGGTCTTCTTGCCGACTCGGTCGTAGCTAGCGGCCAGCAACGTTCGCTCGCCTTCGTCTTGCTGGATGAGCCCGCGATGGATCACAGCGCCGCCGTGGAGGATCAACAGATCTCCGGCCTCGGCCTAGACCTGATACCCCGTCTCTTGGAACTGGCTCGGGCTCATTGCGTCTCTCTCGCGATCAAGGTCATTCCTTGATCTTAATCGATCCCAAGCCTGGGGCAGATCGACTCATACCGGTCGTGTTGAGTTGGAGCCATCGAAGTTGGCAGTGTTGGGTTGGTGATCCCGTGAACCTCTTTGAACCCGGCGCCTCGCGCCAAAACATCCAAGGAGTCCACCATGTTGCGAAAATCGATTGCCCTCTTGCTGGTGTTCGGAATCTTGATCTCAGCCGCCGCCCTCGCCCAGATTGATCCAGGAGAGATCAACTTGTTCCAGGACAGGAGGCATGTTGGGGTTATTTGGGTACCCGATCGCCTACCCGATGCTTGTGAGTACCAAGAACATTGGTACCTGTTTGCGGGTTATGCGTACCCCGGTCGCGATCAACCGATCGAAACGGTTATAAGACCCGGTGAAGAGTGGGGATTCGAGACCGTCGCCGAGTTCGAGGCAGTGATGGCTCTGGAGTATCCGGGTGGTCACCACGTGACGGTGGTGGCGATCGAGCATCGTGCCGACTGCCGTTAGCGCTTGGTGCGTGGTTCGAACGAGGAGACGTGAGTTCAGTAGCGAACCGGATTTGCGTTCGAAGCTCTCACGAGCTTTTGAGATTCGTCAGATTGTCGGCTCGAACCCCATTTATGGGTTCCAAAGCTTCAACATCACGGGTGCGAGCGTCGCACCTGGTATGCGGACGGTGAACATCACGGGTGCGAGCGTCGCACCTGGTATGTAGGCGGCAAACATCACGGGTGCGAGCGTCGCACCTGGTATGTGGACGGTGAGCATCACGGGTGCGAGTGTCGCACCCGTGATGTTGGAGCTGAAGATCGTACGATCGAGCGTCAATCGTGCGTTTTCAGTGCCTCGGGTACCGCGGGAAAAGTGGGCCGCCGATCGCGCCAAGATCTTTTTGCTAGACTTCTTGGCTATATCAGTCCAATTTGGCGAGGCGGTACCCAGATTTTGATGAACAGTCTCCAGGCAGAAGTTGATCACGCCCTTCGCCTGGCCGCAGTTTCGACTTACGAGCAGATCCGATGCGACCAGGATCGGTGTCCGGCGGGGTGTGCGGCGTTTTTCGCTCGGATCGAACTGGAACTCTTCGCGCCCGACTTCGATGTCGAGGCGGCGTGGCGGGGTACAGCGTGGGTAGATTCAGCACTGGCTACAGCAGATCCAGCAGTGGAGCAGCGGGCGACGCTCACCCAACGCGAGCAGTTTGAAGACACACTAGATGTGTCGCCACGGGTCTATGTGGAAACCCTACGAATTGAGACCGCACGGCGGATGCTGGAGCTCAGTGATCATCGGATCCCGACCGGTTGTGTTGCCGCTGCGGTGGGGATCGAAGGTTTTCCTCGGTTTCGCCGAGCTTGGGAGCGTTGTGCGGGGCCGGCACCGAGGTTGGTGCGGTTACCGCTACACCTTCGGCCTCGATTCGACGCGGTGGTGCCAGCCACCTCGGTCACGGTGGTGCCAGCCACCTCGGTCACGGTGCCAGCCACCTCGGTCAGCGCCTGAGTCGAATCTATCCGGCTGCCTTTGAACCCGGTGTGCCAGGCGAGCCGATATCCAGCAATCTGCCTTCTCCGCAGTCCCAGTTCGCCGAGGCGCAGAGCGATGCTCCGGCCAGTGACGACGAGGTGCATCAGGCGGCGGAGCGAGCGGTACTCCAGATCCGTCGACGTCTGCGTCGGCAGGCTCGTGCCCTGCCACAGGATATGGCCCGGGTCCTGAACGACATCGCTGAGCACCTGCTGGATGCCGATCTCAGTGTCGACGCCTGCCGGCGTCGTTTGGGTCTACGGGACACTGGCTTGACCACCAAGGTACGGTTTTATGTTGGCGACACGCTGGCGGATGTCATCGAAAAGCGCCGCATCGAGACGTCGCTGGCGCTGTTGGTAGACGAACGGTTGACCCTCGAACGGATTGCCGGGGCGGTAGGGCTGTCGTATCGACGTTTCCAGCGGGCGTTCCGCCAACGCACCGGGTGGACGCCGTCGGAGTTACGCAAGGCCCTGCGCCACACCTTGGACGATCCGATGTTCAGGTTATGGTGCGGGGCCGAGTCGGGGGAGCTGTCGGTCGCCGAGGTTCGTCAGCTTGCCAAATACGTGGCGACACTGGCTTCAGAAACGATGGTTGAAGCTGAGCCGGGCGCTCTAGCTGTGCGTGCTGATGTCGAGCCTGAGCGTGTCGCCGAGGTGGTCCGTCTGGTGAGTGCGGTGGAGCCCCGTTCGCAGGCATTGTTGCGGCAGGTGCTCCGCACCCATGCTGACTATTCGGCGGCGCATTGGTATGGTCAATGGGTGCATCGCCGATTGGGTCGCGATACGTTGGCGGCGTCGTGGACGGCTTGGCAGATCGCTAACCGGACGTTGGGTGAGCTGCTCTTGCTGCCGGCTGCGCTGCGGTTGAAGGCGGTGCGCACCGATCCAGCCATAGGTGGTGACGCCTTCTTCTGGCTACTTGTAGACAGCGCCGCAGTGCGGTTGATGCAAGATGCCGCGGAGTCCGAGCATTATGTGGATCTGGCGTTGGCCGTCACCGAGGTGGAGGATTCGGCAGGGCCCGGAGTCCGAGCTCGTCACGCCTTGGCGCTGGCGCTACATGGCAACGCGTTGCGCCGCAGGAACCGGCTACACGATGCCAAACAGACGTTCGTGCGCGCTTTGGAGATTGTTGGAGCGGTTGACGCCGAACCGTGGATCGTGGGGCGAATCCACTCACTCTATGCGTCGCTTTGGGATCGTCTCGGGCAGCCCAGCCGGGCGCGTCGAGAACTGCTCTTGGCGGGGGCATTAATGAAGCGAGCTGGCGATGAGCTCGAACGGTTGCGGTTGGTGATCAAGAGAGCCTCAACCCTGCTTGCCGCAGGGAGGGATCCTTCGAGATTGTTGAATTGGTGCATCACCTCATTGCTTCGTTATCCATTTGCAAGCGATCTAATTCAGGCGGCCCATGTGACTCGCCTACTGGCACTCCTCTACTTGGTGGACCGTCTAACCGGCGCGAAACTAAATGAAATCTGCGCCCTGAGAGATCTCCTGCCGCCGCCAGCATCGTCTTTTCTAGCGGCCAACCAGCGCCAGATCGACGGCTTGATTGCAAGCCTTCAGGAGCAGCCAGAACTTGCGGCCAAGGTTCTCACCGAAGCGGCTCACTGGTATGAAGCCAACGAATTACCTGCTGATACTGCTGTCACTTGGCTTCAATATGCCTGGGTTTTACTCGAAGAAGATCCCGAGAGAGCGAGGGAAGCTGCGTTGAAGTCGTACCACTACATGACGCAAACTGGATTCAACAGTCAAACGCAGCGGACCTTGGCCAAGGAGATCTATCTCGAGGCCCGTAACCATTGTTTGCGGCGCGAAACCCTTCGGCTTGCTATTTTGGTGCGCGTTTGCCCGAAGCTCGCGACCCGGCTGCGCCGATAGGCCAGCCAGGTCTCTGAGCCTAGCCGTCGGGATCCAAGAGCGGAGCTGCGCCAGCTCGGACCGTAGTTTGGGTGTGCATGATTGATCTCCTTTCTCAGGGGTGAGGGACAGTTGACGTGACAGGTCACGTCAGCGGCTGCAACAACCTGCCAACCAGCCCACAAGGTGTTCCACTCACGGCACAACTCATGCGGGTAGGCTCGTTCGATACATCGTGCGACCTTGGGTCTGTGGTGGGAGAGCTGTTAATGATCCTGACAGGTTTGGCCGCTGTCTGTTAATAGATTCGGTATGCCGTTAATGGTTTTGATACACCAAGAGGGTTGTCTATAAGGGAATCGGTAGCGACAAAACGCTTCGACCTTTGGCAAGCTCGCGGCACCGAGCGCTGGCGTGTCGCACAGCGTCTGTGGACTTGCCCGGAGGGATGACCGATGACCGAATCACAGCTCGACGAAGAGGTCCTGACCCTGGAAGACGTGGCCCTGCTGATCGACCGCACCGACCAGTTCCCGCTCGACACCCTGCAGCGCCTGCGCAACCTGGTGACGAGGGATACCCGCTTCAGCGGTCACGTCGAGCGTCTAGAAGCCATGGCGCGAGAGGCTGAGCTCGGCGAGAGCCGCGACCGTATGAATGCGGCGCTGCTGATCCATCGTCATTATCGTCAGCTTGAACAGGCTGAGGACTGGTGGCACCATCCCGCCGAAGTGCTCGACCCCGATGGCACCATCGGCGTCTACTACAAAGAACTTCTCGCCATCGCCCGCGCCCGAGCTAATGCCGGCTCGCCGCCCGACTTCCTTGGCAAGCTCGAAGCCGCCTGGGTCGACGAGCAAGCGAAGAACGATCTGGCCGAAGACTTCGCGACACGGTTGCTGACCTTCGACCCCTCCGAAACCGACCAGTTATTGTTTCGAGTAGCCCAGGAAGTCCGCTGGCTACTGCGCCAGCGTCGGCGAGCGGCGGAAGCCGAAGGTCAGGCAAGGCAACGGACAGGTGAAGCAGAACCGCCGGAGGACACGTCGAGATGATGTTCGAAGAACAGCCCAATGATGAAGCGTCTGTCGGTGACTGGTCTGCCAGTGATCCGGCTGCCGGGGATGCGACCACCGAAGCAACCCTGACACACGAGGAGTTGGCCGATCCGAGCCGTCTGCTCGACGTCCAGGCCCGCGTCGAACGATGTTTGGTATCAAGGAATTAGGGTGATGTCTACATCGTCGACTCCGGGTCTGGTGTCGGCGCTGCTCGAAAAACTCGTGCACGCTGGCCTCCAGCTCAAGCTGAAGTTTCCTGACGCCGTCCTCGCGGCGCAAACCACTTGGCCGGCAGATTCACCTCTCACCGAAGCAGAGCTGCGAGCCGAGATCCAGCAGCTGATCAGCGACCCGAACCGGAGCGCGAGAAGGACCCGGCGGTGGTTGCTCTCTGCCGGCGCGGTGGCCTGAACGGCGGAAAGTCGCGGACCAAGAAGCTATCCGCCGAGCATCGGCGCGAGATCGCCAAGAAGGCGGCGGCGCGGTGGGCTGAAAAGGAGGGTTGACAGAAGCGGCGATCTGGGTGATACCATATACAGTGTCAGCGCCTCTCGCGGGGGCACTGCCTACAGCGGGAGGCAGGAAATGGCGAAGTCGCCAGAGAAACAGTATGAGATTGTCCAGCAAGACCCTCGTGGCTGTACGCTTCAGAAGATGGAGAAGCTACTCGAAGCCTGGGGCTTCGAGAGAGGCAAGAGGAGCCGCAGGAACGACAATCTGCGCGCTTGGTCACACGGCGAGATCACACTGACGATCCACAAGCCGCATGAGCGGACGATGAAAATCGGTGCCGTTAAGCAAGCGCTCGCTGAGATCGACAAGGTTAGGGTGCTCTACCGAAAGGCAGGGAGCTCCGGCGACGACACCGTTAATTAAGGAGTCTAATAATGGTAAAAGATCTTTCGTATTACATGCGGATCAATTACCCGTACGAGCTTTCAAAGGAGGAGGGCGAAGATGGGTTCTTTGCCACACACCCGGACTTGCCTGGTTGCATGGCCGAGGGAGAGACAGCGGATGAGGCGACAGAAAACTTGGATGCCGCGCGAGAGCTTTGGATTGAGACTCGCCTTGAAGGCGGCTACACGGTGCCAGAACCAACCGGTACCGAGTTCAGTGGGCGGGTCTCGCTTCGCATGCCATCTTCGCTCCATGCTCAGATGGCGAAGGTCGCCCGTCGCGAAAACATGAGCCTCAACGCTCTTCTCAATCATGCGCTCGCGACTTATTGCAGTGCCCGTGCTGCAGCCCCTACTGCGGAGATGGCAAAAAATATCGTCGTGATTAGAGACATGGTCGCATCGTTGACAATGTCACGCTTGCCGTCGGCGTTTATTGCGGCACCGCAATCTCGCTGGAGTGTTGGTTCTATGACCACTGCAACGATGGACTCAACAGTGGAGATTTGAGGCATGGAAGATCTTCAGGACCTGATATCGCAGGTGGTTCGCCTGTATCCGCCAGGGTCAATTCCCATGAACACGATTCTGGCTGCCGGCGGCGTCCGGGTGATAGAAGCGGCTTTCAAGTTCAATTCCTTCGCCATGGTTGAGTCTGGTGGGGGCGCGATGCAATTCACTCATGGGCACTTGGTCGCAGCAGATGATCATAAGACGATCATCTTGAACGCCACTATCGAGGAGAGGCGTATTATGCTTACGGTGTTGGGCACCAGCGCCGAGGCTGATGACGCCATTGACGCGATCTGCGAGACGATCTTCGGCGAAGAAGGCCCCCTCGCTGACCCGCTGGTTGTTGCTGCCGAGACCAGCTGTTCGGCCTGTCTGGATTTCGACTGGAACGAACTGTACGGCAGTGGATTCACACGATTCCTGAACACGAGCCTAATCGCTGGCTGCACTACCGAGGGTGTGGAACCCAGGATCCTTCACATCGAAATGACTTTTGGCCTCAAATACACCACGCCTACAAGGCTGGAGGAACACGCAATCGGGCTCAGCGCGAAGAATTTCACGATCGGACCTGTGCCCAAGGTGCCACTGTCTGAACGCAGGTACCAGATAGCGTCGCCGACTCGATCGGAGGATCATCTGCGCATTGTTGAAGAGCTCGAGAAATCCGTCAAAGAAGGTGCCAAGAAATAAGCTTCCACTTCTTCTGCTACACGCCGGCCATGGTGGCGGGTGTTGCTACGTCCCCATGCGACGACATGATCGGGCTGATCCGTTGAAAATGGGACTGCGCCAGCGTCGGTGGGCGGCGGAAGCCGAAGATCAAACAAAGGACAGCTGACGCAGAACCGCCGGAGGATACGTCGAGACGATGTCTATCGATGTCCGTTGGCTACCGAGCCACGTGTTCCCGACCGGAGAGAATCGAGGTCAGTTGACGATGAAGCTCTTGCCAACGAGTTTGCGACTTGAACCAAAGCAATTCAGGATCCAAAGCTGCGACTCCAGCCGGTGACCAATCCGATAGCTCGGGCGATGCTTCGAGCGCCAGCAGCTTGTTGCGATAGGCGAGCAGACGCTGGGTTGGAAGGGCTTCCAACTCGGAAATAGTCAGAGGTCGAATACTTCTAGGCATTAGCTCGAGGCCGATTATTGCAAGAGGGCAGTCTGATCGAACTCAACGCCAGCGTCGCATCGCGCTGCGGGCGGTGCGCGCTTTGAGTTTATTGCCGCAACGTCGGACGGCACACCATTTGCCCCCGCGATTGTTCGAGGCATCCCAGAATGCCCGCCGACAGGCGCTGTTGGCGCACACTTTGACCCGCGACCAGTGGCCGGCACGCTGGGCAAAAACGACCAGGGCGAAGAGGTGACCGAGGACCTGATCGAAGTCCTTGGCGGTGGCGGCAAGTCGGCCGGTTCCGTCGGCATCAAAACGCATAGTGGTGACTGCCGTCGCGGCCAACGTATCGAGCTGGGCAATGGCGTCCCGGTCACCGCCCTGGTTGCGGTAGGCGGTGCTGTGGTCGGCTGCCACAGCCCACAACCCGGCGCGGGCGGCGAGGGCGCGCCTTCGGTCCGACTCACTGAGCTCGGTGGCGGGAGAGAAGACACCCTGCTGTTCCAGCCAGGTGGCCAGCGTTGCTGGACTGGCGAGAGCGTCGGTGCCCGCTTCGTGATCCACGGTGTTCAAGAAGTTCACCACGAGTTGCAAGCCGTCGGGGGCGGACTTGTCTCCGGGCCAGTCTTTGGCGCGTTGCATGGTGCAGATCGTACCAAAGGGATGCGTCTTCTCCGAAACCCCTGGCGCCTCAATACTCGTTCGTTCATCTGAGGCATGGCGATGCCACCCTTCAGGGTTGGGGGTGTGGTTGCATTTTTCCCCAGGGTGGCGCTTCGCTTACCCTGGGCTTCGATATAAAACGCCGTTGGCGTTTGGGAACAGACCCTGCCGGTCAGTGCATAGGGCTCATGGTCATGATTGGGTATCGGCCTCTTCGTTCTTCGGTTGCATATCGGAACTACGCACAATCGGCGGAAGAGCTACGGAGCAAAGCGACGAAGCTCTTCTGTCCGCGTTCATGCGCGTTGTTAGGCAGCCGCGCAGAGCGAGAAGCCCCACGGCCGCACAGCCTCATTCTCAATCAATCGTAGGCCGTATATGGATCTGCTCGGACACGTGCGTCGACTGCCTCAGCGTCCTGCCCAATGACTACCCGCCAGTCGCCATTGCTCACCGCGTTCAGGATCGCCTCCGCCGCCTGTTTGCTGGTCACTGGCTGATAGTCGGCGAACAGTGAGTTGAGCGCACGGCGCCATGACCGGGGAGGAGCCGGCATCCTGGTACGGACATGGCCTGGCATGACCAGCACAGCAGAGACATGGGGAGCGTGCGCGCGGAGATCAACAAGAAGCGACTCTGTAAAACCCCGGACCGCGAACTTCGCCGCTGAATAGGCCGTATGAGGCGATCCCGCCCCCAAGCTGGCCCAAATCCCGCTCACCGAGGATGTGTTGACGATGACACCCTGATCCGCAGCAACGAGCATCGGGAGAAACGCTCGGGTGCAGTAGTACGTGCCGAACCAGGATACCGCGAACGTACGCTCCCACTCGTCGCGCTGTCCGACGACGAACGAGCCGCCGCCCACCACGCCGGCGTTGTTGAACAACAAGTGGATCGCGTCACTTCCGTGTTCTTTAGCGACTTCCTTCACCAACCGAACAACCGACTTTTCATCAGATACGTCGTGCACGTGTGCAGTCACGCGTACTTCAGGGTTGCTCGCCCGAGCCCGCCGCACCGCCGTTTCCAGTCTGTCGCTATCGATGTCGCAAGCTGCCACATGCGCACCTCGTAGTACCAACTGATTTAGGAGTTCACGACCGATACCGGACGCGCCGCCTGTCAGCACGGCAACTCGGTTCTCGAATTCTGCGAATGCAGTCATCTCAGATGCTCTCCTCTCGATGCACGACCTCCATGATCGTGTGAGGCCGCCGCGACGGTCGAGGCTGGGTTCGGCAGTACGCGTCGATTGACATGAAGTCACTCTCTTTCGGCGGCCTAACATCATATTCTGTATTGCGGCCAGGCGGTCCGGCGACGGTGTTACTCGAGTGAATCAGTCACCTTCGATCGGCGCAAATTCGAAGGCCACACGGATGTGGTGGACGGTGAGTACTTCGCCGCGCATGAACTGCTGCATAGCGACCAAGATCTCCGGCGCCGAGACGAAAAGCTCGTCGCCATGACCGGCGCCCTCGATGATCAGGTGCTCACCTTGGGTGAAGCTGGTCAGGACTTCTTCGGCATTGCTTACCGGGGTACGACCGTCCAGGGTGCCGCTGATGAAGAGGGTAGGGATATCGGTTTGGAATGGCGCACGGAAGGTGTTGCCGAGATCCGGACTGTCGGCGAGGTTACAGATCTCTGGAAAACCCGTGTTGATGATGTTCCCGAGCAGCGATTGGGAGGCTTCGGTATTGATACGTTGGAGCCTTGCCTCGGTGGCGCCCGAAGCGCAGTCCATGTTGATATGCATCAGCGACTCACGACTGTAGCGCCGGATGTTGGCGGCAAAACCAGCAACCCGAGAGAAGTCGCCCTTTTGCATGCGGGCGATCATCCGCGGGAGTTTGGATCTGGAGGAACCGTTGCGGAGCTGTAAGGCGATCATCAACCGAACGTCTTCCTGACCGATGACGACACTGGTGGCTCCTTCTTCGTCGTCGTTGAGTGGTATCTCCTTGGGTCCCCGCTCGAACTCGGCGAGCACCGCCGCGAGATCTGCCAGCATGTCTGGTGGGGTGCTGTTGAGCGTTGCGTCCGACTGTGCCAGCTCGCGGGTGTGTTCGAGTGCCGCCTGCACTTGGCTCGGTAGCTTGAGGGTTTGGTCGAGCCCTTCGGTGCCATGCAAGATGGCGCGATGGACGCGCCGTGGGTAACGTTTCATGTAGGCCAACGCCAGGTGGGTACCGTAGCTGGTGGCCCATAGCGTGATCTGTTCGCTACCGAGCTGGCGGCGGAGATCGTCGAGATCTTCGACGCTCTGGGCGGTGGTGTAGGTTGCGAGATCAACACCCTTGTCTTGAAAGTGCTGCCGACACGACTCGACAAAGGGTCGCTGGTGGTCGAGCATCCGATCGAGCTCGAAAGGAACGTCCAGCGGGTAATCCCAGGTTGACGGGCAGAGCAGGAAAGGATCGTTCCAGGGCATCGTGCCGCGTTGATCCCAGGCGATGACGTCACCAAATTCGCGCATCGCCATGAACACCGGGTACCGACCACTCAGGTAAAGCGTTGCAGAGCCAGCGCCGCCAGGGCCTCCAGCAAGATAGACGATGGGCGGAGCGTCTTCGGCTCGGGTCGACTCGAGCTCTAGGTAAAGCTGATGGATCTTCCGGGAGTCCGGGAGCTGGCTGTTCTCCGCCGTCGTCAGCATGTGGATCGACGCGCCAGCAGCCTGTAGCTTGTAGATCACGAAGATCACGGGTGCAATCAACGCGACTCCGATCAACACAACCAACACGGCGCCCGACTTGACCCACCAGCGCTTCGAGCGCCACAACAGGCGGCTGCTCATCCATAACGCAGCGAGTAGGGACGGAAAGGCGATCCACCATGCGATCCAGAAGTTGGTATCGAACAGGGGCTGGAACAGAAACATCATCAGGAAGCCGAGGGCGGACAAGGCGAATAGTGCCGCGCACCACCATCGGTTCGTGACTCGAGCGTTTGTGGATGGGTTCTTCATTATGAGCTCCTTGGAAGGGTTCCGAAGGTGTCGTTCTGAAGGACGTTACGAGCCGGATCGCCTAAATTCTCGTGGGTATCTGCGAGCTGCATCTCGGGTCGGTGAGTTGCATCGGCCGGCACATCCGCGTTGTTAGACTGCCGGCATGTGGCACGGTTTTAAGGGTTGCGCCGGCTGGAAGGCTTGGATCGGTTTAGCTGCACTCGTGAGCAGTGCTTGCTCGGTCTCTTCCGACTCGCGCCTACCATGGGTGCGGGTTGACGAGGTTGCCTGGACGATTGGTGACGATGCCTCGTGGTCGCAGATTGATGAGCCGTCAGGTCAATGGCAGGTCAGCGCGTTTTCGGACCTCGGCGGTCAGGACGAGATCTTCTGGCTGCGCGCCGAGGTCACGCTCACGGACGCCCACGTCAACTCCACCGAACCGCTCGCGGTGTGGCTGTCGGCTTTGGCAACTTGTGAGCTGTTTTGGGACGGCGAAGCATTGCCGGCGCATGGCAAAGTCGGAAGCAGTCCACAAGAGGAGATTGCGGGACCGATCGATGCACCGACGTTTCTGCCCCCGCGCATGGCAACCGCGGGGCGCCATCTGCTGGCCGGTCGGTGTTCGACTCAGCATCGTCAACGAGAGCCATTGGTTGGTTTTTACTTTCTTGCCGTCTCCACCTATGCCGAATTCATCGAGTTGGCGGGGGCCTACTCCGGTATCGCGATTGCCAGCCTGAGTGCCAAAGCGGTGGCGGCGATCTATTTTCTGGCTATGTTCGTGTTGGTTCGCGAGCGTTCCTATCTGCTGCTCGGGCTGCTCAGCCTGTCGGCGGGCGGGTTGCTCGTCGTCGAGGCTTGGCGTTCTCTGGTGGGGTACACCTACGACTGGCACTTTCCACGTCTTTATGGCGTTGCGGCTTTTGCTTGGTTGACGTGTGCCCTACTGGTGCTGTTTTTTGTGACCCGCTTCCGTGGCCGTTATGGCAGAGGACTGCTGGCGATCTGCCTTGCGCTTTCGCTGGTGGCGTTTTTCGGCTTGCCGGGGTGGGACGCAAAAGTGGGAGCCTTTTTTGCCATCGCGTTGGTGGCGAGCACGGTGTGGGGTGTGGGCGCGATCCGTCGGGGTTTACCGGGTAGCGTCCTGGCGACCCTCGGTGTTGTACTCTGCCTGGCAGTGTTCGTTTGGAAGCCGGGGCGCTTCGCCGATCAAACCGTCTTCCTGGCCCTCGACGGTACCTTGGCGTTGCTCCTGGTGTCGCGGGCGATCCAAGCGCGAGATGATTCGCGGCGGCTGGTGGCCGAGCGGTTGCGTTCAGCGCGGCTCGAGGCAGAGCTCGTGAAGCGCAGCATCCAGCCTCACTTTCTGATGAACACCTTGACCGCCCTAGCCGAATGGTTCGAGCGTCAGCCCGAAGTGGCGTCGGAGATGCTCGACAGCCTGTCGCAAGAGATGCGGATGCTGTACGACATTGCCGATCAACGTACCATCCCATGGTCCAGCGAGCTGCGCCTGTGCCGCAGCCATCTGGAGGTCATGGGTTATCGCCAAGATCGTAAGTTTCGTCTCGAGACCACAGGTATCAACGTCGACGCTCCAACCGCTCCCGGAGTGCTGCACACTCTGCTCGAAAACGCCCTCACTCACAATCGTTACCGGCACCCCGAGACGGTGTTCCAACTCATCGCTAGCCGTCACGGCGCGGCGACTTGCTACCGGCTCGAGACACCCCTTGGAGAAGCTCTGTCGACGGAGCCCGATAGATCTTCTGGCGGCGAGGAGGGAACCGGCATGCGTTACGTTCGCACGCGGTTGGAAGAGAGCTTCGGATCGGAGGTGGGATTGATCTCGCGGGTTGAGGGTGACGTATGGGCGACCGAATGGACCGTCCCGGCTTGAGCTCATGCGGGTCCTGATCGTCGAAGACGAGACGATGGTGGCCGCTCGCCTCGAACGGTTGATCCACGGTTACTTCGGTGAGCGTGAGTTCAACCTCGCCGTCGCCGACAACTTGGTGGTGGCACGCGACCTGATTGCCAAGCAGGGCCCTGACGTTGTGTTCCTCGATCTCAACCTGAATGGCCGTGACGGTTTCGAGCTGCTGAACGAAGCCGTCGCCGGTCCGTTCCACACCATTGTTGTCTCTGCCCATCACGATCAAGCGTTGCGCGCGTTTGAGGTGGGTGTTCTCGACTTTGTTCCCAAACCCTTCGGCCCGGCCCGGCTGGAGCAGGCGTTACGTCGGTTGGAAGACCGTCAGTCAGAGGGTCGCTCGGTCGATGGCAGAGAGGACACCCTGAGAGCTGAGCTCCAACACCTCGCCGTCAAGCGTCCCGGTCGCATCGAGCTTGTGCCGATGGCCACCGTCCGTACTATCCAGGGTTCTGGCGACTATTCGACCCTCCATCTCACGGATGGTTCCACCCGCCTGCACAGCAAGACGTTGAACACCCTCGAGCAGATCCTACCGGCCCGCTTCGCGAGGGTGCATCGGTCGTATCTCGTCGACCTCGATCGGATTGTCCAGTTGCATGCGGCGAGCGGTGGTCGCTATTGGCTGGAGTTGGAAGCCGGAGACCGGGTACCGGTGTCGCGGAGTCGGATCGAAGAGGTGCGTAAGCTCTTGACCTGAGTGTTTCGCAGTTGACTGTGGGTGCACATATCGCGGGAACCAGGGAAGTCTGCGTTGGGTCACTTGCTTCGTTGTCTGGCCTCAGGCAAACCTCGGTGGCTCTGGTATCGTACTCAGTGAAGAATCACGACCCAAAGATCCGGTCCTCGAGCAATCTCCGGTGAGGCCTCGGCCCCGGTGGTGCAACGAAGGGCTGAACTGAAAATTTCAAAAACAGCGAAACGTCAGACAGATAGGAAGGTGGATCGATGAGACCATTGACGAGAACGCCCTCAGTTGGCAGTGCCCTGCCCCTGATAGCGATGTTGCTCCTGGCTTTGCCAGCGTTGGGTGACCCGACGGAGAATTGGACGCAGTGGGGTGGGCCGGGCCATGACTTCAAAGCTCCCGGTACGGGCGTCGCTGCGAGTTGGGGCGAGTTTGGCCCGAAGGAATTGTGGTCACGGGATCTCGGCGAAGGCTACTCGACCATTTTGGTGGAAGACGGTCGTCTCTACACGATGTACCGGGCCGACGACATGGACGAAGTTGTGATCTGTATGGACGCGGCGACCGGTGAGACCATCTGGGAGCACGTTTATGATGACGATCCTGACGAAGGGCACGTCACCCAATTTGGTACTGGGCCGCGATCGACACCGCTGATTTCCGGTGATCGGATTTACACCATCGGCATCGCCGGCAGGATGTTCGCCCTCGACAAGGCTGACGGCAAGGTTGCGTGGTCGCAGGAGCTGTGGGGCGAAAAGTTTGGTGGCAACAAGCTGAACCACGGCTATTCGTCGAGCCCAATCGAGTACAAGGACACCATCATCGTGTTGGTTGGCGGCGAAGGCAACAGCATCGTCGCCTTCAACAAGAAAGACGGTAGCGTCGCCTGGCAGGCCCTGAGCTATAAAAATAGCTATTCGACCGGTCAAATTTTGAACGTCAATGGCCAAGAGCAGTTTGTGGCGTTCATGGCCAAGGAAATGATTGGCGTCAATCCCAACAACGGTGAGGAATACTGGCGCTACGCGATCGAGAATCAGTGGGACCAGAACATCAACCTACCGGCGTTGGTCGACGGCCAATACCTCTTCCTGTCGGCAAATCAGGCTGGTTCCCGCGGTCTCAAACTGACCCCTAGTGAAGGCGGCAAGACCGAGGTAGAGGAGTTATGGTCGAGTCGTAAAATCCAGTTCTACCACGCTACGACGGTCAATCAAGGCGATTACGTTTATGGCTCTAGCGGCAGTCGGTCGCCAGCGTTCATGTCAGCGATCAACGTGAAAACGGGTGAAATCCCCTGGCGTGAGCGAGGCTTCGCCAAAGCCAACTCGGTGTATGCCGATGGCCGAATTGTGGTGCTCGACGAAGACGGCAAGCTTTTCTTGACGACCGCCACTCCTGAGGGGCTCACCGTTCACTCCGAGGTCGAGTTACTCGACCGGGTCGCATGGTCGGCGCCGACGATCGTCGGTAAGCACATGTATGTCCGGGACAAGCTACGTCTCATAGCCCTGGACCTCAGTACCAGCCGAACCGAGGCCCCCGCCAGCGCCAAGATGGCGACCGAAGCGCCAGCCGCTGGGGAGGCTGAGGGTGAGGTGGCCAAGGAAGACTCTGAAGCGGTCAAGTTGTTGCGCAAGGTGGATGCCGCGACCCGGGCCGTGCACACCGCACGGTTCAAAGTGAAGTCAACACCGGGAGGCGTTGCTACCGAATTTGCAACACCAACCGAAGGCGAAGGGGTGCTGAGTGGCTGGGACGGCCAGGCGCCGCAGAGGTTCTTTGGTCGGGTCAAGACCCAGCAGCCGGGATCTGGCGAGGCGATTGAGTTCGATGCCGGTAGTGACGGCGAGACCTTCTTCCTGATCGACCACAAGAGCAAGAAGGTTTATGAAGACATCGACAACGGGGTGTTGGGCTCCGCCCGGAGGACGCTGGGAGGAGTTTTTATGGCCGAGCTGGTGCACGAGTCGCCGTTCGATGACGAGATCAACGCCGAATCCGTCGAATTGCAAGGCAAGGAGACGGTTGCCGGAGTCGAGTGCCACAAGGTGCGGGTGGTTTATGGTGGACGCCGAGGCGAGGCCACTTGGTATTTCGGCACCGAGGATCTGCTACCGCGGCGGCGCCTGCGTGAGTTCGAGAACCGGCAAGGGAAAGGCAGCCTGGACATGATCCTGACCCATCTCGAAGCCAACCCCGAAGTGGCTGCTGATGCCTACCAGCTGCAAGTGCCCGAGGGTTACGAAAAGTTGAACGACTTTGCGCCCTAACCGCAGAGAACGCGGCGCTGAGCGTAAAGATCAGCATGGACAAAGCTGAGCGTAAGCTGAAACTGCCGTTGATCATCGGGGCATTGCCATTCCTATTGGCAAGCCTCGACGCCTTCGATCAGGGCAGTACCGTGCTAGCCGCGGTCAATCTGATGATGACCGCGGCCAATTGGATCGCCGTGCGATTTGTCTCCAAAGCTCCGGAGATGACCAGCGCGGTGATCTACTTTTGCAACGCACTGGTCGCCGCGTTCTTGAGCTACGACTACTTTCAGCAGGGCAAACAAGGTTTACCTTACGCTTGGGTCGTCGCTGCGACTGTGTTTCTCGTCGCGGCGGCGGTGTTTTATCGCCGTGCACGTCGAGGCCGGCGAGAGTTAACGAACCAAGGACAAGCCTGAGGCCGTGCTGCACGTCTTGTCCCACGTCACCATAGAGACTCGACATTTGGATAGGACCTGATCTTTCGGTCCTTGGTGATGAGTGGCGCTCCAAGGGAAAGCGCGGTTGCGATAATGATGCGATCCGCAGGATCACTGTGCAACTCGCCGGGTAGCCGGTTGGACTGCACAGCGATACGGTTGTTAACAGGCACGAACTGGAAAAAAGGCAGAGCTTCGGAGCGGGCAATCCAATCCTCGAGGTTCGTCGTCAGCTCTAGACGACCTTTCATGACCAGCATCGAGACTTCCCAGCAGCTGATGGCCGAAATGTAGATGCTGGACTCGTCGAGGGCTTGATCAATTTCCCGGCTTGCTGTCTTGGAAAGCAACTCAGGACAGCCGACCCACCACACCCAGGTATGGGTGTCGAGGACAATCATTGAAGATCGTCCCAATCCTCCAACCCGACGGGTTCAGTGGGATCGTCATAGCGGAGCACCGACCCACGGAGGCTCTTTAGCGCTTCGGCCGGATCTCGTGAGTAAGGTGCGATCTTCAGGACTGGCTTACCGTGGTCCGTGATGACCAACTCCTTGCCCGTGCGTTCAATTTGTCGAAAATACTCCAGCGCTCGGGCCTTGAAGCTCGACTTTGAAACATGTTGCTGCATGGGAACTCTCCAGACTTCGTTCGAATCTATCCGACCCTGGTCATATTACCATGGTCACAGACCTCCTTCTCACCTCAAAAGGGCGCACGGCCGTGCGCCCTTACAAGACGGTGTTACAAGCGGGCCAACATCACGTCAGAGATCAGCTGATTGAAACGTACTGGATCGATCAGCTCGGTACCTTCGGCAACCAGGGCATAACCCATCAACAGCTCGGCGTAGTCGCCGAGTAGGGCATCGTCCTTGTCGGCTGCAAACCGCTCTTGTAGCTTCTCGACGATCGAGTGTTTGGGGTTGAGCTCGAGGATACGGCGCTGCGCCGGTCCGCCGCCTTTGCCCTTCTGTAATAGTTTCTCGAGTTGCGGACTGTAGTCGTGTTCGGCGCCGACCAGGCAGGCCGGCGAGGAGGTGAGGCGACTCGACATGCGAACCTGCTTGATGTTGTCGTCGAGGTGCTTCTGCATCATCTCGAGAAGGTCTTTGAACTCCTCTTCCTTCTCTTTGACTTCTTTTTCGGCCTGCTCTTTTTCCTCTTGAGTGCCGAGCTCGACGGTGCCCTTGGCCACCGACTTGAGCTTCTTGCCCTCGAAGTCGAAGAGATGCTGGATCACCAACTCGTCGACCGGATCGACGAGGTAGACCACTTCAATGCCCTTTTCCTTGAAGGCTTCGAGATGCGGCGAGTTCTCGGCCGCTTTGCGGGACTCGCCGGGGAGGTAGAAGATCTGCTCCTGTTCCGGCTGCATCCGTGAGACGTACTCGCTGAGGGTCGAGAGCCTCTCTGCATCGTGAGACGTCTCGAACAGGCTCAGGCTGAGCAGCTTGTCTTTGTTGTCGAAGTCCGAGGACAGGCCTTCTTTGATGGCCTTTCCAAAGTGTTTCCAAAAGGTCCGATACTGTTCTTCGTCGTTGTCCTTCAGCTCGACCAGCGTATCGAGGATCTTTTTCGTCAGCCACTTGCGGATCTGGGTGATGTGACGATCTTCCTGCAAACGTTGACGGGAGATGTTGAGTGGCAGGTCCGATGAGTCCACAACGCCGCGGGCGAAACGCAGGTAACGTGGTACCAGATCTTCGCAACGATCCATGATCATCACTCGCCGCACGTAAAGCTGTAGTCCGTACTCGTAGGCGTGGTAATAGAAATCGTCCGACGCCTCGGAAGGGATGAACAACAGAGCTTGATACTCGATCCGTCCCTCCGCCCTGAACTGGAGAGTTTTCATGGGCGGGTTCCAGTCGTGGGAGATGTGCTTGTAGAACTCGTTGTAGTCCTCGTCTTTGACCTCGGATTGTGGCCGGATCCAGATCGGCTTCATCGAGTTGAGGGTTTTGTCCTCGACTACCGTCGAGGCGACGGCACCCTTCACCGGCATGCCCATTTCGTCCTTCTCGACCTCTTCGCGAGTGATCTTGTTGATCACGGGATAGGTCACGAAGTCCGAGTAGCGTTTGACGATGCGCGACAGTACAAACTCATCGGTGTAATCGTCGATGCCGGCGTCTTTGTTGGCCTCTTTCAGGTGCAGCGTAATCGTAGTGCCGCGACCTTCGCGTTGCGCTGTTGACAGGGTGTATTCGCCGTCGCCGGTGGATTCCCAGAACGTGGCGGCCTTCTTGCCTGCCCGGCGGGTCACCAGGGTGACTTTGTCGGAAACCATGAAGGCCGAATAGAAGCCGACACCGAACTGCCCAATGAGGTCTGAGATCTGTTCAGCTGACTGGCCCTTCTGGACTTTCTTCATCAGCTCACGGCTTCCCGACTTGGCGATAGTGCCGATGTTGGAGACCACCTCGGCGCGGCTCATACCGATCCCGTTGTCGCTGATCGTCAGGGTGCGCGCTTCAGAATCGGCCTCGAGCCGGATTTCGAACTTGTCGTCACCTGTGAGCAATTCCTCTTTAGTCAACGCTTCGAAGCGCAGCCGATCGAGGGCATCCGAAGCGTTGGAGATCAACTCTCTCAGGAAGATCTCTTTTTGTGTATACAGCGAATGGATCATGAGATCCAGAAGTTGTTTAGTTTCTGCCTGGAACGAGTGGGTTTCGACTTTGGTCGCCATGGTTTCTCCTGATCTGCGTGGTCGATCTTTGCTCACTCCGGAGCGATGTTGCTCACTCTTGTGCGATGCTGATAAGAGCATAGATCCAGTGGATCGATCAAACCACTTTCACTTTAAAGGACTAGATCTGGTATCCTCTTGAGTCTACGAGGGGCGCTCGTTGAGATGACTCGAGACTGCTGAACCGCGGCACGTTGTACTACGGTACAGTGGTTCTCAGTTCAAGCTAAGATTGGGCGTCCATGAGAGCCGGTGCAACGTCGCCCGGAAACACCTGAGATGCTTAGCTGTGGCCGGATGATATCCGGCCGAACCCGAGGAGAGAAGCATGGCCTGGGACGAAGAAGAAGACAACACTGTCTACAAAGTCGTGATCAACCATGAGGAGCAATACTCCATCTGGCCAGCCGATCGAGAGAACGCTCTTGGCTGGAACGATGCGGGTCCAACAGGTACCAAAAAAGAAGCCCTCGACTACATCGAAGAGGTGTGGACCGACATGCGTCCGTTGAGCTTGCGCAAGAAGATGGAAGAGGATGCGCGCCGGGCCGCGGGGGGCGACAACTAGTCGTTCCTATCGGCCTGCTCGCGTTGACGGCAGGCTCCTGACGATCTAAATCTAGGAGATTCAGCAACATGTCAGAGATGGGTAAATATTGCAAAGCATACTATGCCAAGGACTTCCGGGCCCTCGAGGGGTGGGAGGAAAATCTTGGTAACTTGCGTCCGGACACGAAAGAAGAGAACGGCAAAGATGTCGAGGTCGCCAGGACTGAACTGAACGATGATGACATTCTCTATTTGCAAGAGAACTACATCGTGACCGATGGCATCTTCAAGGATGAGAACATCATCTTTGACAAGGTGACAGACCTCTGGAAGGAAGCCTGTCACAAAGAGCTCAAGTTCGAGATCCCGGTTTACGAGCCGATCGAAATCAAGACCACTGAGGAAGCGGCCTCGGACGCAAGTGGCGAAGCCGCGAGCTGACGCTTAGTCCGCCGTGTTGCTCGTGACGTCGACCGGTGGCCTCATAACCGTGTGCGCCACCGGTTGGCTGGGACCTTCGGAGCACCTGTGGTGACTTCGAAACCTGCGGTGACTTCAAAAACTCAGTCGTCGGCCCCGACTCCGAGTTCTCTGAGCAACTGGAGGGAGTTGTTACGGACCTCGGGCCGAGGGCGTAGCGTGAGGGCCTTACGCAGCGCTTCGATCGCGAGTTGATGATCACCGTTGCGGAGGTAGGCTTCGCCTAGGCTGTCAAAAGAGTTGGCTGCTTGCGGATAAGCGGCGGTATTGAGCTGCAAGACTTCGACGGCGAGGGCAGTTCGACCTTGGTTCAAGAGCTCGTAACCATAGGCGTTGACTGCGCTCGGTCCCCACAGCTGCCGATCGGGAGCTTGGCTGCGCATGGCTTGGAAAATGCGTCGTGCTGCGGCGGGGCCTCGGTTGACGAGGACACTCATCAGCTCGCTCTGAAAGGGCGGCGCTGTTCCGAGCCGGCCTTCGTCGAGGAGCTTCAGGATGTCCTGATCCGAGCGGACCGGGATTTGTTCGAGCTCCAGATCCTCTTCCATGCCGTGGTGTCGCAGGGTACCGGCAAGCGAACCGTTGGCAAGCCGGGCTTCCAGGATGGCGCCTCCCATGTTGAAGCGCAGCTGGTTACTTTCGAGTCGGACGTTGCGCATCGCCTGGTCACGACGTCCGAGTCGGGTGGCGAGATAAGTTACCGTCAGTGATCCATCGCTGTGGCGCTGGATCGAGAACGGCCCCCAGGGCTCAGTGGTCTGCGAGCGACCGTCGAGCTTGCGACCTTCCCACAGGCCGATGAGCGGATCGTCGTCGGCTGCGACCATCGCAGGAAGTAAGCAGACTGTCGCGATCAGCAGAAGGGTGGTGAGTTCTCGTCGGATCCACAGTCTCATCATCTAGAGGTTAGCCCAAGTCGCGGTGGCCTGGCGAGCTTCGTCAGAAAACAACGGATGGCGCGCCTCACAGTGAAGACACACTCTGAAGTGCGCCACACGTGAAGAGCGCCATCCGTGGAAAGCGCTATCGGGCTAAAGGCTAGCCGTCGATCTCTTCAAAGCCGGCGAGGGTGATCTCGGCAGCCTTGCGAACACGTTCTTCCTCGCTAGCGTCCTCGGCTAGCCGAGTGAGGTGGCTACGAGCCTCCTCCGAGTTCAGACCGATGCGGCTCAGTGCGCGCAAGGCTGACAATTGAGTGACTTCGTCAGCGTCGTTGGCTGCGGTCATGAGAGCGGTCGTGACATGGCTCGGGAGGAGCCCATCAGCTTTTTCCAGGGACGACAAGTCGGAATAGAGCTCGCCGAGGACGGCGGCCGCAGTTGCCCGCAAGTCGGGGCGGTCATCGAGCACCTGGACAATCTTGTCAGCAACCTCGGGCGAGCGGTCCCCAGCGCGGCCCAGGATCTTAAGGGCCAGGCCGGCAACCTGGGTCGAGGAGTCTTCGACCCGTTCGAGCACGCTGGGGGTCAAGCCTTCGGGAATCTGAGGCATCCAGGTACCCAGCGCCCGTAGCAAATACTCACGGACCGTCGCGTTGGGATCCTCCAGGCGCGCCAGGATCTCCGGGTAGACATGACGCAGCTTGGGAGATGCGTCCGCCAGGTTTGCTTCCTGCTCCGGGCTGACCTCGAGATCCCCCCAGACGACCCAGGTAGCCTGGAAGAGGCTGACCGCCGCCATCGCACGAACCTCGCCTTCAGGATCATCCAGGGCGGTGAGAATGACCGGCATGACATGGTCGAAGTCGCTCGTCCAAACATCGACAGCGAGCTTGGATAATTGTCTGGCGGCCTCGATGCGCTCCTCTGGAAGAGGGCTTTCGAGTGCCAGCAAGGCGGTCTTGGCGGTCAAAGGAGCACCAGTGTCAGCCGCGGTTGCCTCGTTGCCGGCGACCGGCAATGACAAGTAGGCGACACCGACGACAAGGCTCAGCGCGCGGAAACAGAGGTTCATGTTGGACTTACCTTTCTTGATCGATGCGATGGGTTTCATGGCTGTCTCCTCGAAATCAAAATTCGAACACACCGGATTCCACTCGGTCCACGTTGAGCGGTGGCGGTAGACAGAAGAGGAATTCGGATTCGTTGATGGTGTTGCCGTTGATGCCATCGGGCATGAAGCTGTAGACCAATTGATCGTTGATGTAGATCTCGTAGGCTGGCATACAGTCGTGGCGAGCGTGAACGGTCCACGCCACCGTTTGTGGATTGGGTTTTTCGAGAGTGATTTCGAAGGTCCAGTTGATATTCGGCGAGAAGGCCGACAGCGGGTCGGCGCCAGCCGCTGTGTAGGTACCCTTCACTTTGTTCGGTGTCAGGCGTTGGACCTCGAAGCTCCGATCCAGAGTCGCGACTGCCCAGTCTTCGAACTTGATGCAATCGTGCAGATTGGGCCAGTCAAAGTCCGCAGGTGTCAGGATGCCGTCTGCGATGGTCGCCTCGGTGTAGGTGAGGGTTTCACCTGCACCCGCGAAGTGCGTTCCTGACAAGTACCCCTGGCTGCTGCGACTTTCGTCGGGGATCATGGTGATCTCTTGCTGCATGCGATAGGTCTTGGGATCCAAGGGTGGCAAGTTCTTGCGCTCCGGGTTGGGGTCGAACCCGCGATCGTCACCGGCGAAGATCCGGTCCTTGGTGATGAAGGTGCTCGGCGGAATGAACTGTCGGCAGATATCCAAGGGGTTGGGTGATGTCACGTAGTTGGCTGGGATGAATGCCCGGATCACAGCGTGAAAGTTGTTGTTGTCGGTTGCCGGGCAGTATGGGCTGATGGTGGCTACCGGACCTTCGACGTTGAAGGTTTGATCAAACACAACACCACTGGTCTGCAGGCGGATTTCTGACTGGCCACAACAATCGACTGAGATCTCTCCCGATCGCGACCCTGATTGAGAGGTTGGGTTGTTATCGGTCACCGAGGCACAGCCGCTGTTGCTACTCCAATTGTGGTTGGTGATGAAGCCGTTGGCACTGAGATTGAGCCACCCTCCGGGTTGGCCCGCGCAGATGCTGAAGCTGAAGTTCTGACCGCCAACGAAGGGCACCATGAAGGTGATACTGCCGCGGAAGCAGAAGTAGAGATCCGTGATGTGGCCATTGCAGATCCGGAATAGGAATTCGACTTCCATAAAGCCTGAGACCGCCAACGTCAGAGAGTTGAAATTCAGCCGGCTTCCGGGAGCGAGCTGATTGAGAGTCGCTCGTGTGATCGGGTTGCCGAACTGATCCGACAGCGATAACAGGATGGCAGAGAAACTACGCCGTGAGCGGGCGCTGAAGGTGAAACAGAACATCTTGTCTTCACCGGCGTCGAGGGTCTCGTGATCATGACTCTTGTCATCGATTTCGTCGGCTTGCCTCAGTCGACTACCAGGTGGCAAGAGATTGCTGTCGCCGATCAGGAAGGTGGGTTCCTGCAGCAGGACGTTGGGCACTTCGGGATTGTCTGACCGGCCCGGGATGTCCATCGTTCTGGTTTGTTTTGTCACCTTGCTGAGATCCGGCACGATGGTGATCGGCAGCTGAGTGTCGCCACCGATACCTTCGATCATGATCTCTGTCGGTCCGACCGGGCCACCACTATCGACGTAGAGCAACCCCATCAGGCTGGTGTCGTCCGAGTTGTCGAGGTCGAGGACCTTAACCGCCGGATTCATCGGCACCACGTTGGCCCCTTGCAGGTTGACGCCGTTGAGGGTCAACACATGGATATTGCCCTGGACGGTTTGTGACGGAGTGAACACGTCGACAACCGGGTTAGGTGGCACCACCCGAAATTGGGCACCAGCCACACCGCCGGAGGTCTCTATGCCGAGGTTGTAGAAGCCATCAATGCCGGCTGCCCTTGCATCGATCCGGGCTTCCAGGCGCGTGCCTGCCGAGTTGATGGTCACCAGCTCAGCGGTTGGATAAACCCGCTGCGGTGGTGGCTGACCTTCTTCTGGAGCTTCGGTACCGATGTGGACCGATGCGTTGTGCAGGTTGGTGCCCCGTACGATGATGATCTTCTGCTGCCCGTGTCGCACGGGAGACCGCTCGACACTTGTGACGGTCGGCTCTGGCGCCTCCACCGTGCCTTCGAGTTGGATACGAAGCGGCACAGGTCGTACGAAGTCGTTGTGCCAGATCTTCAAGACGGCTTTGAAGGTGCCCGCCTGCGAGGTATTCATGCGCACGGTGAAGTCGTCGTGCTGATCCGGAGTCAAGGGCGAATCCAAGGTGCCGGTCCATGAGAAGGCGTTACCTTGGGTGTTTTGGATTTCGACGTTGGTCGGCGAGTGCACCAAAAGCAGATTGGAGGCACCGGTGGCGCCACCGTTCTTGACCCGCAAGGTCCTGGGGATGAGATTGCCGCTACCGCTATTGGGTTGGACCTCTCCCCACGACACCAGGCCGTTGTGTGGCAACGGTCCATTGGGTGGGCTCGACACCACCAGCCTCGGCGGAGTGGTGTTGATGAAGGAACTGAAGTTCAGGTCCCAGTTGGCCCAACCCAAGGCATTGAGGCTGAAGTCTCGAGCCCACGACGCGATGTCGTTGATCGGGCCGAACTCGCCGAAGGTCGAGTTCGGTCGGACGGTGAACGTCACGGTGCGTTGACTTCCGGCGAGGGACGTCGTACAACCCACCAGATTGATCGTGCCTGGGTTGAAGTTGGTTGGATGTTTCGAGGCGAAGCCGCCCCCGGTGCACGGCACTTGGTCGGCTGTCCAGAGATAAGACAGTGAGTCGTGTCGCCAGGAGAAGTTGCCGCGTGGGTTCGCAGCGTTTCCGCCCTGGTGGTTGATCAGGGCTCGCAGCTCGCGAATCCCACTGCCGACATCAGTGGCCTTGACCACGATGTCATAGGTGCTGCCATCGGCGATCGACCAAGCTGGAGACGACACCGTGACCGAGTCACGGGTCGGAGCGATGGTGTCAACCCGATATTGGCCGTTCCACTGTGTGACCCGACCAGCGTTGTCGCGAGCACACAGGTAAAGGGTGTTGTCACCCTCGGAGGCACTCAGGGTGGTGCCCGAGGTGACGACGGTGCCGTTGGTGCAGGCGCCGTTGAGCGCCGTATTCCAGCGGTAGCGAATCTCAGCCAGACCGGTGTTGACCGCCGCACCACCGACCGCGTCGTCGGCGGTCAGGGTCGCCGCACGGCTGGTGAACCAGTTGCTGGAGGCGTTGGTTGCGCTCACTGTTGGTGAGTGGCGGTCGATCCGCACATAACGCGGTATGTTCCACGGTCCCCAGTTGCCGTTATTGTCCTTGGCCCGGAAGTAAAAGGCACGCCGGAAGCCGTCGGTCGGCAGGTGGTTGCCGCTGACCGTAATCGAGGGCCCGCCGTTCAGGCTGAGGTTGACATCACATCCTTCCCAGCCGCCCGTGGAGTCTTGGCTGCGGCAGATTTGATAGCCAGCGACCCCGGAACCGCCGTCGTTGGCGGGAGTGACACTGGCGACGAAGTCACCGGTCACCCAGCAATCGCCAGGAGCGGTGAGGGCGCAGTTGACGGTAGTCGGCCCGGGTTGGGTGGGTGCTCCGGCGTCGACCCGATAGATGCCGTTCCAAGCGCCCACCCGCCCGGTGTTGTCTCTGGCGCAGAGGTAGAGCACGTTGTCGCCCTCGGGCACTGTCAAGGTGGCTCCCTGAGAGGTGGCAGTGCCGTTGGTGCAGGCGCCGTTGAGCGCTGCATTCCAACGGTAACGGACATCGACGAGACCGGAGTTGGCGCTGGCGCCGGTCGCAGTGTCGGCCGCTGTGATCGTTGCGGTGCGACTCTCGAACCACTCGGGGGAGGCGTTGTTGGCGCTGACCGTCGGGTTGTGGCGATCGACGCGCACGTAACGGGGCGTGTTCCAAGGCCCCCAGTTGCCGGTGTTGTCTTTGGCGCGGAAATAGTAGGCACGACGGAAGCCATCGCTGGCCAGGTGGTTGCCGCTGACGTTGATCGAGGTACCGCCATCGAGGGTGAGGTTGACGTCACATCCAGCAAAACCACCGAGGGAGTCCTGGCTGCGGCAGATCTGATAGCCATCGATGCCCGACGGGTCGGAAGCTGGGGTGACACTGGCATTGAAGTTGCCGGTGACCCAGCAATCGCCGGACGGAGCGTAGGCGCAGCTGACGGTGGTCGGCCCAGGTTGCGTGGGTGCTCCCGAGTCGACCCGGTAGGTGCCGTTCCACTGGCCGACCCGTCCGGTGTTGTCTTTGGCACACAGGTAGAGGGTGTTGTCACCAGCTGGAGCGGTCAAGGTGGTGCCCGACGAAGTGACCGTGCCGTTGGTGCAGGTGCCGTTGAGGGCGGCGTTCCAGCGGTAACGCACCTGGGTGAGGCCGGAGTTGGCGCTGGCGCCAGCCGTGGC
>JAJCXO010000155.1 GCA_029263395.1 Acidobacteriota bacterium | reverse complement strand
GACGACATCTTCCACGCCATGTACGATCGCTTCACCGACAGCAGCGACAACGTGTTGATGGATGGTTTGCGCTACGACATGTCGCGCCAATTTCAGGAGTTGACCTCGCGGGCGAACACCCATCGCGTGACGTTCTACACCATCGATGCTTCGGGGCTCCGGACCTACAGTTACCTCGATGCCTCCAACAACACCATCGGTGGTGGGTCCAAGATCGACCAGGTGCACTTCAGCAACATCCAGAGTTCGTTGCGGATGATGGCGAGCGAGACCGGCGGTATGGTGTTGCTCAACACCAACAATTATGAGCCGCTGCTCAACCGTGTCGCCGAGGACTTCGACACCTACTATTCCCTGGGCTTCAGCCCGGCGGCCTCCGAGTCTGGCCGCTACCATCGGTTCCAAGTCAAGGTCAAAGGACGCAAGGGATTAGTGGTGCGAACCCGGGATGGCTATCGTGACAAGCCGGTGTCGACCCGTATGTCAGAGGGCACCTTGGCGGCGCTCCACTATGGCTTCCAGTCCAATCCCCTCGATGTTGAGATCGATATCGGGCAAGAGAGCACCAAGTCGAAAGATCGTTACCTGGTTGAGGTCAAGGTGCGGATTCCGATCGGCAAGTTGAGTTTCATTCCGCAAGAAGCGATGCAGCGCGGTCGTATCCGTCTCTTCATTGGGGCTAAAGACTCTGAAGGGGGCCTGGCACCGATTCAAGATATCCCGGTGCCGATCGACATTCCACAGGCAGAGTTCGAGCGTGCCCAGGAGCAGAAGTATCAGTACAGTATGAAGCTTCTCATGCGATCCGGTCGGCAAGTGGTTGCGGTTGGTGTGCGTGATGAGATCGGCGCGGTCAACGGCTTTGCCACTCGTGGCGTGCACATAGGCAGCGTCAATCGTAGCCGTTAGTTGGCACCGTAAATCGGCCAGGAGAAACCAAGATAATGGGTAGTCGGCAGGAGAGTTGGCGAGAGACGTTTCGCGCCCTTGGTGAGTCGCTAATCGGGGTGGTGCAGGCCGAATTGGCCATCATCACCGAAACCTGGGCACGGTCAGGCAAAGAGCTCGGCAAAGTAGCGGCGTTGGTCGCCGCGGCTGCTTATCTTGGTCTGATCTGTCTACCGACGCTGTTGATCATTGTCTTGACGGCCGCCCTCTACGAGGCGCTGGGCTGGCCACTCTGGGGCTCGGCGCTAACCGTCACAGGGGTCGTCGTCTTGGTCATCGGGGTGTTGGGTGGGATCGCGCAATACCTGATGAAACATCGTTTCGAAAGTCCGGTTGCGACTATTCGAAACCAGGTCACTGATCATCGTGCCTGGTGGAACGAGCGAATTCTGAGTGACGGCGAGATTACCGAAGGAGAGACCAATGAAACCCTCGAATCAAGCGACTGAGCTCCTGACGAGACGACGCCAAGAGCTCGAGGCACGATTCAACGATTTGCGTCAATCCATCGATCGTGAGATCGGCTGGGCCCCGAAAGCCAAGACCTGGGCGTTGCCTACGATGGCCTTCGCGACGGGTCTTGCTTTCGCGGCTTGGGTCGCCGTCCGTCGACGGCGTTAGTTAGATCCCAGGTTCATGCGTCGACCGGGCGCTTGAACACCATGGCGATGTTGTCGGTTGCACCACTCTTGAAGTTGACCGAAGTCAAACCGACAAGCTCCCAGCCAACTTGGCCTAGGCTGTTGAGTTCTGGACTGACTGCGGGATCGAGTCGATAGTTCTCACTTCGGATGTTGATGATCTTGTACTCCCATCGGACCATGCTGCTCCTCCTACTTGATGGTTGGGACATTCCCTTGATGAGTGTTACGTAACGGCTTGCTGCGACTATGGTCGATAATGTTTGCAATCCACATTAAGAAACCGTCCGGCTGTTGTGGGTGGACTCGTCATGGCGAAGAGTGAGCACTCCTCTCAGCGTTGTGTGCTGCTGTTTACCAAGCCAGCCAATCCGGGGCGGGTCAAGACTCGATTGATCGGGGAGTTGACCGCGCAGCAGGCCGCGGCGATCCATGCCGCCTTGCTGGGTGATCTGAGTGAGCGGTTGGAGCCGGGAGATTTTCATTTGTGGACCGCATGGGCGCTGTCGGACGGCGAAGCCATCCCATACGGCTTGGTGCCACCCGGCGGCAACCATGTGGTTCAATCAGCGGGTGATCTCGGAGACCGGCTGACTGCGGGTTTGGCGATGGCGGCCGAGGAGTTCGCCGCGGTCGGTGCAGTGGGCAGCGACCATCCCGAGCTCGAGGCGACAGCGGTCGAAGACGCGTTTCAGCAACTCGAGAGGGGAGCGGATGTGGTCTTCGGTCCGACTGTCGATGGCGGCTACTATTTTGTTGGCTTGCGGCGTGAAGCGGTAAGACCGGAGTTGTTTGCTGGAATTCCCTGGAGTACCTCGGCGGTTCTAGACGCCAGCCTAGAACGGTGTCGGGAGCTCGGTTTCGAGGTTGCGTTGTTACCGACTGGACACGACATCGATTTTGCCGCCGACTTGCGGCAGTTGGCGGCGAGGTTGAGCTTAACCAAGGGTGATTGTCCACGGACCCGGGCACTATTGACCGACTGGGGGTGGCTGTTGAGTTCTGGGGGAGCACCATGAGGATTTTGGCGGCGTCGGAGATGCAAGCGGTGGATCGGCGAGCGATCGAAGAGGTTGGGATTCCGGGAATGGTGCTGATGGAGAACGCTGCAATCGGTGTGGTGGATGCCATCGCGGAGTATTTCCCACAGGCTGAGTCGGTGGCGATCTTCTGTGGTCCCGGCAACAACGGCGGTGATGGGTTGGCGGTTGCTCGCCACCTCGACGCCCGAGGCTATCGCCTGCGGTCCTTCTTGGTTGCTCGTACGTCGCCGGCTGACGGGTCGGTCTTGCGCGGCGATGCTGCGACGCAGCTCGAGATTTTGGAACGTTCCGGCAAGCTGGTAGAGCACCTGACACCAAAAACCGACCTAGTTGCCGCGATCGAAGCAGCTCGTGATTGTGACTTGATCGTCGACGCCCTCTTCGGTACCGGGCTGAGTAGGGCATTGGAAGGCCACTATGCCGAGTTGGTGCAGCACCTGGAAACCGTCAGTACACCGGTCCTCGCCGTAGATCTGCCGAGCGGTCTCGATGCCAGCCGAGGAGCGATTCCTGGGGCGGTGCTGCCTGCGTCGGTGACTGTGACTTTCGCCGCGCCGAAACGAGCGCACATTTTTGCACCGGCTTCGGACATGGTCGGACGGGTTGTCGTGACGGATTTGGGAATTCCGTCCTACCTGGTCGAAGAAGCCCCGGGGGCTCTCCATTTGTTGGATCGCGGGGAGTTGGCCGCGTGCCTGCTGCCGCGTGCGGCGGCAACCCACAAGGGCGATTTTGGCCACACCCTGCTGATCGGTGGTTCGCCAGGGAAATCCGGGGCGATGGTGCTGGCGGCCCGTGCGGCGGTCCGTGGCGGGGCCGGCTTGGTGACTGTGGGAGTTCCGGCCGGGATTATGCCAACGGTAGATGCTGGTTCACTCGAGTCGATGACGATTAGCCTGCCGTCCGGCGACCTGAGAGCTGCACTTCTAGCAGCAACCGGCAAACGTTCGGTCGCGATCGGCCCGGGGATGGGGCTCGATGAAGAGACGGTGCGCTTCGTCGGGCGGCTGGTGCGCGAGATCGAGAGTCCTTTGGTTATCGACGCCGATGGGTTGAACGCGTTGGGCGAAAGTCTGGGTGACCTCCGAGCCCGCACCGCGGAGACCGTCTTGACGCCTCACCCCGGCGAGATGGGACGTTTATTAGGCGTGCCAACGGCCGAGATCCAAGCGGATCGACTCGCTGCAGCGCGGCGTGCGGCTGAACTTTCGGATGCAATTGTCATCCTCAAAGGGCATCGCACACTCATCGCCGATCCGGACGGCGAGGTTTACGTCAATCCGACTGGAAACCCGGGCATGGCGACCGGCGGTAGCGGCGATGTGTTGACCGGATTGCTGGCTGCTTTGCTAGCCCAAGGCTACGAGGCCTTGATCGCCAGTCAGCTGGCGGTTTTCCTCCACGGCTTGGCGGGTGATCTAGTTATCGAGAGTGGGGCCCCCGAAGCCTTGGCAGCAAGTGACTTGATCGACGCTATGCCGCGCGCCTTCGATCGCTTACGTAACGCATGAGGGAGGCCAAATGAGCAACTCCGCACCATCGACACGCCGTGTCATTAGCCACAGCGAGCGCGAGACCGAACGCCTCGGAGAAGAGCTGGTCGCGAGTTTGGGGCGAGATGCGGTGATTCTCCTGGAGGGCAATTTGGGGAGCGGCAAAACTGTGTTGGTGCGCGGCATCGGTCGTGGTTTGGGAATCGATCGCCGTCAGATTCAATCGCCGACCTACAACCTGATCCACGAGCACCAGGGTGAACAAGGGCGGTTGGTCCACGTCGACCTCTACCGACTGGAAGGTGAGGAGATCGACGGACTCGGGCTCGACGAAATGCTGGCTGGCGATGGCATCAAGGCAATCGAATGGGCGGAACGTTTGACAGCTCAGCAAGACAGCGCCACTTGGCCTGGTGCAGTGCGGATCAGATTGCGGCGTTTGGCGTCATCGGAACATGAAATCGTGATCGAAGCGTCTGCGGCCTGAAGCCGGCCGGGGACTTGGTAGGATCAACTTCCACCGTCTCAAAAGTAACAGGAGAGCAGGGATGAAGGTCAAGAAAGTTGGAGTCTTGGGTTGTGGACTGATGGGTGCTGGGATTGCCGAAGTTGCGGCCCGAGCCGGATACGCGACGGTTGTGCGTGAGGTTTCCGAAGAGCTCTTGAACAAGGGACGTCAGCGGATCGAGACTTCCTTGTCCAAAGCGGTCAGTAAGGGGCGCCTGGAAGACGGTGAACGTTCCAATATTCTCGACCGCATCGAAGGTGTCGTCGAACTCGAACATCTGGCGGACTGCGACCTGATCATTGAGGCTATTGTCGAGAACGTCGACGCCAAACGCCAGACCTTCGAAGCTCTCGACGAAACTGCCAAGAAAACGGCAATTTTTGCCAGTAATACGTCTTCGTTGACGATCACTGAGATCGCGATGTCGACGCACCGTCCAGAGCGTTTTGTCGGCCTGCACTTCTTCAATCCGGTGCCGATGATGAAATTGGTGGAAGTGGTGCGTACCTTGGTGACTTCCGACGAGACCGTAGAACGTGCGACCGCCTTTGTGCGTGGATTGGGCAAAGAGCCGGTCGCCTGTCGCGACAACTCTGGTTTTATCGTCAACCGGCTGCTGGTGCCGTACTTACTCGACGCAATTCGCGCCTACGAAGAGGGGGTGGGTTCGATCGAGGACATCGACAAGGGAATGCAACTCGGTTGCGGCTATCCGATGGGCCCGTTTACTCTGCTGGATTTTGTCGGGCTCGACACCACTCTCTACATCGCCGACATCATGTTCGATGAGTATCGGGAGAAGCGTTTTGCACCGCCGCCGCTACTCAAGCAAATGGTGTTGGCTGGCCGTCTGGGGCGCAAGAGCGG
Organism: Acidobacteriota bacterium; assembly: GCA_029263395.1. Taxonomy (GTDB): domain Bacteria; phylum Acidobacteriota; class Thermoanaerobaculia; order Multivoradales; family J023; genus JAAELT01. Next base: position 26,514 of record JAJCXO010000155.1, on the reverse strand, counting down.
ACATGGCTTCTATGAGTATCCCAAGCGATAATGACCAAAGAGAGATTCCACGAGCCGCCGTCTCTGCAAGGGCCACCGTCCCTCGACGATCCACAGTCCTTCGACGAACCACAGTCCTTCGACGAACCACAGTTCCTCGACGAGTTGCGTCGCGCGTTCGATACCGTCCACAGTGACTCAGCAGAGCTTTTTGGCGGCCTTTCGCAGGAAGCATTCTTCCGCCGCCCGGCCGATGGAGTGTGGTCACCAGCGGAGAATGTGATCCATCTCGTCAAGTCGGTCAAGGCGGTGGCAGCTGCACTGAAACTGCCCAAACTACTCTTGAAGGTGCGTTTTGGGACATCTCGCCGAGGCTCACGAACCTACCGTGAGGTTCGGGCCGACTATCACGAACGCTTAGCGAGTGGCGGTGTTGCGACCGGACCCTATGTCCCTTCACACCTCGAACCGGCCGACAATGAAGAGGCGGTCAGGGTCCGAGCTCGCGCCCTGACGGGATGGCAGGCGGCGGGGCAGGAGCTGGTGCGCGGACTCGAATCATGGGGCGAAGACGCGCTCGACAAAGTTCGCCTGCCGCATCCGCTGCTCGGCAAACTCACTGTCCGGGAGATGCTGTACTTCACCCACTTCCACGATCTTCACCACATCGAGACCGTCCGGCGGCAGATTTCCGAAGTCTCGCCTGGGGCGTGAGGTCCAGCGTGTGAAGAGAGTCGGCTTCGTAACGAAGCGGTGGCCGTGCTGCGACGTAGAGTTGGCTATGCTGTAGTGTTGGCTATGCTGTAGTGTTGGCTTTGTTACAGTGTTGGCTTTGCTTCAGTGTTGGCTTTGTTACAGTGCTGGCTTTGTTACAGTGTTGCCTTTGTTACAGTGAAACCCTGAAATCAACTCCCAGCTTGGCAATCTCCACCGTCCAGTAAACGGTCAAGCCTCGATCGGCTTGGCGCCCCTCCGCAGAGTATCTGCACTACCCCTTCAAGCGAGCATATTAATGGCGCGATTGACTTTGGCCGAAAAGGGACTCGAGTCCCTGTTTGGTGCCCATGACCAACACTTGAAGCTCATCGAGCGAGCCTTCGATGTCCAGCTTTCGGCGCGCGGCAACGAGCTCGCAATCGATGGTGACGCCGAGCGAGTGGAGCTGGTGCAACACTTGATGACCGAGCTGTCGACGCTTGGTAGTAGAGGCTACCGCTTCCGTACGGAAGATATCCGAACCGCGATTCGAGTGGTCGAACAGGCTCCCGAGATCTCATTGACCGAGTTCTTTCAGCCCACCGACCAGTTGTTGAGTGCGGTGCGGCAGTTGATCTCACCGCGCAGTCTCAACCAGTACCTCTACATGAAGGCGATGCTGGACCACGATATCGTGGTTTCGATCGGCCCGGCCGGCACGGGCAAAACCTTCCTGGCAGTGGCGATGGCGGCGGCCGCATTGAAGGAGAAAAAAGTACGGCGTATCGTCTTGGCGCGGCCAGCGGTCGAGGCTGGCGAAAAGCTCGGATTCCTGCCCGGAGATCTGGCGGAGAAAGTCAATCCCTATCTACGCCCGCTTTATGATTCACTCTACGACCTATTGGGATACGATAAGGTAGGTGCGTTGCTCGAACGTGGCATCATCGAAGTAGCACCGATTGCGTTTATGCGCGGCCGTACGCTCAACGAGAGCTTCGTGATTCTCGACGAAGCGCAGAACACCACGTCGGAACAGATGAAGATGTTTCTGACCCGCATCGGCTTTGGCTCGAAGGCCGTGGTCAATGGCGATATCACGCAAGTGGACCTGCCATCGTTTCAAGCTTCAGGCTTGCGGGAAGCTCAGGTTGTGTTGAAGGATGTCGAAGGGATCTGCTTTGCGCATTTCGACCGTCGAGACGTGGTACGCCACCCGATCGTACAGAAGGTTGTCGCCGCTTATGAGAAACACGAAAAATTACTGGCCGAGCCGCCCCGCGAAAGCGTAGCCGGCTCTCGCCCGGCCGTGGTGTAAGGTAGGCAGTCTGTGTCGACCATCACAACGTGCGTTGAGGTACCGATACGGATCGACCTGCGGGGACTCGAAATTTGAGGGACGTTCAGAAGGTGAATGGCTGGAGCCTGATTTGATAGGGCCTGACTTGGTGGGTGGGGCCTGGTCGATGAGGCCTGATTGATGGGGAACAGTAAGTCCCAGATTCAGAATCCTGGCCGACGGGGTGCCCGCAGCGCAGTCTTGCGCCGGCCTCCCGAGAAGGGGCTGCCTCGGCTTCAGTACGACCTCCGAAACTCATGGCGTAAGCTGCTGGAACGCAGCCCGCTGTGGATTTTGCTTTTTTTGCTGATCGCGACCTGGTGTTTGTTACCACGCCGGGTTTTCTTCGTGGCACCTGTCGAGGCTGGCTCGATTGCTGACCGGACCTATATCGCGGACGAGGCGATTTCGGTGACCAACGAGTCGGCCACGCGAGCCCTTCAAGAGCGCGCTCGCGAGGACGTTTTGCCGGTCTACGATTTCGATCGTGCGATCGGTGCTGACGCCCGACGGCAGCTAGCCCAGTTGTTCGAAGCCGGGCGCTCGGCCTTGGTACCGCTCGAGATGTTGGAAGGTGAAGAGGTAGGCGATGGTCCGCCAGCGGCGGAACAGTCCTCACCGCCAACCGGTCTGCCACCGGTGGGGGGAGAGGAGCCGGTGAGCCCCGGTGCTGATCTCCTCGCTCGCTTGGGCGAAGCCAGCACCTTTCGGGTGACATCGGCCCAGGTCGAATTGTTGCGCTCTCGTGAATTCTCGACCGAACTGGAGGATCGCGTCGCGGGGGTGCTCAACCGCGTCTTTCGCCAAGGTGTTGTCAGCGCCAAAGAGCTACTGCTGGAGCATCGTGTGCACGGTATCACCGTCCAGGAATTGCCCTCGGGCTATCGCAAAACTCAATTGGATCTCTATGGCTATCTGGACTACCCCGAACAGGTGGCTCAGGTTGTCGAGCTCGATGTGTTGAGTTGGGATGCGGTCAAGAAACGGCATCGCAAAACCTTCGTCGAGTTGGTGATGGCCAATGTCTCGCCGAACTTGACACTCAACTCGAGTGCAACCTTGGAGCTCAAGAACGAGGGTGCTGAATCAGTGGGTACGGTAGCTCACAACATCCGCAAGGGTGAGGTGATTGTCCGTAAAGGAGGCAAGGTTGACGAGGTTACCGCCCAGGCAGTTGCCCAAATGGCGGGCGATCGAGACTCCGGCCGCTTGCTTCTGACAGGTTTGGGGATCGTCTTCCTGCTCGCTGCCTCCGCGCTGCTCGTCTGGCTGATGTGTGGTCTGGAGAAGCGTCGCGATCGAAGTCGCGAACGGATGCTGAGTGAATGTCTCATTCTCTTGATGATTCACATCCTGGGCACCCGTTTCGCTTTTTTCATCGCGTCGGCCCTCGCCAAGTCGATCACCAGCGAGCCTTATGGCTCGATCGAGAGTTATACGTTCGCTGCGCCGATGGCAACGTTGGCGCTGCTCGCAGTATTGCTCTACGGTCGGAATACTGCTCTGGTGCTGTCGTTGGTGTTCTCGTTGCTGGCTGGACACATCGTGACAGGTCTCGACATGTGGGTGGCGACGGTCTACTCGCTGGCGGGATCATTGGCGGCAGTCTTCGTGCTTGATCATCAGCAGTTCAAACAGCGTTCGGCGATGACGCGAGCCGGAGTTGTTGTCGGTTTGGTCAACGTTTCGGCACTGTTGGCCCTCAAAGCCCTGAGTGGTGAGGTCGCCGGCGGGCTGCCACAGCTTGGCTTCGATCTGGTCTGTGGATTCACCGGTGGATTGTTGGCGGCGGCCGTTGCTAGCTTCTCCGTGCCGATCCTCGAGGGTCTATTTCAGATCACCACTTCGATCAAGTTGATCGAGCTTGGCAACCCCAATCTGCCGATTTTGCGACGCTTGGCGTTCGAGGCCCCAGGCACATTCCAGCACTCTTTGGCGGTAGCAAATCTTGCCAAGTCTGGATGTGAGGCGATCGATGCCGACTCGGTGCTGATTCACACCGGCGCGCTCTACCATGACATCGGCAAGATCTTCCGGCCACGATACTTCATCGAGAATCAGATACCTGGCCAGAACCCGCACGACAAAATTCAGCCGTCGATGAGTGCGTTGATTCTGATCAACCACGTCAAGGAAGGGCTCGAGTTAGCCTACAAGCTCAATCTGCCGCAACCGATCATGGATGCCATCGAACAACATCATGGCACTCGGCTGATCAAGTTCTTCTACAACCGGGCGAAGGAACGCTGCGATCCCTGCACCAAGGAAGTCCGTGAAGAAGAGTTCCGTTACCCCGGAACCAAGCCCCAGTCGAAAGAAATGGGTGTTTTGATGTTGGCCGATGCCGTCGAGGCTGCCAGTCGGACATTAGTCAATCCCGGCCGACAACAGATTCGTACGCTGTTGCAAACGTTGATCGACGACTGTCTGCACGATGGACAGCTCGATGAGACCGATCTGACATTGAGCGATCTGCGCAAAGTCGAAGAGGCTTTCCTGCGGGTCCTAACCAACATCTACCATCGTCGTGTCGACTATCCTGGTTTCGATTTCAAGCGTGCTCCTCGCGGAGAGGAGCGGAATCGAAAGCGCAACTCGGGACCGTCCGGCGAAATGTCTGCGTTGACCAGCTCGGGTAAGATCTCCGCCGCGACCGCCGCCGCCGCGACCGCCGCCGCCGCTAGTGAGGCAGCTGCTGTCGCAGCAGAGTCTGGGACCGGCGAGCCCGATGAAACAAAATCTGCCGCAAAACAGGCAGCTGAGGTAGAGTCCGCCGCATCTTCATCGACCTCCGCAACAGAAACCTCGGAGCGAGTGCGCAAGATCAGCTGAACTCTGGATAGAAGCCTGGACATGATACTCTTCGAAGAGGGCTTCCTGTACGAACTACCTTGAATAGCGAACCTGCCAAACCCAGCGCATCGCCTTCCGATCACAAGATCGATCAGCGGTGCGAGATTACCCTCCAGAACCCTTGCCGATATCGGGAGTCTGGTGCGCGTTTACTGCGGCCATGGATCGAGCGTCTGGTTGCGGACCAGGCACCGGCTGCGTTGACGTTCACGGTGCGTTTTGTCAGCGATCGTGAAATGCGTCGACTCAACGGCACCTATCGAGACCTCGACAAGTCGACGGACGTACTGACATTCCCAGGTGATTGGGAACCTTCGGTCAAGCCTGAGGCCGGTGTGCCCGGACCTGTTGCGCCAACAGCTATGTCTAGGCCTGGTGCGCCTCACCTCGGTGATGTCGTGATCTCGGTGCCGGTGGCCCGTCGCCAAGCTGGACAGCAAGGGCACAGCGTACAAACCGAGTTGCAGATCCTGATGTTACACGGCGTTTTGCACTGCCTCGGCTACGATCACGAGACAGATAACGGTGCCATGGATTCTCTAGAACGGCGCCTGAGATTACGGTATATCCATCATGATTGAGATGTCGGCTCCCGCAGTGTTGGGAGGTTGGGTTCTATTGCTCGCGGTTCCGCTGTCGATCTTGTTTGCGGTGCTTTCGGCATTGCTCGAGCGCAGCGGCCTGATCCGGCTGCGGCATTGGGCTGAAGAAGCGGGGGGAGGGCTGCGGCGACTCTACGACCAACCTGCACGGTTCGATGGCTTCCGGTTTCTGGTCACCACGGTGGCGCACGGGATGCCCTTATTGGTGGTGATGGCTCTGTGGATCTTCCTCAGTCAATACATTGCCGGAGCCTGGTGGGTGGCGTTGTTGGCCGTGGCGCTCCTGACGCTGGTCACCGAATGGGTCAGCCGACGTTTGGTCGAGTTGCATGCTGAGTCCGCGCTAAGAGCCCTCACCTTGCCAATGCGGTTCGTCCACGCGGTTACTCGCCCACTGCTTTGGGTGTTGCAGTACTTTGTTCCGGAAGCCGAGACCAACGAAGAAGAAGACGACGACGAGGCGTCCGAAGAAGAGATCGATGCATTCATTGATGTCGGGCGGCGGGAGGGGATCCTCGAGCCCGAAGAGGAGGAGTGGGTTCGTAGTATCGTCGACTTCGGCGATAGCCAAGTGCGGAGTGTGATGACTCCCAGGGTCGAGATCAAAAGTGTCGCGTCGGAGGCCAGCCTAGAAGAGCTCGCACGAGCGTTTCTGGAATGGAAACATGCCCGTTTGCCGGTACATGGCCATTCGATTGATCAGATCGTCGGTATTTTGCATATCCGTGACCTGTTCGAAGCGATCCACAACGAGGTCGACACAGATGCCGCAACCTTGGCCAATACGCCGCATTATGTGCCTGAGACGAAGCCACTGCGTGATTTGCTCGAAGAGTTGCAGAAGCTGCAGCAGCAGATGGCGATTGTGATCGACGAATATGGCGGAGTCGCCGGTTTGGTGACGATGGAAGACTTGGTCGAGGAGATTGTTGGTGAGATTGCTGATGAACACGAACGACCGAGGCGGCACCAAGTCCGGATCGACGAGGATAGTTGGCGTGTGCGGGGGCGCACCCCGCTGGAAGACTTGGGGGAGATTTTCGAGTTGGACTTCGACGACCTGCCTTACGAGACGGTATCCGGCCTGATTTGTGGTGAGCTCGGATATGTGCCCAAACCTGGAGCCGAGGTGGAGAGTCATGGACTCTGTTTCGAGATAGAGGAAGCGGACGAACGTCGCATCATGATCGTCAAAGTCCGGCACGAGATCGGTGCCGTGGCGAAGGAGACTTGAGATGGAGTCGGAGCGTGTCTACAAAGCGGGGACTGTCGCCCTGGTGGGGCGGCCCAACGCCGGCAAATCAACATTGATGAATCTCCTACTGCAGGAGAAAGTGGCGATCGTCTCGAACAAACCCCAGACTACCCGTCATCGGCTGGTCGGGATCTTGAGCGAGGCTGAAGGGCAGATGATCTTCTACGACACCCCAGGGGTTCATCGCCCCCAGCATCGGATGAACCGGAACATGGTCAAGGCGGCTCAACAGGCGCTCAACGATGCCGACGTCATCTGCCTGCTGGTAGACGCGAGCCAGAAGCCGGGGGCTGGAGATGCCTTCATGCTCGAATGGATCGCCAAGGCGGAGGCGCCGAAGGTAGCGTTGCTCAATAAGGTGGACCTGGTCGACAAGCCGCGTCTGCTGCCGCGGATTGCAAGCTATGCGGAACATGGGTTCACCGAGATCGTGCCGATCAGCGCACTCCGTGCCGACGGCACCGATCGCGTCCTCGAGGTCTTGTGGCGCCTACTGCCTGTCGGCGAGCCACATTATGATCCCGAATTGTTGACGATCCATCCAGAACGTTTCCTGGTCGCGGAACGGATTCGCGAGAAAGTTCTCGAGCGGACGCGGGATGAGCTGCCATTCAGTGTGGCGGTGGTGATCGACAGTTGGGAAGAGCGAGGTCCAGGCCTGGTGGCAATTTATGCTTCAATTCTCGCCGAGCGACCTGGCCAGCGGAAGATCCTCTTGGGAGCCGGTGGCCAACAGATCAAAGCGATTGGTACTGCGGCGCGTCATGATCTCGAAGAGTACTTGGAGCGCCGGGTTTTTCTGGACTTGACAGTGCGTGTCTCCAAAGACTGGCGAGAGAACACGCGGATCCTCTCCGAGCTCGAAAGAGCACCGTTCGACGTCGCTCGCGATTGACGATCTGCTAGAGTTGAGCCTTAGCAGGTCGACGGCTGCGCCGAGGTGTCACCGTCTGGTAGGGCCTGGTAAGAACCCGCCCGCCTCCGTCTGTCAATCGCAATCGAGCAACGAGGCATCTTCCCGTTGGACGAGCTTCCAGACATCATTCCGGTGTTCCCTCTGACGGGTGCCTTGCTGCTGCCCGGAGGTCGTCTGCCGCTCCACATTTTCGAGGAGCGTTATCGCAACATGGTGGAAGACGCTTTGGCCGGCGATCGGGCTATCGGCATCATCCAGCCCTTTGGCAAAGTGCCCCAGACATACTCCGAGGAGGAGGGGCCTGATGAACTGGACGATCCAGAGCTTTACGAGGTTGGTTGCGTTGGCCTGATCGAACGCTGGGAGCGCTTGCCGGATGGGCGGTTCATCATGTTGCTGCGCGGTGTCCGGCGATTTACTATCGCCGAGGAACTGCCTTTGGAGCGAGGTTACCGCCGGGTTGCGGCAAGTTTTGAACGATTCGAAGTCGATACCGAGGATGTAGAGGCAGACGTCACTCCGGACATCTTGATGGGTGCGCTGCGGCAGTTTGCCGAGGCCCACAATGTGCCGCTAGAGCTCGATCGGCTCGGCGAGTTGTCAGGGCTAGCACTGCTCAACAGCATTGCGATGGCGCTACCGTTCCCGCCCGCGGAAAAGCAGGCCTTGCTGGAAGCCCCCGACGTTACTCGACGGCACGAGTTGTTGCTGGCTCTACTCGACATGGGCATCGAGCTGCGGGGTGATGTCGCAGCCCCACTGCTCAACTGATGTGTCTTGATCGCAGGGACGACCAAACTCGCGCCCAAGCCTCGGTGTGGTTGGCTGTCATTCTGACGTTGATCACGGTTGGTTGCGAAAAGTCATCACTACCCGACCATGGTGCGACTGCGAGGAGTGTAAGCGAGCCCGAAGAGCCACGCCGGCAGCCGAGGCCCGAACTCGTCGAAAAACTGCGTCAGGATGTAAACGCCGAACGCCATCCCGCCGACGGTGGCGGGCGCGCTTGGCTGGAATCGGCACCGCCGGTGACCGTATCGTCTCCGGGGCAGTGGACGATACTCTACGAGGCTGGCGAGTTTGGGGTCGCCTTGGGCGGCATGATCTATCTGCAAGTTTCGCCGTTCTGGGGGTGGTCGACACCACAAGTCGAGGTGCCGTCGAGGCCGGGTTTTACCGAGGTGTCGACCACGGCTGTGGGGGTCGAACTGACGGCAGGAACCCTTGATCAGCAACTCTTGGGCATCAAGGTCGGGGGGCGTGCCCTGGCTGCTGGGGAGCGTGTCCGTATCGTGTATGGTGCCGGGTCGGCAGGGGCGATAGCCGATCGGTTTGCCGAACGCGAGTCGAGGTTCTGGATCGCGGTCGACGGTGATGGCGACGGTCTACGTGGCATTCTTGCCGAGTCGCCGAGTGTTGCGGTTGGGCCCGGGCCGGCCGCACGACTAATGTTGACTCTGCCTTCGACGGCGGAACCCGGGGAGACGGTGCGCCTGACCGTCGTGCTGCTCGATGCCCGTGGCAACGCTGGTATACCTTTCGATGGTGAAGTCCAGCTCGAGCCGGCGCCAGGAGTGCAGGCTCCGGCGTCGATTCGGTTCGTGCCTACCGATTCTGGCAGGAAAACAGTCGAGCTGAGCGTCGAACAACCTGGAGTGGTGCGCCTGCGGGCTGCAGTGGCAGGGTTGGAGGCGGTGAGCAACCCGCTACAAGTTGCGTCGCGCATCGCACGGGTCTGGTGGGGGGATTTACAGAATCATTCCGGCCTGTCGGATGGCACGGGGACCCCCGAAGAGCAGTTTCTCTATGCCCGCGATGTTGCCGCGCTCGATGTCATCTCGCTGACCGATCACGACCATTGGGGAATGTTGTTCTTGGATCAACATCCCGAAGCGTGGCGAGAGATGCAAAATCTAGTGCAACAGTTTCATGATCCTGGGCGTTTCATCACCCTCTTAGGCTACGAGTGGACCAACTGGGTTTACGGTCATCGGCATGTGCTCTTCTTTGGCGAGGAGGGCCCCCTCCTGAGCTCCATCGATCCGCGTTACGACGAGCCTGAGGAGTTATGGCAAGGTTTGCGAGGCACCCACGCCTTGACTATCGCCCACCATTCGGCGGGAGGCCCGGTGTCGACCGATTGGAGTATTCCACCCGACCCCGAGCTCGAGCCGATTACCGAGATCGTGTCAGTCCACGGCTCGAGCGAAGCCGCGGACTCACCCTCGCTCATCTATCGGCCAGTAGCAGGCAATTTTGTCCGAGATGCCCTCGACCGAGGCTACCGGCTCGGCTTTTTGGGCTCTAGTGATGGACATGATGGCCATCCCGGACTAGGGCACCTGGCATCGCCGACCGGTGGTCTGGCCGCTATCCTTGCAGATCGTCTCGATCGAGAGTCGATCTACCGAGCATTGCGCCAGCGTCGAGTGTACGCAACCAGCGGTCCGCGCATCCTTCTTCGGGCCGCTTTTGGCGGCTTTGGCATGGGTGCGGTGATTCCGGTCGCGGATAGTCCGGTCGAAGATGGCGACTCGGGACTTGAGTTTGCTTCTGAGGTATTGGCGGTGAAGGTGATCGCGCCAGATTCGGTGAGTCATGTCGATGTGATTCGTAGCGGCGAAGTGGTTGACGTCGTGGCATGCGGAGGGGAGCTGGAGTGCTCCTTTGGAGCCTCGTTTCAAGGCATTACCGCTGGCGAGTATCTTTATGTACGCGTTGTGCAAGAGAATGGTGGCTTGGCATGGTCCAGCCCGTTCTACTTCGTCGCAGAATCGGCCACGACAGGATAGTTTAAGGCGGGCGTTATCTAGGAGGCTTGGTTATCTCGCATCACATAGACGGCAATCTCCGCGGCATCAAAACCTCGATGAAGCGCGCTCTCGAGCGTACCTATCGTCGTCGTATGACATCTACAGAAGTGGTCTCGCCGGAGCTTGCGAAGCACCTCGCCAAAGTCTCGCGTGACTTGGGGCGGCAAGTTGGTGTTGTAGTGTCTCGCGAGGGGACGATCCGCAATGTCGTCGTCGGCGATGCGACCCAGCTGCATCTGCCGGACATTGGCCGTTTGCGGGGCGGCGTTGGACGGTTTCGAGGATTGCGGCTGGTCCACACACATCTTCGCGGCGAGCCGCTGTCCGCCGACGATCTGAACGATCTGGCGCTGCTGCGGCTCGACGCGGTGGCGGTGATTCAGGTGTCCGCTTCCGGTGAAGCGAAAGAGGTCGAGGTCGCACTGTTGTCGCCGAGCGGCAGCGGTGACGACAGCGGCGAGTTCGGTGACTTCTTCCGACGCTTCGAAGCCCGTGACATCCATCGTCTCGATCTTGACTTCGAGGCTGAGATCCGAGCGCTCGAGGATGAATTGACGCGACTCACCCGCGGAGCGGCGGGCGAAACGCAGAAAGAACGGGCGTTGGTCATCGGTGTCACGATGGACGATGGACACTTCGCGGAGACTCAGGAACTGGTCGCGGCAGCGGGCGTCACAGTTGCCGGGACCATGCGTCAGAAGCGTCAACGGGTCCATCCCAAGACCGTAGTTGGCCGAGGCAAATTGACCGAAATCGTCTTCGAGAGTATGCGTCTGCGAGCGGACGTTGCGATCTTCGACATCGACCTCCGGCCGGCCCAAGCTAGGGCCTTCGAGGATTTCACCGGTCTCAAGGCGATCGACCGTACTCAGCTGATCCTCGATATTTTTGCCCAACGAGCAAAGAGCCGAGACGGCAAGCTACAAGTCGAGCTCGCCCAGCTGCGCTACTCCTTGCCGCGTCTGACCGACAAAGATGCTGGGCTGTCTCGCCTTGCTGGTGGCATCGGTGGTCGGGGACCCGGTGAAACAGTGTTGGAAATCGGTCGTCGTCGCTTGCGCGATCGGATCGGCAAGCTCGAGCGTGAGATCGAAAAGCTATCGCAGCAGCGTGACCTGCGCCGTCGCCGCCGACGTGAGGAAGCGATCCCAATCCTCTCGATCATCGGCTACACCAATGCTGGCAAGAGCACGTTGTTGAATGCGATGACCCGCAGCGAGGTCGAAGCCGCCGATCAACTCTTCATGACTCTCGACCCGACCAGTCGGAGACTCCGTTTTCCGCGCGAGGGTGAAGTGGTTATCACCGACACCGTTGGCTTTATTTCAGATCTTCCCAAGGATTTGTTGGCGGCGTTCCGTGCAACATTGGAAGAGTTGGCGGACGCTGATCTATTGCTGCACGTGCTGGATGCCGCTGACGAGCGACTGGATGAGAAGGCGGCGGCGGTCGAGAAGCTGCTGGTCGAGTTGGAGCTCGATGCCATTCCGAGGCTAGTGGTGCTCAACAAAGCAGACCTGGTGCCGGATAGTGAGCTGGCGTCACTCACCGCTCGGTTTGACGGCGTCGCGATCAGCGCGGTCAGCAAGCAGGGAATCAAAGGACTGATTGCCGCGGTCGAGGAAGGGCTGGGGCGGGGGCGGCCGCTGATGGCGCAATACGGAACCGGACCAAAGTAGCGAACTTTTCTTCCGTCGCTTACGTCATAGGACTTGATGTCGGCCCGAATGGCAAACGATGGAGGAATCTCGTGATGGGCGAGCCGCTGCGCAGTCGAACTCAATCCAAATTGTTCCCAATCATGCTGGGATGTTTCCTGGCGTTGGTTGTCATCACGGTGTGGGAGTCCGCTTCGATCCACGCTTCCTGGTCTTCGGGAGTGGATTCCATCAAAACGGGAGACGTTCAGCGGATTCGTATCCGTGAAGGGCGCTGGCGTCTGACCGTCAACCTCAAAGGTGAAGTCGAGATGACCGCCGACGAGCGCAGCATCGCCAGAGTGGAACCTGAGTCCTACCTCGAAATCGAGGAGAGGAAGGAGGGGGATCGGTTTCGCCTGGAAGCGACGCCCGGTCCTGGTGGCGAGCCCGAGATCGCCTGGTTCGTCAATCGAGAGCCTGCCGAATTTGACGACTCCGCCCAAGATTGGCTCGAGGGAGTGCTGCCGCGGATCTACCGCACGACTGGGCTCGACGCCGAAGGTCGGGTCGAGCGGTTCCTGAACACGTCTGGAATCTCCGGAATCTTGGCCGAGATTCGCAAGATCGACAGCGACCAGATCCAGCGGCTCTACTATGAACAAGTTTTGGCCCAAACAGAGCCGACGCCGGAAGAACTCGAGAGTCTAGTGCGCCACATGGGGCGAGATATTGGCTCCGACTTCGAGTTACGAAAAATGCTGTCGGCATTGTCGAGCGACGTATTGGTCCACGAGGAGTCGGCTAGTGCTTTTGTCGCCGCGTCAAGATCGATCGGCTCAGACTTCGAGCTGCGCCAGGCACTGGCCGGTTTTCTGGCCCGCTCCGACCTCGAGTCGGTGGCTTTCGACACGCTGATCGACGCCGCCCAGAATATCGGGAGCGACTACGATCTCGCCGAGCTGTTGGTCGATTTTGTCGCAGTGTACCCGTCCGATCGGGTGCTGCCCGGTGGTATGACGCAGGCTCTGAATTCGATCAACACCGACTTTGAGCTGCGCAAAGTCCTAGCAGTGGCTTTGCGTCGACCCGGGGTGGCAGCAGAGGAGCTCGACCAACTCCTAGGCGCAGCGCAGACGATCGGTTCGGACTACGATTTGGCAGAGCTTTTGATCGAACTCTCCGAGACCACCGATGCAACCTTGCCAGACAGCTTCTTTCGTGCTCTCGGTACTCTGGCTGAAGACTTTCATCTCCGTCGCGTGTTGAGCGCCGCTACTAAGCGCCCACAGCCTACAGCGGAGCGTATGGAGGCCATTCTGCACTCGGCTCTCGACATCAGCTCTGACCACGAGATGCAGCAATTGTTGGTGAATGTCGCTCGTGCCTATCCGATCAATGATCAGGTGCGACCGGCGTTCGAGCGCGCCGCAGCATCCATCGCGTCCGATCACCAACGTGAGCAAGCGTTGGCGGCGGCGCGAGACTCTGCTGCCAAGGACCCTGCGTCTAGGGCCCCTGCTGCTAGGGACTCAGCTGCGGGAGATTCGGGCTAGATGTGTGCCGCAGTCGAGCTTGTTCTAGGTGCCGAGCGTGCTAAGTTCGAACGATGCGTATCTTGATTGCCGGATGTGGGGACGTGGGTACCCGTCTAGGGCTGCAGTTGGTTGCCGACGGACATCGCGTCTGGGGGCTGCGCCGCCGGCCGGAGCTGCTACCGAGTAACCTGATCGGCCTCGCGGCTGATCTCACCGACCCGGCGAGCCTGGTCGCCTTGCCCAGGGATCTCGACCAGGTGGTCTACATCGCTGCCGCAGATCAATCGACGGAAAAAGCCTATCAGCGGGCTTATGTTGACGGGCTACGCAATCTATTGGCGGCGACCACCAGTGGCAGACTGTTGTTCGTTTCCAGTACCTCGGTCTACGGCCAGGACGATGGCGGTTGGGTCGACGAAGAGTCCGCTACCAACCCTGCGAGCTTTCGCGGGCACAAGATTCTAGAGGCCGAGCGTCTGCTGTCCGAGGCCGACCGATATACGGTGGTGGTGCGATTCGCCGGTATCTATGGCCCTGGCCGTACTCGCCTGATCGAGTCGGTACGCAATGGCGAGGCGGTGTGCTGGGACGATCCGCCGCTTTACACGAACCGCATCCATGTCGACGATTGTGCTGGCATGCTGCGTCACCTCGGGCAGCTATCGGAACCGGAGTCGATTTATCTCGGCGTCGACCATGAACCGGCCCCGGATGGTGAGGTCAAGCGTTGGCTGGCCCGTCGTCTGAGAGTGTCCGAACCCTCAACCGCCGCCGACCGTGACACCAGTCGTCGGCGGATGAGCGCCAACAAACGCTGCTCCAATCGTCGGCTGCTAGCCACCGGATATGAATTCCGATATCCGGATTATCGAGCTGGCTACGAGGCAGTTCTCCGCCAGAGATCCGTCACCAGACTCTGACGATCGAGAGAATGAACATCAAGTAGATAGCGACGACACGCAATCGTGCTCGGTGGGTCACGACTTGGCGGGTAGTAGGTAACACGCCGCCTCGGTGGCGTTACGGACCAGCAAGTGGCGACCGGCGAGCGCTGGGGTGTTCCAGCTTTTGCCCTCGATTGCCGGGAAACGTCCCAGCTCCTGGTGTTGGTCTGGATCGGCAGCGACCATGACAACGTCACCCTGTTCGGCCTGGACGAGCAGTAAGTCGCCGACTAAGAGGATGTGACCGTGGCCGTAGCGACCTCGTTTCCACCGCCGCTCGCCATCGGCGAGATCGAGGGCGACGAGGGTGCCGTCATCGAGACCATAGAGGGTGCCGTCGCGATGGACAACCTGGGTGAACTTGGCTTTGAGGCGTTGCGTTTCCCAGATCAAGTCAGCAGCCAGGCTACTGTCGGACCCAGTGGCGATCTGGAAAAGTTTGCCGCCGATGCCGTAACCGGTGGATACGAAGAGTCGATCGCCGGGCAACACGACGGGCTGGGATGCTCGCTCGGTACTGCTCGGCCAGGGTGCCTGCCACAGGACGTTGCCATTGGCCGCATCATGGCCGGCCAGATGCACCTGATTGAGTACTACGACTTGGCGGGTCCCGACCAGAGTGGTCGCCAGGGGTGAGCTGTAGGCGGCTGGGTCGTTGCCGCCAGACCATCTCAGTTCGCCGGTCTGCTGGTCATAGGCGACCAACGAACGTCCCGCTGAGCCACCAGCCATGACGATGACCAAATCGTCCAGCAGCAGCGGCGAAGCGCTCATGCCGTAGTCGGGCATCGGCGCTTCATTCTCGGTCGCGAAGTTTCGCGACCAGATCAACTCTCCGGTTGCGAGGTCCAAAGCGTCGAGCTGGCCGGCGGCGTCGTTTGCGAAGACTCGTCCGTTGATGATCGCTGGTGTCGCTCGTGGCCCGGGGCCATCCATCACTCCGCCCTCAAAGCGCACAGGATTCTTGTGTGCCCAGCGCAGAACACCAGACTCGAGCTCGTAGGCCGAAGTCCATTCCTCGTCGCCGCGTCGCTCGCCCGTCACCGCGAGGCCCTCGACGACTACAAAACCCGACCAGCCGGCGCCAATCGGCTGACGCCAGAGGAGAGCAGGGGGCGCCGCTGTCCAGTCGCGAGCCAGGCCAGCGGCGGGTAAGGTCGCGTTGCGATTGGGGCCGAGGAATTGTGGGAAATCGGAACTCGATAGAGCGTTGCTGCCGGATATCGGTTTGGGTGCTGCGGCAGCAGGTGCCGTATCAGGAGTCGATCCTGCCCAGCGCCATTCCAACACCGGAATCAGATCTCCGGTTACTTCCCGTAACCGCAACGTGAAGATGCCGACGATTCCGAGGCCGATCAAGGCGGCAAGTGAGAGTAGCCTGATACGGCCCGGTAGGCCAGAGAGCAAGAACCACCACAAGAGCAGGCCGATGACGGCAAGGCCAAGCGTGATGATGGTCGCGATTACTTGATCTTGACGATCGGGTGCTTCGCCAGACCAAGTCCAGAACAAGAATGCAGCAGCGATTAACAGGATCGCAGCTGCCGGCCACCAGCGGATCTTCGTCATGAGAAAAGCCTCTTGTGTTGCCAGCTCCGCGAGCCTATTGCGTCGCGGACTCACGATTCAGGTAGTCGATCAGAACCCGTGACATCACCCGCATACCGATCGGGACGGCGCTATCGTCGGCCAGGAACATCGGCGTGTGGTGGCCGCCGGAGCGTGTCCCCGGTTTGACCATGCCTAAGCGAAAGTAGAAGCCGGGCACGAGGTTGGAGAATTCGGCAAAATCTTCGCCACCCATGGTGGGTGGCACCTCGACAAGGTTGTCTTCGCCAACGATCGCCGCCAACGAAGGTAAGGTCAGTCTAGTCAGTTCTGGTTGGTTGATGGTTGCTGGTGTCACCCGTTGATACTCGAGCTCGTAGGAGCCACCGCCGGCACTGGTAATGCCGGCGAGGATTTCGTCCATGCGTCGCTCGACGGTATTGCGGATGGTTGGACTGTAGGTCCGCACAGTACCTTCCAGGAGCACTTCCGCAGGAATGATATTGAAGCGCTCGCCGCCGCGGATGACACCAACCGTGATGACACTTGGCTCGAGTGGTGGCAGCGTTCGCGAGCGGATGGTCTGAAACGCCTCTACAACCTGAGACGCCATGACCACCGGGTCGATCGAGAAGTGAGGTGCGGCACCATGGGCCTGTTTGCCCTGGATTTTGATGATGAAGTGATCCACGGCAGCAAACGCCGGCCCAGAGGTGTAGCCTAATTTGCCGACTTGCATCTCGGCGAAGGTGTGCAGCCCAAAAATTGCTCGGGGTTTGGGATGTTCGAGAGCGCCCTCTTCGATCATCAGCGAAGCGCCACCCTCTTCGCCGGCAGGGGGACCTTCTTCGGCCGGCTGAAAGATGAACTTGACGGTGCCCTGGATCTCTTCGCGCATCGATGCCAGCACCGAGGCGACCCCTAGCTGGACAGCGGTGTGGATGTCGTGGCCACAGGCGTGGGAGACGCCGACCTCTTGATCCAAGTAGGTCGTACGGACAGTCGATTTGAAGGGATAGTCAGCTTCTTCGGTCACCGGCAGAGCATCCATATCGGCCCGGACCGCAACCGTCGGCCCGGGGCGGCCACCGACCAGATGGGCGACGACGCCTGTCACTCCGACACCCGTCTCAACTTCGAGCCCAAGACTCGTCAGATGTTCGGCGACTAGCTTGGAAGTCTCGAACTCGCGGTTGCCGAGTTCCGGGTTTTGGTGAATCTGCTGCCGCAGCTCGATAATCTTGGGCGCCAACCGATCCACTGCGTGCTCGATCTTCTCGGCTTGTCCCGCGGCTGGAGACGAGAATCCGAGGCTCGTCAACAGCGCCATGATCAAAACAGGGGAGGCCGAACCGATGACGGTCGGCATGCGTAAAGTCGAGAGTCGCATGTTCCTTGCTCCTCGGGCGCCTGCATGGATGCTGGCAGTTAGATTGGTAATCAGGGCGCGAATGGTAACACGCCACCTCAGGTGGGATATCGGCGAGTGATACGATCTGCTTCAGAAACCAACGGTCCTTTGATGCCGGCCTGCGATTCGGCGCGGCCATGTATCTAATGCGACCCTGTTGTTCGTGCGGCCCTATCCACATACTCCGCGGTGACACCTCCCCCGAGCCTTTTAGAGGAGCTATCGATGAAGCCCCATGTTGTCCTGTTTAGTTTTGTTGTCTGCGCCACCGTAGCCTGCTGTTCCTGGGCTCAAGTCGACTCTGGCGTCGAGGGTTTGACGCCGGAAATGTTGGTTGATCTCGGGCGGGTCAATGCAGTCGCGCTGTCCCCGGACGGGTTGATGATCGCTTACACGCTGAGCGTGCCACGAGCTGAAGGCGACGATCCTGGCGGTTCGTATTCCGAGCTTTGGTTGACCCGAGTTGAGGGTGGTGAGCCCAGGAGGTTCACGGTTGGTAAGGAGGGAGTGAGCTCGCCGGCTTTTTCGCCCGATGGCCGTTGGGTAACGTTTCGAGTCGAACGTAAGCAAGCGCACGATGGTGTCCAGATCTACGCAATCCCGGTAGATGGGGGAGAGGCGAGAGCACTGACCGAGCACAAGGGCTCGGTCTCTGGGTATCGTTGGTCCCCCGACGGGCGCCGGATCGCTTTCGCCGCCACCGATGAGGAACCTAAGGACGTCAAGGAAGCGAAGGAAGCCGGTCAGGACTGGGAAGTGTTCGACGAAGACCCCAAATTTCGGCACTTGTGGCTGCTCGAAGTCGAGAGCAGAGAAGCGCAGCGGGTGCTGAGTGACGATCTCGATGTGACCGAGGTCCATTGGAGTCCAGACGGCTCGACACTGGTGTTCCAAGCCAACAGGACCACCAAGGTTGACGACGAGTTTCTGAACACCCGCATTTACTCCGTGTCGGCAGTGGCCGAAGAGCCTGCCGTTGCCGAAGTGCTGACTGAGACTCCGGGCAAATTGGCCGGTATGGAGGTTTCGCCGGATGGTCGTCAGCTAGCGTTCTTGGGTGCGGTCAGCCGCAATGATCCGTTGGCACAGAGTGTGTTCGTGGTCCCGCTTGGAGGTGGTGAGCAACAGAACCTGACGCCAGAGTATGAGGGCAGTGCGACGCGGATTGCCTGGCAAGACGACAAGACCTTGCTGATGGTGGCGGTCGAAGGCGAGCAGAACGCGGTGCACCACATCGATGTCGCCAGCGGCAAACGAACTGCGGTCGCCTGGCCGCCGCTGATCATCCGGTCAATGGACGTTGTTGGTGACCGCTGGGCAGTCGCCGCGAGCTCACCCCAGCATCCAGCGGAGCTTTTTGTGGCGGGCTCGAGCGGTGAGGCGCCGCGGCAGCTGAGTCACCACAGTGCACAGCTCGAGGGGGTCCGGCTAGCACGCCAAGAGACGACACAGTGGAAAGGGGCCGATGGCTGGACAATCGGCGGTGTCCTGACCTACCCGTTGGACTACGAGGAAGGCAAACGCTACCCGTTGGTGTTGCAGGTACATGGCGGTCCCGAAGGCGTCAGCCTGAATGGTTGGACATCGGCCCCGGGCTACCCAGTGCAAGTACTGGCGGCGCGCGGCTTCATGGTGTTGGAACCCAACTATCGTGGCAGTCAGGGCCGCGGCGTCGCTTTCAGCAAGGCGGACCACGACGATCTTGGGGGCAAGGAGTTCGACGATATTCTGGCTGGCGTCGATGCGCTGATCGATCGTGGCATGGTCGATGGCAAACGAGTCGGAACGGGCGGTTGGTCGTATGGTGGCTACATGTCCGCCTGGGCGGCGACCCGCTGGACGGAGCGTTTCCAAGCCTCGGTGGTGGCTGCAGGTCTCACCAATTGGATCTCCTTTGCCGGTACCACTGACATCCCTCATGAAATGTCCGTGGTGCATTGGGACTCTTGGTGGTTCGACGAGCCTGAGCTGCATTGGCAACGTTCACCGATGGCCTACATCAATCAGGCCAAAACTCCGACACTGGTGGTCACCGGAGCCGAAGATGTTCGTGTCCACCCTGAGCAGGCGATGCAGCTCTACTCAGGTTTGCGAATCAAGAAAGTGCCGACACAGCAGGTGCATTATCCCCGAGAACCTCATGGACTCAACGAACGTGCCCATCAACTCGACTTTGTCCAGCGGGTTGTTGGCTGGTTCGAAAAGTACCTCGAGGTACCGTCGGTCGAAGGCATCGAACAACGCCGCGATTGAGGCTGAGAGAGCTCGTCGGTCAACCCTCGAAGATGCCCTTGGGCATGTGCATACTGACCAGCACGTGGGGAACATCGACGACCTCCGATATCTTGAGGTCACCGGCTAACGAGCACAGCACGTAGGCTTCGGTGCGATCCATCCCACGCTCCGCCACCAGATAGTCGATCATGTAGCGGGTGGCCTTGCGCGCCGCTTCGTCGATGGTGGTGGCGAAGGCAGTGACCGCGTAGTAGTCGTCGGTTTCGTACTGTGGCTCGGGGAGTTGTCGACCACCTTTGATCAGTTCGATCTCGAACACAACCCGCATCGGTGCTTCGATCGCGGTGCCACAGACTTCGCCATCCCCCTGCACCGCGTGGGTGTCACCGATCGAAAACAGGCCCCCTTCGACGAACACCGGAAAGTAAACGGTGGTGCCGACGGTCATGTATTTGTTGTCCATATTGCCGCCGTTGGCGCGGGGCGGAATAGTCGACAGCAGCTCATCGGTATCGGGAGCGACGCCCATCACACCGGGAAACGGGTTCAGTGGCAACGTGATGTCATCGCTGAAGGCTACGGTGGTGGCTCCCTCCTCGAAGCGAAACGTCTTCAAGTAGGCGTCGGGGAATTCATCAGCCAGGAAACCGAAACCAGGGGAGACTGAGACCCAGCCGTAGTCCCCGAGCTCAATCTCGTGCAAGGTGACTTTGAGAACGTCGCCGGGCTCGGCACCCTCGACGGCGATCGGGCCAGTCAAGGGGTGGATTGGGTCGAAGTCGAGCTCGCTGACGGCTTCCACCGTCGAATCGGCGGTCAGCTGACCATCGGAGGCTTCTTCGGTGTAAGTCTCGATGATGGCTCCTGAGGCTACGGTCAAGACCGGTGGAATCGTTCGACTGAATCGGTTGTGGGTTTGATCTGCGGTGAGTGAAAACTGCGGCTCGAGTTTGGCCTCTCCGGCGACTGGTCTTGCATGGTCGCTGGGTGCACTGGCGGTCTGCTCGGGGGCGGTTGGTGCACAGGCCAAGGAAAACAAGCCGAGGCATAGGGTGATGGACGAAGTCCGAGAGAGCTTCATGTTCATATCTCCGTAAGGTCTTGCGCTTTCAGCAGGGAGTCGGTTCGCCGCAACTTGCTAGATCGAGTCGCCAGCGATCGCGGTCGAGATCACGCTCCAATGTCTTGACGATCACTGCGTCTCCAACCGCTCGCAGGCGCTCTCCCGTCGACAGGTTTCTCAGGGTCATCCGATCGCGCCCTTGGGCGATCCGATGTTGGTGACAGTCCTGCAGATGGTGGATGTAGATCTTGAGATCGATCGGTGGATCATCGAGGCCAATGTGGATCTTGGAGCGAGAGATACCGAGGATGGTGCCGGGGCGCCACGGGCGCTGGTCGATTGGGAGCAAGAGATCTTCGCCGAAGAGTTGATCCAGAACACGCCGGTTGACCTCCTTGTCCAACTCCCGCTGGGTTTGTCGTGATCGATTGGCAGCCTCGACCACCGACTGGCGTAGTAGCTCATCGGCGCGCCGGTTTTGGGCTGTCGTGGCTGGCGCCGAGCCTTGTACGAGAGCGAGCTTCTCCCATGTTTCCTTGTGCTCGAAGATGCCGACGATCTCGCGCATCGGCGCCGTAAAGCGGCCGTAGACGTCGGCTCCGACACCGTAGTGAGTCCCAGGCTCGTCGGCAAACATCGAACGCCCTCCGACCAGCATGGCTTGGCGGTGGATGGCGCGTGCGGTACGGGCTTCGGTGCCGCTTTCCGGCAAGGCTCTCAGATAGTCGGCAAGGCTCTGCTGGCCGTGCCGCCAGTGCCAGAGTTCACCCTCGAGCCCGTGTAGCTGGACAATGGCGTCAATTTGGAGGGCCAATTCTTCCAATCGCTGCTCGGTGGGCGGTTCATGGAGTCGGAAGATCGGCTGGATGTGGTCATCGTTGGTATCATTGCGCAATAGGAACCTTGCGCCTTCGATGTTGCACAGCAGTGAAATTTGCTCGTTGTAGCGCTCGACGTCGAGGCGTGGGTCCGTCAAAGCGACGAAACGCAGCCCCTCGTGCCCGGAGAGAGAGACCGCGATCTCGCGTCGCCGGATGGCGACGATGTCGCGGGCTTCGGCGAGGGCGAGGCGACTTTGTCCGACCTCGGCCAGACGCTCGAGGCTGTCGGCTATGCGTTGCCCATCGTCTAACTCGGCGCCCGGTGCTGGTGCTCCATCGTAGAACGCCTGCACCGCGTCGTAAGACGTTTTGACGCGGCTGCGGACTCGTGCCCTATGGATACGAGTGGTCTCGACTCGGCCAGTCGGGTCCAACTCGACCTCGAACACCATCGCTCGTCGGTCCACCTGCGGATTGAGGGAAACCGTACCTTCCGACAGCTCCCTCGGTAACATCGGGACAACCAAGCCGGGAAGGTAATAGGTGGCGCCGCGGGCAAGTGCTGCGTTGAATAAAGCGGAGCCTGGTCGCACGCACCATGCCGGGTCGGCGATCGCATACCATACCGTCGAACCATTGCCGCGTCGCTCGATGAAAAGCGCCTGGTCGAGATCTTTGCTGTGCTCCTCGTCGATGGTGACGAAGGGTAGCCGGGTGAGATCAATCAGTGTTGGATCATCGATGCCTGGTTCGGCGACGGCGTTTGCCGTCTCGGCCATGACCTCGGCGCTGTGGAGGGGCTGGAGGCCGCGCCTGGCGGCCAGAGCGTAGAGGTCGGCGAGTGCGCTACCAGGAGCCGCCAGGACGTTCCCAATCGGGTGGGCCTGCTCGTCCTCCAGTGCGAATACGCACCAGCTGCCAGGTGCGACGGCGACCGTTAGGGTCAGCGAAGACTCCGAGCTGCCAAAGGCATCGCGTACTTGTCCGTCGGAATCGACGCAGCCGATGAAACGCTGAGAGGATACTCTGGAAGGATTCACTGCTCTATCGTAGTGTGTCTGGGTGAGGGCACGTCAACTGCTGGTATTCGGTTGTCCTTTTACAGCCTCTCTACACCGTCGGCGGTTGTGCATAGCCGTGGCAGATAAACTCCGGAAGTATGAAACTAGAATTTGGCGCTAGGGTAGGCGTACGCAGGCAGCTCCGCCGTTGGTGGGCAATCGGAACGTTGTTGGCAGTGGTTGGGCTCGCGCCCGCTTCTGTCGGCGGCCAGCAAAAGGCCGAAGGGCAGCCTATGGCCCAGGTGCAGCCAAAGGCCGCTCTGCCGGACAAACCGGCCCGCCACGAACGACCGCTCTATCGCGTTCCGGTAGAGGGGATAACCCATCCGGTATTTGAAAACGCTGGCAAAGATGATGCGATCGATATCTTCCTGGCGTTCGGTCCCGCTCATCAGCGGATGAGGAACCTGGGGGAGCAGCTTCTCGAGCCGCTCGTCCGGTGGCGTCGTCGGATCATGATCGATACTGGCGTCAAGGTGCCGATTCATCGACGGCTAGCAGGTAATACGATCAATATCGTTGTCCATGGCATGGACGATCCGAAGCCGGTGGTCGACATGCTGATTCAGATGTACCGTAGATCTGACTTGCCGTTGTCTGAGGTGTTCCTTACCCGCAGGTCGATGAAGGAGGGGACGCCAGGGGCTCCGGTGGTAGATCCGCGGATGCCAGAAGCTACCGTCTACTCGGACTCCGACGCCTTGTGGGCGGCTGCCTTCGATACCGATGCACCGCTGCCATTCAGCGAGGATCCGCTAGGGATGTTATCGGTCTTGACGTTTCGAGACGGCAAGGTCCTCAACGAAACTCGAGGCATGCCGTTCTACTTCGAGGGCATGCGCATCGTTTACGGTCAAACCGACTCGAAGACGGTGCCGCCTGATGAACGTACGGCCACGGTGGCTAACCGCCTGCGCCGCGAACTCAATGCGGCTTTTCCCACTAGTGCATCACCGCCATTCTTCGACGTAGGACGTCAGATGCAGCGGGTGAGCAAAGTTGAACGCGGTGATCGCGTCGGCTATTTTTTTGCGGTTGAGCGTTATACCAAGGAGATTGGTCCCTTTGTCGTGCGGTATCCCGGGACGTTCAGGTACAGAGAATACGAGCTGCTACGTGGAATCGAGGCAGCGATCAGCCGGTTGGATCTCGAGCCGGTGATTTTTTGGCACCGTGGTGATGTTTATGCCTTTAGCGTGTGGGAGAAGCTGACGGCGGATTCCGACTCATCGAGCGAGTAGGGATGTCCGTAAGGCCCGGATGTGGTCTGGCCCGGTGCGACAGCAGCCACCAATGAGCCGCGCACCCGCCTGCAACCATTCGAGTCCATCTTTCGCCAAGTCTGACCGGTCGGTCGCCTCCAGCCAACGTTTGTGGGTTGCGTCATAACCTTCACCGGAGTTTGGATAAACGACAATTGGCAAGCTGGTCACGTGACGTAGCTGTTCGATCAACCCAGGAATGAACTGTGGCGCCGTGCAGTTGACTCCTACTGCAACCAAGCGTTGGCAACCCTCGAGTTCGGCAACAACCTCGGCGAGCAGGGAGCCGTCGCTCAGGTGCGCATCGTCCCGGCAGCTAAAGCTGATCCAAGCCGGGATACCGGACGACTCGTCCAGCAACTGGCGCAGCGCGTGTGCTTCAGCGCGACTTGGGATCGTCTCGCAGGCCAGCAGATCGGCGGCACTCTCGGCCAGGACTTCGAGGCGTTGGCGATGGAAGTTGAGCAGGGCAGATGGTTCGAGTCCGTAGCCGCCGGTGTATTCCGAACCATCTGCAAGGTAGGCGCCGTAGGAACCAACACTGGCAGCAACCAGCGGATAAAGGCGTTCCGGTTGGACCGCATCTGCGGACTGCAAACTGAATTCTGCCCAGAAGGTCTCTCTCGCCTGCAGTGCCAGTTGGACTGAACGATGCAGCAAGGCTGCGATATCGGCGTTCGATAAGGGACGGTGTGCCGATCTGTATCGCTCGAGACCTTGAAAGCTAGCTTGATAGCTGGCGCTAATGATGCAGTCGGCGCCAGCATCGAGATAGTCGCAGTGCAACTGTTGGATGGCTTGCGGATCGTCGAGCAACAGGCGGGCGGACCACAGGTGATCGTTGAGCTCGAAACCACGAGCTTCGAGTGCGGTTGCCAGGCCGCCGTCCAGGATGACAACCCCTTGGCGCTCGAGGAAGCGGCCGAGGGGATCGGCCCGTTTTCCGGATCTTGTTGTAGCGCTTGTTTCTGACATCGGGCGGAGACGGTATCATTCGCGCATGAAACTTCGACTCGACGGGATCCTTGCGGCATTAATCGGCTGTGGTGTGTTGGCTGCGGTTTCGACCTTCGGTGATTGGCTGTGGACCCATTACATTCCCGACGGAGCGGTGGTACCTGGTGTCATCCACGGTGCAGTGATCTTCTTGGTGATGGCGATCGTGCTGGGGCAAGCTGCGGGGTCCGGTCTCGCCCTGAGACGCTTGGTGCCAACGCTGCCCGCTGCTGGCATTGTTATCGCCGCAGTTTTCTACCCGCTGGCCCACGGCATTGGGTACGTTGGAGCCCTCTTGGTGACCTGGGTGATGATGTGGCTTTCCACCGCCGGTCTGCAGCGTTGGGCACGGCAGGGAGCCGAGTCCCTAGTTTTGACGCTGCTGCGGGGTGCCGCAGCAGCGATCGGTTCCGGCTTGGCTTTTTGGGCGATCTCCGAGATCTGGACCCAACCCGACCCCAACATCAACTATCTGTGGCGGTTCTTGTGTTGGGCGTTTGCCTTCTTGCCCGGATTCCTGGCTCTGTTACTCGCTCCGCGAGATCGCCACTCAGTCTCTGACTGACGACGTCTTATTGGCCAGAACGCCGTTTCTGGAAGCCTGAGAACGACACTACGTTGTCGGTGGTGGCATCGGCCTCTAAGGCCTCTTCTTCGTCGAGCTCTTCGGCTTCTGGGGCTTCTGGCTTGAACGAGAGCTGAATCTCTGCGGACGGATCAGTAAAGGACAGCAGGGCGTAAAAAGGCACCATCAGGTGATGGAGCTTGCCGCTGAAGAACAGGCCGACGGAAAAAGCGTCATCGTCTACGACCAGATCTTGAAACTGGGTCTTGAGAACAATGGTCATCTCTTCCGGATAACTCTCTTTCAGATGGGGTGGAATCATCACACCTGGCATTTGGGTATCGAAAGACAGATAGAAGTGATGTTCGCCGGGCATGCCGTGGGAGGCGACGATCTCCAGGCTGCGTCGTGCAACACCTCGGAAGGCGTCTTGAATCAGCAGGCCATAGTCGAGAGGGTCGTGGCTCATGGTGTGTTCTTGACTCCAGAGGAAAGAGAAGGCAATCAGCAGGGTTGCAGAAGTCCGAGCCGCCCTACCATACCATCGTCACAAGGCAGGGGAGCGTCGGCCAGGGTGGCAATTGGCCGCAGTTTGTCAGGTCGTCTACAATAAGATCCAGGTTGCCACCAGCCAGTCACGATTGCCACCAGACAGTCACTTGGCCTGAGGTGACGCCATCCTACCGCCTGCTTCCCCCTAAACTCGTGATGCACTGCAACGACGACGCGAGGAGTCCGAATGCCGAAGGCCCGCGCTCAACCCGATGATTGTGTTCGTAGTGTTGGTGTTGGCAAAGAGCCATACGTCCTCGCTGTGTTGGGTGTCCTTACACCCTGGCTGTTGAGTTTTGGGCTGTTGACAAGTCCGCTGCAGGCGGCAACACCGCAGGCGAGTTTCGCATTGGTGCCGGAAATGGAGACGCCGCC
The DNA here is from genome assembly GCA_029263395.1 of Acidobacteriota bacterium. Classification (GTDB taxonomy): domain Bacteria; phylum Acidobacteriota; class Thermoanaerobaculia; order Multivoradales; family J023; genus JAAELT01. The sequence goes on along the minus strand of JAJCXO010000155.1, from coordinate 56 downwards.
GGGGATTGTGGCCAAACCACATCGCGAACGAGCGGGCCTGCAGAGCGATGCGGATG
>JAJCXO010000154.1 GCA_029263395.1 Acidobacteriota bacterium | reverse complement strand
CTGCGCCAATCGCCCGACCATCTACTGCTGGTCGCCGACCTGGTGGACAAATACGGCACCTACGGCAAGATCGGCTTGGCCCTAGTCGAAAAAACTGCTGACGCCTGGACCCTAAAACTGCTGCTGATGTCCTGCCGGGTGATGTCGCGCGGGGTGGGCACCATCATGCTCAACCATATCCTAGCCCTGGCGCAGAATGCCGGCGTACGGCTGTTGGCCGAGTTCCGGTCTAACGATCGTAACCGAATGATGATGGTGACCTACCGGTTCGCTGGTTTTCGGGAAATCGAGCGCCGGGACGATGTGGCGATCCTCGAGAACAGCCTCGAGAACATCCAACCGTTCCCAGACTACGTCAACGTCCAGATCCGCGACTGACAAGGTCGTCTTTGCTGCGTGGCGCACGGCGGCACCGCGAGCCATGGCGGCACCGCGAGCCACGGCGGCACCAAGCCCCGAGCCACGGATCGACGGTGCCGTTCTCAGTCGACCCCTTGGGTGACGCCTGCGCCAACCCGACGGGTCAGCTCCACCTCCACCTCGTCGTCGGAAAGGCCATCGAGCATCGCCATCAACTCGGCGATATCTTCGGCTTCCTCACCCGCAGTTGCGCTCAGGCGTTGGTCAATTTCCCGCGCCAACTGTTCGACAGTCGAGGCCTCGAAGAAAAGCCTCACCGGCAGATCGACATCAAACACCTCACGCATGCGGGCCACCAACCGTGCGGCTAGCAGTGAGTCGCCGCCGAGTTCCAGGAAGCCGTCTTGGATTCCCACTGGAGACACTCCGAGCATCGACTGCCAGACCTCGGCAATCTGTCGCTCGGACTCGCTGCGCGGCTCGACATAGGGAGTGGACAGCTTCGGCCGTGGGTAGGAGCCACCCACCCGAGACGCGCCTGCAGCGTCGGCAGCGTCTGCCGACGGAGCCTCTAGCCGGTTGTAACCTGCCAGGGAACGCGGTGTGGCGATGAGTTGGGTTGCTGGCAGGAGTCCGAACAGAACGTCGAGAGCCACTTCCTGGAGAGCCTGCAGACGACCCACTTCGGGAGTACTGTCGGCGCCGTGGGGCCAGGTCGGTAGCGAACTGCACGCGGCACCCTCGGCCGGGCTAGGACCCTTGTCTACGAGGCCAGCACTACGCACCGTGTCTTCGTCATCGAGGAAGAAGTCCCAGGCAACACTTGTCCAAGCCCCGCCTCCGCGTCGTGCCTGGCTGCCCGCAAACGCATCGAGAAAAAAACCTGACGCCGCGTCATAAAGCAGTCCGAGGCCACCGGTCAGAGGTGCTGCTGAGGACAATGCAAAGGCAAAATCTAGGGGCTCCTCGCAAATGTCGTCGAGGACCGCCGCCAGCTGACGGACGCCTTCACCGCGGGTCGCCAACAACGCCTGACCAGTAGCGGATGCTGCCGCCGAACCGGCTTCCTCGATGGTCACGTAAGCCGCACCAATTGCGGCCGGTTCCGCCGCGTGGACCACCCCGTGAAGTGTACCGAAGTGAGCAAAAGCCTTGTCGACGGCCTGCCGTAGGGCTTGGGCATCGGTCAGATCAGCGACTAGATCGAGCACTTCGGCACCAGCTGCAACCAGCAGCGCTCGGCGACGAGTATGTCGTTTGTTGCGGGCATCTTGAACAGAGTCCGGCACTTGCGTCCCGTCGACCAATGGCTCAATGAGTGCCAAGCGGGCCGATTTCGCACGGCGAGCGATGAACTCCGCAACAGCAAATCCACGGCTGTCGAGACCACCGGTTAGGAGGTAGGCGCCACCGTCGCGGAGCACTGACGGCGCCTCCCCTACGGCGATCGGCTCAACGGTCGGCGTCCAGCGATAGGCGCCACGATAGGCCACGACCCCGTCCTCCGGGGCGGCGGCGATTTCTGCCAAGAGTTGCTGGCCGAGGATCACTGCCGAGCCATTTGATGGCGGAATCAGGTCGATCCCGCGGCAGACTATCGTCGGTCTTTCCCGAGGCAAGACCCGAGTGGCGGCGAGGATCGTGGCGGCGGAGGGCCGCAACGGCTCGTCTCCCGTCACTTCGTGAGCTGCAGCAGAAATCGTCCAAAGCGCCAAACGACTTTGCGCCCCAAGGGCACGGACCACCGCCAGCAGCCCGTCCAGCCCCCGCTGGAGGGCTGGCTCGAGGCCCTCGTCTTCCGGCGCCGCCAAACTCCACAGGCAGACCAGGGCATCGGGAGGTCCGTCGAAAGCCCTGGCCAAGGTCTCAGCATGCCGTCCATTTCCAGGTCGGATCGTCCATGAGCGCTCACCGATGACCCCGAAGGCCTCACCGGGTGCGACCAGATAAACTGTGCGACCGGCAGCGCGAAGTCCTTCGGCAACCGTTTCGCCGACTCCCCCATCCCCTTCGTCGGCGAGCACCAGCCAGCGCTCGAGGGATGGGTCGAGGGATTTGGCCAGGGCCGCGGCATCCATCCGCCGTGGCGCTTGCGAGCGCCGCCAAGAAGGGCGATACACCACGGCTCCCTCGGAGGCCACCTCGGTGTCGACTGCGAGCCGGGCAAGGCCAGCATAGCCGTGAACCTTAGACTCTACCCAATAATCCTGCTGGTCAAAGGCATAGGACGGCAGCGGTACTCGTAAACGGCGGGCACCACCGTGCAGCGCCAGCCAGTCGACCTCGACGCCCTGAAGCCACAACCGACCCATGGTCTCGAGCAGGTGTGCCAGGTCGGGTCGGTGCTCATAGGTGTGTCGCATCGCCGCCGCGGCTGTCGGCCGATGGCCGGCCATGAACGCCGGATGCTGCAGCGCGAGACTACCGAGAGTCTGGCCCGGGCCAAGTTCGAGAAACACCGTCTCACCTGCCTTGGCGAGAACGTCCAAACTTTCCGAAAAACGCACAGTGGACCGGGTATGACGTGCCCAATACGTTGTGTCCGCGGCGTCCTCGGCGGTCATCCAATCACCGGTAACGTTCGACAGCCACGGGATCTCCGGGGCCTTTTGATCCACCCCGCCGAGGACCTCGAGAAAAGGCTCGTAGATCGCATCCATCATCGCCGAATGGAAGGCGTGTGTCGTCTGCAGGCGACGGCTGACGATGCCCTCCTCGGCGAGGAGCTCGGTCAGGGTTTCGATCGCCGCCACCGGCCCGGCCACGACGCTCTGTTCGGGGCCGTTGACCGCCGCTAGGGAGAGCTCGCCGCCGAGCCGTGGGGCAGCCAGCCGCTCCTCGACCTCGGTGCTGGCGAGGGGAACCGCGAGCATCGCTCCCTCTTCGAGCGCTTGGATCATCTGCGCCCGCCGAGCCACCAACCTCAATGCATCACCGAGCTCGAGCATGCCGCCGACACAGGCGGCGGCGTATTCGCCAAGACTGTAGCCCACCATCGCCTGCGGTTCGACACCCCAGTTCCGCACCAGGGAGGCCAAAGCGACCTCGATAACGAATAGGACGGGTTGGGCCACGGCGGTCTCGTTCAGACGGCTCGCCTCACTGGCGTTCGCAGCGCTAGAAGGTTCACTACCACGGCCGAGCATGCGGCGCAAATCGAGGGCTGTGCCGGTGTCAGCCGTCTGTGCTGACGATGCGTCAGTTGGATCTTCAGCAGGTGATTCCACTATCTCTGGGTAGAGAATCTCACGGAAATCGAACCCGAGATCACCTCGCAGCGCCTCGGCGGAACGGTCGACAACATCGCGAAAAACCGGCTGGCTGTCATAGAGCTCGCGCCCCATGTTGACGTATTGGCCACCCAGCCCTGGGAAGAGGAAGACGATTCGCGGCGGCTTGTCACCGGCGTGGCTGGTAAACACTCGCTGGCCGCGACGCTCCCGCAACGCTTCGCTGGCTTCGGCATGATGATCCACTGGCGCCGCAACGAATCGCCTAACTCCGAAGGCCTTGCGGCCGATCTGCAATGTGTAGGCAATATCCGCCAGAGTTTGGCCAGGGTGTCGGTCGAGGTGGTCAGCAAGCTGATCCGTCATGCGTTCGAGAGCCGTCTCGGTACGTGCCGACAAAGGCAGCAACTGCCAGGGTGCACCCGGTGACGAAGGTTCGACCGTCGGTGCCTGTTCGAGGATGGCATGAGCATTGGTGCCACCGAGGCCCAGGGAGTTGACCCCGGCGCGCCGGGGCCCGTCGCTTTGAGGCCACGGCTTCAGCTCGGTGGAGACATAAAAGGCGTTGTCTTCGAAGTCGATCGCTGGATTTGGCGTCTTAAAGTGAAGGCTGGGCGGAATCTCGCCATGTTCGAGCGCCAGAATCGTTTTGATCAGACCGGTGACGCCAGCCGCTCGGTCGAGGTGGCCGACGTTGGTCTTGGCTGAACCGATCGGGCAAAAACGCCGTTTGTCGGTATGGGGTTTGAAGGCTTTGTTGAGGGCCGCCATCTCGATCGGATCGCCCAGCGGTGTGCCGGTTCCATGGGCTTCCATATAGCCGATGGTCTCGGGATCAACTCCGGAAATATCAAGAGTCGCGGCGACCACTTCGGCTTGGCCTTCGACGCTAGTGGCCGAATAACCGGCCTTGCCGGCGCCATCGTTGTTGATCGCCGTAGCCTTGATTACAGCCCGGATCGGATCGCCATCCGCAACCGCCTCGTCGAGGCGCTTCAACACCACCGCTCCCAGACCATTACCGAAAACGATGCCCGAGCCGTCAGCGTCGAAGGCTCGGATGTGGCCATCGATCGAACCGATGCCTCCCTTCTCATAACGATAGCCCGAAACCTGGGGCACGATGATCGAAACACCACCAGCGAGCGCCATGTCACATTCGCCATTCAGCAGGCCCTGACATGCCAAATGTACCGCCACCAATGAGGTCGAGCAGAAGGTCTGGACTGCCAGGCTTGGGCCGCGGAGATTGAACTTGTAAGACACCTTGGTGGTCAGCGAGTCTTTTTCGTTGCCGATCAAGGTCTGGAACGTACCCACCGACTCCACCAATTCGGGATTGGAGTAGAGGTTCGCCATGTACGAGCTGATAGACGCCCCGCCATACACACCGACAGCGCCATCGTAACTCTCGATGTCGTAGCCAGCGTTCTCAAATGCCGCCCAGGATGCCTCGAGGAATACGCGATGCTGGGGATCCATAATTTCGGCCTCACGCGGCGTGTAGCCGAAGAACGGCGCGTCGAAGGACTTGATGCCGTCGAGGATCGGCCGAGCCTTGACGTACTGTGGATCGCTAAGGGTGCGTTCATCAACGCCGGCGGCCCGCAGCTCATCATCGCTGAAGACCGAAATCGTTTCGCGTCCGGCACGCAAATTCTCCCAGAACTCCACGGCCGTGCTGGCGCCGGGAAACCGGCCCTCGAGGCCGATAACGGCGATGTCATGGTGCTCGGTGCGGCGCCTGAACCGTTTCTTGGGGGCCGCTTCCGCTTCGGTCTCAGGACTCAAATAACGCGCCATCGCCGCTACCGTCGGTGACTCGAAGAGGGCCACCGGTTCGACCTCGACACCAAAATCTCGGCCGAGCTCGGCAACGAGTTGCATGCCGAGGAGGGAATTGCCACCGAGATCAAAGAAATTCTCCTCGCGCCCGAGCTCTTCGACCCCCAGGACACGGCACCAAACATCCGCAATTTGGCTCTCGAGATCCTCTCCAGCGGATAGCTGTTTGGCAGCCCTTCGCGTCCGGGTGGCACCGGACTCTGCGCCACCAACGGCAGCGCGTAGCGCCCGCAGCTCAACCCATTGAGCAAGACGTGGCTCGAGCTCACCGGTCGAAATCACCAACTGCCGTGGCGACTCCACTGCCAGCAGCCGGCGAAGGGTATCAACACCTTCGGCGGGGCTCATCGCAAGCTCCGACAGGGTGGTACCGAGACCCCCGCGATTCTCTTCGTCTTGGTAGTGCCAACTGTCCCAGTCGACGCTCTGCCAAAGCGGTCCGGCTTTCTGATTGTGGCGGGCGGTAAAATAGTCCATGAAGAGATTGGCCGTCGCATAGCCCACGTATCCGAGCCCTCCAAGGATCGCGGACAACGAGGAGTACGCGGTAACGAAATCGAGCTCGATACCATCCAGAACCCGTTCCAACACATAGAGCCCATAAACCTTGGGCCCAAAGTGGAGCTCGCACTCCTCGCGACCGGTGAGTTGGACGGTCTTGAAGGAATCTTGGGCTAAAACTCCTGCGGCATGGATCACACCGTGAATCGTGCCGAAGCGCGCCACCGCTTGGTCGATCACAACACGCATCGCCGCTTCGTCGGCAACGTCGGCAGCCGCTACCATCACTTCGGAACCAGTCGCTTCGAGAGCCCGCACCCGGACAATCGCTCGACTAGTCTTGTCGGCGTCTGCGCCATCCCCCGGGCCGTGCTCTTCGAGCCACGCGTCCCAGGCTTCCCGCGGTGGCAACGGCGTCCGTCGAGTCAACACCAACCGCGCCCGGACACTCGTCGCTAAGTTGTCGGCGAGAACAAGACCGATACCACCGAGCCCGCCGGTTATGAGGTAGACCCCCTCCTGCCGAAACGACCATGCACCCTCTGCCGATGGCATAGTCATACGCTCGTAAGCACGCACCCGCCGCTCGTCGCCACGATGGGTGACAACCAGGTCATCGGATCCGCTATCTAGCTCGCGCACCAGCCGCTCCGCAGCAGCGTCCGTGTCGGTTCGATCGATGTCGATCGCTCGCACCAGGAGGTTGGGATGCTCTTGTGGGATCACCACTGCCGGACCAAGGATCGTCGAGCGCTCCGGAGCAAGGAGCTCCCCTCCATCGACTTCGTGCACCCCGTGACTGACTGCTGACCAAGGGCCGGGCGTTGTCCGCCTCACCATCGATCGGAAGGGCGCAATCACGCTCCAGTTCACCGGAGTCGTAGGTACCAACCACCGGCGCCTGCCGGGGGTCGCCACCGGCAACAAATAGGGTCGCCTCGGCGAGGCCGTAACAAGGGTAAAACGCCTCACGCCGGAAACCCTGAGGGCCAAACGTTGCGGCAAACCGATCGAGGGTGGCGGCGCGCACCGCTTCCGCACCGTTGAAGGCCACCGTCCACGACGACAGATCGAGTACGGCACGATCGGCAGCGGCGACGCGGTCGACACACAGCTCATAAGCAAAGTTGGGTCCGCCACTGGTGGTCGCTCGGTAACGATCGATCGCCGCCAACCAACGCAGCGGTTTCTGAAGGAAAGCCATCGGCGAGATCAAGACGCAGCGAGCACCCACGTACAACGGCTGCAAGACACTGCCGATCAGTCCCATATCGTGGTAGAGCGGCAACCACCCGACAATCACAGACTGTTGATCCTGGCCGAATGCGCAGCGGATCAATTCCTCGTTACACAGCAGGTTGCCATGGCTCACCATGACGCCCTTGGGGGATCCGGTCGAGCCGGAGGTGTATTGCAGGAACGCCAGGGTCTGGCGGTTGATGTCGGGGGCATCCCATGCCCCAGCCAGGGTATCGAGGGCTTCGGCGTCAGCCACCAGCGTAACGGTGGCCAGCCACTGCACCGTGTCGAGATCTTCGCTCTGGCTGCTCAGGACATCGGCCCGCTCGGTCACCGCGGACGTCGCCAGGCAGACCGCGGGCCGGCAGTCGGCGACAATCGAGCGCAGCCGCTGTTGCAGCTTGTGGCGACGGGGAGGATAGGCCGGAACCGCGGTCACTCCGGCGTAAAGACAGCCGAAAAAGCCGACGACAAAATCGAGTCCAGAGGGGTACAGCAGCAACGCACGCTCCCCGGTGACGCCAAGGGCCTGGAGTTGGGCGGCCACCGCCCGGGCCTTGACGTCGAGCTCAGCGTAACTCAGCCGCTCCGACGCACCTCACCGTCGGCCAGGAACGTATAGGCGTTGTGCTCAGGCTGCTCCTCCGCCCTGAAACGAAGAAGATCCACCAATGTCTCGAATGACGTCAGCGCCGCCATCGACACTCCTTTTGAGTTGAAGCGTGCACCAGCGAGTGACCTCGCCGGAGTTTCACGGACGACCTCCCGAAGAAGACCTCCCGGTCTATGTAGCGGCATGGGATAGTTGGGCGCTCGAAGTCGAGAGCCGTCGACTCGAACCCTGGTCGAAAGCGAACGCTTCCGTGGCCCCTTTGGCATGATACATAGTCTTAGTCTCTGAGTACAACAGTTGCCTTAAACTTCACTTAACACTTTGTTTAGGAATCTGGCCATATCAACCCTGGCTGCTCTAGAGGTACAGAAAGCTGCTTGTGAAAGAGCAAATGGCCCACTCAACGTAGATGAGGCGATGTCGTTGGTGGCTCAAGTTCTAGAGTCGAGCGCGTGGTCTTCTGAGGGTGCCCCAGCCCCAGTCAGAATCCTGCGGCAACCCCGAGAAGTGCGAATACCTGACGCACCACCTTTGTGCTAAACCGCCCGGAGGATCGCTATGGTTTCCTCAAGACTGAGCCCCGGTTGGGCAAACCTTTGGGATGCTCGGGCCGTACCTAGGGCTTCGACACCCCGGATAATCCAAAGGAGGTGAGTAGCATGCAAGTCAAGACCCAGGTCAAAGCCGGCTTCGATCTCGAAGATTACTAGAGCCCTGATTAGCCAGGCCAACCTGGGTGGATGGCCCACCCGGGTTGGCCGGTAAACAGAGGCAATTGGGCAGGTCCCTATACGGACTCTCGACGGAACCTAACGCCACCTCTACGGTGCCAAGAGTGATCTGCAAAGCCTCGTCGCTCCGGCCCGGAATGGCAACAGTCAGTTAGTCGAAGATCCACCCTAGGGTGTTGATCACAGGACATACTTGTGATGACCATCTGGGATGAAACGACGTCCGTCCGGAAACTGAATCAACATCGATCGGGTTCAATTTCTCACCGGCTATTGGCTCGACTCGGTGGACCTGCGCCCCAGCTGCCACTGCCGAGCTCTTCGACCACCACCCCGACCCGGTTGACCTCGATATCAGCAGGCATGTTGAGGGTGACCGTATGCGTGAAGCGCGGTAATTTGCTCGCAAGTGCCGGGAGCGCCACCTGGTGAGTCTCTTGGTGGACAAACGGAGCACCGTCACCGAGTGCTACACCGATGGTGAATCGGATCGACGCGGCATCTGCGACCAACAATGGACGCAGGGCGTTCAAGTCGAAAAGGATAGTGAGCTGAATCTGCTGTGGCCTAGTTCGATCACCCTGTGCAGGCATGATCTGGAGCCGTGCGTCCACCGGCAGATCGCCGTGGTCGACACCGGTTCCAGCCGTCGGCAGTACCAACAACCGACGGACTCGAGATTGCGCAGCGCCAGCCGCGGTCGGGGAACGGGTCCACTTCGGCGATTGGATGACGAGGCGCGGCCTCGAGACTCGCACATCGAGCTGACGACGCTTGCCGTCGGCGGGGCGATCGGCCTGGTACGTGAGGCGGAATCGCTGCCCCAGGCGGGCGAGTGCACGGCCGGTCTTGCGCAGATTTGTCAACACCTCGCCACCCGTTTCCTCGGCGATCTGAAGCCAGGGCTCAGTCGGATGCTGCAGCAAGGAGAACGGTGTTCCAGAGCCTGGTCCAGAGCTCGCGGAGGCGCTCTCCCCAATCGAGCGAAACCGATCGCGACCCGCCATCGAGGCATCGGCAGCGGCATCCGGCGGCGGTACACCCTTGGTCGCCAATATCAGGCTGGTCCAGCCTTCAGCGGCCAGCTGACGTGACAGCTCTTGTGAGCTGCGATCGGTCCGATACCGAATCAACTCGGTCCCAAGCTCCTGCTCGACGCCGGGAATCGTCACCGCCTCGAGATAGAAGTCGCTCGGGTCGAGGTCAAAACCATCTGAAACCAACATCACCACACTGGCTGGCCGCACGCCGTAGGTCTCGATCCAATCTCTGAAACGGGTGAGCTGGCGATCGATGATCAGCTGCTCCTGGCGCGCCGCCGACCGGATCTGGTTGCTGACCTCGAGTGCCGCGATATCGCGGGAGTCCGCTCCAGCTTCGATCCTCATGTCACGGAACATCAGGAACTGACGACGGATCTCGGCCACCTCGTTGCTGCCCCGCGACGACTTGGCGAGGTCGGAGAGCACGGCCCGCAGACGCTCGGGATCGCGAGTAAACGCCTGCATCACTCGTGGCGACGGATCGGCTAGCACCACCTCGACATCGCCCAGCGCGATCAGCTCCATCACCTGGCGGTCAAGGGAGCGAGCGCTCTTGGCGATCGACCGAGGCGCCGTCAGCGAGCGTTCGAAGTAGATCACGAAACGCCACGGTGCCGTCTGCTCCGCGGGAGCCCGGTTCCCGACTGGTATCGAATTTGGTGGCGGAGCTGGCGCTTCCAGACCGACCACTTCCATCTGTCGGCCGTCCTCCCAGACTTCGAAGTCCGCAATCGTCAAGTCTTCAGGGATCCCACCGGCCTTGTTGCGAACCTCGATCATCAACTCGACGGCGGTGACTTCGATCTGCTCCGAGAAGGTCTCCGCCACCGGCTTGCCCTCACCCTCCTGAGCGTTCGCCGGCAAGCCGGAGCAAAATAGACCGAAAACGGCCAAAGGTAGCCAACTGTTATGGGTCATCATGATGGGCTGCTCCGAGCACGGATCAAGTCATTGTCTCACGGTTGTCGACCGGCAACCTTGGAACCGGGATAGACCTACTCGAAATTGCCCTATAACCTCCGCGCAAGACTGTACTGTCCGGGAACGTGATGCCCGGAGACGTGACGACCGGAGACGTGATGCAACGGGTTGTGGCTGCCGTCATTCAACAGAACGATCTGATCTTGATCTGTCGTCGCCCCCTCGACAAGCGTCATGGCGGCCTCTGGGAATTCCCTGGAGGCAAGGTGGAGCCTGGCGAGAGCGATCACGTCGCTATCTCACGAGAGCTCGAAGAAGAGCTCAACCTCAGCGTCCTCTCCACTGGCCGAGAGCTCGCGACATTCCAGGACCCAGGATCGCACTTCCACGTCGTCTTCTTGAGTGTCCAAACCACGGGAGATTCCGTCACGCAAGAACACAGCGAAATCGCCTGGGTGCCTCCCGGTCGTCTGTTGTCCTACCCGCTCGCGCCTACTGATCGCCGCTATGTCGAGGAAGAATTGCGTGTAGAGGAGACGGTGCATGTCGAGGAGACAGTGCGTGTCGAGGAGACGCTGCGTGTCGAGGAGACGCTGCTGTGACTCTGCATCGCCCCCCGCGCCGTACCAACAGACACATGACTCAACCGGATGCGAGGATGCGACAGAACCTCATGCAAGAACCCAACAGGCCATTCTTGTTGGGCGCCTTGGCTTTGCTCTTAGCGGCCTTGTTCACCGCGTGCCAGAGCGCGCCTCCCCGGACGGCTGCCGAGTTGAGTCGCCTCCAGGGCTATTGGGAAGGTACCGGACCTGGTGGCGAGGTGTCAGTGACTATTTCGGGCAATTCGCTCCACTTCAAGTCGAGGCCGGAATTTTGGTACGAGACGGCATTCACTCTGCCCGCTGGCACCGACCCAGAGCAGCTACACGCAACCATCATCAAGGATAGTTTGCCAGAACAGGCTCATATCGGCACAGTGGTCGTTGCCCTCTTCAAGATCGAGGGCGAGACACTGACCTTCGGTGTGGTCGAAGACTTCGAAGGGCCGCCAGCGGACCCTATTGTTGGCGACTGGGACGGGGTGATGGATATCTTTTACTTCAAAAGAGCCCTGCCTCGAAAGAATATGAACTCATGACGCCGCGAGTCAGTGTGGCCTAAGAAGGCGGCGTCTGAACCTCGGCAAGGCGTTGGGCTTGTAGGCTTCGAGACAAGCGTTAGAATTTTTTGGACCCATGCAGCGTAAGTCAAGTGGGCTTACATTGGACGTTGGACGGCATGGAGAACAAATGAATCTCGCGTATCTAGTCCCCGTTCTGATCTTCGTAGTTGTTTTCGGTGCAGCGTGGCTCGTCACAAGGCGCCCGGTCCACAGAAAATCTTGTCCTGATTGCGGATGGCATTTCTCCTGGTCGGAACGCTGGCGGTTCACAGATTGGCTCGGTAGGCGGAAGGAGGCACCTTGCCCACGATGTGAAACCGTCCTGATTTGGTCCAAGTATCCATGGTTGACCATGAGCGTCGCTTCCGGGCTCTTTTTGTTCACTAACCTGTTTACAGTCTTTGGCTATGTCGAGGAGCGGTTGTTTGGAGAAAACTTCGGCATCAAGCTGATGGTCCACCTTGTGTCTCTAGTTCTCGCCATGGTCATGGCCGCTGCCGCTCACCAGCTGCGTTTCGTTAAAAGACCAGCTAGCTCCGACTGCCCGTCGGATCACCCAAGAACAAACGCCTCAGCCAACGGATGATTCGAGCTGACAAACTCGAGTGGCGTCTGGCCAGAAAACTCTCGAAACTCACGGATCATATGGGCCTGATCTGCGTAGCCTGAATCGATCGCCAGAGTCAGCCAGTCCAGATCGGAGACCGAGGCAATGGTCCGCTGCAGAGCCTGAAATCGGTGCAGTCGAGCAAAAAATTTCGGCGAGATGCCCAGGTTTTCGTTGAAGAGCCTTTCAATGTGCCGACGAGAGTAACCAAGGTAGTTGCTGAGGTTGTGAATCGAGCCGCGGCCCTGGGTTTGATGGATCCACGCGGTGGCGTGGACGGCCAACTGCTGCCTGGAGGTTGACGGCTTACGCTGACGCAAGCGCCGCAAGGTCGACACCAGGAGCTCGAGGGCTCCAGAAGTGCTGGCCGAGGCGCGCATCCGACGTTCGAGAGCTCGTCCTTCAGCACCCCAGAGGTCTCTCAGCGGTATAGGGCCCTGATGAAACTCATGCCCTGGGAGCGAGGCCAGCTGGGCAAGGGCAGCCGGGTGCAGCCGAGCGCCGATTGCGAGCACCGACTGATCGCTGTGTAGCTCGATCGGCTCACAAAGTTGACCGAACACGAACGCCTTGGGATCTTGGTGGAGCTGCCCACGCTGCCTGCGCTGGTAAGGCGTCTGCAAGTGAACGATCAACTCGGGAAAACCATCTGGCAACACTCGCTGGCCCACTAGAGATGGATCCTTTATCGCTGCGCCCTCTAGCTGCCAGAAACTGACAATCCAGTCTGCAAGATCCGGCGGGGCTGGCAGGAAAGTCAATCCCATGGTGCGTTTTCAATGCCGTGTCGCATTTGTTCAATCCTCGACCGCTGACCGGACCTACCCTCGGGCGATCCTAACCCTAGGCGCTCCAACTCCTGAGCGTCTGGCAAACGCTCATCCAATTCTGGAGGAATTCTAATGATACGTCGTTCCGTTTCGTTTTCGGGCTCAGCCTTTTGCACCCTGACGCTGTTCATCACCCTGGCGCTGTTCAACACCCTCGCGAATCCCCTCGCCGCCAGCGAATCTACACCGCCGGCAACCACAACACTCGATTGGCTGGCGGGTTGCTGGAGTGGCGACAGCGGCGAGGAATGTTGGTTGCGAGCCGACGGGGGCCTGATGGTGGGTGTGAATCGGAGCCCGGGAGGCTCCATGTTCGAGTTCCTCAGGATTACCCAGGAAGACGACGGGGCTTGGATCTACCACGCAAGCCCCAAGGGAAGATGCCCAGCAACTGCGTTTACTGCAACCCACGTCGACACCCAACGAGTCGTCTTCGAGAACCCTCAGCACGATTTCCCACAGCGCATCGAATATTGGCTCGACGACTCAGACCACCTCCACGCTCGGATCTCTGCTGATCGAGACGGTACAACGCAGGCGGTCGAGATCACTTGGCAACGGGGGACCTGGTCGGCCAACTGAACTCACGAGCTGGCCCCCGAGTCAACTTCGGCAGATGCCATATCGAGGACGCGAGCTCCGTTCGTCCGTTTTGCGGATGCCGATTCGATAAGACTGAGGTTCACCGTCGATTCGGCAAGTGACGGAACGGGTCGACTCGAGCGATTTCAACCCGATCAGTTGACATCGCAAACCAGCCCGTGTTAAAAACTTGGCACAGTGTTAATTTATTAACACAACGACGACTGGACGAACACGGAGAGCAGCTATGGCAGAGCAACTCGAACATCAATTGAGTCGCAGAGAGCGTCAGATCATGGACGTCTTATTCCAGAGCGGACAGGCGACGGCGGCCGAAATCCGGCAAGGTATGCCCAATGCGCCGAGCGACTCCGCGGTGCGAACCCAACTCAGAATCTTGGTCGAGAAAGGCCATATCCGGCACGAGCAAGACGGGCCAAGATATCTCTATCGCCCCACTTTGGAGAAGGAGCAGGCTAAAAAATCGGCGTTGAAGCGCCTTGTGAAGACATTCTTCAATGGCTCTGCAGAGGACGCGATGGCTGCCCTCTTGGATGGCTCTGCGCCGCATCTCTCTGAAGCTGAGCTCGATCGCATGGCGGGCTTGATTCAACAAGCGCGGGCTCGGGAGCAAACGTGATGACCACTCTCACCGGGCTTGCCAACTGGATCGGTCGTGCTTCGATCGGCGCTGTGCTAGTGGATCAAATCGTCAAGGCAACCATCCTCTTGCTGGCAGCCTGGGGCCTCTCCCGCCTGCTCCGCCAAGCCTCGGCCGCGGCCCGACATCAACTATGGACTGCCGCTTTGGTCGCGATACTCGCACTACCCCTGCTCTCCCAGGTTTTGCCCACCTGGCGAGTACCGGTCTTGTCGGCAGGGGTTGCTGAGACGAGCACTCCCCTCAACGGTGCCTCGAGCGATCTCACGCCAACCCCAGGTCTTCAGACCAGCGTGTCACTAGCACTGGCTGTGCCAGAAGAGCAGCAAGCCCTTCCGACTTCCAACGCTCCGATACGATCCCAATGGCTCGTCGAGGCGTGGCTGGCCGAGGTCCGCCAGTTGAGCGCCTCCCAGGTGCTACCTCTCGTATGGGCCTTAGGAGCTTTGCTTTGCTTGGCGCGGCTTCTGGTTTCCTCTATCGCTGCTTGGAGGGTCGTCCGCAATTCGACTCCGGTTACGGACGCGAGCCTGATGGCGGAAGTGAACATGCTTTGCCGTCAACTCGGAATACGGTCTCGAGTCACGTTGATCGAACATCCCAAGTTGGCCATGCCGATGGCTTGGGGCGTGTTTCGGCAGGTGGTGTTGCTACCCTCTTCTGCTCACGGGTGGACCGACGAACGTCGACGGGTGGTGCTGCTGCATGAGTTGGCCCACCTCAAACGCTGGGACTGCCAAATCTTGATGCTCGCTCGGGTGGTCGCGGCGCTCCACTGGTTCCATCCGCTGGCCTGGATCGCGGTCCGTCGACTGCAGGCTGAGCGCGAGCACGCTTGCGATGACTTAGTGCTGACGGCGGGTACCTCGGGCGCCGATTACGCACAACATCTGCTGGACATTGCCCGCAACATGCGTTCTTCCCTCTCCCCCGGTTGGGCGATGGTAGCGATGGCGCGGCCAAGTGAACTCGAAGGTCGTCTCTTGGCGATTCTCGATCCGGAGGTCGACCGTGGTCAGACGAACCTGAGAGTGCGCACCGCGGGTGTCTTGGCAATCGCTCTCTTGGTGTTACCGCTGGCTGCGTTGCAGCCGCGGGCGAGCGCACAGGAAGAAGCCTCCGAAAGACTGACTGGACAGGTCCCAGCCAGCGAGGGAAGCCAACTCGCAGGTTTGGCACCGGCAAGTGTGGCACCGGCAGGTGCAACACCTGCAAGTGCGGCATCATCCACAAGTTCCCGCATGATCGAGGTGTTTGCCGGCGCGCTCGACGACGAAGACTCCGAGGTTCGAAGACAGGCCGCCCATGCTCTCGGATCGATCGAGGACGCTGCCGCTGTCCCCAGCCTCGACAAGGCTCTACGCAACGATGCCTCGGAGGGTGTCAGAGAGCAGGCGGCCTGGGCCATGGGCATGATCGAGCATCCGTCCGCCCTGACGGCATTAAAAGCGGCGATCAGCGACCCGTCGGCAGATGTTCGCCAGCGTGCGGCCTGGGCCATGGGCATGATCGAGAGCGACGTGGCTGTGCCCGAGCTTCGCAAAGCCCTGACTGACGAAGCAGCGGCTGTGCGCCAAAACGCAGCGTGGGCATTAGGCATGATCGAGAGTGACGCCGCTGCCGAGTCGTTGGGCAGCGCGCTCGACAAAGATGAAGACGCCCAAGTCCGCGAGCGAGCAGCCTGGGCCATGGGTATGATCGAAAGCCCCTCCACCGTCCGCTTCCTGATGTCAGCGCTCGAGAAAGATCAATCACCAGCCGTACGCGAGAAAGCAGCGTGGGCATTGGGCATGATCGAGGATAAGACAGCCCTGGACGTGCTTCTCGACGCCATGTCTGACGACAGCGCCGAGGTGCGTAAACAAGCCTTGTGGGCTGTCGGTCAAATTACAGGTTAGAACGTAACTGCTAGCAGAGGCCGACTCAGGTCGGCCTTTTTTATCGCCACGTGATGTTAATTTATTAACACAACCGTCTGTTCAACAGAACAGTCGTCTGTTCACCACAGCAATCCATCCACACGACAACCAAAGGAAAACTTGTCATGAAACTAACCAACCAGCCTCGACCTGCCAGTCATCAACCTGACAAGAGTCATCTCATCGGCGTCTTGATCGCTAGCCTGGTAGCTGTCGTACTGACTTCGGCTTTGGTTGCAAGCCCAGGTCCCAACCTCGACCAGTTGATCAGTCAATTGACCGCGGTAGATGCCCACAGCCGAGCCATGGCGGCGTGTGAGCTCGGAAAGCTGAACTCTCGTGAGGTGAGCCGAGCTGCACCTGCACTCCTGGCAATGCTCGGCGATGGTGCTCCCGTGGAGAGCCGGTTGTGCCGAACTTGGCGGAGATCGGGAGACTGGCAGGACCAACCCAGCTCGCCCGGCCGAGAGGCGGCGATCGCCCTAGAGCAAGTCGGCACGGACGTCATCGATCCGCTGGTGGATGTGCTGCAATCCAGCAACGCCGTGGCGAGAGAGAACTCAGCATTTGCCCTCGGCTTGATCGAAAGCGAACGAACGGTCCAACCATTGATCGCTGTGCTTGGCGACTCTGTTTCACTCGTACGTGCCCGAGCTGCCTGGTCGCTGGGCATGATCGAACATGCGTCGGCTGTCCAGCCACTGGGCACACTCCTGCAAAAAGACAGTGAGGCTGACGTTCGTGAACAAACGGCCTGGGCACTCGGAATGATCGAAGACGCCAGCGCCGTGCCAGCACTCAGTCGAGTGATCGATGACGAATCTGTCGACGTTCGCGAACAGGCGGCGTGGGCGCTCGGAATGATCGAAGACGCCAGCGCCGTGCCAGTTCTAGGCCAAGCGATTGAAGATACGTCAGCTGAGGTTCGCAAGCAGGCGGCATGGGCCTTGGGAATGATCGAGGCGTCGAGTGCGGTCCCGGCCTTGGGGCGAGCGATCGAAGACTCCTCGGCTGAGGTTCGCAAGCAGGCGGCATGGGCCCTGGGAATGATCGAGGCATCGAGTGCGGTCCCGGCCTTGGGGCGAGCGATCGAAGACTCGTCGGCCGAGGTTCGCAAACAGGCAGCGTGGGCGCTCGGAATGATCGAGGCGTCGAGTGCGGTGGATCTGCTCACTCCGGCACTAAAGGACAGCTCGACCGAAGTCCGCGAGCAGGCGGCATGGGCCTTGGGAATGATCGAAGACGCTAGTGCCGTCGACGGACTCTTGGCGTCTCTACGGGATGAGGAGTCCGCCGTTCGTCAGCAGGCGGCGTGGGGACTCGGGATGATCGAAAACTCGGCCGCCGTCGAAGGACTCATTCCAGCCCTCGAAGATGCCAATTCAGAGGTCCGTCAACAAGCCGCCTGGGCGTTGGGAATGATCGAGGACAGCCGCGCCACAGAGGCTCTGACCGAGGCGCTCCAAGACGAAAGTCCTGAGGTGCGCAAAAAAGTACTTTGGGCGTTGACCCGTTGCGTCGACAGCAACGATGACAACCTCAACTACCCCGAGCTTGCGGAGCGGATTCGCCAAGCCCTAAAGGGTTGATGGATCAACACCTCGAACGCCGACTCTTCTAACGAGCCCACCACATAAAAGCTGCCGTCACTTTCCGGGTGACGGTGGCTTTTCCCGCGCTACGAGGCGGCCCGAAATGCTGATCTGTAGGCTCTTGGCGTTGTCCCCAGGTGCCTTGCCAGGTGCATTCTCAGGTTGGCTGCCGAGCCAAGGCCAGACAGTGTCGCAATCTGTTCGACACTTTGATCCGACGACTCCAACAGCTCCCGTGCTCGGGCGACTCGCTGCTGCACCAACCATTGATGTGGACTCAGGCCCATGATCTCCCGGAAACGGCGCTGAAAGGTTCGCAGCGAGAATCCAAACTTCCTGGCGATTCCGTCCATCGCAAAGGGCTGGTCGAGATGAAGGACCATCCAATCGAGTACCGGGCCAAAGTTGTCGTCTTCCGTCACGCCTGCCGGTGACTCGGCGTATTGAGACTGACCACCATCGCGATGCACGGGGGCAACCATTCTGCGCGCAATGGTGTTGGCTACGTTCAGGCCAAAATCTTCACGGACGACCGCCAGACACAAGTCGAGACCAGCCGCGCAGCCGGCCGACGTCGAAATCTGGCCGGGGCCCGATCGGTCATGCAGGTAAAGCGCATCGGCGTCGACCAAAATCTCAGGGAAGGCGTCGCTCAGGGTATCGGCGTGTAGCCAATGGGTGGTTGCCGCTCGCCCGTCGAGGAGACCGGCATGAGCGACAACAAACGCACCGGTGCAGATTGTCACCAGGCGGGCACCTCTGGCGTGAGCACATCTCAACGCCTCGAGCATCGGTTCAGATGGACGCTTCAAGAGCTCTGCCCAGCCAGCGATCAAGATTGTGTCGGCGGTGGCAAAGTCTTCGAGGTTACCGGGTGGACGGATCTCAAGCCCATGGCTGGTGAACAGCTTGCCGCGTTCAACTCGACAGGGGCGAAATTCGTACCAGTCGGCGGTGAGGTTTCGGCGATCGCGACCCAAAATCTCCCTGGCGATGCTGTATTCGAAGGCCAGCAACCCATCATAAATGGCGGCCGCAATCATGTGAGCCATGGCATCTCCTTCCTGTCACCCAGCTGATCGCCTGGCCGATCGCACGAGCTTCATCAGGCAGCTCGCTCGCCAGAGGATGTCGAGAGTGACCTGGTCTGCGCTGCAGTTGGCGGGGCTTGCTTGCGACTGACCGTGAGCAGAACCACCGCGCCAACCACTGTAACCGAAGCCAAAAAGACCCGCGGGCTCAGCACTTCACCTCCCAGCGCCCAACCCAGTAGCACAGCAACCACTGGGTTGACGTATGCGTAGGTCGAGACCTTGGCTGGCGTCGAGACCTTGAGTAGCCAGACGTAAGCCGAATAACTGACAACCCCCCCGAGAAGCGACAGGTAAACCAAGGCCCAAGCCGAGCGCGTCGAGACCTGCGATGGATCCATACGCTCACCGAGCAAGTATCCGCCAACCGCCAGAAAAGCGCCGCCGAGCAGCATCTGCATCCCAACGTTCTGTAGGGTCGACGTGCTCTGCGGAGCGTTGCGTTGGTAGATGGAGCCGACAGCCCAAGACAGCGCTGCTACGCAGATCACCAACGCGCCTATCACATCCACCGGCTCGCCGCCGAGGTTGCCCGGGCCGATCAAGACAGCTATCCCAACCAGGCCGAACACCAAGCCCAGAATGATTGCAATCCCAGGACGCGAACCTCCTGGACGCAATGTATCCAACAAAACCATCCACAGTGGCACCGTCGCGACGATCAGGGCTGCGACCCCAGACGGAACAAACTGCTCGGCCCAAGTCAAAAAACCGTTGCCAGACACCAGCAGCAAGACACCCACAATCAAGGCCGAACGCCAGTGGATCCATGGTGGCAGCCCGCAACCTTGCCACAGCGAAACGCCAAAAAGAATGGCCCCGGCGGACAGGAAACGAATGGCTGCCATGGTGAAAGGCGGCATTGTCTCGATGGCGAAACGAATACCGAGGTAGGTGGAACCCCAGATGAAGTAGACAGCCCCGAAGGCGGCCAAGACTGACGCGAGCGACGGCGGGCGGTTGGATTGGGAAGGTGTCGTCATGGGACCTAGGATGGCTGTGAAAGGCCTTCGAGACAAGTGGCATTTTCGTCAACTTCCGCAACAATCGCGCCAAGCTGTCCTATGCCGAACCTTCGTATTGAATGACCGTTCAAGCCGGCTGGCTCTTGCTGCCAGGCGACGATCTACGGCGACCGCGTCGCCGAGTTCATCGCTGTCGCCAACTCGCCGAGCCGACGCAAGGCAGCCGCCACCGTTGGCGACCAGGGCACGGCACAATTGAGTCGCAGGCAATTCCGATAACGCCCGGATGCCGACAGAATCGGCCCCGGTACGATGCTGATGCCCTCCGCCAACGCGGCTCGGTGGAGTGCAAAGGCATCCACCTCGGCCGGCATTTCGACCCACAACAAGTAGCCGCCGGTCGGTCGCGTGACGCAGGTGCCGGCCGGGAACGACTCGCCGATCTCCGAGATCATCCGGGTGACCAGATCTTTGAAGCTACGACGCAGTCGACGCAGATGGCGCTCCATCCCACCACCGGCCAAGTAGTCAGCAATCGCTAGCTGCGTGGGTGTGGCGGTCGCCATGGTGGTCGCAACCTTCTGCTGGATGACCTGCCTTCGGAAACGCCCGGGAGCAATCCAGCCGATCCGCAGGCCGGGCGCCAAGATTTTGGTGAACGACGACAGCAACAGGACATTGCTGTCGTCGGCACGACCGTTCGACAACTCGTGGTCAAACGACTGAACGTTCAGCGGCCGCGGCCCCTCATGCGCCAACTCACCATAGGTGTCGTCTTCGATCAACGGCACACCTGCACTGCGTAACATCGCGGCGAGGCGACGACGATCCCCGTCCGGCATACGATGGCCAAGGGGATTGCCAAAGTTCGGCACCATCAAAACCGCCGCCAATTGCTGCGTCTTCAAGGCGTCAGCAAGCGCGTCGAGACACATACCTTCGCGCGGATCCGTCGCCACCTCAAAAGCCTTGAGATGCAGGCTCTCCAAAACCTGCAGGAAGCCGTGGTAAGTCGGCGTTTCGATCGCCACGGTATCTCCGGGTAGGGTCACCGCCCGCAAGGCCAAGGAAATTGCTTCTTGAGCACCGGTGGTGATGATCAAGTCGTTGGCGGTCAGCGTGCAGCCCGCGGACAAGGCCAGGCGTGCAATCTCGTGGCGGAGCTCCGGTCGCCCCGGGATCGTGTCGTAAGACTGGCAGGCGATCGGTTCGCGGCGCACGGCTCGCGAAAGTAAGGTGTTGAGTCGACTGATCGGCAGAAAGTCGGGAGCTGGTACCGCAGCTCCAAAAGGCACCATCAAGCCGGGCTGGCTAGCCTCTTCGGCCAGGAGCTCGATCAAAGCGGTGGTGTCCAGTATCGCTGCGTGGCGACAGGTGGTCGTCCGCACCGGTTCCGGCGGAGCTGCCGCAGCGGCGAGGCGCACGTAGTGGCCGCTCTGCGGACGCACTTCGACCAAACCGCGGTCCTCGAGGACCCGATAGGCCTCCATCACTGTCGTAACGCTGACCTGCAACCGCCGACTGGTTGCCCTCAGCGATGGAATCCGAGCGCCGGGAGCCAGGGTCCCCTGGTCGATCAAACCGGCGATGTCGTCGGCAACGGTTCGGTAGAGGGGCGCTTCGGTTGCGGACTCGGCAATGGTTGAAGTCGTTGAACTCATCACCATAACAGTGTAGGACACCACCAACTGTTATGCAAACAATCCACGTTTTCTGTATCTGTTGTTCGCCTTCGCGAGCTGTCACATTGAAGCCATGAAGAACATCGAACCCACCCTCCCATCCATCGGCTCGGGCTCCAAGATGACGCTTCCGGTATTGCTTGCCTTTGCTGCGATTTACATCATCTGGGGTTCCACCTACCTGGTGATTCGTTTTGCGATCGAAACTATTCCACCGTTCCTGATGGCAGGTTCGCGCTTCTTGATTGCGGGCGGCTTGTTGTTTGCCATCTTGCGCTGGCGTGGCATCGCCAAGCCGACCCGGTCGCAATGGCGGGCGGCAGCCATTCTGGGAGTCCTGATGATGTGCGGCGGCAACGGCCTGGTGACCTGGGCTGAACAAACCGTACCGTCGGCTCTGGCAGCACTCCTGGTGACGACCATTCCACTGTGGATGGTCACCCTCGATGCGTTGTTCTTCGGCGGTCCGAGACCCGGGTGGCGAGTCATTCTTGGCCTCGGTCTCGGACTCCTCGGGGTTGGTCTCTTGATCGGCCCTGCCGAGGGTGCGGTGGCCCCAGTTGGCGCCGCGGTGCTGATCACGGCAACCTTTCTCTGGGCCCTGGGATCGCTGCGTGCGCGTTCCGCAGCAGTTCCAGACTCGCCGTGGATGACCGCCGCTCTACAGATGATCGGTGGCGGAGCGGTGTTGATCTTGGTGGCCACCGCAGCTGGCGAGTGGCAGCAAGTGGACGTCGCAGCAATTTCCGGTCGCTCGCTCGCCGCCTTCGCCTACCTGATCGTTTTCGGCTCGATCATCGCCCTATCCGCGTACGTCTACCTCTTGCGCGAGACCACTGCGGCATCGGTTGCAACCTACGCCTTCGTCAATCCGGTCATCGCTCTATTCCTAGGCTGGCTAGTTGGCGAACCGTTGAACTGGCGCTCCCTGATTGGTGCCTCTCTGGTGATCGGCGCTGTCGTCTTTCTCCACTGGAACCGCGTCAGCCAAACGCTGGCAGCAAGCACCGGGCAAAACGTACAGGATCATTCCGAACTCCCAGCCACGGTCGATCAAGCCACCGTCGATCCGGTGAAGCTCCCCAAGCGTCCACGTTGGCGCAGCGCCGCTTGAGGCCTGCGATGCGATCAATCCCAGTCGCCGCGGTACTCGCAATGCGCGTCGCCGCGGTGCACACAGTGCGTCTTCTCCATGCGTAATGAGGTGGCTCCGATAATCCGGCCCATGGCTTCGAGGTAACCGCTAACCAGCCAGCAGTGAGCAGCTGAGATTTCAGGGAAACCACGCAGGCCCATGGTGCCAGTTTTGGGTCCGCTGTCGGCGAGGAAAACCTCGCCGACATCGCAGTGACGACTCCATAAAAAACTACCCCAAGACCCGAAGCCGCGGTGGACTAGACCTTCGACGGACGAAAACACCGAAAGGATCTTGAGCACTGAACCGGCATCCCGTTCGAGTCCCCAATAGGCAAAGTCCAGCAAGGGATCGCTGTCACCCAGGTCCGGCCAGATCTTGATCGTCTCGAGCATGCCCGCGTAGACGCTATACGGGTACCATTTTCGGCCTCGAATTGTGCTGGCGAGGACTACGCGATCGTGCTCGGCCAGGTTGGATACAAGGACCCCGGGCCCGTCAGGGCCAGCCAACACCTTCGAGTACTTGATCACACCAAGCAGCGCCCGTCCGCTGATTTGCACCATCGCCACCGTTTGAGCCTCCACTCTACGGCCCACGAGCCCCCGCTCCACGTTCTGATGCAGAAGTTAAGGGCCTATACTACAGAAATCAGGGACCTTAGCGGAGACTCCTGACCGCAACTCATTCGCCACCCAACGAATGGATCACGGCATCATTTTCAGTTGCATCGTAGAGTGCATAACTCGGCGCAGAATTCAGACCAAGAATGTCCCCCGGATTGAGCAGAAGGCAGTTGCCGAAGCGTTGCGCAGACTGCTGATGCGTGTGACCGTAGAACACCGCTGCATAGTCACCGGTTCGCGCCAAGGCTTGCCCATACAGTGGATAGTGAGTTAGTGCGATTTTGCGTTCGCCCAGTTCGAGTTCAGCATGTTCTCCATGTAGGACAAGACTGCTTTGCCCGGACAAGGACAACTTCTGGATCGCAAAACGATCCCCGTCACCGTTGCCGAAGACGCAGTGGATCGTCCCAGGATAGTCGTTCATCAATCGAGCCGGTATCGGGGAACAGAAGTCGCCAAGGAACAGCAGGGTATCGACGGAATGCTCTTCAAAAGACTTCAATAGAGCACGGAGATTACCCAGGTTGTCGTGAACGTCAGAAAACACGCCGAATTGCATGCGTACTCCTCCGAGAAGATCCATTGTCGCCAGCCGACACTGGCGGCCAAGTCTAGCTAGATCCCGTCTCGTTTTGCCATTTTCGACTCAGCGAGGGAGGTCTTGTGGAGCGAGCAAGCAGCGAGCATGTTTGAGCTTCGCACCTGTTCGCATCTCGTATCCGATAGCACCAAAAGGGCTTAGGCTTCTCGTAACAGACCCGGCGAGTTCTGGAGCTGCGGCGCAGCCCACAAGATCGACCGAGCTCTCGATGCGTTTGTAGCTGGGATCCAATTAGATCCCAGCCAAGTTCTTGCCCGACCCTCGGTCGGAATGGAGTCGGGTATGATGTGCTCGAATCATAGCTGAGCTACCCTGCCGAAGGAGTCGAAAAAGAATGAGCCGTTCCATCACACTCGCTGCCTTAATTTGTTCCCTGCTAATAATGGCCGGTTGTGGCCATCACCCCGAGGGGCACGATGACCACGCGTCCGGCCACGACGCTCAAGGAGCGGATCACGCCGCTCAAGGAGCGGATCACGAGACGCACTCGTATGGTCTCCAGCTACAACTGAATGACGGCCAGAAGTGGCCGGTCGACGACCATACTCGCCTCTCGGCTCAGAAACTTGCCGAGCTGATGGCAGGCTCAGAGCCTCTGCAATCGGTAGACGACGCACGGGCTTTGGCAGACAAGCTCAACGAGGAGCTGAAGTCGCTGATACAAGGGTGCACCATGACGGGTCCGGCCCATGATCAACTGCACCTCTTCCTCGCCGCCTTGCTGCCGAAAGTCGAAGAGCTGAAGACCCAAACCGAGATCGAACCTCTGCAAGACATCCGAACCAACATCGACTCATTGATCGTCGCCTACGAACAGCACTTCGAGTCGTAAGTCCTCGCAGTACCCCTTCGGATCCGCTGCTCAGAGCCCGGCCAAAGCCTCCGTCGCCATTGCAACTCTGGGTGTCCGGGCGGAAGCTTTTCCTGGTTTGAGTGTTGGTCGGTAGCAACGACTCCACTTCCCGGCGCAACTCGCGGTTGTTCCCACAGCCTTTGGCGAGGAAATCATTACGGCTGACTAAACCCGGTTTTGGGCTAACCTACCCCCTAAGCCATGACACTCCTACGCTCGCTGAAGTTCATCACCCGCCACCCGCTCAATCGAGACCACCAGCTCGCTGCGATCGCTCGTTTTGCCAAGTGGCAGATCGCGAGCCGGTTGGCGCCGGGAGCAACGGTTTACGACTGGATTGGCGGCGCCAGGTTCTTGGTCCGCAACGGCGAAACCGGCTTGACGGGCAACATCTACACTGGCCTCCAAGAGTTTCAAGACATGGCGTTCTTGCTCCATGTGTCGAGACCGGAGGATCTGTTCATCGACGTTGGCGCCAATGTCGGCTCCTATACGATGCTCGCCGGTGCCGTCGTCGGCACTCGAGGGTATGCCTTCGAACCGGTCCCGAGCACTTACAACCGGCTGGTCGACAATGTACGCCTCAATCGAATGGACGACCGGATCACGTGTCTCAATATCGGCCTGAGCCAAAAGCCGGGGCAAATCAATTTCACCAGCCGCAGCGATACGACCAATCACGTGCTCGCCTCGGACGAACCGACTGATGACAGCATCTGCGTCGAGGTTTCGACGTTAGACACGGTCTTAGAACAGGACTCGATCCTGGACCAGGACTCGCCGCCCCTGCTGATCAAAATTGATGTCGAGGGTTACGAGACCCCGGTGCTCGAAGGGGCAACTAAGACATTGAGTCATCCCGCCCTACACTCCGTGATTCTGGAGCTCAATGGCAGCGGCAGTCGTTATGGCTTCGACGAGTCCAAAACCCTCCAGATGATGCAAGATCTCGGCTTCGAAACCTGCTCCTACGATCCGATGACCCGCGTTCTGACTCAGATCGAAGGTACCAATCCCAACTCTGACAACACTCTCTTCGTGCGCGACCGGTCGTTCGTTGCGGACCGCCTCGAGAGCGCACCACAATACGAAGTCCTCGGTCAGCAGGTCTGAAGATGATTCGGTTGATTGCTCGGGCAGGTATTGTCCTCCTGGTTGCCTTCGCTGGATGGGTGCCGATCCATGCCGCGGAGCGCACGCTGGATGCCGAGCGCACCGTGGAATTGGTCCTCGCCAAATCCGAGCACCAAGCCCAGGTGGTGGCGAGGGCGATGCGAACCGGCTTCTTCATCGACCAGCTGCTGATCCCCGAAACCTCCTACGTCGGCCGCTTCGGTTGGTCCGAGCTCAATCCCAGTTTGAAAACAGTCTTGGAAGACGCGCAGCCTGGGGAACCCGAGTTGCTGACCGGCGGTGGTGGCCAGTACCTGGTGGCTCGCCTCCTGCCCACCGGACCTCCAGCACTCCTGGGAGAGACGGCGTATGCCGAGGACTCGGAGGCGATCTGGGCCAAGCTGTCGCTGGGACCAACGGATCCCAAGCTGCTGAGCCTCGAGATCGATGTCGATACCGAAGATCTGGCCGCCATCTGCGCCTCCAAAACACGACTGATCGACGATAGGCTTCAGGCGGCTCGGGCACAGGTTGTCGCGCTGGCCCCGGGAGCCCATCCCAGTGATGTCATCCCGGCTTACGCTGAGCTCACCAGTGTGCTCTCCCTGAAAGGTGAGATGGCCGAGGCGATCAAGGCGGTCGATAGCCTCGTTCAACGGCTACCAACCGAGGCCCCGGCCGGACAGAAGAGTTACCGCGACATCATGCACCAAGTCCTTGGCATCCTCGAGCTGCGCCGCGGCGAGGTCGACAATTGTTTTCACAGTCCTGGGCAAACGCAACACCCGCACCCCGCAGCGGGGCAGACGCAACACCCGCACCGTCACCGCGAGATGTGCCTTTTCCCGCTGAGCGAGGCGGCGCAGCATCGCGTCGGCGACGGCGCCCAGCGGGCCGTCGAGCACTTCACTCGTTACCTCAACCGGCATCCGACCGATCTCGAGGTGCGATGGCTGCTCAACGTCGCCGCCATGACGATCGGCACCTACCCCGACGGAGTGGCAGAGCGCTTTCGGATCGGCCCAGACTCGTTCACCTCGGCGGCTGACCCGGGGCGATTCTGGGATGTTGCCGGCACGGCAGGCGTCGCCACTTCAGACAACGCCGGAGGCAGCGTCACCGACGACTTCGACGACGACGGTTTGCTCGACGTGGTCCTCTCCAGCCGTGACCCTTGCGAACCCCTGCGTCTCTATCGCAACAGCGGCGACGGCACCTTCAGCGAAGTCACCGAGGCCGCCGGGCTGGGTGACCAACTCGGCGGCCTGAACGTCACTCAGGTCGACTATGACAACGATGGCCGGCTTGACTTGTACGTCATGCGAGGAGGTTGGGAAACCGCAATCCGTGACTCCCTGTTGCGCAACCAACCGACGGTCAACGGTGGCGTGCGATTCGAAGATGTCACCACCCAGGCTGGACTCGGCGGCCCGGCCCACCGTACCCAGACCGCGGCCTGGGCGGACTATGACGGCGACGGCTGGCTCGACCTCTTTGTCGGCCACGAAATGTCGTTCAGCCAACTGTTCCGGAGTCGGGGGGACGGCACCTTCGAAGACGTGACCACCCAAGCTGGCTTACGCTTCCGTTCGCTGACCAAAGGCGCAACCTGGGGTGACATCAACAACGACGGTCGACCGGACCTTTACGTCTCTAACTTTGGTGACCGCAATCTGCTGTTCGTCAATCGTGGCGATGGCCGATTCGACGAGGTGGCTCGAGCGCATGGGGTGAGCAAGCCCACCTACAGCTTCGCTACCTGGTTCTGGGACTACGACAACGACGGCTGGCAAGACCTTGTTGTGTTCACCTTTCTACAGACTGTTGACGAGGTCGCCCGTGAATACCTCGGCCAGACTCCCCAGGGTGAGACGCTACGCATCTATCGCAACCGGGGTGACGGTACCTTTGAAGACGCCACCACCGCGCTTGGCATGGCCCGCATGATCCCGACCATGGGCGCCAACTTTGGCGATCTCGACAACGACGGTTACCTCGATCTTTATCTTGGCACCGGAGCACCGTCCTACGGCATGGTAGTGCCCAATCGCATGTTCTTGAATCAGCAGGGGCAGAAATTCGTCGACGTCACAACCGCAACCGGTACCGGCCACCTGCAGAAAGGGCACGGCGTCTCGTTCGCAGATCTGGACAACGACGGTGATCAAGACATCCTGGCCAACATGGGCGGCGCCTTTCTGGGCGACAAATACCCCAGCGCCCTGTTCCAAAACCCGGGCCACGGGAATGATTGGATTACAATCGAGCTGGTCGGCAAGCAAAACAACCGCTCTGCCATTGGTGCCCGGATCCGCGTTGTCCTGGACGAGGATGGTCGCCAGACGCAACGCGTCCGCTGGGTCACCAGTGGTGGCTCGTTCGGCGCCTCACCGCTGAGGCAACATATCGGCCTGGGCCGCAACACCAAGATCCTAACCATCGAAATCGCCTGGCCCGTCGGCCGAAACAACACTCTCCCCGACGTCGAATCGCAAGCCGTCAAGCCGCCAACCCACCGGCGCCAGGAACTCGCCGACGTACCGATCAACAGCCTGCTCGTCGTCACCGAAGGAACGCCGGGCTTCGAGCTCAAGCCCCAGCCTCGATTTGAGCTTGGCGCGGGGCTCGCTCCCTAGTTCTCTAGCTTGAGCTGGAGTTTGGTGAGTGGTCGAGGTCGTGCGGGTGGAGCGAGCACGAGCGAGTATGTTTGAGCGTGCACCATTGAAGGATTCGCTCACGGGTTGCATTGAGGTAGCTTACGCATCTAGAGAAGGATCCGGCGAGTCACGCAGTCTCGCGCGCAGCCCACCCGCACGGCCGGCTAGCGGACCCACCTGGGACAAAATCGAGCTGAACGCCCAAGCTGCCTAGCGCTGAAGCAGTGCAATCGCTTCGACTTGCCGGGTCTGCGGCATCATGTCGATCGGCTGCGCGGACACCAGTCGGAATCGACCTTTGACCAAGACATCGAGATCACGACAGAGCGTTTTCGGATCACACGACAGGTACGCGATCTTGCGCACAGCCGACGCCGCGAGCCGCTCGAGCACCGTCAGTTTGACACCGGCACGGGACGGATTCATAACGACACTGTCCGGGTTGGTGGCCATCAACGGCTCCAAAGCACGCTCGACCGGCTTGGCGATAACTTGGACGCCGCTCAGCCGGTTACGCTGGATCGTCGCTTTGGTATCGGCAACAGCAATCCTCACACCCTCAACGAACACAACGCTGCGGAACCGATCTCGCAGCGCCAGGCCGTGGGTCCCGACCCCCGAGTAGAGATCTGCCAGCACCTTTCCACGGTCCATGAAGTCGGCCATGATGCGGTGAATTTCCGGCAGGACCGACAGGTTGGCCTGGAAGAAGGACGCTGGCGACACCCGCAGCGATAAACCGGCCGTCTCGACATACACCTCACGCGCTCCCCAAATCGGCTGAATCGGTCCCTTGAGCACCTGCGCCCCGCCGCTCGGATTCAAATTGACCGAGATACCGTCGACCCACCGGCAGGCACTTCGAATCCTCTCGATCGGCAGCCGAGGCAGCTTGTCGGTTCGCAAGACGAGGATCAGATGCTGGCGGGTAGGTTTGCTGCCACAACGGATATCGATATGGCGCAGCTCACGCGGTATCGAACCGACGGTGTTCAGCAATCCGCGCAATCTTCGGCTGGTCTCTAGAATCTCGGGCACCAACACGCGACAGTCGGTTGCGTCGGTGATCTCACGGGTGCCCGATCGAAAGTAGCCAAGCTTCGCTTCTCTACCTTTCGACAATCCAACCGCCATCTTGGCCCGGTTGCGATACATCTCGACGTGAGGCGATGCCAGGCAGGAAAGGAGCTTGGCCTTCTCCAGGGTACGATACCGTTTCAAGGCCTCGCCGAGCACCCGGCGCTTGCGCCCGAGCTGGGCTGGGTAGCCTATGGTCAAGAAGGCGCAAGCACCACAAGCTTCGCCGTGGGGACAGTCGATAGCGGCAAGTCGGTCGTCGGTCATCGTTCTCCGATCACCGGCAGAAATTCTTGGAGGCCGGCAAGAGCGACAGGCTACCTCAGTCGTACGAGGATGGGAAATATGCAATCTCGACGGCGTCTCTCTAACCCGTCGCAACGGAGTTTCAGCCTGGTACACAGCCCCCGAACTCCGAACTCACTGGATCTCTGGCAAAATGCCCAAGTCCTGCTGGTCCAAGACGACGCCACTGCCTGGCTTGTACCAGCGTTTTTTGTCATAACGATGGCACTGTTGATTCTCCTCGAAGCCCGGTGGTTTCAGAGTATCTATGGTCCGATACGCCTCCGATTTAAAGCTTCGGAGATGCGACGGATTCTTTAACAGTCTTGGCCGATCGGTGCCGCGGACACACTCCACCGCCTGGGGGTGGCCTATCCCGTGATCTTGCTCGGCATCACGGCGGGTAGCGATCAGGTCGGCGACTACCGCATCGGTGAGCCCGGGTTCGCGTTTCTCGCACACTTCGGCCACCTGTTCGCGACCGCCTCGTTCAGTCATGTCTCCGAGGTAGCT
This sequence comes from Acidobacteriota bacterium, assembly GCA_029263395.1. Taxonomy (GTDB): domain Bacteria; phylum Acidobacteriota; class Thermoanaerobaculia; order Multivoradales; family J023; genus JAAELT01. The sequence continues at coordinate 51,131 of JAJCXO010000154.1, read as the reverse complement.
CAGCACCGCCGAGTCGAACTGCCGAACGTGCTGGCAAAACTCCTGACTTGGACAACACTTGGCGGCCTACTGGCAGGCTTAGGACTGTTTTTCGCCGGCTTGTCAGCAGCCGTCGGCTTGGACGTATCGAGGATCGATCCATAAGCTGCCGCAAGAAAAACCAAACAGACCACAGACGGACTCCACAGCGGATAGTTCGCCATCAAGAAGGCCATGATCCCGGTGTAATGGGCAAGTTGAGCGGCCTCAGCTGAGTTGCCCTGTTCTCGACCGCGGACCGATCGCAACAGAGTCACCATCAACCCGGCGAGCAGCAAGGCTCCCGCCGGCCCCAACTCGAGCCAGACCTGGAGAGCGAAGCTGTGGGCATGGCCGCCTGCCAGCGCCGGTTTCCAGTCGAGGATACTGGCGATCGAACCGGGTGGTACCGGAATCAAATCGGCCAGCGGAATCTTCCGCCCCGTGTCGGCTGCAGGCTTCCCACAACATCTGCCACCACCCCACAGCTGGGCTTATGGCAGTCGACAGCTCATCGCTCACCACCAACTCGACCTCATCCGCCGACACTGTGGCGAGCTCGCTTCACAGCTCGGGTATGAGGCTCCAGTTTGATCTCCCGAGATCAGCCATGCGATAAAGGTACTCAGGCCAACTCATCGAAGTCATCGATGGCAACACTCGAAGCCAAGTCGTCACGTATGCTATTCTGCGCGACGTTCCCACCAATCCCGTGCTAGGCGCTGGGCTTCGGCGACCTGCTCAGCAGTCATCCTCTCGGCCAATTCATCCCGTGACGTCTTGGCTAGCTCGTCTCCCGTGGTGGACGCCAGGTTGAGCCACAAATATGCCTGTACGTGATCACTCGGTACCCCTAAGCCTTCGGCGTAAGCCAACCCGAGGTTGAGCTGGGCTGGTCCAAAGTCTTGGTCGGCCGCCTGGCGATACCATTTCACCGCCTGGCGGTAGTCTTTGGAACCTCCGATACCCTTTGCATACATCTCACCGAGCCGGTTCTGGGCCTCGACGTCCCCCTCCTCGGCAGCTGCACGGGTCGACTTCAACACTTCAGGGTGTACTTCGACGGCCTCCGCCTGATCCGTGTCTCCTGGCGTCTCTTCGGCTGCGCTGCTTCTACGGGCGAGCTGAGTCGGCAATTCCCGGCAAGGTCCTGCTGAGCCGTCTACCTTGCTCAAGATGAGGATGCGGCGTACTCGATTGTGTTTCTCGATGCCTGTCAACCAATTGCCGGTGCGCTCGGTCGAGTGGGTCTTGCCGGTCCCGCCGGTTGCGATATCCCAGGCGACTTTCAACGTCTCGTCGTTGGCAATTTCGGCAAGGGTGGCAAACCGCCATCGATCAAAACCTTGCGCGGTGCAAAACTCCCCCGAGCGCCGAACAATTTTCTTGTTCGCACGATTGAGCGATCCGCTGTAGAGCCCACCACTAGTAAACGTGCCGGCTTCCCAGCTCACGATGTACCTGGCCTCACCGTCCACCGAATCGATGAGGTCGGCCTGTAATTTAGCAGCTGAGCCAGGCTCCGGGGACAGGAACAAGCACAGCGTCACAGTGATGATGAGTAGGGCTTTGGTAGGCATCTTCAAGTTTCCTCCTCCATGCGCAAGCTAGTTGAGTAAGGCGATTCCAACAGGACGGCAAGCCGAGTCAGACGTCAACCGTCGCAGCAAGGGCCTCCCAGCAACCTCGCAGTGACGAACCTGGCCACAAGTATAAAACCCTTCATACCCAAATCAGCCTCCACGAGAGGCTTAGTGTAAACCCGTGCCAGGCTCAGCATCGTTCGTTGAACGTGGATCGTTTGCCCAACCTCTTTGCTTTTCAGCTCGAAGGCTGGGCACTTCTCACCCAATAGTGGTGCCGATTCCTGGCCTTGCGCTTGGACGCACCGGTAAATCACTGATGGCACAGCTCTTGCTTTTCAAGTCTCTCGGAGGCTCTGCAACTCACAGAGCATTCAGATCTGGGTCCCTCCATTCCCAGGCAGGAAGGTCAACACTCCGACTTGCCGACCAGCGGCATTCAAGGGAATGTTCAATGTTTCAACTCATCTCAACTGCAATCCGCCGACATCACTCCCTCATCCAACGCTTGTTCGCATCTTCTGAGCCCGCACGTAATCGAGGCACCGAACTCATACCTGTCATCGCAGCCGTCGTTTGGCTTGCCTGCAGCGGGTCTAGCGCTCAGGCGCAACTGCAGGAGGCCAAAGCGCGAACTTGCAATCTGATCGGTAATGCCGCGTTCGAAGGTGTCACGCAGTCGCCTGCGGAAATCCATCAGTGGGCGCTGACGGTGAATTCTGGGGCTGGCTCGCTAGCCATCTTGACGGTGCCACAGCCAGTCCAGTCGGGGGCGCACGCAGCACGGGTCACCGTCACCCAGCCCGGTGACCTTTACCTGAGCGTTGACACTGGGACTGATCCCGGCATCATAGTCCGCGGCAGCACTGAATATAGGCTCTCCGTGCGCTTGCACAACGACTCGGGGCAGCAGGCTCGCCTCAGTGTCACCGAATGGGATGCCTTTGGTGGAGTTTCCGCTGTCCGAGTCCTCGAGGATGGCGGCGGCAGCGGCATCTGGACAACCCTCGAAGGTACCTTCACCACCGAATCGACCACCCGTTACGTCTCGCCTCGGCTGCTCCACTCACTAGAGGCTGGCGTCTTCGACTGGGACGACCCCATGTTGTCCAGAGTCCGCACCGGCAAAGCCTGCATCGACTTGCGGCATCACCGTGGCCAGACAATGCCCGGGTTCAAGCTGTGTGGACCCTGGCTCAATGTTGGTGGGATCCTGAAGCGCTGGTGCCACGATGCCGAGAAGTCGGCATCAAATGAGCTGCTGCGCAGCACCGCTCTATTTGTCCAACCCGACACCTTCGAGACCGGCAACTTCGACATGATCTCTCACAACGGCACCAACGACACTCGCCTCGGCGTTCATAAGAACATCGACATCCTGGCCGGCTCGCGCTGCTTCGCAAACCCCGGCACCCTGTGTGGCCCAACCAGCGGAGCAAATGCGAACTTTCCGCCCCAAACCGTACGCATGATCTCGGACCTACCGGTGATCGACCTCGGCATCGTACCGCCGACAACCTATAACCAAGGCTCGGTGACCGCGGGTGCCAAGCTGGAGCATGGCTGGAAGGAGTTCGATGTCCTCGCCTTCGATCCGCAGACCGGTACTCAAGGTCCGTTCATCGGCAGCATCAAACATCGCCAGTGGATGTTCGTCGCCGCCAGAGTCGACTTCGGCGGCGACCTTGGTGTGCAAGAAAACGTGCTGGTCATTGAAGAGGAGGCGGTTGGCGGCGCCCTCGATCCGACAAACTTCGGCGGTGGCAAGAACCTGGAACGCTACTGGTTCGTTCGCGGTTATGGCCAGGCTAGCCAGACGCTGTGGACGGATACCGATTGTGCCGCCAACCCCAGTCAGTTGACCTGCAACGGTAACTACGATGTCAATGCCGTCGCCCTACTCACCTTCGAGAACTTCGGCACCAACGACATGGACTTCTCGAGCTTGCCGCCGATCGCACCGTTCAACATCGTCGATTGGTGGCTGCGTTAGCCATCGGATCCGATCAATGCTGTCGCTTGCAAGGCATCCAGAACCTGTCTTACGAGGGACGCCTAGAAAGCGTCAGTCGCGATGCCAGTGGCTTTTTGCCAGGGCATCTCAGGTCGAGAAACAACTGAACTATCGTGCTGGAGATCGACGTTCCGTCGACCTCCAGCAGCTTACTTATCGACTACCAGCCGTGGCGTCGACCGCCACCGCCACCGCCGCCACCGCCGCGACCGCCGCGATCCTCACGAGGACGAGCCTCGTTTACATTGAGGCTACGACCGCCCATATCTTTCTGGTGAAGCGCCTGGATCGCCTCGTCGGCACCATCTGACATCTCCACGAAGCCGAAGCCCCGAGGCCGGCCGGTGTCCCGATCAGTGATCAGGTTGACCGATTCAACCGTCCCGAACTCACCGAACATATCGCGGACTTCGTCGTCGGACGCGCTGAATGGCAGATTGCCTACGTAGATCTTCTTCGACATTTGACTCTCATCTCCTGTCCGCCACAATCCTCTAGAAAACAGTGATCTAAAAAACGGTGAACGGAAAAACGTGCATGGTTGCTCGGCCAACGTGACCGAAGCCCACGGGCTGCTAGAGGAGGCGTTGGATACTCGATTGCAGGAAAGAGACGGTTTGGAGTTGTCGCTTCAGGCGGGGAGTAGCTTTCGGTCCGTAAGGCGAACCCGACGGTATTACTATTTCAGTTTTGAGCGTGAAGAGCAAGTATCGTCTTGTTTAAGACCACAACACTCCATCCTCCAAGCTCTGCATCCTGCTCCTCGAACCGAGAAGAAGCAGCACCCCGCGCTGTCACCGCACTGATCGCACAAACGCACCCACTCCGAGATTCACATCATTCGAGCCAACTGCCAGACCCTGCGCCAATCCAGTCTCACTCCAGCTTCACAAGATACGTCGACCAAAGGAGATTTGAAATGAGATCCGCAAGATTGAGGACCTCGATGATCGTAGCGGCCGTATGGATCGCAGCCGGGGCGGCCGGTGCCGCCGAGCTGCCGCGCAGCTTCTCCACCCACAACGGACGTGGAATACACCTTGACGGTGACCGACACCACAACCGACACCTCACAGACCTACACCAATCCGCTCGGTAACGCGTCGGCTGCGGTGACGGATACGAGTGCGCTGGCAACGTGCCCTTGATCGAAGAGGTCCTTGATCAAGCAGGTCCTTGATCAAACTGGAGGAATTCTCCCCAAACAGCCAGGGATGCGTCGCGACCCCTCGGTTCCTCGTCGCAAGACCGTCGATCAGCGGCTGATCGACGGGTCGAGGATGCTCGAGACGTCCGATCATCGGCTGATCGCGGATCTGAACAAAACATCGCAGCCCGATCAGCCGATGATTGGACCTCGTGTTCGCGACAAGCCGTGCGATCACCCGATGATCGTGGCTCGTTGCGTGCTCGAGAAGCTCGATCAGGCGAAAATTGGGCTGAGGTCGGTCGACATCCTGGCGATCATCGGCTGATTGGGCAAATGTCGGTCGACATTTTGCCGATCATCGGCTGATTGGGCCGATGTCGGTCGACATCCTGCCGATCATCGGCTGATTGGGCCAATGTCGGTCGACATTTTGCCGATCATCGGCTGATTCGTGCTTCTTTTCGTGCCCAAGATCGCCAATCCTCGGCCCTTCTCTGGATCGAGATGCCGCAAGGCTCCCCCGCTCGGGTAAATCGGCGAAGAAGGACGGGGTAACGTCCCGGCCCGGTCGGGATCGTAGCCGTGACGCCGGGCGACCGATGAGACACCCGATGGATCAGCCTATTTGCCCCGAGCCTGCCTCACTCTTGCCTTGATCGGGCCATGTTGAGTGTCTCTAATAGATCATACCGTGGCGGCTGGCTTGCTCAGCCTGGCACTCCTGCCGGGAAAACTTCGACTAACGAGGACTCGACACCATGACTGGAAACGACTTGGCCGTCTTGGGCTTTCTCATCTTCGTCGTGGTGCTTCTTGGCGGTGTCGCCGCGCTCATTTATCTAGGAATCAAAAAACTCATGGCGAATCGAACCTCCTCCACATCCGGATCCGAGGCGAGCCCGTCGCACCGGCCGCCTCTCAAAGAATCACTGACCGTTCGTTCCATCGTCATCGGCGTGCTGGCGCTCCTGATGTTGATCCCGCTGGCCATGGTCGGTGACATGGTGCGCGAGCGCCATCGGCTCTACAACTCGGTGCTGACTGACATCGCCGGTATTTGGGGAACCCAGCAGACCTTCAAGGGGCCAATCTTGGTGGTGCCCTACACGGAGAAGACCCTCGTTCAAGAAACCGTCAAAGACGAAAAGACCGGCGAAGAGACGACCACAAGCCAGGCGGTGTTCCAGAACTTTTCGGCCGTTGTGTTACCCAAAGGCTTGAGTATCGAGGTCGAACTCCAAGAGCAACTCCGGCACCGCGGGATTTATAAGTCGCTGGTTTACGCTGCGGAGCTTCAAGTCCAAGGCCATTTTGAACCACCGGACCTCAGCTCGATCTCGGAGAACCTTCATCGGACCGACTGGGACAAGGCTTATCTCGTTGTGTCGATTTCCGATACCCGCGCCATCAATGAAGTCTCGGCGCTGACCTGGAACGGCCAGCCTCAAAGTCTGGCCCCTGGCACTCGCCTGACCGACCTCCTCGGCAGTGGCTTTCATGCACCCGTGAAGATGCTGCCCCCGGATGGTGCACCCTACAATTTTCACCTGAGCCTGTCAGTCAACGGCAGCCAGGGATTTCGATTTGCACCATTTGGCGAAGATACCCAGGTGCAGATGACCTCGAGCTGGCCGCACCCCAGCTTCCAGGGATCGGCTCTGCCGGCGCACTATGAAACTCACGAAGCAGGGTTCGAAGCCACCTGGTCGATACCGCACTTGGCTCGCAACTATCCGCAACTGTTCGCCTACCCCAAACGGACCTTCGAGCTCGACGAATTCCTCGCTGGCGTGGATTTATTCGAACCGGTGTTCCTCTACTCCAAAGTCACCCGGGCGGTTAAGTACGGGCTGCTCTTCGTCGGCCTGACTTTCTTGGTTTTTCTGATCTTCGAGCTGGTGTACTCCCTGCGGTTGCACTTCGTGCAGTACGGTCTGATCGGCATCGCGCTCACCTTGTTCTACCTGACATTGTTGTCCTTCGCGGAACACATCAATTTTTTCCGTGCCTATGTTCTGGCATCGGCCGTCAGCATCGGAATGATCACCTGTTACACCGGTGCTGTGATCCGTAGTTGGCAACGCACAGCTGTTGTTGCAGCCTTGCTGACCACGTTGTATACCTTACTGTTCTCGCTGCTCCAGCTGGAAGACTATGCGCTGCTGATGGGAACCGTCCTGTTATTGATCATCGTCGCAGTGCTGATGATCCTGACCCGTAACCTGAGATCCGACGCTTAACAAAGGGGCGACTCAGCGCCTCGACCCAAAATCGCATATACCAAGACGAATCACCTCTCCCTGCGCAGGTATGCCACCAATCGAGTCGTGTTATGTGGACACAGTGATGCCGCGTTGACAATTCCCCTGATCCCCTTGTAGAGTCAAGTCGACGTCTTGGAATCTAGGGCCTGTTGGCCCATCAAAGAAGGCCGATTTCCGTTCAGTGTCACAGACGCTACGTGACGCATGAAAAACAGAGACAAGATTAGAATGTTAGTTCTACTGTTCTTCGGAAAAAGCAATATGGAGGCCCACTATCAAGACAAGAGGATTAGCAGAAAGACAGATGTAAAGTGGATCATGGCAACCGGAACGTCCGCAAAACCATGGCGATTGGAGACTGCAACCAAGGAAAACAGGAGTAAAATAATGATGAAGAGCAAAACACGTCATGCGAGAAACTGCGAAAGAATGACGAGCAGCTTTGAAAAGTTTACCCGCATTGTCTTGGTTGCCAGCCTATTGAGTTTGATCCCGAACTTTGCTGGTGCGTTGCCACCAGACTGTGATGAGATCTGCACTGGCAATAATCCGTCACAAGTTTGTGCAATTCCATGGGCTTTTAGAGTAACGACTTGCGGACAGTGGTGCGACGATTATGACTGGTTCTGTTTCGGCTTCAGCGAAGCCACGAACGCAGCACTTCCCGAGTGGGATCCGCTCTTTGCTCTCTTTGAAGGTGTAAACCTCCAAGATCCCAATCAATGCGCGCAAAACGAAATCTAACCCGTTGATAGATCGCGCGATGAGCCGCCAAGTCCGGCGCGGACCAGAAAAAAAACGTAATGCCCGGCGATGATCAGACCACAGAACGTGGCGAGGCTCAGGTACGAGGTACTGATCTGCTCGACGCTCCAACCCCAGTCACCGATCAGTCGATTGAGATCGCCGTTGCTGTTGGGGCCAACGGCGGCCCCCATCGGCATGTAGCTGGGATCTCGTCGGACTTTCAACCAGAGCAGATAGTTACTGCAGAAAACAATCGCGGCAGGCACCAGGAGAATGTAGCGCCAGAAATCCCAGCGTAGGCGATCGGGTGCCGGATAATAGAAGGCCACGATAATCAGGGTGCTCAGGAGAATCTCGCCACCAAGACCCGCGAACACATCCCACATTTCGGACTGGTCTGCCGTCGCGACGAAGGTCAAGAAGAGCTGGGCCAGCAAGAAGAGGATGACCGCCGCCATCGTAAACGGCTTACGCTCCTTGATCGCGAGCCAGCCAAGAAAGCCGAGGCTCGCGGCGAGCCCCAGAATGACCAGCACCGAACGTTCTCCACCAACCCAAGTTTGCGCAGCGATGAGCACCGGCACCGCCATCCGGCCACTGAGCCACGCGGCGATGGTGTGCCCAAACTCGTGTAGGGTCAGTTGCATCGGAAAAACAACAATCATGAGCCGCGGCGAGTTGCTGAGGACCAACCCGATCAAGAAGGCAATCGGCAGCGCTGCCACCCGCACGATCGGTACACCGAACGGCAGTCGAGGCTGGTAAGACGACTGGGTCGCCAGAGTCGATGAGGGAGACGGTCGTTCGAGCCGCGGCCGCGGCTGCCGAGCTTGGCGTTCCACCCGCCGATCCCGCAACACCTTGCGCAAGCGCTGCAAGACACCACCGTCGAGCCAGGTGCCGCCGCATTGCACACAATCGAAGAGCTCGACAGGGTCCTCGTTTTGGGTGGATCGCGCCACCAGTCGACCCTCGGGACACGCCGGACAGGCCGGTCCCGTCGGTATGCCCAAAGGGAAGGGCAGCGGCAGGACAGCAGGATCCAATGGCTCACCCACGAGCTGTTCGAGCTCACCGCGGTCACACCACAGACCGCGACAGTTCGGGCAGTAGTCCACCACCAGGCCGTTGTCGGGGAAATCGGTCAATCCAACGTCCGGGCAGCGTGGGCAGGAACGTTCGAGGTCCATCAGCTTTCTCCCGGTCGACGGGTTGGCCAGTTAGCGCTCAGCTAGCTGTTTGATCGCCCGCTTCGGTGCCACCATTCGATAGCCGTCCTCGAGCAGATCTTCGACCATTCCCCAGTCGGTCTCGTGATCTAGCCGGACGCCGACCCAGCCACTCGGTCCCAGGTAGGGAGGCACAAAAAAGACCTCGGGATCGGCAGCAACCCGCAGCTCTTGCTCATCGAAGCTCGATTTGACCCAGACGGCAATGTGCTCCGCACCGTGGTGGTGATCATCAAAGGTAGCGAAGGTCTTGCGACCTCCCCACCAGGTCGGCGCACCATGGGAGAGCTTCTCTCGCGTCTCAGGCCAAGCTTCGATAATCGTGCGCAGGCGTTCGAGGGCATCAAGATCGGAAGACATGGCTAACATCCTAGCTACTCGAGACCCCGTCATGCAAAATTCCGACGCATGGTTACGCAGACGATCGGAAATACCGCCATTTTTCTTGAGCCCTTTTTAGGTCGGATTTCGCCATTGAAGGTAGAAGACCCTCCAAGCCCGAGGTGCCTGTTGAGGCCTTGTGCTGGATGGGTTCCCATGAATGGTCGCGACGCCCAGCGCTACTATGACCATCGAAAGATCCAAGGAGATCTCGAATGCCTTCCAACGAGTCACCGATCCAACGTTCGCCTGCCGCCCTCCCCTGCACCATCACCTTGGTCGCCAGCCTGTTGAGCTCCGCTGTGTGGGGTCAAGAAAACTGCCCCATCACCCAGGTGACCTCCTCACCAACCTACGGCAGCGTCGTGGACGACATCAGCTCGAATGGCCGATGGCTCACCTTGCACTCGCAAGCTGACTTGACCGGCGGCAATTCAGACCACAACCTCGAGGTCTTTCGGCATGACCTGAACACCGGCGCCTTCCTGCAAATCACCGACACGGTGGGGGTCACGAACAACAGCTCCGAAATCACCGACGACGGCAACCGGATCGCATTTCGCTCGACGTCGAGTGGCAGCGTTTTTGTTCACGACGTCACAGCCGGAGCCACTCAGGAAGTGATCGCGGTGGACGCCGGCGTATCGTCAATGAGCGGCGATGGTGAACGTTTTTCGTTCCTCTACGGCGGCGACCTCACCGGCCAAAACCCGGACAGCAATATCGAGGTCTTCCTTTACCTGCAAACCGAAAATCGGTTCATCCAAATCAGCGATTCGGTGGGACCACCCTGCATGCCACCAGGTATTTGCCCTGCCAACTACCGCCCTAGAATCAGCACCGATGGTTCGGCCATCGTCTTCGCTTCCGACTTCGATTTGGCCGGCGTGACAGGCCCCAACGTCTACCTTTTCGATGTCGCCTCCGAAACCCTCGAGGCCATCGCTCCCATTATCTTGGCAGCGGGTTTTCCAACCGTGATCAGTGGCGATGGGCAACGCATCTCTTACCTCTCGACCGATGGGTTGGTGGTCTTCGATCGACCGACCGGCTCGATCTGGACCCCCACGCCCATCAGCTTCCCTCAGGCTCAGGCCCTGGATCACAGAGGCCGACGGCTGGTCTTCCACAACGGTGTTTTCGACGCCGCTGTGTTGACCTTCGATCCCGACACCGGCGCCGAGATGCAACTCACTCCAGACGACAGCGACCTCTTCTTCACCTCCATCAGCGGCAATGGCGCCCTGATCGCAACCTCCGCCTTCGCCGATTGGACCGGAGAGAATCCAGATGGCTCGCTCGAAGCGTTTGTCCTGCGCTGTGCGCCGACCTCCGTGTCACCACTCCCGATACCAACACTCCACCCCATCGCCTTGATGATCCTGGTGCTGTTTCTCGCTGGTGGTGGCGTCCTGATGCTTCGACGACGGGTGTGAAGTTACTGCGAAAGCCTGATCTTTTTCCCGGCTTAGATTTCGCAGATTGACTCGCACCATGCCCGGAGCGAAAAAAAGGGCGAGCCGAAGCTCGCCCTCTCCAAGCATCTCTAACCTACAAAAACCGATCAGTCCAGGGCTTCACGGCGGACGTTGGCGCACTCGACCCGGGGCTGGGAGTTGCTGTAGCAGCCGAAACGGCCGGCGGTGGCGCTGAAATCACCCTGTAGGTCGATCTCGAGGCGCGGGCCGTCGTTGCGGGTGGTGTCCTCGACCCAGACCTTGAGAGAGGTCGGCTTCACCTCGAAGGTGAATTCGTAGCGCGAGGCCGTGTCCCAGCCAATGCCGCCCAGGTTGGCAGCCCGCGCCAGCTCGACGACGCCGCCGGCGGGCGAAGTCGGGTGGTCGATGTGGCCGAAGAGCTCGGCGACACTCGGCTCGCCGAAGACCCGCGATACCGCCAATCCCGCCTCGGCGGTGAACGTTTCGCCGCCGATCACACCCGATTGGCTGACCTTCTTCCAATCGATCACCAGGTACTCGGCATTTGGATCCTGGGTTTCGCCGGGATCGAAGCCGAGAACGAAGCCCATGTAGTCGTCTTCCGAGTTGTCGACTGAGACGAGCTCCGCGACCACCGCGTCGTTCGCCAGCATGAAGTCACTGTAGAACACCGAGGCGTCGTTGCGGTTGAGTTGCTCGGCGGATCGGGCATCATCCGATAGCAGCCAGCTGCCAGGAGCCTCGATCCCAAAACGATACGACTCATCATTCCAGGTGTCGAGGAGTAGAGGTGGCGTCGCCAACGTTTCGACGGTGATATTGCCGCAGCTCATACCCCCTTGCGAAAAGTTGTAACAAGCAAACCGACCGCGGTCGAAGACGCCAGGCAGATCAATCTCCAGCTGACCGTCGACGAATACTCGCAGGGAGGTCGGCAAGATCTCGAATTCGAATTCGTAGGTCCGCCCAACCTCCCAGCCGACATTGCCGAGGGTGAGGCCACGGGCCAACTCGACAATCCCGCCATCAGGATTCTGGGGAAGATCTTGGCGGACCCTGAACTCGTCAGGGATGGCAATTCCGGAAACTCGCGACACCGCCAGGCCCTCGACCGTTGCCAAGGCACCGAGCTGCTGGTCGGCCTTTTTCCAATCGAGGAAAAGGAAGTCGGCATTGGCGTCACGGCGCTCGCCGGGATCGAAGCCGATGGCGAAGCCGATCCAATCGTCATCGAGCTCCCCGGCCGCAACCCGCAGCTCAGCGGTCACCCGGGCGCTCTCGACTTCAAAATCGCTATAGAAGAAACTCGGATCAGGATTCTCCCTTTGGGTTACGGAGAGCCGGTCCAAACTGATCTCCCAGAAGGGCTCGTCAAGGACGAAGGCCTCGAAAGAGGCTCCGGACTCGACGGTCCAATTCGACAGGTTGATCGGCTGAGCAGCAGCCGGAACAGTGAGGGCCGTAGCCGCCAGAAGCGCAGCCGTGCCATGGGTTAGGGTATCTTTAAAACGCATGATGAATTCTCCTAGAGTCTGTATGTCGTGTTGGTTAACTTGCCGCCTGTTGGCAGCCCCGGCACCCGTTGTGCCATGACCGCCCCAGCGACGAGACGTACTCTAGGGATTGACCCCGGCAGGGGTCTTCAAACGAAGATCAAAGAGATCTCAAAGGCGGATCACGCCGGAGATCAAAGCTCGGGCACCGACTTCGCCTCTAGCCCAAGAACGATCGATACGCCAGCGCCTTCAGCACCAACTTCGCGGCCACAACGTCGCTCGCTGGCTGGCCGCTGATCGGCGCCAGCTCGACAACGTCCATCGCGACGACTTCTTTGAACTCGAACACCCTTCGCAGCAACGGCATCGTCTGATGCCAGAAGCCACCCCCAGGCTCGGGGGTCCCCGTAGCAGGCATCAGCGACGGATCAAAGAAGTCGACATCGAACGTCAAGTAAATCCGTGGCGGCAGTTTGGAAAGCAAAACCTCGAGTAGTGCCTCAGCGGTTTCCAACTCATGGCCCCAGATAACAGGCAGCTGATGCGCTTTCACCAACGCCATCTCCGGTCCAGAGATCGCCCGCACCCCAACCGCCACGCTGGGGATCCCCAACTCGAAGACTCGCCGCATCACGCACGCGTGACTGTAGGGGGTACCTTCGTATTGATCCCGCAGATCGCTATGGGCGTCAAATTGCAGGACGCCAATCTCGCCGTACGCTGCCTGAGCCGCTTTGATCGGGGCTGAGCTCAAGCTGTGCTCACCGCCCAGGGTCATTAGAAACTTGCCGGCCGAGAGGTGTCGAAACGCCTCAGCCTGCAACTCTGCGAGGGCCTCCTCGAGATCCTTCGCCTGGAGTGACAGCGGTGGCAGTGTCGCAACGGACAACTCACTGAGATCTCGGTCGAGCTCTTCGTCATACAACTCTAGATAGTGTGAGGCGCGGAGGATGGCTTCGGGTCCCGCGCTGGTACCGGTGCCATACGAAGTCGTACGCTCGAAGGGCACCGGCAGGATCACACTTTCGGGATCCTGCACTTCGCGCAGGAAGGGCTCGCCGTCGTCTTCAGGGGTCGCTGATTCGGGCGGGATCAAAAACTTCAGAGGCTGATCGTGGGTCATAGGTCGGTACGCCAAACGAGAACAGGCCAAGCGGTGGACGGATCGAAGGCAACGGAGATTACCAGCTCGAGGTCAACTTGGGGACCACTGGAGCTCGCTGGGAAATCTGGGCCGGACCGCCCACCCGCCGTGAGGAGTTGCGTCCGGTGTTATCCGACGCCTGGCATAAACTCCAACCATCAGTACACCACCCGATCGAGTATCGCCGGAGGCTCACCCATCCCTTGGGATAGTGGGACCAACGCGACATCGACTGCTTTCACCCGGCACGGAAGAGAGGCGCGCATGCTGACTATCGAGAACCTGTCCAAGACTTACGCCAATGGTGTCCGTGCGCTGCAAGGAATCAACCTTCAAATTCCCCGGGGCATGTTTGGTCTCCTGGGCCCGAACGGTGCCGGCAAGTCGACCTTGATGCGGACGATCGCAACCTTGCAAGAGGCCGATGAAGGCTCGATCCGCTTCGGTGAACTCGACGTGCTGAGCCAGAAGGAAGAGGTACGCAAGATCCTCGGTTACCTCCCCCAAGAATTTGGAGTGTATCCGCGCATCTCAGCCGCCGGCATGCTCGACCACTTTGCCGTATTGAAGGGCATCACCAACACCCGCGAGCGCAAGGCGGTGGTCGAGAATTTGTTGCAGATGACCAATCTGTTCGAGGTCCGCAAGCAATACCTAAGTACCTTCTCCGGCGGCATGCGCCAGCGATTCGGCATCGCTCAGGCATTGATCGGCGACCCTCAGTTGATTATCGTCGACGAACCCACCGCCGGCCTCGACCCCGAAGAGCGCAACCGGTTCTTGAATCTGTTGAGCGAAATCGGAGAGAACGTGGTGGTGATTCTCTCGACCCACATTGTCGAAGACGTCAGCGACCTGTGCCAACGGATGGCAATTTTGGTCGGGGGACGGCTGCGCCTGGCGAGCTCCCCGGCCAGTGTCATCGAGCAGCTGGAAGGCAAGATCTGGCGTCGAGTGATCGAGCGTCGAGAACTCGCCAGCTACGAGCAAGATCTGACGGTGATCTCGACCCGCTGGGCTGCCGGGCGCCTGGAGATGCACGTCTTCAGCGAGGCACCGCTGACAGACGGGTTCGAGCCCGTCGACGCGGATCTCAAGGATGCGTACTTCTCGACCCTCCACAACACCGCGCCCGCTGGCGAAACCGTCTCCTCCACCAGCACCGCGGCCTGAGGAGGCGTCGACATCATGTTATTCCGCATCGCACGGTTCGAGATTGCCTACCAGCTCCGGCAGCCACTGTTCTGGTTGGTGACCGGTCTGTTCATCGTCATGACCTTCGTCGCCACCTCGACTAATGGTCTCCAGATCATCGGGGCGTTGGGTAACGTCCATCGCAACGCCCCATGGGTAGTGGTCGGGATGCTCGGCCAGATGAGCCTGATCGGTACCTTCATCACGACGGTGTTTGTCGCAGGGGCTATCCTGCGCGACTTCCAGCGCAACACCCACGAGCTGTTTTTTGCCCGACCCGTGCGCAAAGTTGACTATTTCCTGGGCCGTTTCATCGGTGCTTATCTGATCGCATGCGCAGTATTCTCCGGGACCGCCATCGGCATGTTTGTCGGCAGCCTGATGCCGTGGGTGGATCCAGAACAGCTGGGCCCGGTGACGCTGGTACCTTATTTTTTTGGTCTGCTGGTAATGGCTTTTCCCAACTTACTGTTCTGCGGTGCTGTATTCTTTGCACTCGCCAGCCTGAGTCGCAAGGTTTTTGTGACCTATCTCGGACTGATCGGTTTTCTTGCCTTTTACTTTCTCAGCCGCTTACTCGTCGGTGACCTGGACAATCAGGCAACAGCCGCGTTGCTTGATCCTTTCGGTCGTGCTGCGTTTCAGCAAGCGACCCAATATTGGACGCTGGTCGAACGCAACGCCCAACTCCCCGAGCTCACCGGCCTGCTGCTCACCAACCGCTTGTTATGGCTAACCCTGAGCCTGGTGTGCCTCGGCGGCTCGCTGGCACTGTTTCGGCCGATCGCAATCCTTAGCAGCCAGCGTCGACGACGGTGGAAACAATCAGCCAGCAGCGCACTCAACAGGACCGCTCCCGTCGACACCACAACAACGCCTGGAACAACTACAGGTACCTCGACCGAGGCTCCCCTACGTTTGAACAAAATCCAGCCGGTGTTCACGAACAGTACTGCCCTGCGGCAATTCCTGCATCAAGCACGGCTGGAGGTCCTCGGAGTCTTCCGGAGTATCCCTTTCCTGCTGATTCTGGCCCTCGGGATGTTCAACCTGATCGGCGGTGCACGTTCGGTGGGACAAATCGTCGGGACGCCAGCCTACCCCGTCACTCATTTGATGCTTTACGCCATTCAAGGAGCCTACGTCTTCCTATTGGTCTTCATCATCACTATTTACAGTGGCGAGTTGATCTGGCGCGAGCGCAGCGTCAAACTGTCCGAAATTGTCGACGCGATGCCAACGCCGAATTGGGTCTTCTTGGCGGCCAAACTGGTCGCACAAATGTTCGTGGTGGTGGTATTCCTCGCCGTCGGGATAATCGCCACGATGGTTGTGCAGATGTCCCGAGGCTACTTCCACTTTGAGCTACCGGTGTATGCCCAGGGTTTTGTGGTGACGGTTATACCGTTCCTGCTGGCCTGTGTCCTGGCGAGCTTCTTTCAAGTGTCGGCGGGTAGAAAAATCATCGGGTTCCTGTTGATGATTTTGTACTTGATCAGCAAAGGCCTGATGCCGTACTTGGGATTCGAGCACAATCTCTACCGTTTCGGAAATACGCCTCGGGCGTCGTATTCCGACATGAACGGTTACGGCCATTTTGTGCAACCCGTGGCCTGGTTCAGCCTCTATTGGACGCTGGCGGCAGCCATTCTCGTCGTCCTCTCAGTGCTGCTATGGGTGCGCGGCACCGACACGTCGTTCCGGACTCGGCTGCGCATCGCTCGCCAACGCTTTCGCGGTCCGATTCGTGGCGTCCTGGCAGGCTTGATGTTGGCCTTCGTCGCGGTGGGTGGATGGATCTTTTACAACACCAACGTGCTCAATGAGTACACCACCAAGGGACAGCGCGAAGCATGGCAGGCTACCTACGAAAAGGAGCTGCGGCAGTACAAAGACGTGGCACTACCCCGCATCTCAGGCGTGGAAGTCGACGTCGACATCTTCCCCGAGGAACGCCGGGTCGAAGCTCGCGGCAGTTACCACTTGATCAACCGCAACGCTGAGCCTTTGCAAGAAATACATCTCAGCATCCCGCGACAGGCAAAAATCAACTCACTCGATCTGCCACCCCATACCGAGTCGGCGCGATTCGACGACTTTGGCTACACCATCTACCGCCTGGACGAGCCACTGGCACCAGGCGCCGAGACCGAGTTACGGTTCGATCTGACGGTCGAGAACCTCGGTTTCGTCAACAGCGGCTCCAACACCTCCGTGGTACACAACGGGACCTTCTTCAACAACAAACAATACTTCCCGAGTTTCGGATACAACGAGCGGGTGCAGCTCGTCAATCGCAACACCCGACGCAAATACGGCTTGCCACTTGCCCACCGTATGGCCAAGGTAGACGACCTGTTCGCACGTCGTAATGCCTACATCGCCTCGGATGCCGATTGGATCCACTTCGAGACCACGGTCTCAACGCACCCGGATCAGATTGCGATCGCCCCAGGTTACCTGCAGAGAGAATGGACGGAAGATGGTCGGCGGTACTTCCATTACAAGATGGATGCGCCGATCTTGAATTTTTATGCGTTCCTATCCGCTGACTACCAAGTCCAACGCGACCAGCTCGGCGATATTGCAATCGAAGTTTTTTATCACCAAGGGCACGACTACAACGTCGACCGGATGATCGATTCTGTTAAAAAATCGATTCATTACTTCGAAGCCAACTTCAGTCCTTACCAGCATCGTCAGATGCGGATCATCGAGTTTCCGAACTACGTCAAGTTTGCGCAGTCTTTCCCCAATACCGTGCCATTTTCCGAAGGTGTCGGGTTCATCGCGGACTTCGACGAGAGCGACGATACCGCACTGGATTATCCGTTTTATGTCACCGCCCACGAGGTCGCCCATCAATGGTGGGCACACCAGGTGATAGGGGGGAACGTGCAAGGACGGACGATGCTTTCGGAAACTTTCGCTCAGCATTCGGCCTTGATGATCATGGAGCAGGAGTATGGTCCCGAGAAGATGCGCCGGTTCCTAAAATATGAGCTGGATCGCTATTTGCGCAATCGCGGAGGTGAGTTGATCGAAGAGATGCCGCTGATGTTGGTCGAAGACCAGAATTATATTCACTACAACAAGGGCAGCTTGATCATGTATGCACTGCGCGACGCGATCGGTGAGGACAACCTCAATCGGGCCCTCGCTCGTTTCGTCGAAGCAGTCAAGTTCCAGCAACCGCCTTACACGAATACTCTCGAATTCATGGAGTTCCTGCGCCTGGAAATGCCGCAAGACATGGCAGAGGTTGACGGCCCAGCCCTGTTGGCCGATCTGTTCGAGACCATCACCTTGTTCGAGAATCGTGTCGAAGACGCCAGCTACGCCGAACGCCCGGACGGTACCTTTGCCGTCACCCTCAACGCCAAAGCGAGGAAGGTCCGGGCCGATGGCGAGGGTACCGAAACCGATGTTGCGCTGAACGATTGGATCGACATCGGTGTGTTTGGCGAAGCCGTGGTGGATGGCAAACGCCAGGAAACCGTGCTCCTACTCGAGAAGCGGCATATCACCCAACCGGATGTGACCTTCGAACTGATTGTTGATGCCAAGCCGGTGCGGGCTGGCATCGATCCCTACAACAAGCTGATCGACCGCAACTCGAATGACAACGTCAAGAAGGTCTCGGCGTCCAACGTCGCGGCTCTGGCAGGGGACACGGCTGTTCACTGACAGCTAGCGGTGAGGCGCGGCACAAAGCTCGCCCCTACAAAAACAGTCGAACCGGGAGGATGATCCCGCAGGGGCCGGCCTTGTGTCGGCCCGGGATCGCTGCACGCAACCCGCTCAGGCGACCATGGAAGTCGATAAGATCGGTGGTTCATGGAGTCTTCAGATTCAAGCTCGACCACCGAGCTGAAGGCGGTGGGCTCAGCGCCCAACCTGCTCACTGCCGCGTTCGACGAGTGGCGGGCTCTGCCATGGCAGGCGCACTGCTTGGCGTTGGTTGTCCTGGCGCTGGTTGGTCTAGCGCGCTATTGGACGCCACTCAGCGCACCGGTGGCCCACATCGACGAATCGCTTTACGAGCTTGCGTTTCAGGCGATAGACGAGGGGCGGTCACCCTATGAGGTTCGGGGCTACTACTACCCGACCGCATTTGCCACGTTTGGCAGCTGGCTAACCGAGACCCTCGGGATGCCCGCCGCGCGCTACACCTTGCGAGCCGGCAACTACCTCGGCCTGCTGATCACCTTGTGGCTTTCCGCCGCATGGTGGCGACGCCTCGATGACACCCTAGGCCACGCTTCGGCACAGCGTTCAGCCTGGCTCGAGCGGATCTTCTTCGCGGGTCTGTTATTGATCGCCGCCCCTGGTATCGCTGAGGGTATTCACCTCGGCAACCTATCGTTTCTGGCCATTGGCCTGGCGCTACCGGCGTTGGTATTTGCCGGCAGACAGCCACTACTCGCTGGCCCGGCGCTGGCCCTGAGTGTCACCCTCAAACCGATTGCGGCCGCGATCTTCCCACTGCTGGTGTTCACCCCGCCGACGAAAAGAGCGCGAGCGCATCAACTTGCCGGCATCCTCGGCGGTGGTCTCACGCTGCTGTTGTGGTTCGCGTTCCCCTATTTCTTCCAACTGCTGGGGCAGGATGTCCTGCGCATCGGATTCATTCGCACCTGGTCGCTCTATCGACTGGCGGATGTTCTGCACCTGGGCATCGGCCGACTCTGGCTGCTGGCCATGATCGTCGCGGTCACGTTGATCGTGGGCTACTGGGTACGCACCAGTCGGTCTGGGTGGCTGGCCTTAGCGCTTACGGCGTCAGTCCTCGCAACGCCGCTGATCTGGGGCCACACGCTGGTGATCGTCTTCCCGGTGGTGGCGATGGCGATGTCTCTCGCCCGCCGCCGCTGGCAGAAACGTGTCGGGCGACAACACGCCTGGGCGGAACCGAGCTTCATCTACCTCGGCGCCGCCGTGGTGCTCTTTTACAATGCTGGCGCTATCGATGACCTGTGGTTGCCAATCGAGGCGCTGTTGCTGCTGATCCCTAGCGCTACGCTCATCGCCTTGGCAGGCTTCGTAGCCTGGCAAGGTCTTCACAACGATTGACCGCTCGAGCGAATAAGCAACCGTCACGATGCGCTTCTCGATCCTCTCCGCCGCCCTGTGCGTCGCCGCCTATGCCTTGGACCAGGGATGGATCACCATCGACTTGCCCTTGGCAACCCTGGTATGGACCAGCCGCGGGGTGTTCGGAGTCGCCTTTCTGCTCGCTTGGCGTTTCCGTCGCGGTCGGCTTGCAGCTGCTTCGCTGACCCTGGCGCTGGTGACCGAGTCGTTGGCCATCACACCGGCGGTCCTCAACCTGAGTCAGCTGCCGGTGGTCACGTTCCTACTACCGCTCAACCTAGCGGCGTTGGCAATGCAGGCCGAATGGCGCGTGACGAGCCATACGGGTTGGCTGTGGTGTGCGGCGTTGATCATGCAAAGCTTCGCTGTGTTCGCTATCGCCCGTGGTGAACTGGCTAGCCTCCACCGTGTGCTCCTCCACACTCTGTTCGAATCCCTACCTACCCTACGACTGCCCCAGGTTGTATGGCTTGGTTTCGCCCTGCCGGCCTTTGTCATCGCGATCTGCTGGTGGCGCCGCGGCACTCCGGTCGAGGGTGGCCTGATGGCGGCTCTGGTGACAGGACTTCTGGCTTTCGAACTTGCCCGGGAGCCACGTATCTTTCTCGCAGCGGGCGGCATGATCCTCGTCCTCGCACAAATCGAGAACGCGTTCTCTTTGGCGTTCGAAGATGGTTTGACCGGCCTACCGGCCCGCCGTGCGTTGGAGGAAAGTCTGCGTCACCCCGGCCGCCGGTATGCCATCGCCATGGTTGATATCGACCATTTCAAACGCCTCAACGATCGCCATGGTCATGAGGTTGGGGATCAAGTGCTGCGATCGGTAGCAAGTCGTCTCGCCAAAGTTCGCGGCGGCACCGCCTATCGTTACGGCGGCGAAGAATTCACCTTGCTCTTCCCGCGCCGATCGGCGAAGGACGTAGCGGCTCATCTGGAAGATCTCAGGCGCTCGATCGCCGATCAACCATTTGTCGTCCGCGGGCCAGCTCGCCCCAAGAAGAAACCTCGCAAGCGAGGTGGCGGCAGCTCCACTGACCGCAAACTCAAAGTCACCGCCAGCTTTGGCGTCGCCGATCGCAATCCCAAACGCCGGACGACCGAGCAGGTGTTAAAGGCAGCCGACAAAGCACTTTACCGATCGAAACGAGCCGGCCGCAATCGACTGACGATCAGTTAGCCAAACCGGATTGAAACCCCTCGCAGGCCGTCAACAATCGCAGTTGTTCCGCCGAAAATCTTCGACCTGGCCTTCGGGTCCAAGCTCTACCGAGCAACAACGTTCGAGCTCGGCTGCCAGCATGCGACGAGCACGCTGGACGCGGGACTTGGCCCCGGGCAGCGACAAGTTGAGGGCAGCTGCCACCTCGCGCTGGGTCAGGCCCTCGAAGTCTGCCATCAGCAACGCCTCGCGATAGCCAGCCGGCAATTGTTCGGCGGTCGGACGCAACCAAGAGAGGACTTCCTCATGCGTGCTGTGATCCCCCTCGAACGTGCCGAGCTTTTCGGCAATCCCAGCGCTCGGATCGGGCATCGCGTCGAGTTCGATCGAATCTGAAATTTCGACCCGTCGATGGGTGCGGTAGTAGTCGGCAACCGCATGCCGGGCGACCGAATAGACCCAGCTCTGGACGCGCTGCGGGTCACGCAACGAAGCGGCGCTCTTGTGGATCCGTAGTAGAGCCTCTTGCGCGACATCTTCCGCATCCTGCGCAGGTACCCGACGGCGGATGAAGGCCCGGAGCCCATCCACGAAGTGTCCCCACGAGGTTTCTAACATCGTTTCGTGTGTCGGTTGGCTCATCACGTCTCCCTGCCGAGGATACCTGCTTGGATGCACCGTGTCGCTCAGCTGCAACAGGTCGTTTCGCAACATGCCGTCTCGTTGCCCGCGTCCGCCTCAGCGGCCGGATTCGTCAACGTGGTGGCCTCGCCGGACGTGTAGAAGGTTTCCCAGGATACCCCCTGCGCGTCCGTGACCCAGGTTTTGTCCGAGGCGTGGTAACAACAGATGGTATCGCCTTCGTCGAATACCTCGCCGTCGAGCGAACCGATACGACGCCGCAAGTCTTGCAACTCGTCTTCGGTCTGCGCTTCGATGCCGAGATGTTGGATGCCGAGCGCGCCACCCTCAGCCTCGACAATCGAGAAGTTGACTCGCGGATCGTCGAGCATCCACTTGGCATAGTCCGACTTGGTGACCGTCGGCTCGGCGGCGAACAACGTCGAATAGAAACGAACGGATTCAGCGAGCTCTTTGACTTTGATGTTGATGTGTAGTCTTTGCATGGTCTTTGATCTCCTTGGTCAACGTGGTATCGATTTGTCCTGCTATCCAAGGAGTCGGAGTTGCGAGCCAAAGGATGCAAACATCTTCGCTCATCCGCGCGGCAGTCTAGATCGCATCTAGTTTTTGCCGTTATCTGGTTCAGGGAGGGAGGGCGACCGGACAACCCACGTGCTTAGACGGGATCTAGTCTAGAATTCGTGGCGTATGGGTTCGTGAGTTCCCTGGCAGGCACGATCGACTCTCCTTCGAACAAGGCCACATCCGAACGCTCCATGCCGGAGCTCCGAAGCTGGAATCCCAAGGGTTTCCCATCGATGAGCCGCTTCTTCAGTGACTTCATCTACTCACTCGCCAACCGCGAGGAAATCCCTGCCGATCGCTTCGACGCGGTGTGGCAGGCCTTGCGCCGACTGCTGAGACGCGAGCTACGTCGGCGGGGCATGGCGGATCAGCCACCATCTTACCTCGGTGTTTACGGCTATGAGACCTGGTTCTCGGTAAACGGCAGCAGCAACACACTCGCTGACAGACGCACCGACGCCCTCGAAGAATTGGTGGCCGACAGCTTCACTTACATCTTTTGCCACCGTCTGCGAAGCTTGAGTGCTCAGTTGCGGGTCAAGGAATCCATCGAGGGTCTGATTCACTTGAACGTTCGACACTTCATCCACGATCGTCAGCGGGTGCACGATCCGATCGGGCTCCGGACGTATGAGATGGCTCGGTCAGCCGTCGAAAACCTGGTGAATGCCGAGCAGCTAAGGATCATCGACGCTGGATCCAAACTGCGCAGTGGCACTCTGTTGGCCTTTTTCGAAATTGAGTCCGAGACTCCCCTCAGCAACGACCTCGGGGCTCGAGTACGCTCCTGGAATGACCATCTCATGCCTGATTTGCTGACGGTTCGCGGGGCCGCCCGCAAGGCTTTGATCAGCGACCTGCAAGCCAAAATCCTGGGCCTTCGCGAGGACGGGATCCGCTCGTTTCGCTTCGGTGAATTGCTGGATCCGCTGCGTTATGACGTTCGGGCACGGTGGGCAGCCCTTTATCAGGGCGACGCCGAAGGCATCGCAACCGCCGAACCTGATGATTCATTCCACACTATGACACGACACGTGGTTCCGCCCAACGACTTCGAGGAACGCGAACACTTCGACCGATTGGTGACCTGCGTCGAGCGGCGTCTCGAACGTTCGGCCCAGCGCCCGGAGTCGCGGCGCCACCTGCTGACTTTGTGGCGCTTCCTGCGGGTCGAGGCTTTGGGAGATACTGTCGAAATCCATCAATCGATGGACCATGACAAGGTGAGCGCTCCGCGATCGACCCGGCAGCTAGCCGAGCAGCTCCGCATACCGCGGGGTCGGCTTCCAAGCCTGTTGGCCACCCTGGGGCGTTATCTCGAACGCTGCCGTCGAATCGATACGGTCGACTCGCCTGGTCTCACTGATCCAGACGCGACGCCGTCCGAGTTAGGGGAGTCCCATGACTGAAGACTCTTTTCGCCACCGTGTCTACCGGCGTGTCGAGTCGGCTCGCTCCCAGTCGGCTCGCTCAGGTCGGAGTTCGGAGCGTTCGCCGCCCTTACCACCCGCCCTTGGCGATCTGTGGGTGCTGCCCGACAGCGCCGACTACGGAATCGAATGGATGATCCTGGAGCACCAGGACGAGGACCGGTGCCTGCTGGTGGCAGCAGACACCTTTCCCCTCGCTTGTACTGAAGATGTCGCGGTGCCCACTGATGCTGGCCTCGGCCCACTCAGGCTACGCCCTCGATTCCAAGTTACGGTACCGACGGCCAAGCTCAGTGCCGATCGATACAGCGGCAGGGTTCCAGTAGCTGTCGTCGAAGAGGTGCGGGCAAACTCTGCAGGGCTGTCTATGGATCGCGGAGCCACCCAGTTGCTCGACGAGCCGAGTTACGAACGGTGGGTCGCCGAGTCCCTGGAACCAGCCACCCAAGTGTTGCGAAACCTTGAGATCAACGAGACACAAAAGCCGCCAACACCAAAGCCCAACGGCCGTCCGCCCGTCAACCCACGCCCCTGGCCTCGATTCCTGGTCGCGGCAGCTATGGCGACCGTCGTCACGGGCCTCGTGGCCCTAACCTGGGTCCAGGCTCGCCAGATCAAAGAGCTCGAAGCCACACAAAAACCGTCGGGGAACCTGCCGATGGTCTGGCTGGGAGACGACGAGTCGATGCGCTCGGCCAAGCCAGTGAGCCTGGCCTCAGGAGAATCGCACGTCGTATTGCTGATGATCGAGCCCCCGGAGCTAGCCGACCGCTACCGGCTCGACGTTCTCGACCCTGAAGGCAACGAACTCTGGACCTCGGGCGAGATGACGCTCGGCAAGGGCACCGAGCTTGCCGTTCTGCTGCCAGTGGGCAAACTAAACGGCATCGAACTGCGCGCTCGCTTGTTTGGCCTGACCGACGGGACGGCAACAAGTCTCGCTGAATACCCGCTGGAGGTGACGACGGAATGAGCGGTTTCGGCTACCGCTGGAGTCGGATCTTGATCGCCGCGGTCGTCTTCGGGGGTGGATCGATGGTGACGTTAGGGTCGAGCGCCGAAGGCACCGCAATTGTCGTCGAAACGGTGTCTCCAGAAGCAGCGCCAGGTTTGCTCCCGGGAGATGTCCTGTCGAGATGGCGACGGCGGAGCGAGACGCAGACGACAACTACCGGCCAGCTCGCTCGACCAACTGACTTCTGGTGGCTCAAACGAGCCGAGATCCCCCGGCAGCCCGTCGAGCTGGAAGTACAGCGCGACGACCAGACGTTCTGGCTGGAACTCGGCGATGGGCCGTGGCGAGTCGAGCTGCGACCCCAGCTGACACCTGAAGCCCTCACCGCCTACCGCGATGGCCGTTCGAAGAGATCCGAGACGCCGCTAGCCGTACTGCACGCCTGGCGCCAACACCACAAGCTCTCCTCCTCGGAGCCCGGCCTGCAAGCCTGGTGGGCCGCCGAAATTCTCGATACCCAGATTCGCTTTGGGAATGCGGGGGCCACCGAGGATGACTTGGCCCAGTTGCTGGATGTGCTGCCCGATCCTCTCGATCAACTTTACGTACTCGAGCGTTTGAGCGCGGCGTTGAAACACACTGGGGACTTCGAGACAAGCTCGGCCAGGATCATCCAGGGTCTCGAGACGATTCGCTCCAACAACCTCGGGTCGCTTCTGCAAGCCTACTGGCAGAACTGGCTCGGTATCCTGGATCTCGGTAGTGGCAGGCTGGAGTCGGCACAAGTTCGATTCAAAGAGGCTTCCGAGCAGCTAGATCAATCGGCTCCGCGGAGTATGCTGAAGGCAACCGCCTTGAGCGGCCTTGGCCATGTTGCGCGCCAGCAGGGAGAGTTGGATGCCGCGGAAGCTGCATGGAAGCAACTGGCACCCCTCTACCGACAGCTAGCTCCAGGATCGAGGTTCGAAAGCGAAACCTTCAACAATCTCGGGATTGCCGCTCACGACCGCGGCTTGATGAGCATGGCGGAGGGTCATTTTCGTCGGTCCCTGGCAATTGCCGAACAGCTGGACCCGAACAGCAGGTTCGTTGCCGTGGCGCTCAATAATCTCGCCGAGTGCCACCGACAACGTGGACAATTGGTCGAAGGCGAGAAGCTAGCGGAACAGTCGATAACGATACTCAGCGACGCTGCCCCGGTGAGCCACGAGATGGCTCTGGCACTGGACACCATGGGCGCCATCGCCCAGGACCGGGGAGACTTGGCCTGGGCTGAAGAGCACTATCGACGCATGATAGAGATCTATCGTAGATTGGCGCCACAGAGTCTAGACACCGCCTTCGGACTCCATCGCCTCGCAGCCTTGGCCTTGGCCAGAGGCACGTTGGACGATGCACTCACACTGACCACCGAATCTCACGAGATTCGCCTGGCACTCGCCCCGGCCAATCCGGAACTGGCCGACAGCCTGTTACAACTTGCCGAAATCGCTCGGCGGCAAGGCGAGCTGGGAAAAGCCCGGGAGCTGGCGCTCAAAGCGAGGGACCGCCAGACTGCTATCGCTCCGGAGGGTCTGCGAACCTCAGAAAGCCATCACCTGTTAGGGGAGCTCGACCTGGCATCGCCAGGCAGGATTGAGGCTGCAATCGAGTCTCTCGACAAGGCGCTGAAAATCCGTCAGCGCCTTGCTCCCCACAGCGCCTTAGAGGCAGCAACCTTGAGGGGTTTAGGCCGTGCGTGGCGAGACAAAGCGCCTGAGGTCGCAGCACAGTTTTACCAACAATCTCTGGCTGCTCTCGAGTCGCAGATCGGCCGGCTCGGAGGAACCGAGCTGCAGAGGTCTCATTATCGAGCCAACGCCAAAACGGCCTATGATGAGTATGCTGCGTTGCTGCTTGCTCAGGAGCGTCCGGTCGAAGCCTTCGACATCGTCGAGCGTTCCCGTGCTCGCGGTTTTCTCGAGCTGCTTGCCGGTCGCGACCTACTCAGCGATGAGCTGTCGCCGGAGCTTGTGGATCAACGTCGAGATCTCGCGGTTCAGTATGAACGAGTCCAAGAGCAGATCCGCATTGCACCGAGCCCAGACCCGGCACTGATCCACGAGCTCGACCGCTTGCGACGTCGCTACGAACGTCTCAGCCTCGAATTGCAACGCTTGTCGCCGAAATACCTCGCAGCGCGCCCGAAGCAAGCTCTAAATTTGGAACAGGCGGCGCGGACCCTCGACCACGGCACGCTTCTGCTTTCGTTTCAAAGTGCTGCCTCCGGTGGCCAAGTGTTTGCGTT
The DNA here is from genome assembly GCA_029263395.1 of Acidobacteriota bacterium. Lineage (GTDB taxonomy): Bacteria > Acidobacteriota > Thermoanaerobaculia > Multivoradales > J023 > JAAELT01. Next base: position 24,338 of record JAJCXO010000154.1, on the reverse strand, counting down.
GTCCAAAGACGGCAGGCTACGGACCGCGCCGATCCCACCAGAGCCTGTGCTGAGGAATCAGATCGACCTGCTGAACCGCTTGATCAGTGGCACCGGCAGCTCAGCAGCCGGACAACGCCGCCAGCGACGGGCCGAGAGTCTGTTACGGACCTTGTACCGGCAACTCCTCGTACCACTGGCGACAACAATCGATGAAGCCGACCGCCTGTTGGTTCTTGCCGACGGGCCGCTGCACCACTTGCCGTGGGCGGCACTTGTCCAATCTCCTGAAGGTGAGCCGGTTCGGTACTTGATCGAATCGAAGGCCGTCTACCTGGCCTTGTCGGCTACCGTCCATGACCAACTGACTGCCGCTCGGCCGACCAATCGGAAGCCAATCTCGCAATGGACCTTGGCAGCCTTTGGCGACCCAGACTATGGTTCAGGCAAGCCCCCGGTGGCTTGGCGCTCGGCGATCCGACGTGGTCTCGAGATGAACCCATTACCGGCCAGCCGCTTCGAGGTCGAGAGAATCGCCAACCTTTTCCCGCGTTCGAAAGCCTTCATCGGCCGGAGTGCCATCGAAGAGGAAGTCAAGTCGCTGCCTCGCAACACCCAGCTGGTTCATTTTGCTGTGCATGGTTTACTCGACGCCCATTCCCCTCTCGATTCGGCTCTGGTGCTCAGCCAACCCAAAGACGTCTCGGCTAGCGTTGGCTTTGGCGGGGACAATGGCTTACTGCAAGCTTGGGAGATTTTCGAGAGCGTCCGACTCGATGCCGATCTGGTCATGCTTTCAGCGTGTCGCACCGGACTAGGAAAAGAGCTTGCCGGCGAGGGTTTGATCGGTCTGACCCGAGCCTTCCAGATTGCCGGAGCCCGCAGTGTGGCGGCAGCCCTGTGGCAAGTCTCCGACCTCCACACCCAGGCGCTCGTCGTACGCTTTTATCACCACTTGCGCAGCGGCGAGACCAAGGTAGACGCCTTGCGAGCTGCGCAACTCGATCTGTTGACGAGCCAGGTTTCCGTGGTCGGGATGGGAGGGATCGAACGCTCCGTCGACGCTTCACTACCATTACATTGGGCTGGATTCCAACTTTACGGCGACTGGCAGTAGCCCTCGCCACGCTCCCTGGTCGCTTAGAGCGCGCCGATGATTAGCGGCTCGCGGTCGCCTGCTGAAGCTGAAGTATTTGACCAGCGTACGGCAGCGAGACGACCATCCGTCCTCACCTGTCGGCAGTCTCTCCCAAAGTGGCCCAAACCGCCTCAACCGCTCGTTAACACGAGACACATGACGGGGTGAGAGGCCTCTCGGCGGCCGGACTCGGCAACTAGATCCCGACGCGAAACCAGCGAGGACCAGTCATCAGAGGTCGGCTGTACGTTGCCAGAAAGGTTTTCATCACCAAACGTCATCACCGCCCCGCGATCGTCAACGACTCGAACAGGAGCTGAGGAATGAGATCACGCCAGAACACCACCGGCAAAGGGTTTGCCAACATGCAACCCTCCGACGTTGGCAGCCACACGCCAAGCACAACCCAGGCCATAACTCGCCTGCTGATCCTACTGATGATGTTGGGGCCGGGAGGAATTGCGGCTCAAGAGTCGGAAAAATCCTTTCTACCCAAGGCACCAGAAATGATTCTTTTTCATGGCGAGCAAGACGACGAGCTAGCGCGGCAGATCGACGAACGCGCGGTGATCGAAGAGATGTACGAAGTTGCAGCCGAGAAGATACGCGATTCAGGTTACACCATGCATGTCGAGCTATCTGACTTTAGAACGCTTTATCCGGAAGCGTTCGACGAGACGCTATGGAGCGACATGATCTCGCGGCCCGATGGCCGCAAGCTCCGGGGGCAACGTACTGACTTTGTAGTCGAGCAAGACGGCCAGAAAACCGTACGCTCCCACCGAGAAGTTGCTTGGGAAACAAAATCTGAGATCAAGAGCACTTTGGCGGAAAAAGGGCTCACTGAACTGACCGTAGAACAGGCGCTGGGACTCTATGCGAGCCACCCGCGCGCCGAGTCCAACAGCATGGAAAAATCCTTGAAAGCACCCGTCGACTCGGAAAGCTTCGAAGGCGGCAATGCCGATGCGATTCGCGCCTTGACCACCTACCAGGCGACGCTCCAGTATGAGGCGGACACGGTAAGCTATCGCGCCGTTGCTCTATGGGAGCTGGGGCCTGACGGGCAAGTGCTTGCCAACTTGCAAGACCGAGTCTTCGAGAGCGTCGGCCAGTTCGTGTCCGAGGGTACACTCTCAACGCCACACAAATCGTTCGAGGCGTTTCGGGCTGATATGCAACGGCAACCTTCGGCCGGCCTCGGCGGTGGTTGGAACAAATCCATCAAGGGGAAAGCTGGGGTCGACATCGAGCTCAAACTCAGGGACCCAGGAGATATTGATCCCATCATCAGGTGTCGCACGGAGGTCGTTGACAAACTGTCACCTTTCCAATACCTAAGAGACTCAACCGGTCATGCTACGGGCAATCATCTAGCCGCTTTCGACTTGATTTCTAGATTTACTTGCCACGAAAACTGTGACGTCAGCTGCCAACCTCTGATTTACAACAATGGCTGTAACGACGGTGGGACTTATGAGGGCCTTCTGGTGACTGGCCACAAGGAATACAAGGTCCTCGACCAGAAGAGTTCAACTGCGAGCAAGATTGCGACCTGTACAGCTGGCATGCAATGTGCCGTCAAAGAATGCATCGTCTTTGTTTGCGGTTCGGTGGGGGTAAACGTATCCATTGCAGGCCAGAGCGTCACGTTCGGCGCGGCCACAAATGCATTATGGAAAGCGAACATGAGCGACTCGACGTCGCATACTTGCACCATCATTCCACCTCCTATGTGTACCTGAGTCCGCCAACTTGTGGGCAATCCCGTACCTGGAGAGGTTTCCGGAGTCTCATGAACAAGTTTGAGCTCGAGACCCATGACATACCGATCAGCTGGCGCCGCTGGTTCTGGCTGATCGGACTCGTCTACGGATTCTCAATTGCCGCCAGCGAGCCGATAATTGGCGCCGTCGGGACGCCCCCGGCGGCCGCCCAAGCGTCAATCGACCTGATGTTCGAACCTCGTCTACACCAATCTCTCTCGACGGCAGAGCCAGCTGTTCAAGCCTATTACGACCAAGGCATTACGCTGCTGGCTGGCTACCGCTGGCTGTTGGCCGAGCGTTCGTTCAAGCAGGCGCTGCAACTCGACGATCGCTTGGCCATGGCCTATCTAGGTCTCGCCAAGGCACGATGGAGCCTGGGGGACTTCGACTCGGCACGCCACAATCTCGATCGTGCTGTGGCGCTGGCCGTCGACGGCCCAGCGCGAGAAAAGGCTTGGGTCAGGTTCGGGGTGTTGCAATTCGAAGCCTTGACTTCACCGGCCGCCGAGCGCCTCGACAGAACAGCTCGCTACCGCGCCGCCATCGACCAGCGACTGCGGATCGACATCGACGACCCGCATCTGTTGGTGCTGCGCGGTACCGCCGCCGAAGCCGGTTCGTGGCTACGTGGCCAGGGCGGAGACGTCGACGCCGTGGCCTGGTTCTCGTCCGCGCTGCGGCACGATCCTGAACATTGGGGCGCCCACCACTTCCTAGCCCATGCCTACGAGAACCTCGGGCAGTATCAACTGGCCGAACGGCACGCCCGGATATTTGCGGAAGGCCTGCCACAGATTCCTCACGCTTGGCACATGGTCGGTCACCTGCTACCTCGTCGCTGTGCGTGGTCCGAAACGGTCGAGATCCTCGAACGAGTCGACCGGCTGCATCGGCAACAAGCCGATGAGCTCGGCTTGGCGTTAGAGCAAGACTGGCACTTCGGTCACAACCTGCGACTCTTGGCCGCCGTGAGACTCCATCTCGATGACCAGCAAGCCGCTGGCGAGCTTTTCGCCGAAACTTTCAGCTTGGCAGGCAAGGGCTGGCGGGGCGGGTTCTACTGCACACCCTGGGTCGAGTACTTGCTGTCAGCCGGCAGCAGCAGCGAAGCGCTGCAAGTAGCTCGCCGCTGCGAGCAGGACACCGACGCGGCCGGCGCGTTCTTCGGTGCTGCGTTGGCTGGCGAAGCCCTGATCGCCTTGGGTCGGGTGCAGGAAGCCGAAGACGCTTTCGAGCTGGCAACGGACCGGCTGGTGGCGCTGACTCCAACTCTCCTACAGCACCCTGTCGGGTTGATGCAGCGCGCCGAATGTCGCCGATCGTTGCAGTTTCTCGAAGCCAAACTGACCCTCCAACGCGGCGAAATCGACCTCGGCTCGCAACGGATTACCCGTCTACTAGATCAATTGATCGCCGGCCGCAGTGCCGACTCCTGGGCTCGTGCGGTCTTGCGTGCGCGCGAGTTGGAGAGCTTTGCACGCTCATCGGGCCATGAGGATCTCGTGACCACTCTGCGAGCTCGACGCCAACAACTCACGAAGCTCTGAGCGGCCCGAACCGTTGCCCTCCTTTCTCTCCCCTTCGATCTCCCCACGAAAGGGCACTCAACTCGGAACTCAGATCCCCAAAGCTTTCATTCGCCGCCACAGCGTCGTTCGGCTGATACCCAAAAAACCAGCGGCACGGTTGCGGTTACCACCACCCAACTCCAAGGCTCGAAGCATGCGCTCGACCTCGTTATCCATCGACCGCAGGTCTGCCAGCACGGGCGGATCCTCGACAACCCCAGCAGACGATGTCTGGCGACCAGCCGCGGCCAGTGGATCGGAACCGAGATGATCCGGCAGATCTGCCAACACGATCTTCTTTCCCCTGGCCAGGATGACGGCGCGCTGTACCACGTTCTCCAGTTCACGAACGTTGCCCGGCCAGGCGTGGCTGGCCAAGGCCCGGTTGGCTCTGCCGGAGAATCCCTCCACCTGCTTACCGAAACGCTCGGCGTAAAAGCTCAGGAAGTGCTCAGCGAGCAGCAGCACGTCGTTGCCGCGTTGCCGCAGCGGTGGCAAGGTGATCGTCATGACACTGAGGCGATAAAAAAGGTCCTCGCGAAACGTCTTGGCGCGCACCATCGCTTCTAGATCACGGTGGGTGGCAGCGATGATGCGGGTATCGAGCTGGCGTCTACGGCTCTCGCCGAGGCGTTTGATCTCGCCTTCTTGTAGGGCCCGGAGGATCTTGGTCTGCGCACTGAGTGCAAGGTCGCCGATCTCGTCGAGGAAGAGTGTGCCGCGGTGAGCAGCCTCGAACACTCCGGCGCTGGCGGAAATCGCACCCGTAAAGGCGCCCTTAGCGTAGCCGAACAGCTCCGCTTCTTGCAGGCTCTCGGGCAGCGCACTACAGTTGACCGACTCGAACGCTCGACCGGTGCGCACCGATTGCTCGTGGACGAAGCGGGCCAGGAGCTCTTTGCCGGTCCCACTCTCGCCCAGCACCAGGACAGTAGCATCGTAAGGTGCCACCGCTTGTGCGGTATCGAGAGCGGACGCCAGCGCTGCACTGTCGCCGACAAAACGACCGCGGGGGCGAATCTTCTCCACTTCCGAGCGCAGCTGGGCAATCGTCTTCTCCTTAGATCGCAAGGTGCGCCGGTGTCGCTTCAAGTTCTGATGGAGGTCCTCCAACACTTGCGGTAGATGCTGCGGTGCGTAATCGGCCTGCTCACGCTCTACGACGTCGGGCATCTCGTCGGCGAGGGCGGCGGTGAACCGGCAACGTTCGTGCCCCATCGCCCGGCACTCGGTTTCGACAACAACTGTCGGTCGCCCGGCGGCTGCGGAGGAGTGGCCCAAGGCATAACCGACCAGCGTCCAGCATACCGGCTCGTCGCTTGGCCCCAACAACTCGAGATGCTGCTCAGCCTCGAACGAGCCCTCCCAATAGGCTTCGACGTGGTAGCGCCCGTTATCGAGATCAATCTCGGTGAACTCGGGGATCCGCACCACCTTGGCGATACCTTCCAAGGCGTGAAGGGCCGGTCCAAGGTCCATATGGCGCTTCCCCGAGGCGTCAGGAAATCGCTCAGCGAGCGCCAGGCCATCGGCGAGCCCGGCCGCGTGACCGAAACGCTTCATCAGACCGCGTGCCCGCCGCCAGCCGAGAGTCTGGATCAGCTCCCGGCGCAGGGCGCCGAGAGCACAGGCCGAGAGCATCACCATGCGGTAGCCCTCGAACTCGACCAAGCCTTTGTCGGGTTCGAAATGCAGCAGATCGGGGCTGATCTCGCGGACGGGTTTCACTCGGGCCTCCTTGCTGAAACGTCTATCGAAACGCTTGTTGAAACGTTTCATCGTTTCACGTTGCAACGAGTGAAACAACCGACAGTGACTTCCAGACGCCAGCTGTCGGCACAAGCCTCATGTTCTCAGTGTTTGAGGACTGGCCGTCAAGCTGGCACGTCGCCTGCTAAGAGGGATGTTGTCTGACGCAACCAACAGGCACACTTACAAAGCTCTCCTAGGAGAAAGATCATGAAGAAGACCAAGTTCGGTATCGCGATCGCTGCCCTTGCGCTCCTCGTCTTGCCCTTGGCCGCTGCAGCACAGAATCCGCACAACGATCCGTCGCTAGCCGCGGCTCAGCTGCTCAACCCTGACGATCACACCTTGATCCTGATCGACCATGAAAGCCAGATGGCGTTTGCGGTCGGTTCGCAACCGATCGAGAACCTGCGCAACAACACCGTCGGACTAGCCAAAGCTGCCAAGTTGTTCGAGGTCGACACCATTGTGACCACAGTGGCTGAGAAGTCGTTCAGTGGCCCTCTCTTCCCCGGCTTGCGCGCCACCTTTCCAGACGAATCCAAGTACATCGACCGCACGACGATGAACTCTTGGGAAGACACAAGGGTGGTCAAACAGGTCGAGGCTTTCGGCCACAAGAAGCTTGTGCTGGCTGGGTTATGGACCGAGATCTGCATTACCGGTCCGGCGCTATCGGCGATCGAAGACGGCTACCAGGTCTATGTGATCGCCGACGCTTCGGCGGGGGTCAGCCCGGAAGCACACGAACGTGCCATGCAACGGATGATCCAAGCTGGAGCCATTCCGATGACCTGGATGCAATACCTGCTCGAGCTGCATCGCGACTGGGCACGCGCCGGTAAGTATGCCGAAGTCACCGCCCTGGCGATCGAACACGGTGGCGGCTACGGCCTCGGTATCGACTACATCAAGACAATGCAGAAGTGGGCCGCTGAGGGCGCAAGCTCACACTGATCGGCGACGCTTACCTCGAGATCCGTCGCAATCGCCGCAGCCAACAAAACCTCGAGGCCGGGGGATGATACCCCGGCCCCTTCATTTTCCGGTCCCCGTGACCGGGGAGGCAACCCATGAAGATCAGATGTAACCACCCAAGCCGGCAGCGCGCATTGGGCCTGGCACTCGCGCTGCTGCTGACGTCGGCTTGTTCGCAGGCAGATTCCCCAACCGCCAAGGATCACGAGCCAGCCGACTTGATTCTGGTCGGCGGCCAGGTGGCGACTCTCGACGAGACCATCGGCGGCGTGTCCGCGATCGCGATCCGCGACGGCCTGGTGCAGGCGGTCGGCAGCGATGACGAAATCCGCCAATACCAACAGTCGTCGACACAGGTCATCGAGCTCGAAGGTCGCACCGTGATCCCGGGGCTGAACGATTCCCACCTCCACCTGGTGCGCGGTGGTCGCTTCTACAATGCCGAGTTGCGGTGGGATGGCGTGCCGACACTGGCCGAGGCACTCGACAGGCTGCAGGTGCAGGCCGAGCGTACCCCACCGGGGCAGTGGGTTCGGGTGATCGGCGGCTGGAGCCCCTATCAATTCGCCGAACGCCGCATGCCGACGGTCGCTGAACTCGACGCAGCAGCGCCCAATACTCCGGTATTCGTGCTTTTCCTCTACAGCCAGGGTTTGCTCAACCACGCCGGACTGGACGCTCTCGGCATCACCGCCGACACCGAGTCTCCGGCGGGAACACGTTACGAGATCGGTCGCGACGGACATCCGACTGGGCGCCTGTTGGCCGAACCCAACCCGACCATCCTTTACCAAACGATCGGTGCATTGCCGTCGCTCACCGAAACACAACAGATCAACTCGACCCGCCAGTTCTATCGTGAGCTCAACCGGTTCGGGCTCACCAGTGCCATCGACGCTGGTGGCGGCGGGCACCTCTTTCCGCGCGACTACGTCGGCACCCAACGGCTGGCCGAGGATGGGGCCATGCCAATTCGCATCTCCTACTACCTCTTTCCGCAGCGCCCAGGACACGAGGTCGAAGACTTTGCTACTTGGACCAAAGACTACAACGTCGGCACGGATAGTGCTCTGCGACTGGCGGACGGCTTCACCCTCGAGGGTGGCGGAGAGTTCCTAGTGTGGTCGGCTGGAGACTTTGAGAACTTCTTGGCGCCACGGCCCGATCTCGGTGAGCGAAACTACCGTAACGACCTCTACACAGTCTCGCGTCAGTTGGTCGAAAAAGGATGGCCGCTCCGGATCCACGCCACCTATGACGAGTCCATCAGCCGGATTCTCGACGTCTTCGAGGAGGTTGACCGCGATGAACAGTCAGCGGGTCGCCCAGGCTTTCACGGCATCCGGTGGGCCATCGATCACGCTGAGACGATCTCAGACCACAACCTTACACGGCTTGGGGCGCTGGGCGGCGGTATCGCGATCCAGTCGCGGCTAGCCTACGCTGGGGAGGCCTTCCTCGAACGTTACGGTGAGAAGGTGGCGGCGCAAGCACCGCCGATCCGGCGCATCCTCAACGCTGGTATCCCGCTCGGCGTCGGCACCGACGGCACCCGGGTCGGCAGCTACAATCCGTGGCCGGCGCTACACTGGCTGGTCACTGGCAAAACCGTCGGTGGTACACAGTTGGCCGCACCGGAGAACCGCCTCTCACGACGCGAGGCCCTGCGCCTCTATACCGCCGGCAGCGCCTGGTTCTCGGGCGAGGAGAAACTCAAGGGCACCTTGGCTCCTGGTCGTTACGCCGACCTTGCAGTGCTCAGTGCCGACTATTTCTCGGTACCCGAGAACGCGATCCGCGGCATCGAATCGGTGCTGACGATCGTCGGCGGTGACACGGTTTATGGTGCCGGCGTCTTCGCATCCCTGGCACCGTGGGATCTGGCCGTCGATCCCGACTGGTCACCGATTATTCGCTTTGGCGGATATTACACCCAGGAGAAAAAACCATGACACAGCCGATAGCTGGTATCCATCACGTCACGGCGATTGCCACTGACCCACAACAAAACGCCGACTTCTACGCTGGCGTCCTGGGCCTTCGGCTGGTCAAAAAGACCGTCAACTTCGACGACCCCTCGACCTATCACTTTTACTTCGGCGACGAACTCGGACAGCCCGGAACCATCTTGACCTTCTTCCCATGGCCGATGGCACGGCGCGGTAGTCGCGGCTCCGGCCAGGCGACCGTGACGTCGTTCTCGGTGCCTGAGGGATCGCTGGGCTTCTGGTCTGATCGCCTCGAACGACTTGGCGTCATAGTCGAGCAACCGACCGCGCGATTCGACGAAGAGGTGCTCACGTTCTACGACCCGGACGGCCTGAAGCTAGAGTTGGTAGCCCACGCCGAAAATCTCGGTAAACCCTGGAGTAGAGGATCGGTACCAACTCAGCATGCCATCCGCGGCTTCCACAGCGTAACGCTGGCGGTGCGTGAGGTGGAGCCGACCGCTGAGCTGCTGACTCGAACCATGGGCTTACGGCGAGCCGGCGAGCTTGGTCAACGCTCACGATTCGAGACCACGGCGGGAGCCCTCGGCCGTTGCGTCGACTTACTGCACACTCCCGAGACAGGCCACGGGCGGATTGCCGCTGGTACCGTCCACCATGTCGCCTGGCGGGTTCCGGACGAGCTGTCGCAGGCCGCCTGGCGCGAGACTCTCGCCAGTCTGGATCTGCAACCGACCCCGGTCCAAGATCGTCGATATTTCCAGTCGATCTACTTTCGTGAGCCTGCAGGAGTGTTGTTCGAGTTTGCCACCGACCCGCCGGGTTTTACCCGCGACGAGCGGCCGGATAGCCTCGGCTCGAGACTCCAGCTGCCCCCTTGGTTGGAACCTCAGCGCGACCAGATCGAACGTGTCCTGCCGACGATCGAGATGCCGGCGCTCGATCACCAAGGCACCTCGTGAGCGGGCCACATCATGGCCAGCCGGTACGGCATACGGGTGCGCCTCTCAGCGACGCGCGCGCCGTCGTTCTGCTGGCCCACGGGCGCGGCGCCAGCGCCGAAGACATTCTCGTTTTGGCTGACGAGATCGGCCGTGAGGATGTCGCCTACCTGGCTCCGCAAGCCGCCGGCTGCACCTGGTATCCGTATAGTTTTCTAGCACCGATCGAGCACAATGAGCCCAGTTTATCGTCCGGGCTGACGGCCCTGGCTGCCGTCCTCGAGCAGGCGGAACAAGCCGGGCTTCCAAGCCACCGTCAGCTGTTGCTCGGTTTCTCTCAGGGTGCCTGTCTAACCCTCGAATTCGCGGCACGTCACCCGCGCCGCTTCGGCGGCGTGGTCGGTTTCACCGGTGGCCTGATTGGGCCACCAGGTACCGTGCGGGACTATCCCGGCTCCCTGGACGGCACGCCAGTTTTTCTCGGCTCATCCGATCCCGACCCTCACGTCCCCTGGGCCCGGGTCGAAGAGACCGCCACCGTCTTGAAAAGGATGAGCGCCGAGGTCACCCTCCGCCGGTTCCCCGGAATGGGGCATGCCATTCACCCTGACGAACTGACCACCGCACGTGCGATGCTCGACACGATTGCCGGGTAGAGCTGGCGGGATGGATCAGTCGGGCTAGTAAAGAAGTGACAAACGTCAGGCCGAGGTGCTGACGAAGCACACTACCGACGCCTTTGGCTGCATGGCACTCTTTGACCACGAAAGGAGATTGCCATGCAAACCTCATCCAACCGTATCGCTCACATCGCTGACGTACACCATAGTTACGGCAAGGTGACGGCGCTAGCCGGTATCAATTTTGAGCTCCGACGCGGTGAAGTCCTCGCCCTGCTCGGCCCCAACGGTGCTGGCAAGACCACTATGGTCTCGCTGCTGCTCGGCCTACTCCGGCCCGGCAGCGGCAACGTCACCGTCTTCAACAAGGATCCTCGCAGCCTCTCCGTCCGGCGCCGCATCGGTGCCATGTTGCAGATCTCTGGCATCGGTCCAAATCTCACCATCGCCGAACAGATCGACCTCTTTCGCTCGTATTACCCCAACCCGGCCGGCGTCGCGCAGCTGGTGGCGGCAGCGGACCTGGCCGAACTCATGGATCGGCGGGCGAAGGCCCTCTCCGGTGGCCAGCTGCAACGGCTTCACTTCGCCCTGGCGCTGGCCGGCAATCCGGAGCTGCTTTTCCTCGACGAACCCACCACTGGCCTCGACGTCGAATCCCGTCGGCGGCTGTGGGCTCGTGTCCGCGACCTCAGCGAATCTGGCCGTACGGTGCTGCTCACCACCCATCACCTGGAGGAAGCTGCTGCGTTGGCAGATCGCATCGTGGTCATCGATCATGGCCGAGTGATCGCCGAAGGCACTCCTGCCGAGCTCGAAGCCGAGGTCTCGGGACGGCGCATCTGCTGCGTGACTCGCCTGTCGATCAAAACCATTCGCACGCTCGACGGCGTCCGTCGGGTCGAGCGCCGTGGTGCCAGCACAGAAATCCTCACCGCCAACGCTGAAAGCGTGCTCAGGCAACTTTTTGCTCAGGATCCCGAGCTCCACGAGTTGGAGGTTGGCGGCGTTGGCCTGGAACAGGCTTTCCTCGCTCTCACCGGCGGTGAACTCGACTCCGATGCGCCCCAGGAAGAAGCAGCATGAGGTCCTCACTCCAGCTTCAGTCCGAGCTGGCACCATCAAGGCGCCCGAACCATGTAATGCATGCGTTCTTGGCCGAAGTCCGTTATGAGCTCATCGCGAACTGGCGGCAGCTCGACTTTGCTATGCCAACGGTGTTGTTTCCGGCTTTCTTCTACCTCTTCTTTGGCGTCTTTTTTGGCAAGGGTTCCGGCCTCGCCACCTATCTGGTGGCGACCTACGGTGCCTTCGGTGTCATCGGCACCGGCCTCCTCGGCTTCGGCGTTGGTATCGCGGTTGCCAGGGAGTCGGGTGAGCTGAGGCTGAAGCGGGTCACCCCGGCCCCGCCAGCGGCGTTGATCGGTGCCCGCTTGGTGACGGCGTTGTGGTTCTCTGCCTTCATCCTGTTCGAGTTGTTTGTTCTCGCCGCGGTCCTCGCCGATGTCCGCTTCGAGCGCGGCCAATGGCTCGCCCTGGCCATCATCCTGCTGATCGGTACCCTACCCTTTGGCGCTCTCGGGCTCGCGATCGGCACCAGGGTCAGCGCCAAAGGAGCGCCGGCGATCATCAACCTGTTGTACCTGCCGAGTGCTTTCCTATCGGGATTGTGGATCCCGATCACCATGCTGCCGGAGTTTCTCCAGCAACTTGCGCTCTTCATGCCGCCCTATCACCTCGCTCAGCTCGCCCTCGGTGTCATCGGCCTCGATGCCGGACATCCTTGGCAACTCCACGTCGGAGTTTTGGCGGGAATCACGGTTGTCGCTGGGATCGTCGCCATGCGTGGCATCCGCCGTTGAGGATCACACGGAGGATCGAAACCGTCCAACCGCAAACTCCGTGAGGTTGAAACCTCTTGCTCACCACTCACCCTATAAATTTCGACCTGGAGGTCTCTCCATGCGTAACTCTGCACCTGAACAGCCGGACAGGGTCTTCGCCCCACCGGCTTCCAAGCGGTTCGCCAACATCTTCGGTATCGGTATCTTCCCGCTGCTCGCGATCACTATTGTACTGCTGCCGACTCCGACCCAGCGGGTTGATGCAACTCCAGACAGCTTCGCGATCGTCAACACCCGAGTGTTCGACGGCGAACGTACCTGGCAGCGCGCCGACGTGCTGGTATCCGATGGCCGCATCAAAGCCATTGCCGAGGAGTTGGAGCTACCGGCCGGTGTTGAAACCATCGACGGCACCGGCAAGACCCTGCTCCCCGGTCTACTCGACGCCCACGTCCACAGCTGGGGGGACGCTCGGGCGGATGCAGTCCGCTTCGGCGTCACCACCCTACTCGACCAATTCACTTCCCCAGCGGAGCTACAGAAGGCCCGTGCTGACCGCGAAGCGGGTGGGGCCACCGACCGCGCCGATCTCTTCTCCGCCGGTGTTTTGGCAACCGTCGACGGCGGCCATGGCACACAGTTTGGCATCCCGGTCGATACGCTCGCCGGCCCCGCAGAAGCTGAGGCCTGGGTCGCAGCGCGAAAAAGCGAAGGCTCTGACTGGATCAAACTTGTTGTCGAGCCAGGCTGGGGCCGACAGCTTGCGACCCTCGACCAGGTCACGGTTCGCGCCGTCATCAACGCCGCCCACCAACAAGGACTGCTTGCTGTAGTCCATGCCTCGCGGCTCGAAGACGCACTGGCCGTGGTCGAGATGGGCGCTGATGGTCTGGTGCACGTATGGCGCGACCAGGTCCCCAACGCCGAACAAGTCAAGATCATCCGCGACGCTGGCATCTTTGTCATTCCGACATTGGTGGTGATGGAGGGTATGGTTGATCCTGCGCCTTCTCTAGCCTTGGCCGACGGCCCATTAGGTGGACGATTGAGTCCCTTCCAACGCGATACGTTGATGCAACGGTTTCCAGAGTCCGCTCGGGTGGAGTGGCAGGTTGTCCTCGATAGCGTCCGCCTGTTATCGGAGGCTGGAGTGCCGATCCTGGCTGGCTCCGATGCTCCCAATCCATCCACTGCTATGGGCCTTTCACTGCACCGCGAGCTCGCCCTGCTGACCTCGGCCGGCCTCACCCCAGAAGCGGCGCTCACCGCTGGCACCTCGCGCGCGGCAACCTCCTTTGGTGTGCCGGACCGTGGCCGAATCGTTGCGGGTGCTCTGGCAGATCTCATCCTGATAGCCGGTGATCCAACCACGGATATCTCGCATAGTCACCGCATCGCCAAGATTTGGAAAGCAGGACAACCGATCGACCCGAAACCGACTAGCACCACCAAGCCCTTGGACACCAGCGTCGCGGCAGCTCCGGAAGATACCTTCTTGGCTGACTTCGAAAACGGCTTGCAGAGTCGGTTCGGACGTGGCTGGGTACCAACTACTGACAAACGGATGGGTGGGAAATCCGAAGTTGAGCTCGAGGTGCGAAACGGCGTGTTACATATCGCAGGAGAGATCCAGGCTGGCGGGATGTTTCCCTGGGCCGGCGCGATGGTTTTTCCGGGCGACACCCCAATGTCAGCGGTCGACTTCTCTAGTCACCAAGAGATCCGGTTTCGAACTCGAGGTGATGGTCGCCGTTATTCTGTGATGGTCTTTTCTGGAAATACTCAGGGAATTCCGGCAAGTCGACCGTTTACACCTGGCGACGACTGGAGCACCATCGTGTTGCCGTTCGACGATTTCGGTGGTGCTGATCCGGGCATGTTACGAGGCATCTCGTTCTCCGCCGTCGATCCGCCAGGGGCGTTCTCTCTCGAGATCGATGATGTCGAGATCCGCTGACGCAGACTGTTGACTAGGGCACTTCAGACACGTGGCACATCACACACGGGGCACATCGCACGTTGATAACGTAGGAAGGGTATGACCGAATCCACGCCACAGGCACAACCCCTGCCATGCAAGACTGGACCAGCACGACTCGTCGAAGGGCTGCCGGGGATCCTGTTGGCGATCCATCGACGCCTGCTGCCAAACCGACGTGAGATCGGTTGGATCCCCTACCTATGGTTGTTCTACCTCAGCCTGCCGGTATGGCGGTGGATCATCCAGCCGACTTCGACCACCGTCCTGTGGCTCGGTAGCCTCAGCCTGCTCGTCTTCTTCGGGGTCTACTTCAATGGCTATTGGCGCCGGGGATTGGCCGTTCTGCCAAACATTGCTGCACTTGTCGCCCTCGGAGTGGCGTGGACCCCGTTCAGCAGTGCTGGTATCGTGTTCTACGTTTACGGCAGTGGTTTTGCCGGTGAAGTTGGTCCACCCAAAATCGGGCGCCGCGTGCTGGCTGCCATCGCGATCACGGTGATTCTCGCGAACCGGCTCACCGGGCAGCACCTATTCCATGGCCTGCTCACCCTCTGCTTATGCGGAGTTGTCGGCGCCACCAACATCTACTTTTCCGAAATCTCCCGCAAGGGAGACGCCTTACGCCGCAGCCAAGAGGAGGTCGAGCGCCTCGCCACCATCGCAGAACGCGAACGTATCGCCCGCGACCTCCATGATCTTCTCGGTCATACCCTATCGGTGATCACCCTCAAGGCAGAGCTTGCTCGCAAGCTCTCCGAACGTGGCGACGAACGCGCTGCAACTGAAATCGCGGATGTCGAACGCATCTCTCGCGACGCGTTACGTCAAGTACGCGAGGCGGTGGAAGGTTTTCGCGAAGCCGGCTTGGCTGGTGAGCTGGCGCGAGCGCGACTGGTGTGTGAAGCGCGTGATATCACCTTAGATACGGAAGTTGGCCGGGTCGAGCTTGCGACCCGCCAGGAATCTGCCCTCGCCATGGTGTTGCGCGAAGCAGTCACTAACCTCGCTCGACATTCGAATGCCAACCGGTGTCGTATCACTCTCAAACGAGAGCCCTCCGAGATCGTGTTAAGCATCCACGACAACGGCCAGCTGGCCCGCCCCAACCGGGTGACAGAAAGCGCGGGCCATGGACTGCTTGGCATGCGCGAACGTCTCGGCGAGCTCAACGGTCGCCTGCTTGTCGACCCCAGCGATGGGTGGCTACTCGAAGCCCGCTTGCCGGCGCCAGCGCTGGTGCCCATAGATCAACCCGACGAGGAGATATCGGCTCAAACGCTCCCAACCTCCCCTGAGCTTGCCGTTGGGGACGTCTCCTCATGACCGCAACAGATCCAATCCGCATTGTCCTGGCCGAAGACCAGGCGATGGTCCTCGGGGCCCTCGCTGCCTTGCTCGACCTGGAGGACGATCTCGACGTGGTTGGACGCGCTAAAGATGGCGCGGAGGCCCAAAGGCTGATTGATGAGTTGGCCCCAGACATCCTACTCACCGACATCGAAATGCCCGGTACCACCGGGCTGGACCTCGCTTCCTCCCTGGCAACAAGCGACAACCCAGGCCCCGCCGTCATGATCCTCACCACCTTCGCCCGCCCCGGTTATCTACGTCGCGCCCTCGACTCCGGCGTCCGTGGTTACCTGCTCAAAGACGCCCCTTCGGATCAGCTCGCCGAGGCTATCCGCACCGTGGTTGCCGGCGGCCGCGCCATCTCCCCCGAGCTTGCCGCCGAAGCCTGGGGCGCCGAGGATCCACTCACCGACCGCGAACGCCAAGTGCTACGACTCGCCGCCCAGGGCCTCTCCACCAGCCGAATGGCTGAGCAGCTTCATCTCTCCGAAGGCACCGTCCGCAATTATCTCTCCGAGGCCATTGGCAAAACCGGCGCTGGCAACCGTACCGAAGCCGCCCGCATCGCCCGTCGGCAAGGCTGGCTGTAGATACTTCGACCGACAGAGCTCTCGATGCGTTTTGGACCGGAGCCAACGGGTCTGCTAAACAGCTGCGTCGGCCAACGCTTCCAGAATTACCGGGATGTCCTCTTCGCCCGTCCGCCAGTTGACGAAAGCAGCACGCAGACCGGGGCGACCGTCAAAGACGGTTGGTGTCAAATAGACGCGACCATCGTCGAGCAAACGATAGATGACGCGGTCGCGCCGCTCGACATCCCCCTTCCGCAAGGCGAAACAGACAATATCGAGGTGTACCGGCGCCAGCAGCTCGTAGTGTTCGGAGGTAGCGATGCCATCGCCGAGACGACGAGCCAGGCGACAGCAGCGGCTCACCAACTCGCGATAGCCGGAACGACCGTAGGCCATGAGAGTCATCCAAGCTGGCAGGGCGCGGAATCGGCGGGAGTTCTCCGGTGTACGGTGTAAGAGATCGGGGCCAGCTCCGAGGTAGGCGGCGACGGCCTTGAAGACCGACTCCTGATGCTCCAGGTGGCGAGTGAAGACGATCCCCGAGTCGTAGGGTACGTTGAGCCATTTGTGGCCATCGGTGGCAATCGAATCGGCGGCGTTGAGACCACGCAACAACTCGGCCTTCTCCGGATCACAGGCCGCAAACAGACCAAAGGCGCCATCAACATGCAGCCAGGCACCATGGTGACGGCACAGTTCACTGAGCTCCACCAAGTCGTCAAAGTCGCCGGTGTTGACCTCGCCGGCACTGGCGCTGACAATCGCTGGTGCGCCGTCGAGAGCTGCCAGCCGCTCCGCAAGCGCCTGGGGGTCTACCGCCTGACGATCCGGCAGACAGGGAACGTGCTCGACACAACCTCGGCCCATGCCGAGGATCGAAACTGCTTTCAGGATGCTGGCATGAGGTGTACCGCCGAGGACCGGAATGGGTGGCAGGCGCCACAAACCATCTGCCGCAACGTCGACGCCTAGGCGGTCCGCAGCCCACTGGCGGGCGGTCGCCAGCGCCACCACGTTGGCCTGGGTCGCACCGCTGACAAAAACACCTTCGAAGCTGTTGTCGAGGCCGAACAGTGACCGCAACAACCCGATGGTCTCGCGCTCGACGGTTGTGGCGATCGAGTCGCCGTCGTTGGAAAGATTTTGATCATAGGCTGCGGCCAACCAGTCGCCAGCCAGAGCCGCTGGCGTGCTGCCGCCGGTCACGAACCCTAAATATCTCGGCCCCGAAGAAGCGGACAGTCCGGCCTCGAAACGCTGGCGGAAAACCTCGATCGCCTGCTGACCGCCCAAGCCGTCTTCCGGTAGGTTCATAGCTTCGGTTGGTGGCGGCCGTAACGCGGCCGGTCGCTCTTCCAGGCGCTCGAGAAACTCGTCGGCGGCGGTGAGCGCAGCGGCGAGGATGTCGGAGAAATTTGATCGATCGTCACGGATATCCATCCCACTAGCCTATCTCCAAACGGCGACGAAGCCGCGATCCACTAAGCGCTTGGTCATCATTCTTGGACTGGCCAATATTTCGCTCGCCGCGGCTCGGCTGCCGCTATTGAGCCTAAGCAGGTGCACTTAGCTAAAGCTGCGATCTCGACAATGCCGCTGCCAGCGAGAAGGCTCAGAGCCAAATCAGATCCAGATGCTAAAATTCGAGCCGATTCTGTTTCTTCCTTCTCTAATTTTGCGACTGCAAAGGCGACCGTGGCAGCGGATCGCCGAGCACCACCACCTTGCGAAGGGCGGTCAGTTAGTGGATCCACGCGCCGACCAGCGAACGAGTTCTGCTATCCGGCGGGCGACGGATCGTGTCGCCTTCGAAGGCTTGCGTGCCCTGACTGCCGGTCTGGCGGTGGGTGTCGCAATTTTTGGCCTCATCAACAGTCAAAAGATCGTATCCGGCAAGACCTTGCCCGTGGTGGCGTACAACTTCACCTTGGCGGTGATTTTTCTGTTGCTCTGGCTCGCTCTGAGGCAAAAGCAAATCCCCCGACGCTGGGCCAATCCGATGATTGTCGGCATGCTGATGTTAGGCCTTTCGAACGTGCTGTTCACGTTCTACAGCGTCCGCGAACCACTGCAAAACAACATGACGGCGTTGGTCGCCATTACTGCCGGCAGTTTCCTACTGTCTCGCCGCTGGCTGGCCGTTGCCCTGGCGCTACTGATTGTTGCCTGGGCACCGGTAGCATGGCACGTCACAACCTCCTCTCAACAGCTGGTGCAATACAGCATGACATTGCTGGGCGCGCTAGTGCTGGCGGTAACGATTCACAGCGCCCGTCGAAGAACCCACAATCGGCTGCGCAGATCCGAGGCTCGATACCGTCGACTGTTCGAACAGTCTCAAGATGCGGTCGCGGTCACCACCCCGGAAGGGCGTATGCTCGACATCAATCAGGCTGGGCTCGACCTCTTCGGTTACGAACAGAACGAGCTATCCGACTTCAATGTCGCCCGCGATGCTTATGCCGAACCGTGTGAGCGCGAGCGTCGAATTGGGCAGCTCTTGGAAGGTAGCTCGCTCGAACGTTACGAGATGACGCTCAAGCACCGCTCGGGGCGGCACCTCAACATCGAGAGCACAACTTCCGCCATTCGTGAGGACGGCAAAGTTGTCGCCTTCCTTTCGGTACTGCGAGACGTCACGACCTACAAGCAAGAACAAAAGGAGCTTGCGGCTCATCGTGAGCGCCTCGAAGATCTCGTTCGTGAGCGCACAGCTCAGCTCGAGAGTGAGGTCGTCGAGCGTCGGCGGACGGAGCAAGAGCGGTTGCAGCTGGAGACTCAATTCCACGAAGCCCAGAAGCTCGAAAGCCTCGGTGTGCTGGCGAGTGGCATCGCACACGATTTCAACAATTTATTGGTCAGCATCCTTGGCAATGCCGGCCTGGTCCGCCGCCACCTACCCAACGATGCCCCCGATCAGTACCACATCCAACGGATCGAGGTCGCTGCTGAGCGCGCCGCTGAACTAGCGAACCAGATGTTGGCTTACTCCGGCAAGGGCCAGTTTCAATTTGAGCGCTGTGACCTCCGAGCTCTGGTACAGGAAATGGCCAGCCTGCTGCGAACCTCGATCTCGAAAAAAGCTCGTCTCGAGTTCCACTCCGACGACGACCTTCCAACAATTCAGGCTGACGTAACCCAGGTGCGTCAAGTTGTCATGAACTTGATCACCAACGCCTCTGATGCGCTGGGTGAAGATAGCGGCCATATCAACGTCCGGGTCGGCGCTCTGGCAACCGCCCCCGAGGTTACGGCAACCCTGCCGAGCGACCTGGACACGAAGCACGAACCGCATGTCTTCTTACAAGTCACTGACGACGGATGCGGTATGGAGAAGGCGACCCAGACGAAACTCTTTGACCCCTTCTTCACCACCAAGGCAGATGGCCGCGGGCTTGGCATGGCGGCGGTTCTCGGTATCGTCCGCGGCCACCGTGCATCCATTCACGTTGACACCGAGCTCGGTCGTGGCTCAACTTTCACCATTCTGTTTCCCGCGACAAACGAGCCCGCCACCAAAGCCACAAGCGAGCCGAAGCGTGATGAGTCCTGGCGCGCCGACGGTAGTCGAGTTTTGCTGGTCGACGACGAAGAAGCGGTACGTTACGTCGCCTCGGTCTGCCTCGAGAATGCTGGTTTCGAGGTGTTTGTAGCCCCCGATGGCAACACCGCCATCGAGCTTTTTCGCGAGCGACCAGACCATTTCGATCTGGTCTTGCTCGACTCCCGCATGCCGCATCTTGGCGGCCTCGAGACCTTCCAGGAGATGCGTCGAATCAAGCCGGATGTAAAAGTCATTCTGTGTAGCGGCGATCCCGAAACCCGAGCCACTGAAGGGATCGAAGGGCTGCAAGGCTTCATCAGCAAGCCTTTCCGCCTCAACGTCTTGCTGAGCAAAGTGCGGCAAGTTGTCGAGACCTCAACCACAATCGAGGCTCCTTCCGCGTAGCCGGTTGGCCTAGGGCTCTTTCAGGGTCTACACTTCCCCGGTCGCCAACATTGACCTTCGCCGGAGCAAACCATGCACATCGAAACCTTCGAGCTGGAACGTATGCAATCGTTGTGGGAGAACCTCGTCGAGCTCAACTTGACGGAGAGTGGGATCCACCCCTTCACCCTGCGCGAGCTACTCAGCGATGACGAGATCGACCAAGTACTCGATGCCCGTCTAGGTTATGGCTGGACCAACGGCGAACCGGATCTACGAGAGGCAATCGCCGCATACTACCCGGGCGCGACAGCCGACAACGTGCTGGTGACCAACGGCTCAGCTGAGGCCAATTTCCTGGCCATGTGGTCGCTTTTCGAAAGCGGCGATGAGGTTGTGCTCATGCTACCCAACTACATGCAGATCTGGGGGCTGGCGCGCGCGCTTGAGGTTGAGGTCAAACCGTTCACCTTGCGTGAGGATCGAGGCTGGGCCCCGGATCTCGACGAAATCCGCAGCCTAGTATCCCCCAAGACGCGGGCGATTGTGTTGTGCAACCCCAACAATCCAACCGGGGCAGTACTCGATCGCGCCACCATGGCTGAGATTGTGGCGATTGCCAACGACGTCGACGCGATTGTTTATGCTGACGAAGTCTATAAGGGCGTCGAGCTCGATGGTCAAGAGGGGCCAAGCTTCCGCGATCTCGACGACCGAGCCATCGTCGCGGCAGGATTGTCCAAGGCTCTGGCCCATCCTGGGTTACGCATCGGTTGGCTCGTTGGCCCAGAAGACTTCATCGCTGAAGCCTGGCGTCGCAATGACTACACAACCATCACGACCAGTGTGGTTAGCGAGCTCGTGGCACGCATGATCCTCGAACCCGAGCGACGACAGAAGATCTTGGAGCGTAACCGCACCATGTTGCGCAAGAATCTCGCGTTGCTCCAGGGCTGGATTGATCAACGCCAAGAACACTTTCGCTTCGTGCCGCCGCAAGCCGGCGGCATGGCCTTCCTGCACTACGACCACGACATCAACTCCACCGCCTTCACCACCCGCTTGCGCGGTGAACGAAGCCTCCTCGTTCTCCCCGGTGACGTGTACGGTATGGATCACTACCTGCGCCTTGGCATCGGCGAACGCTCCGACTACCTGCTCGCCGGCCTCGAACGCCTCGGCCAGGCGTTCGACGAACTCTGAGGATAGTGGGCGGACCGCCAGATTGGTTTTCGCTGCTGCCTCCGCTACTTTCTTGGGGCACGATGGCTATGAACAGATCCAACGGTTCCATGAGGGACCTTCCGTAGGAACCTCGCGAGCTTAGTGCCGGTTCCCAACATGCCTCGCTGCCGGCACACCTGTATCTGAGCGCTCCCTGGCGGCCTACAACCGGTCCCTCACCAGGCGGACGTATCCCCGGACTCGAAGCCATCCTCGAAGATCAGCCCCATGTCGGCCCATAAAAAAGAAGTAGTGGCAGTCGAGGAGCGGCCACCCTCGAGTCCCACCGCTTCGACTTCAACCGTCGTCACGACTTCGACACCAACCCGATTCAATTCCGCCACAAAATAGGCGTTGTTCGGTGTGCCGCCGAGATGAGTCAGGCTGGCGTCGGGGTTGCGGCGATAGACGTTGTAGGCGATGACATCATCGGCCGAGTGTTCCCAGGTCAGACGCAAGGTAGCAGTCTGAGGATCCGGTTCGACTTTGTTGACGATGACGAGGTTGGATGGCGGCTGCGGAAGATCGGCAGTACCCGCAATAATGGCCAGCTTGCCGATGTCGATCGAATAGCCATTGACCGTGGTCGCGGAATCAAACCGAAGAGAAAGCCTCGCCAAGGTCTGGCCACTGAAAGCACTGAGATCAAATTCCTTGGTGTTCCAGCCATCGGTGGTGGTGGTCCCCACGTCGAGCAGCTCGAGGGGTCCTAGACCGAGCCCGTCCTCGAAGTTCAGACCAACTTCGAGATGGGTGTCCGTGCCGCTCGAACCGGT
This sequence comes from Acidobacteriota bacterium, assembly GCA_029263395.1. Taxonomy (GTDB): domain Bacteria; phylum Acidobacteriota; class Thermoanaerobaculia; order Multivoradales; family J023; genus JAAELT01. The sequence continues at coordinate 1,972 of JAJCXO010000154.1, read as the reverse complement.
CTTGTAAGCGATTTGGAGTACGCTGTCGCCGGCAATATCGAGCTGGGTGGCGAACAGATTGAGCTGGTTGGTCGCGCCCAAGTCCCCTGAGACTCTGAGACTGGTCCCGCCGTTGTAGGCATCGCTCCAAACCAACTCGGGGAACATCGGCGTGGAGCTGCTGTCGATCCGCCAGCGCCAGGTCGGCAACACATCCTGTAACGCCCGATTGTTCCAATCCCCAACCCGCGACACCTCGCCATCGATCGCATAGAGGTTGCCTTGACCGGTGTTGAAATGAGTCACGAACGGAATGCTGTCGATCGGCGAATAGGCCGGGATGTAGTGCGCAACACCTCGCCATGACACCGGTGGCTCGGTAACCGCCGGGTCACGATTGGCGCTCACCCAGAAACGGTTGGCGTTCTGATAAAACTCCTCCCGCGACGACGCATTGGAGAACGTCCAGTTGGGAGCAAAGAAACCCAACGACACCACATGCGGTGAGCCGTCTGGGAATAGCGCCGGCCAATTGACCGGAGTGTTGAAGCCGTTGGCCTGCACATCGATGCCGGCGAAAACTTCGTAAGGGTCACGACCCAGTCCCATGGCGTGAGAACGCGAGTTGGCTAGCCGGGTCGTATTCCAAAAGAAGTTGAGGAACATGGTGTCCGAGACCCGACCGCTCTCCTCGAGAAATGCATCGTTGAGGCTATTTAGCTCATTCTGCCAGGAAATTGGCCCACTCTCGATCATCGAGTCGTACCACTGGATGTGTAGCGATGAGTTGGCTTGGACATACCGGATGAAGTCTCGGACGTCGGTTGCCAGCGCAGCGTCACCACCGTTGGTCTCTTGGTTGATGAACCAACCATCGAAGCCATAGGTTTCGGCAACTTCAATCAACTTGTCGGCTACCGGGAAGGTAGCGCCGGAACGCTGTACCAGATCCTGCAACCAGTTGAGCTGACCGCCAAACGCAATCGGGGGAAAGAAAATTGTACCCAACACCGGCACGCCGTTGCGGTGGCCGGCATCGATCACTCCAGGGTTGGGAGCCAGAATAATGCCCTCCCCCGCGGAACCACCCCAGAACACCAGGAGGTCTGTGTACTGCCAATAGTTGAAAGTAAAAGCGTCGAACCGAAGCGAACCTTGCGAAGGATTGTTCGAGGTCGACGGGTTCATGATCGAAAGCGCGACGACCTGCGCCGCATTAGGCCGTGCATGGGGGTTCACTTGTAAGGCGGGGTTCCGGAAACGGCCTTGCAACGGAATCGCGCTGCGGTTGAACGGCGCGTCGGGGTCGAGGTCTGGGTTCCAGCTCAACAGCTCATTCGGGAACCAAAACGAGGCAAAGGGTTGATCCGTCGGGAATCCGCCAGCACCCACGGCGGCAACCTGGCCCAACAACAGAACCACTAGGATCAATACGCACTTCTCGAAACCACGCATGGAGACCTCCGATTTGGGGCGGAAGAACAACTTCCGAGATATTTCGACTAGGGCTGGCCAGGCCAGAGCTGCTTCGGCTATAGGTTCTTTAGACCAAGACATTTCGACAAGACAGGAAGATCAGCTGACCCTAGCCAGCACTCGGCCAAGTGTCAAGCATCCGGTACACCACCTGTTGAGTCGAGCCTTCTACACATCGTAATCATCAAGCCCTCTATCGACCCCATCGCACTGCACACCAGGACCAAAGATTCGACACTGACAGGTTAGGCCTATACAGTTGTCACTATAAATTCCAACTTCATCGACCTGGCTCTTTTCAGGCTCGAAACCAGGTTCTTGTTCTGAAAGATAATTATCCAACTGGGAGATGCCAATGGCTCCGTTATTACCCTATTTGCAAGAATCGTCGAGCTGACTGGCGAAACTCGACCGCCTAGGCTGGGCGGATGGTCTGAGCTTAGAGGCATTCGGTTTGCGAATCGGGATTCGAATCAATCGATCCGGGTGTCGCGAACGGCTGTCTCGGGCCCTACCC
>JAJCXO010000153.1 GCA_029263395.1 Acidobacteriota bacterium | reverse complement strand
GCCATGGCGTCAATGACGTCGCGGTCGTTGCGCATCGTGCCGACAACGCGGCCGTAGACGAATCCGGGGATCACGAAGAAGACCACGATCAAGGGCACGACGCTGCGCAGCAACGGGCGAAAGGCCTCGGCTCCGGTCGCTGCGAGGTCTGGGTTGCGCAGCAGGCCCCAGCCGGGAAGCCAGCCGAACAGGCTCGATCCCAAGCTTGGGCCCGCAACCACGACGATTCCGATCGAGACCAGGGCGGCGCTGATGCCGGCGAAAACCAGACCTTTGCGCTCCTTGGCAGTCACCTTCGCCATGCTGGTGGACTCGGCGAGGTCTTCAGAGGCCTCGGCATCGTTGTATTCGCCGAGGCGCGGCTCGACGATCTTGGCGGTGATGAACCAGCCGATCGCGGTGACCAGGAAGGTGCTGGCAACCATGAAGTACCAGTTGACGGCCGGGTGGACTTCGTACGCGGGTGCGACAAGGCGGGCCGCCTCCTCGGTGATGCCGGCGAGCAACGGGTCGACGGTGCCGATGAGTAGGTTGGCCGAGTAGCCTCCTGAAACGCCGGCGAAAGCGGCGGCCATGCCGGCGAGCGGGTGGCGGCCGAGGGAGTGAAAGATCGCCATGGCAAGGGGGATGAGCACGACATAACCCATCTCGCTTGCCGTATTGCTCAACACGCCAGCAAAAACGATGATGAGGGTGACTTGGTTCTTGGGGGCGCCGAGCACCAGGGCGCGGACGGCGGTGGTGAGGAGGCCTGACTTTTCGGCCACGCCCACACCGAGCAGGGCAACCAGCACGGTGCCGAGAGGCACGAAGCCAGTAAAATTCGTGACCAGGTTCTGGCTTATCCAGCGGACGCCTTCTCCGGTCATGAGGCTGCTGACGGTGAGCAGCTGACCTATAGAGTTGGGGCGTGGGTCCTCGACCTGGAGGCCCATGGCAGCAGCGATCGCGGAGACCACGACAACGGCCAGAGCGAAGAGTGCGAAGAGCGAGACAGGGTGCGGCAGTAGGTTGCCGAGCCACTCGACGAAGGCAAGGAAACGCTCGAACAGGGGGCGGGACTTGGGTTTGGCGAGGGGCGTGCTCATCGCGGCATGCTACCAGCGGGAGTCCCCAGGGTGCTAGAAAATCGCTGCGCAGCCAAAGCAGTGCCTGGCACCGATCAGCCAGTGCCAGGCACCAGAGCCAAAAGCGGTGCCAGCCAAAAGCGGTGCCAGGCACCGATCAGCCAGTAGCCAGCGACGCCTTCGGTGCACAGGTTGCGGAGCCCCAGCTCTGTGCGAGAGAAAAAGCTTGCTGCCGGGCACGAAAGAGCATACGTTGCAAGTCGGAATCCAGAGCAACTGCTGGTCTCGGTCGCAGGCCAACGGCCTAGGAGGGGAGAATGTCACAATCGAAGATGCTCCATCTGCTCGACCATGCGCGGGCTCAACCTCTACGCCTGAGCCGCGAGTTGGAGGAGCAGCGCCGGATCGCGACCGACTGCGAGCAACCGCTAGCGAAACGTCTGGAAGCGTACGAAGACCTCTTCGACTCCGAAGTCGGAGATACGGCGTTCGTTCGGGCGCGCAATATCGAGCGCGAGACGGGGCTCCGCCAAATTTTCCTCAAGTTTGAAGGCGGAAACCCTTCCGGGACTCAGAAAGACCGGATCGCGTTCGCGCAGGCCCAAGACGCTCTGCGCCGAGGCTTCGATACGGTCTCGGTCGCAACCTGCGGCAACTACGGCGCCGCCCTTGCGCTGGCGGCGTCCCTTGCGGGACTCAAGTGCCGAATCTACATTCCGGCTCGCTATCACAGCGAGCGCCTCGGCGAGATGATCGAGCATGGCGCGGATATCGTTCGCACCGAAGGCGACTACGAGACGGCGGTCGAGATCTCTCGAAACGACGCCGAGAAGCTCGAGTTCTACGACTCGAACCCAGGCGGCGCGAACACTCTCATTCAGCTCAACGCATACGCCGAAATCGCGTACGAAATCTACGACGAGCTCCGCGATGCACCGGCAGTCGTCGCCGTGCCGGTCTCCAACGGCACAACACTCGCCGGAATCTATCGCGGCTTCGCCCGTCTCCACCGGCGGGGTAAAACTTCGCGCATACCCCGCTTCGTCGGCGGCTCGTCGCCGCGCAAGAACCCGATCGTCGAGGCCTTCCGCAAAAACCGGTCAACCTGTGAGGACCTGCAGCCCGAGCGCGTGCGCGAAACCGCGGTCAACGAGCCGCTCATCAACTGGCACTCTTACGATGGAGAGGAAGCTCTTCAAGCGATCCGGGAGAGCTCGGGCTGGGCGGCGAGCTCGAGCGATCGCGAGATGCGAGAACGGGCGAGAAACCTTCGCGAGGTCGAGGGCTTGACGGCACTGCCAGCTTCGACCGCCGGCCTCAATGTGCTTCTGCAACGGCAGGCAACCGACCCACTACCCGCGGACCGCTACGTGGCAATTCTCACCGGCAAGAGATAGAAGGCGATCAATGGCAAATAGCAACACCAAGCCTCCCTCCTCGGCAATCGTCTACTGCGACGGTGCATTTGCGACACCGAACGGCAAAACGGCGCACGGGCTCGCTCGGCGCTCGGAGCGCTGGCGGATCACGGCGATCATCGACTCGAGACATGCCGGGCGTGACGCCGGGGAGGTGCTGGACGAGATCCCGAACGCCATCCCGGTTGTCGCCGACCTGGCGGCTGCGCGTAAGATCGACCCGGCGGCGAGGCACTTCCTCATCGGTCTGGCGCCGGATGGCGGCCGGTTGCCTGAGGAGGCGCGCGGGGTTGTCCGGAGCGCAATCGAAGCCGGGCTCTCTGTCGTCTCAGGACTCCACGACTTTCTGAGCGACGACGCAGCGCTGGCGGCGCTTGCCGCCGAGCGGGGCGCAACTCTCATCGACGTTCGCAAACCGCCGCCGCGAGCCGCGCTCCACTTCTTCTCGGGCAAAATCGAAGCCGTCGACTCCTTCAAGATAGCCCTGCTCGGCACCGACTCCGCGGTTGGCAAACGGACAACGGCGTGGCTTTTGGTCGACGCGCTGCGCGCCGCCGGAACCAGCGCCGAGCTCATCGGCACCGGGCAGACCGCTTGGATGCAGGGTGCCGAGTACAGCCTTGTTCTCGACTCGCTCGTCAACGACTTCGTCTCCGGCGAGATCGAGCACGCGGTGTGGAGCGCTTGGCACGACCGCCGCCCGAGCGCGATTGTTCTCGAGGGGCAAGGGAGCCTACTCAACCCGGCGTACCCCGGCGGCTTCGAGCTTCTTGCCGCCGGGCGGCCGGACGTTGTCGTGCTGCAGCACGCCCCGAAGCGACTCGAGTACGACGGGTTTCCCGGTTACGTGCTGCATCCGATCGAGCATCAAATCCGAGCCGTCGAGGTTGTCTCCGGAAAGCCCGTCGTCGCAATCACAGTGAACCACGAAGCGATGAGCGGGCAAGACGAAGTGCGCGCAGCCTGCGCAGCGCTCACCCGGGAGACCGGTCTGCCGGCGTTCGACGTGCTCAAAGAAGGTGCCAGCGGCCTCGTCGAGGTGATGATGGCGCATGGACTCGAGGGCCCCCTCCGGAGTGAAGGCTCGTGACCTCACAAAGCAGCCAGTCGACCCTGGACGACGCCCTCGCCGCGCTTGTTGTCATCGACCGTCTGGAAGTCGGGCCGGTCCGTGTCGAAGCACGACGCATCACGACCCCTTACCGGGTGACTCAGGGGGGAGAGACGACCGAGACCGAACTCGTTTACCGCTGGGGTGAAGATGTCTTCGACCCGGAGGGCAAAGCCGATCTCAATCTCGCGACGATGATCACCGCCCAGGTGGCTCTCAACTACAGCCTCTTCTGCCGTGAGATGGTCTTCCACGGCCCCCTCGACGAGGCCGACCGCCGCTTCCTCGAGGCGATGGCGGAGAACACTGCCCGCGAGATTTATGTCAAGAAGTTTCTCGAGCCGAACCCGTTCTTGACCGGAGCCGCGGCGCGCATGCCGGTGATCAAGAAGGAGCGCTACGGTGCGGCGCGGTTTCACTATCCGGATGGACTCGAGACACGGGCGGCCAGGGATACCACATGGCAGGCCGACACTGGCCGCCTTGCCGTTCTGGCGAGCGGCGGCAAAGACAGCCTGCTGAGCCTGGGGCTGCTCGAGGAGCTCGGGCGCGAGGCGCACTCCCTTTTTGTCAACGAATCGGGGCGGCACTGGTACACGGCTTTGAACGCGCATCGACACCTGAAGCAGACCCGCGCTGAGCGCACGGCGCGGGTCTGGACATCGTCCGATCGCCTGTTCAGCTGGATGCTCCGTCACCTGTCGTTCATCCGCGAGGACTTTGCCCGCCAGCGTGCCGACGAATACCCGATCCGGCTCTGGACGGTCGCCGTTTTTCTCTTCGGCGTGCTGCCTCTCGTGCGGCGCCGGGGGCTCGCCTACGTTGTCATCGGCGACGAGTACGACACGACACGGCGGTACCGCCACCACGGTGTGCCGCACTACGACGGGCTCTACGATCAGTCCCGCTATTTCGATGACGCCCTGTCGCGCTACTACCGGCGCAAGGGTTGGCCGGTCGCGCAGTTTTCGCTCCTGCGCTCGATGTCCGAGCTCCTCATCCAGCGGACGCTGGCGCGGCGTTACCCCGAGCTCCTCGCGGTACAGGTATCGTGTCATGCGGCGCACATCGTAGACGACCGAGTGTTGCCGTGCGGGCGCTGTGAGAAGTGCCGGAGGATCGTCGCGATGCTGACCGCTGCGGGAGCCGATCCGGGCGCCTGCGGTTATTCGGCGGAACAGACCGCGGCGTGTCTCCAGGCCGTCGCGGATAAAGGGGTTCATCAAGAAGTTGTCGCCGCACAGCACCTCGCTTGGATGCTCGCTGAGCGTGGAATCCTGCCAGCTCGAACCCGAGGCTTCGGCGAGGCGCGGGCGCGGCCGGAGGCGGTCAGCCTCCGCTTCCACCCCGAAGCGTCGCCGGTCGAGACCGTCCCACGGGACCTGCGGCGGGATCTCTACGCCCTCCTCGCCACCGAGGCTGAAGGCTCGGTGACCCGCTCCGGTCGGGTCTGGACGTCGACCGACCCTCTCTCGGGCGACGCCATGCACCGGCCGTATCGGTTCGAGCTCAAGGCCGATCCAACCCGCGACGACGAACCCTCGAAAGCGCCCGCCACCCCGGCGGGCAAAGCTGCCGCCCGGAAGAAGTATCTGCTGGGCGAGATGACGTGGCTGGAGGCGGAGCGGCGGCTCGCCGAGACCGACACGGCGTTGCTGCCGGTCGGCGCCATCGAGCAGCATGGCTTCCATCTGCCCCTCGACATCGACTCCTGGGACGCGGCGCACCTGTGCGCTGAGGTCGCGGCGGGCTGCAGCGATCCCAAACCCCTCGTCTTGCCGCTGATCTCCTACGGCGTGTCCTACCATCACGACGACTTTCCTGGCACACTGAGCGTCAGTCCGGACACGTTGTCACGGACCGTGCATGAGATCGGCATGGCCGCGGCGCGGAACGGGATCACAAAACTCGTCATCGTCAACGGCCACGGTGGCAACTCGCCGACGCTACAGCTCGCTGCGCAGCTGATCAACCGCGACGCCCACATCTTCACCTGCGTCGATACCGGGGAAACGAGCGACGCCGACATCGACCGCATCGCCACCACCCCAGGGGACGTGCATGCCGGCGAGATCGAGACCAGCACCGCCCTCGCCACCCGGCCCGAGCTGGTCGACATGTCCCTCGCCCGGAGCGAAATTCCGGCGTTTTCGAATCGATACCTCGACTTCTCGTCGGCTCGCAGTGTCGAATGGTACGCGCATACCGCCCGGATCTCGGAGTCCGGCGTCCTCGGCGACGCCACTCTCGCGACCGCCGAGAAAGGACAAGAGATCTGGCGCGTGATGATCCGCAACCTGGTCGAGTTCGTCGAAAAACTCAAGGGAATGAGTCTCGCCGAGATCCACGAGCGGCACTACTGACGATGTCTATTCGCCACGACACAAAAGGCCAACCTACCGGCCGGCACAAACTGCTGTAAAATCTGTTCTTGGCCTGTTGGGTGGACCCTGCGGGGTCTGATTTCCGAGCTCGGCTCATCGAGCTCTAAAAAACAGAGGAGAGGACAAGTGGAAGCGAAGGGCTTCGGGGCATCCCTGGGACATGACAGTGGAGCTCAGAACGAAGATGCCTACCTCGTAGAGGAAGGCCTCGGTCTTTTTGTTGTCTGCGATGGCGCCAGCGAGAGACCCGCAGGTGAGATCGCTTCGAGGGTCGCGATCGCTTCTCTCGAGAGCTTCGTTGAGAATGCGCAGAGCCGTTGTGGAAGCAGATCGCTCGACTCGACATTCTCGTCCCATCGAGTTGCCGGTGAAGCGGCACGCGTGGCGATGTGCGCCGTCCTGGAGGCTGCCCGAGACGACGAGAGCCTTCGCGGAATGTCAGCCAAAAGCAGTGCTAGGCACCAATCAGCCGGCGCTTATCTTTCGTCGCGCACGGCGACCGCAGGATCCACCCGCGCCGCCCGCCGGGCTGGCAGAGCACAGATCAAGACCGCGGTGAACGCCACCGCCAGGGCGGCGCCGATCAAGGTGATCGGATCGCGCGCCGCGACACCGTAGAGCTGGCTCTCCACGTGGTGGACCAGGACAAGGGCGGCGACGAGCCCGAGGCCAACCCCTGCTGCAACTGGACTCATACCCTGGGCCAAGACCTTCCGAACGACGGCGGCGGGCAAGGCGCCAAGCGCCAGGCGGACGCCGATCTCGCGTTCACGGCCTGCCACCCAGTGGGCGACCACACCGTAAAGCCCGACGGCGCCGAGTATCACCACCAAGACGGCGAAGCCGCTCAGCAGCCACGACCACACCCGCCGGTCGCCATAGGAATCTCGGACCAGCTCCTCCCCGGTCGCAACGCCGTGGAGCGCGGCTCCCGGTATCGTCGCGGCGACGGTGGCGCGTACACTGTCGACCAGGCTCAGGGGATCGGAACCCAGGCTGCGGATCACCAACGCCTGACTGCGCTTGGGCTGTCCCATGGCGATGTAGGCCTCGGGCTTGAGGTCGCGGGTGAGACTCGTGCTGCGGACGTCACCCACCACCCCAACCACGGTACCACGGTCGCCGCTTTGCCACTCGACCCAGCGCCCGATCGGGTCGCGGTGGGGCCAATAACGCCGCGCCATGGTCTCGTTGATCACGACCGCGTTGGCCGTCTCCCAGCTTTCCCCCGGGGCGAAGAAGCGGCCGGCGACGAGCGGTATAGCCATCGCCTCGCGGAAGCCGGCGGAGACCGCTCGGGCATCCACCACCACATCCGGCCGGGCGGCCCGGTCACGGTCTTCGACGTAAAGCTCGAAGGTGCCATCGTTGTCGACCAGCGGCAGGCCGAAGCCCGATGCGCCTGCGCGGGCGACTCCGGGCAGCGCCTCGAGGCGCGTCAGCAACTCCTCAATCATCGGTTGACGCGACGCTTCGTCACCTTCCGGCAATTCGAGTCGCACAGTCAGTAGGCCCTGGGGTTCAAAACCGGGATGAACGTGCCGCAGGTGGTTTACGGTCTGAAGGCAGAGCGCTGCGCCAACCACCGCGACAACGGCGAGCGCCGCTTCGGCGGCCACCAATAACCGGCGCAGACGGTGGCCACCGCGATCTTCCGTACCGCGTCCGCGAAGCGCTTCGACGGACGTTCGCGCCAAGGTGAGGGCCGGAGCAAACCCGCTGGCGAGCGCGGCCACCAGCACCGCTACACAGGCAGCTCCCAGCGTCCGCAGGTCAACGCCGACGTCGCTTGCTCGGGGCAGATGGTCGGCGAGCACCGCTGCGGCTACCTCGAGAGCGAAATGAGCCAACAGCAGACCGAGAGCTCCGCCAGCGACGGCCAGCAGCAGGCTCTCCACCAGGAAGCTACGAGCCAGCCACCAGGTCCTGGCGCCGAGAGCGCGGCGCACCGCGGCGGATCGGCGCCGGGCCGCGACCTCTGCCAGCATCAGATTGGTCGCCGTGCCGCAAGCCGTCAGCAACACCAGCAGGCTGACGGCGAAGGTCACCCACAAGGGCCGCTCGATATCTTTCAGAATCCACCAGCGCACCGGATGCATCTCGGCCGTCCAGCCCTCGTTGGTCGTCGGCGAGTCGGCGGCGAGTCGCGCTGCGATCGCCTGCACTTGGCGATCCGCGGTCGCCTCGTCGACTCCGTCGCGTAGCCGCCCGAGCACGGAGAAGCCCCGCAGTGGCTGACGCAAAGCTTCCGCCTCGTCGACCTCGAGCAAGGTCCACAAGTCGCGGTAACCCAGAAAGTGGGTTTCGCGCCCAGCCGGCATGACACCGATCACCGTATGCAGCTCGCCGTCGAGGTCGAGCTGCGCACCGAGCACGTCGTTCGCGCTGCCAAAGCGGCGCTGCCACAGGCCGTGGCTGAGGATCGTCAGCCGTTCGCGAGCGCGGAGGTCTTCGGCGGTGAACCGACGGCCCAGGGCGGGCTCGACCTCGAGCGTGGCAAAGTAGCTAGGGGCCACCGCGGTGACGGCGAGCCGCTCGCCGCTCCCGGCCTCATTGATCGTCGCCATCCGGCCTTTGAAAGCGGTCATGGTGGCGAAAGCATCAGCCTGCCGCCAACCCATGTAGTTATGGTAAGCCACCCCGTAGTGCCCACCCTGGTCAGTACGAGTGGAGACCGCGTAAAGCAGACCCTCGGGCTCCGGGGTCGGAAAGGGCGCCAACAACACGGCATCGACCAGACTAGCGAGGGCCAGGGTGGCGCCCAGACCAAGGGCAAGAGTGACAACGAGGGTCGCGGCGGCGAGCGGCCGACGGCCGATGGCACGCAATGCGTCGCGAAGGTCTCGATGAAGCAACCAACTCATGCTAGCGAGTGCCTCGGGAAAGTTCAGGCACCACAGGTTGAAACTGGCAAAGATTGTATAACACGGGCTCAACCAACCTACCGTCTTCCAAGCTCCGAAGCTTCACGCCGCAATATCGTGCGCCTCGCCGTAGGCAGGGGGAGCGAGGTGAACTATACCGCTCGCGGGGCAAGGTAAACGCTTGGCGCAGCTAAGCCGAACAAGACTCCTGCACGCTCCACCGTGACGGTCAGATGGTAGCTCTAGCCTTGGTTGCCGCCATCGCTTCCGGTATGCACGAGCGGGCCTGCTTTGAGTTGAGTCTTGACCTTCATGGGTATCTCCAGGGGTTGTTGTAAGCCTGAGCCAGGATGGCTCAAATGGAGTTACGCAGATCCAAAGGAAAAGCCGCCACCCAACAATTGGTCTATAGGAGAGACCGAGGTGGATGAGAACCAACCAAGTCATCAATGGATCGTAGCGCCTCGTTACCTCACAAAGCGAGACGCTATAGATTCCCGGACTGCTCTACCTGCGGCGCAGTCCGGGATGTGGCTCAACGGGCCCCCGGACAAAGTGCCGACTTGCATGCAGACACTCCGCGCAGGCCTACTGGAGCGGAAACAGCGCCTCGAGGATCTCGGCGGTCCGGCCCTGCCACATGCCCCAGCCGACGCCGTCGTTGCATTCGAGAATCTTCGGGCTGTAGCCGTTCTTCTCGAGCGCCGCCACCACGCTCTTGGCGTCTCTTCGGGCGTCGAAGTCAAAGAACGGATCGAAGTAGTCGTACGAGCTGGCCGGCGGCGGCTCAGACGATCGGGACCACGCCGAAGTCGAGGGCTCTGAATCGAGACGTTACCGAAGAGCGTTCGCAAGGTCACATCGTGATGCCCGGTCGCACTACCGTAACATCTCGCACCTTCGGGCCTGGAACCCCAGAATCGTGCGGATTCTTGCGCCAAGTCTCTTCGTATGAGGGTTGGTCCGGACGGACTCAAGTCTCTTAGAGTTTATTTTTCGGCGAATCGTTGCCATACTCCACGAAGGTAAAATGGTTGTGTGCAAGAATCGTTGCCATACTCCACGAAGGTAAAATGGTTGTGTGCAAACTGGCGGGGCGATCGATCAACCTCATAAGTCCAACCTCATAGGTCCAACCTCAGGGGTCCAAGAGTAGGATGCCGCATGCACCTTACGACGATGTTCACGCTGCTGCAGGATTGGCTTTCTCAGGCGTGTCCGCGGTTGCGGCCCAAGCACAGTCTCCGACGTTTCCGATGCATGCGGCCCTCGACAGTCTCGTCACGCAGCCAATGACCGATACGGGCATCATGGGGTTCGGCGCCGCGGCTGGCCATCGCCTCGTAGCCCCATCGCCTGACACGGAAACCTCATGATCGCGCTCGCGACCGGAGGCTCCACAGGTCAGATCCTCAGGAGCGTCGAGATCTCCGGAGCGATTGTCACCACCGTCCACTACCCGACTGGGGAGTGCACCCACGGCGAGCACTACCATGAGAACCCCCACTTCTGCCTGCTACTGCGGGGGGCAGATGTCGAGGTCCGCGGCGGTCGTTCGTACGATCGGGGAACTGGGGACACTTTTTTCTACCACGCAGGTGAGAGCCACGCCACGCGTCCGCGCGAAAGGAGCACGATGAACGCACTCCTCGAGCTCAGCTGGGCCTTGCTTGACGGGTGCGGACTCTCCGAGGCGCAGCTTGCCAACGCGGCGAAAGAGAACCTGAACGCGGCTTTTCTGATGCTGAAGATGCAACAGGAACTCTCCAACAATGACGAGCACGCGCCGCTTGCCATCGAAGCCCTCGTCCTGGAGCTCGTCAATGACTCGAAGGCGTGTTATCAACGTACGCCACCGCGCTGGGTGCGGCAGGTGGCTGAGCTGCTCTCCGAGCATTGGAATAAACGACTGACGCTGGCAGAGCTGTCGGAGGCTGCCGGTGTCCATCCCGTGACCATCTCCAAGCATTTCCGAAAGTACTTCTCCTGCACCCTCGGCGAGTATCGTCGGCGACTGATGGTCAAGCATAGTTTTCCACTGATTCGGGAATCCAGACTGACCCTCTCGGAGATCGCCTACGCATGCGCCTTCGCCGACCAGAGCCACTTCATCCGGACGTTCCGGCAAGTGACCGGGTTCCGGCCCAAGGACTTCCGACGCTTCTGAGTCCCCACCCGTACGTCCCTGGGACGTCCAGGGGGTTGGCTAATTCCATTCTATTGTTCGCTGTGCTCACTCAGTACACTGGCTGGAGACTTCAATGATGAGGTCGCGATTCCACCGACTGAGGAGCATCCCATGGGCCGAGTGCCAACCCGAATAGAATCCGCTCGCCGCGCCGCGCTCGCCGTCGTCGCCGTCGCCGCCATCGCCGCCGCCAGCATCCAGGCCCAGGAACCGATCGGCTCCGAGCTCGAGCCGAAGGTTGACTCGTACATGCAGGCTTCGGTCCGGCACGACCAGTTCAGCGGCACGATCCTTGTCGCAAAAGATGGCGTGCGGGTCGTAAGTCGCGGGTACGGTATGGCCAACTACGAGCTGGGCGTCCCCAACACGTCCGCATCGGTCTTCCTCATCGGCTCGCTCACCAAGCAGTTCACTGCGTTGGCCGTGTTGCAACTTCGCGACGGCGGGCGCCTCAAGCTGACCGACCCGATCTGTGGGTACCTCGACCAGTGCCCGGCGACCTGGCGGCCCGTGACGATCCGGCACTTGCTGACACACACGTCCGGAATTCCGAGCTACTCCCGTCTCCCCGAGTGGGATGACAGCCTCTCGATGCGACGCTTCGGCCGCCTGGAGTTCGTGAGCAAGTTTCGCGATCTCCCGCTCCAGTTCATCCCGGGCGAGGACTACAAGTACAGTAACTCGGGGTACTACCTGCTCGGGCTGATCATCGAACGGGCGTCCGGCGAGAGGTACCGCGACTTTCTCCAACACAACATCTTCGCCCCTCTTGGCATGTCGTCCACTCGGGTGGAGGATATGCGAACACTGGTCCCGCACCGGGCCACCGGGTACTACTGGGCCGGCAACTCGTTCGTCCATGCCTTGCAGCAGAACGTGCTGCTCAGCATGGGCTCAGGCGGCATCCTGTCGACCACAGACGACTTGCTACGATGGGATGCGGCTCTTTATACCGACTCACTCCTGTCGAGCGCGTCGCGCGAGGAGCTCTTCACGCCGGTGCAGAATGACTACGCGTATGGTTGGGAGATCCGCCAGACTCTCGACCGGCCGACCACGACGCACAGCGGCTCCCAGTACGGCTATTCCTCCTACATCATGCGTTTCACGACGGAGCGCGTCACGATCATCGTTCTGAGCAACAGCGACCAAACCTCGGCGACGACGGTCGCGAACAACCTCGCGGCGATCTACTTTGATGCACCCTATGAACTCCCGGAGCCACGCCTCTTCGATCTGATCAGTAAGACAATCGCGGAAGAGGGCATCGATGCCGGCATCCTCCAGTACCATGAGCTCAAGAGAACGCAGGCCACGAAGTACGAATTCAATGAGGACCTGCTCAATGAGGTCGGCTACGATCTGCTCCGTCTCGACAAGGTCAACGACGCCACCGAAGTGTTCAGGCTGGCGGTTGAGATGTATCCACAATCCTCCAACGCATACGACAGCCTCGCCGAGGCCTACATGGTTCGTGGAGAGAAGGAACTGTCGATCCTGAACTACGAGCGGTCGCTGCAACTGGATCCGACCAACTTCAATGCGGCGGAGCGTCTGAAGACGCTTCGAGGGCTACCGACGCGGGTTGATGAAAGGTAGCCACTGTCGGTTGGCCCGGTCCAAGCGTGTCGTACGAACCCACCCCGAACTGGCTGTTATTGCCACGAGCATGTGCGGTATTGACAAAGGCGACACAATAGATTCGATCGCAATTGCCCTATCGATGGAGTACCGATCAGTGGCCAACCGCTACCTGTCGCGGATGGAGCTTCGCACTCCCGATACGATCGAACTGAGCCCGGTAGCTGAAGTGAACAAGATGCTAATTGCCGACAAGGTCCAGAACAGAAAAGACTTCGAGAGGTACAACCGCAACCATCCAAGAGAAGAGCATCTTGCTCTCTACTTCGATAAGCAGGGCCGCCTCGTCATTGCCTGGCTCGGCGACAACAACTACGGAGTCTGGTTAGATACGAATGGGGAGATTGACGATCTTAACGGCTAGGCTCTTGAGCAGAACAAATCCATTCGATTTTGGGGAATGACATGTCAGTAAAGACGGTTAATGAAGAGGCAGCTCAAACAGTATCCCCTCGCCAGTGGATCAGATTAGTTGTGGTGTATCTCCTAATCCCACTGATTTTATTCATATGCGGTGGGGACCTCGGCTGGTGGCAGGCGTGGCTATATTCCATGCTGATCTTGGCTGCTGGTATTGGTGGGCGCATGTGGGCGGAACAACGACATCCAGGATTAACATCCGAAAGACAAAATATTGAAAATATCCAAAACGCAAAAGCCTGGGACAAAGTGCTTGCTCCACTGATGGCGGTGAGTATCGGGTTTCCTATGGTCATAGTAGCAGGGCTGGACCACCGCTATAACTGGTCCTCCGAATTTCCGCTATGGCTCATTGTGATTGGCTTCATTTTGATCTCGCTCGGATACGCTTTCGCTGCATGGGCATTGGCGGAGAACCGCTTTTTCTCCAGCGTGGTGCGCATTCAGACGGATCGAGGGCATGTGGTGTGTGACAGTGGCCCGTACCGGTTTGTGCGGCATCCGGGTTATGCCGGAAATATTCCGGCACTGTTCGGTATTGTTCTTGCTTTGGGCTCGGTATGGACACTGATTCCTGCGGCGGTAGCATCAATCATCGCGGTGATTAGAACCGTACTTGAAGACCGGACGTTACAGGAAGAGTTACCGGGCTATCGAGACTATGCACGACGCGTGCGCTATCGGTTAATTCCTGGGATATTCTGAGAGACTTGGTGCCCTCCGGGCAGCTTGCCCGTAGGCTGAACTCGCAAACTCCGATGCCTCGAAGTAGCTTGTAGACCAAACTTCGTGGTCGGCTCCAAGTTTAGAATCCTGGCGTTCCTAAACTGTGTTGTCTATCAACATCGCGTTGTCCATCAACATCGCGTTCTCCATCAATACCGCGGCACTCAACGATACCGGGCGACGCCGCGGGCTTGCTGAAGAGCCGGGTATTGATCGACTGCTCCAATCCCTCTTGCAGCGTGTCGAGGTGTCGGCCAAGTCGGAGACGCTGAAAGGGAGGAATCTGTCCGGGTCGCGAGCCAGAGACCGTTCGATCCTACGACTATCGATCCGATCTCGACGGGGCTGAAGCCTCGAGCAAGACGATCGGCAGGATGAGAAGGAGGAGTCGCGGCACGCGGGGCATCCATATGCCGAACGCCCAAAGCTCCCGGCCGGCGCTGGCTGCGCCGTGAGCAATTTGCTATCTTGAAGCAGGGCCGCGGCTACTGCGTCGGCTCCGGCCGCTCTATGCTACTGCCCGGTTCTGACGGCGAGCCGATCCCTCCACAGCCTCTTTCTTCCTAGAGTCATGACGTACGACCTCGATACCTTCAGAACCCTAGGAGAGGCGCTCGCTATCGGCC
>JAJCXO010000152.1 GCA_029263395.1 Acidobacteriota bacterium | reverse complement strand
TAGGCTGCTCACAGAGTAGTCGCCATCGTGGAACCGAGGCAGCCTGGTGCCGCCAGTACTGCCGGGCTTCCTCGTCGTCGTCCTCGGCTTGGTCGTTCAACCAAGCGGCAACATCCGCGTACTGCAGCAGTTCCTCATCCGCTTCCTCGAGCGCTGGGGGGGCAGAGCAAAGCGAGGCCAGCTCTCGGAGCAGATTCTTGAGGGCCCAGATGTCGCCACAGACCGCCGGCAAGGTCACCAATAGATCACTCTTGGCGCTGGACTGTGGGAGCCACGACAGCTGTAGTAACGAACCTCTATCGGACTCGAACATCGTCTTGCGATGCTCTTTGAGCACAGCTTCCAAAACGGCTTCGTGGTTGCTATCGGTAGCGACATCACGACGTTCGCATGCCGCTGTGGCAGTCTCGTGGATGACTTGGATGGGCAATCCGGCACCAGCCGGAGCGTGAAACGAAGTCCGCAAGATTTCGTGTCGCTCGACGACGGCTCGAACAGCCGCCTCGAGGGTCTCGAAGTCGAAACGGCCGGTAATTCGGACCGCGGCTTGAGAACAGAAAGACGCACTGTCTCGCTGCCAGGGCCATAACGCCCGTTGCTGCGGTGAGATGCGAAATCCTGCGACGTCTTGCTCGATCATTGAATTGGGTCGACTCCGCCGTTGGCCAGATCGATTGGGGCGCCCATGGTGACCAGGATTTGGCGAGATCCCTCGAAGGGCATCCGGCCGTGAGCGGTCAGCATGTTGTCAACGACGAGGAAGTCCCCTGGCTGCCAAGGAAAGAGCACTCGAACCTCAGCGAATGTCTGTCGAATGCTGGCCAAGGTTTCTTCTTGGATGGGCTCGCCGTCACCGTAAGAAGCGTTGGTTGGGTAGTCTTCGGGGCGACTCGCGGTCGCCAGCGAGCGTTGAATCTCATCGCCCAAGTTCGAAGGGTGGAACTGGTCAGCCTGGTTGAACCAGACGCTCTCTCCGGTCCGCGGGTGGACCGCGATAGCCGGCCGATCTTGACTCAGCGCTAGACCGCCGTCGTCGCGCCACTCGAAACTGATCTCGCCGTCCCTGCAGTAGTCTTCGACCACCGATTGATCCGTAGTTTCGAACACTTGCTGCCACGATAAACCCGCCCCTGTACCACCGTGTAGGTTGCGTACATAGCGGACACCTTTGGCAAGAAAACGAGCTTTGACTTCTTCAGGGAGAGCTGCCAGGACTCTGCGACTATCCGCCAACGGCGTTTCGCCGCCGCGTTCCGCGGCCTTGCCGCAGTAAAAGAAGAGCATGCCGGGCCAACGGTGGGCGTAAGACAGCTCGTTGTGCATCGAGATCTCGAACTCAGGAGGATACTCGGTCGAGGTGTAGACTTTGCTACTGACGGAGAGTCGAGGCGACGAGCCGTCGACATAGTCGAGCAGTTGCGGTGTGATGACTTGGGCCAGAGCTCCTAGCTGAGACTCCGGAAGCGGCGCGAAGCCGCGAAACAGGACCGCGCCAAAGCGCAACACATCTTCTTCGATCTCGGCTCGGTGGCCCGCGACCCAAGTTGCTAGGTCAACGCCTTCGCCTTCGGGTTCGATGACGCGTGGCAAATCCTGACCAGTTGCAAGAAAGCGTTTCTTGACCGATACCTCACGGGGCGCAGAGACGGTCTGTCGCCGGGCACTGCCCAGTTTGGCTAGCCGTGAAGCGGCGCGCTTCTTATTGCCAGTCATAGGTGTGTTCCTTTCTGTAGCGCTCAAGAGGGAAAGGTCCTCCAGGTTGGTGTGGGGCTCGGCAACTGCGTTCTCGAGGAGTCGAATCCAAGAGTTGCCCAGCCATTCGATGGTTGTGGCGTTGAAGCGGCCTGCGTCATAAACCAAGCTGGCGTCGAGGCCCTCGTCTTGCTCTACTGCGTAGAGGCTCAGTTCATATTTTGAGTCGACCTCAACTCGAGCATCGAAGCTGTCATCGTCGAGAGTGGGTAGGCCGACAGGAGCTGCCAACTTGCCGGTATAATTGAACACTACCTGAAAGAGAGGTTGCCGTCCGAGCTCGCGCTCAGGTGCCAATTCTCCAAGCAACTTCTCGAACGGTAAGTCTTGGTGCGCAAAAGCACCCAATGAGGCCTGGCGCACCCTCGCCAACAGCGCGCCAAACGTCATCCCCGGCTCGATCCGGGCTCGCATGGCTAGGACGTTGAGGAAGTTTCCGATCAGCCCCTCGATCTGAATCCGGCCGCGCCCAGAGATAGGCACACCAATGCAGAAGTCGCGCTGCTGAGAAAAGCGGTAGAGCAAGGCTTGGAATGCGGCGAGTAACACCATGAACCGCGAAGCTCCCTGCTGCTGGCCGAGTTCACGCACCTGTTCGAAGAGAGTGTCGGGGAAAGGCAGCTCGAGTTTGCCGCTGCTGCGACCAACGGTTGGCGAGCGCAACCTGTCCGGAAACTTCAGGGCTACCGGAACGCCCGCGAGTTGTCGTTGCCAATACCTCAAAGGAGCCTCGAGTCCCGGTCCGTCGAAGATCTGGCGTTGCCAGGCGCTGAAGTCGGCGTATTGGATCGGCAGCTCGGGCAAGGGTGAGATACGTCGTGCTGCGGCGGCTTCGTAAAGAGTTGCAGCCTCTTGCCGGAAGACACCCATTGACCAGGCATCACTCACAATGTGGTGCATGGTGACCAGCAGCATGTGCTCGTCTGGCTTCAGTTGGATCAGGATGGTTCGTAACAGCGGACCGGTGGCCAGGTCGAAGACGTGCTGTGCCTCGAGACGTCCCCAGTATGCAATCTGTCGGCGGTGTTCCGCTGCGGATAGGCCGACAAGGTCGACGAACGGAAGATTCCAGAGCTGAGGTGGATCGATGACCTGAACAGGGACGCCGTCGCGCGGTGGAAATCGCGTTCGTAGGGCCTCATGTCGACGGACAATCTCGCCAAAGGTGGCCTCGAGGGCGGCGACTTCCAGGGAGCCCGTCAAGCGCATCGCGTTCGAAAGGTTGAAGGCTGTCCGGCTGTTGGCTAGTCGGTCCGCCAGCCATTGTTGGTGCTGAGCGTAGGAGACGGGCAAGGATTTTTGGCGCGGCGCGGGCAGGATCTCGGTTTGCCGCGCCCGATCGGACGTTTCATCTTCTGGTGTGGCAGAGCTTTCTGGGCGGGTTTCCCCGAGCTGACGTCGAACGGTTTCGGCCAAGCTCGCGACGGTGGGTTCAGTGAAAAAATGATGCAACGAGATTTCGACCTCAAAGGCTTCGAAGAGGCTGGTGATCACCTTGATCGCCAGCAGAGAGTGGCCTCCCAGCTCGAAGAAACTGTCGTGGATGCCGAGCTCTTCGACGCCCAGGTACCGGCGCCAGATCTCGGCAATTTTCTGGTCGACTGGATGTTCTGGAGCAACCTTCGATCCGCCAGCCTGGGTCTGAGCTGGAGCTGGCAGCCGTCGCCGGTCTACTTTGCCGTTGGGACTCAGCGGGAGTTCGTCGAGGACAACGAGCCCGGTGGGTAACATGTACTCGGGTAGAGTCTGGCCGAGTAGCCGCCGAAGGTCCTCGAGGGTAAGTTCGATTTGGCCGTCGGGGACGACATAGGCGACCAGGCGTTGACCACCACCGTGACCACCCCGTTCGTGGTGCTGCTCTTCCTGCGCATCGACCACAGCCCGGCCGACCCCGGGTTGTTGGTGCAGGGTCGATTCGATTTCGCCGAGCTCGATGCGGAACCCACGGATCTTCAACTGTTGATCGAAGCGGCCTTGGAATTGCAGCAGCCCATTGGCATCGTGACACGCCAAGTCGCCGGTGCGGTAGAGCCTACCGCCAGGCACCTTGCTAACGTTGTCGGGAACGAACTGAATTGCGGTGCGAGTGGGAAGCCGCGAGTAACCTCGGGTGACCCCGGGGCTAGCAATGCAGAGTTCGCCGGACACCCCCCGGGGCGTCGGTTGCCCCAAATGATCGAGGAGGTAGACCTTGGTGTTGTCGATGGGCCGGCCGATGGACCAGCAGCCTTCCGTCACCGGAGACCTCCCTCGAGTCATCGGATAGAGCGTTGCCCAGACGGTCGCCTCGGTGGGTCCGTAGAGATTCCACACCGCTGGGGAGAGCTCGGCTAGCCGCTGGCCAAGGTGTGCCGGAAGCGCCTCTCCGCCGGTCAGGACTCTGATTCGGCTCGAATTGTCCCAGCCGCTGTCGATCAACATCTGCCAGGTTGCAGGTGTCGCCTGCAAGATATCGGCGTCGGCTAAGTTGCGAGCCAGTCGTCGTGGATGCGCGGCTTCCTCGCGGGTCAGGATAAGAACTCGCCCACCCACACTGAGCGGCAAGAACAGATCGAGTACCGAGATGTCGAAGGCCAGGGTCGTGATCGCGGCGAGTGTATTCTCGTCGGCTAGCCCGGGCTCGCGAGCCATACTTTGCAGGAAGCCCACGACGCCGTGATGGGGCACCCATACGCCCTTGGGGTGGCCGGTCGAACCCGAGGTGTAAATGACGTAGGCGGCTTGATCCGGCGCCACTGTGAGGTTGGGCTGCGTGTCGGGAAAGCGGGTCTCTGGACCTTCGAGATCTAGCAGCTTGGGTTTACATGCGGGCAGCTCTTGCCGGCCAGTCGAGTCGGTCAGGATGATCCCGGCGCCTGAGTCTTCAATGATGTAGGCCAAGCGCTCAGCCGGATAAGACAGGTCCAGGGGAAGGTAGGCCGCGTTGGCTTTCAGCACGCCAAGCAGGGCCACAACCACCAGGTGCGACCGTTCCATGGCAATACCGATGGTGTCTTCGGCGCCGAACCCAAAAGCTCTGAGTCGGTGAGCGAGGCGATTGGCCGCTGAGTTCAACGCGTGATAAGTCAGCTGCCGGTCACCGCAGCGCAAGGCGACGGCTGATGGAGTTCTTGCGGCCCAGTCTTCGAACAACTGGTGCATGCCGTGCCGCTGGGGTGGATTTGCCGCCGTATCGTTCCACTCCACCAGCACCTGCTGCTGCTCGGCCGCTCCAATCAGGGCTATCTCCTCGACGACGTGACGCGGCTCGCGTGCCATCGTGCTCAGTAGCTGGCGGTAGTGATTGCCGAATCGACGTATGGTGGTGACGTCGAACAGATCGGTGCGGTACTCGAGGTGGCCGATCAAGCCATGTTCGACCACTTCGACCATCAGAGTGATATCGAGTTTGGCGGTTGGGCGCTCGAGCGGCATGACGGTGAGCTCCAACTCGGCGAGCTCCAGCTTGGGCGCCGGTGCGTTCAGCAGGATGAACAGGACCTGGAACAATGGCGAGTGGCTCAGGCTGCGCTCGATCTGAATCGAATCCACCAGTTGCTCGAACGGTAGATCCTGACGCGCGAAGCCATCGAGACTCATCTGGCGCACCCGGTGCATTAGGGTCTCGACGGTGGGTCGACCCCCCAGGTTGATGCGTAGAGCGAGCGTGTTGATGAACATGCCGATGAGTGGCTCGATCTCCAACCGGTCCCGATTGGCGACCGGGGAGCCAATCACCACCTCGGATTGGCCGCTGTGGCGGGACAACAGGGCCGCGTAGGCGGCAAGGAGGGTCATGAACAGCGTGACCCCCGACTGGGTGCTCGAGTGTTTCAGCTCTTCGGTGAGCTGCGCGTCAATCAAGACTTGCACGGTGTCGCCGCGGAAGGTCTGGCTTGGCGGTCGGGGTCGATCCGTCGGTAGCCTCAAGAGCGTTGGGGCACCGGCGAGCTGGTCCTGCCAGTAGCTGATCTGATCGTCGAGAACTTCGTCGCTCAGTCGTGTTTGTTGCCAGCGAACGAAATCGGAGTAGGTGATGGGCAGCCTGGGTAGCGTCGGTTGTTGGCGCTGGTGAAACGTACCGTAGAGGGTGGACAACTCGTATTCGAAGACGCCTACAGACCAAGCATCGACGTTGATGTGATGCATGTTGACGAGCAGGACGTGGGAGTTCGAGCCGAGATGGACTAGGCTGGCTCGGAGTAACGGGCCAGTCTCGAGGTTGAACGTCCAGGTTGCATCCAGCTTGGCCAGGTGGCGAGTCTCGAGCTCGCGAGCTGGGATGTCGAGACGCCGAAGATCGATAACGGGAACGGTAACCGGACTTGCGGGGGTGACCGAGCGAAAGGGCTGACTGTCGACGGTGGGAAACGTGGTGCGCAGTGTCTCGTGCCGAGACTGGATTTCGCTCAGGCTGGCGGCTAGTGCCGTGCGATCCAAGGCGCCATCGAGACGGATGGCTACGGGTAAGTTGTAGACCGCGCTCGGGCCTTCCAAGCGGTCGAGGAACCAGAGCCGGCGTTGAGCTGGCGAGAGCGCGGGGTGAGCCTCGCGCGATGCCCGCTCTAAAGGCAGGGGTTTCGGCGAGACGACTTCGGGACCTTGCATTGTGGCCGCATCGTCGGCGGGCAAGGACCCGTTCAGTAGCTCGCTCT
The DNA here is from genome assembly GCA_029263395.1 of Acidobacteriota bacterium. GTDB lineage: Bacteria > Acidobacteriota > Thermoanaerobaculia > Multivoradales > J023 > JAAELT01. Next base: position 53,988 of record JAJCXO010000152.1, on the reverse strand, counting down.
GGCCAGCGATGGTTGGTCGTTCGAACAGACTGGTCAGCGGGAGGTTTGTCTTCAGAGCGGCGCGGACTTTGGAGATGACTTGGGTGCCGACTAGGGAATCGCCACCTAACTCGAAAAAGTTGTCGTTGGTGCCGATCGCCTCGACGCCGAGCATCTCCTGCCAGATTGTGGCAAGGGTCTTCTCGGTTGTGTTGCTGGGCGCCACGTATGTGGTACTCAGTTCGGGTCGCGGGTGGCTGGCGATGGTTTCCGCTGACTCGAATGCTGCTTGGGTCAAGGTTATTTGATAGGCCTCGAGCGCCGGCAGGTCATGGGTCGAAATCAAAATCTGGGGTGGACAACCGGCGATCAGACGCTCGAGAATCTCTCCGCCTTCCGAGTTGGAGATTCCTTCGTCCACGAGCTGGCGACGAAAGGCCGCAATCTTCTCGGTAGGGCTCTGAACCTCAACGGCTTCGGTGGGTTGAGATGGGGTGAGGCTAGATGGACTTGTCGAAGCTTGGCTGCCCTCCACTTCGTCGAGGGCGATTAAGGTGTAGCCTGCGATTTCGGCCAGTACAACTCCGCGCTCGTCCATCAACGTCACATCGAGTTGTAGGCTGTCTCGGTGAGCAGTCTGACTCGTGGAGCGCTGCGCGTGACTGTAGATTTTGGCTGGCAGAGGTTCAAATACGTTCACCTGGCGATAGCTGAACGGCAGAAACTCGGTCGGGAGTCGAGCGAGCAGAAAGTTCGCGGCTGTGTCCAGCAAGGCAGGATGGAGAGCAAAGCTTTCGAGGTCGGTCCCGAAGTCAGAATGCAGCTCGAGTGCCGCCAGACCTTCTTCGGGGGACCAGCGGAGCTGCTTCAGTGAGTCCCATCTCGGCCCGAAGTCGAGGGCACCGTGGGTAGATTCCCGGGCTTCCTCATGAATTTCGACGGATTCGACTGGGCAGCCGAAGGCGAGCGAGTTGAGCTGATAGGTGCTGGTGGGACGTGAACCCAACTTGGCGATGTGACCTCGGGCATGCTCCAACCAGGGGCCGGTTCCGTTTGGCGGGCGACTGGTGATGCGGAACTCGAACGCCTCCCCTTGACCTTCCAACGTCGTTCGTACTTGCTTGGTCTCACCGTCCACCAGTCCGCAGGGGCTTACGAGGGTGACATCTCGCATCTCGAGAGGGCCGTCACCAACAGCGTGAGTGAAGGCCGACCGCGCCATTTCCAAGTAGGCGGTACCGGGAAGTGTCGATTGCCCGAAGAGCTTGTGTTCGCGTACGACCCAATGGCTGGATGGGTTGAGATGAGAGGTGTACCAAACCTGATCTGCCCCAGATCGTGTAACACTCTCAAAGAGCGGAAGTCCGAACACTGGGGTGTCGAACACTGGGGCCTCAAGCGCGGGAGTGCCTACTAAGTTGTCGATCGCTCTCGCCGCCATTCCGGCGTCGCGCCAGGCGTCCCAGCCGACCGAGACGGTCAATCGACGGTGGGTCGCTTGTTGGATATGCGCAAAGGCGTCTAGGAAGGCGTTGGCGGCTGCGTAGTCTGCTTCTCCAAAGCTCCCCAGGCTGCTGGTCAGGGAGGAGCACAGGAGCATGAAGTCCAGCGCTTCGTCAGCCAAGACTTGGTCGAGAATCAAAGTGCCTTGCAGCTTGGGTGCAAGGGTTGCGGCGGCGGTCTCGCGGGTGAGGAGCGAGATCGGCCCGCCACTGGCAACCCCTGCCGCGTGAATAACGCCATGAATAGCTCCGAAGCGTTTCAAGGCGAGATCCCTGGCACGCAGCATCTGTTCGTAGTCGGTGACGTCAGCCTGCACCACCAAAACTTCGGCGCCGAGATTCTCGAGCTCCCGCAGCTTGCCTAGTTGACGACCGACGAGGCTGTTCTGATCAAGCTTGGTAGTGTCACGCAGCTCCCGATCAGGAAAAGCCGAACGCCCGATCAAAACCAGTTTCGGCCGCGTTCGTGTTGCCAACTGTTTGGCCAGAGCCAGGCCCAGGCCGCCCAGGCCGCCGGTCAAGAGGTACACACCACGCTCTCTCAGCCTCAACCTTTCGGGGCTGGGCAGAGGAAACCGCTCGAAGGTTTGAAGCAGACGGTGGTTGCCGCGGTAGGCGACGCGGGTTTCGGTAGCCTCGCCACGGAGCTCCGTCACGAGTTGGTCAATCAAGCGTTGCTCCTGCCAAGTTCCGGACTCGGCCAGGGCAACGTCGATGTTGCGGCATTCGACGGTTGGAAACTCACGGGGGATCGTCCCGACGAGTCCGAGCACGGTCGCCTTCTCTGCCACGAGTTGTTCGTCGCCGTTCACCTCATGGAGGTGACTCGAGACCACCGTGAGAGTCAACTTCCATGCATCCGAGGTTGCACTATCGTGACGGGCTAGCGCCTGAGCCATGAACAGGAGACTGTAGAACCCGCGGTTGAGCGCCGAATTTATCGGGTTCGGTGCTTCGGAGAGCAAGGCAGTGGCCGTCCACAGGTGGACGATGTGGGACGGGGCCTGAAGGTTGTGCTGTAGCGCCTCGAATAGAGCCTCGTAGTCTTGCGGTGAGGTCGGGTCGAGTAAGAACTTGTCGACACTTGGGTTACTGAAGTTTGTCCCCGGCGACACCGTCACGAGGCGCGTTCCAGGGTCTGTCTCAGCCACTAGACGGGATGCCAGCTGGCGACCCAGACTGTTCTCGTCCAAGAAGAGCAGCCAGCACGGCGCCGCCGCCGCTGGGCCAGCTGAGGACGCAACCCGGGGCGCAGTCGGAGGCGGGGCACGACGCCAGGACGGGCTGTAGAACCAGTCTTCGAGGCGTTGCTGGCGGGGCAGTGCCGGGGGGCTGGTCTCGCTGTGGTTGGCTCGTAGCTGTCCCACCGTCGGTTCGATCCAGAACCGTTGGCGCTCGAACGGGTAAGTCGGCAACGGTACCCGTCGGCGCCGCGCGGGTTGATGGTGGGCACGCCAGTCCACCGAGACACCTGCTAGCCAGAGCTTGCCGAGGGTAGTCATCAACCCAGCATCCTCGGGCGATCGGTCGGTGACGTGGGGCAGCGAGGTCAACACGTCCCGGCTGTTCGGGCCTTCCGGATGTCGTCGAGCAAGAGTACTCAAGCTCTGGCCTGGACCAATCTCGAGCAGTACAGGTTCCGCAGTCTGAACCAGGGTCTCGAAACCCTGTCGATAACGGACCTCTTCACAGAGGTGCCTTGCCCAATACTCCGGATCCGTAGCCTCGTGGTCTTGGATCCAGGTTCCTGTCACATTGGAGAGGTAAGGCAGGCGCGGGGCTCGCAGCTCAATGGCTGCCAGCGCGCGAGTGAAGGACGCCAGCACCGGTGCCATCATCTGGGAATGGAAGGCGTGAGAAACGTCCAGGCGACGGACGCTCCCGCCGTCTTGGGTCAATTGATGTTCGAAGGCCTCGAGAACGGAGACGGGGCCCGAAACCACACATCGATCCGGTCCGTTGTCTGCCGCCAGTGCCAGTCCGGCAGGCATCAACGATCGAGTCTCGGTGCTCGACAACGGCACACTCGACATGGCGCCTGCGGGCAACTGCTGCATCAACCGCGCTCGCAGGGCGACCACGGCGAGAGCGTCTTCGAGATGGAAGACGTCGGCTACGCAGGCTGCGACGTACTCGCCGAGACTATGCCCCAACATGCTGTGCGGGCGGACTCCCCAGGCGATCCAGCACTGTGCCAAGGCGAATTCGACTGCGAACAGGGCTGGCTGAGTGACCGCGGTTGTGCGCAGTTGCGCGGTGGCGTTCTCGATCTGGTTGTCGTCTGGGTAGAGCACCAACCGCAGGTCGAGTCCGAGATGGGGGAGCAAGATTTCGGCGCAGTGGTCGAGGTGCTGGCGAAACACTGGCTGGGTCCGGTAAAGACCCCGCGACATGTTGACGTATTGGGCGCCCTGGCCGGGGAACAGAAAAGCGACCGGGCGATCCGCCGGCTCACGATGCCTCGTTGCCAGGCGTTCCGCTGCGTTGCGGTTGAGGGCCACAACCATTTCGGCAGCATCGCGCCCGACGGCGAAGCGTCGGTGAGGGAAATGCCGCCGCCCAGTCTGCAGTGTCCAAGCGACGTCCGCCAGCGCTGCCGGTTGCGGTTTGTCCAAGTAACGGGCGAGATCTGCTGTCGCCTGGTCTAGGGAGGAGTGGCTTTTGGCCGATACGACCAGGAGCTGCCACTCGGACGTCGCCTCTGAGGGCTGTTGCGGTGGCGCCTCCTCCAACACGACATGGGCATTGGTGCCACCGATCCCAAACGAGCTGACGCCAGCTCGCCGAGGTCGGTCGTCTGCCGCTGGCCACTCGGTCAGCTGGCGTTGGACAGCAAATGGGCTATCTTCCAAACCCAGCCGAGGGTTGGCCCGCTCGAAGTGCAGACTGGGGGGGATTTGTCGATGGTGCAAAGCCAGGACCGTCTTGATCAAGCCGGCGATACCAGCGGCGGCGTCGAGGTGTCCGAGATTGGTTTTCACCGAACCGATCTTGCAGGGTGAATTGCGAGGCTGGTCTCCGAAGGCGCCTTTCAAGGCTGAAATTTCGATCGGGTCGCCCAACGGTGTACCGGTGCCGTGGGTCTCGACGTAGTCGATCGTCGAGGGCGTAACCCCGGCATTGGCCATCGCTTGCGAGATCACCGCTTGTTGGGCTGTTGCGCTGGGGGCTGTGAATCCGACCTTGAGCGAACCATCGTTGTTGATCGCGGAGCCCTTGATTACAGCAAGAATCGTGTCTTCATCTTCGACCGCTTGTGACAGACGCTTGAGCACCACGATCCCCAGACCATTGCCGATGACGGTCCCTTGCGCGCTGGCGTCAAACGCCCGGCAATGGCCGTCGGGGGACAGGATCATGTCTTCTTCGAATAGGTAGCCAGTCCGGTGCGGTACCTTGATCGAGACGCCGCCGGCTAGCGCCAGGTCGCACTCGCCCTGGCGCAAGCTCTGACTGGCCATATGCACCGCGACCAACGACGTCGAGCAGGCGGTCTGCACATTGACGCTTGGACCTTGGAGGTTCAGCTTGAAAGAGACTCGAGTGGGCAAGAAGTCTTTTTCGTTGGCCAGGGTCAGTTGGTAGTCTCGAGTCAGGCCGGCTGATTCGCCGCCCGTCGCCAGGTTGTTGAGCCAGTAGGAGCTGGCTCCAAGGCCCGCGAACACACCGATCGGCCCGGTATCGGTATCGGTGCTGTAGCCGGCGTTTTCGACCGCCTGCCAGGCACATTCGAGGAATAGGCGTTGCTGCGGGTCCATCAGCTCCGCTTCCCTCGGGCTGTAGCCGAAGAAGGCGGCATCGAAGAGATCGATTTCCCGCAAGATACCACTCGCTTTAACGTACTGGGGATGCGACACCAGGTCCTCGTCGAGTCCTGACTCTCGGAGATCGGAATCCGAGAACGTGGTGATCGACTCGACACCGTCGCACAAGTTGCGCCAGAACATCTCTGCGTCTTCGGCGCCGGGTACGCGACACGCTAGACCGATGACAGCAATGTCCGCGGACTTCTCGATCGGCTGGGCACGCCGTGGGCTCGGGGTTGCAGACGGTTGTTGGGTCAGCCGACGAGCCAGGGTGCGGAGAGTCGGATATTGAAACAGCTCGGTGATGGGTAGATCCTGGCCAAACGTCTTGCTGATCTCATGCTGGGCTCGCAGGAGCAATAGAGAATGTCCGCCGAGCTCGAAGAAACTGTCGTCCAGGCCGATGTTCTCAAGCTGCAGAAGGTCTTTCCACAGGGTTGCCAGCCGCTGTTCGACCCGGGTATTGGGTAAGGCTTCGGCGGCGGGTGATGCCGCTTCCGAATCCTCCAGATGGGGCAATGCCGAACGATCGACGCCACCGTCGGCGGTGAGGGGCAGGGCATCCATCCTCTGGATGCGTGCCGGTACCATGAATGGGGGCAGCTGGGTCGACACGAGCGTCCGAAGGGTGAGCTCGCTCAGGTCGTCGCTGGCTTGCACATAGGCAACAATACGTTCCTGTTGCGGTGTGTTACCACGGACGATCGCGGCCGCTCGCTGGACCTGCGGATGCTGGATCAAGGCTTCTTCGATCTCGCCGAGCTCGATGCGGAAGCCGCGCAGCTTGACTTGGCGGTCGATGCGAGCGAGCCATTGCATAGACCCTTCAGGCTGCTGCCGTACCCGATCACCAGTGCGATAGAGCCGAGCCCCGGGACGCCAGCTGAACGGATCGGGGACGAAGGCCCTCGCCGTGTGACGGGGACGGTGGAGGTAGCCGCGGGCTAGCTCGTAGCCCCCCAGGAACAGCTCTCCGGCGAGGCCCAGCGGCCTCGGGGCCATGGTGCGATCCAGAACGTAGGCGCAACGGGCGGGCCAGGGTTGACCGATCGGTAACGGCGCGGCCTGGGCGTTTGGGCCAAGATCGTCGAGAACATCGAATGTGGATGCCGTGATGACACCTTCCGTCGGGCCGTAAGCGTTGATCAGGCCGGGGCGGTCCGGAAGCTGCCGCCAGAGACGGGCGAGCTCCGGGGGCATCGCTTCGCCGCCGCTGATCGCCCAGCGAATTTGGTGGCCTGCGAGGCTTCCGTCTTCAGCCCAGCGGGTGAAGAGGAGTTGCCACAACGAGGGCGGCAGATCGAGCACTGTCAAGCGCGTTGCTAAGGCACGGTCGAGAAAGTCTGTCTCGGTGACGAGGCCTGGCGTGTCGAGCACGACGGTGGCACCCGCAATCAGACCGGTGAACGTTTGCTCTAGCGCGACATCGAAACCTGGTGCCGCAAACTGTAGAACGCGATCGGTGGACGTCAAACCGTACATCTCGCGCGCCGTCGTCAAATGGTGGGCGAGCGCTTGGTGCTCAACGGCGACACCCTTCGGTCGCCCGCTCGAGCCCGACGTGTAGGTGATGTAGGCGAGGGATCGCGGCCACGCCGCGGTCTTATGGTGCCGCAGGATTCGAGGCTGGGCCGGCTCTCGCTGGCGATCGAGGGGTAGCGCCGGCAATGCGAGGTTAGAGACGGTGGCATTCAAAGTTTCAAGTTGAGTCTTACCGGCCAGCAAGATCTCTGCCCGTGCGTCGGTGAGCATGAGAGCGAGGCGCTCAGTTGGATAAGACGCATCGAGGGGCAGATAGGTACCTCCGGCCTGCCAGATAGCAAGGATTCCGGCCACTAGATCCACCGATCTTTCGGCACAGAGCCCGATGACTCCCTCCGGTCTTGCACCCATCCGGCGCAGACGGTAGGCGAGCTCTGTCGCGTGCTGACTGAGCCCGAGGTAGGTCACGTGTTGGTCGCCGAAGCTGACCGCAACGGCGTCTGGCGTGGACCGGGCCTGGTCTTCGATGAGCCGCCAGACCGGTCGGTCGGCGGCACCGTGCGACCCAGCAACACCGCGCGGGCCAGAGTCATTCCATTCCACCAGCAGTTGCATCAACTCGGCCTTGGGCAGCAACGGCAAGAGAGCGAGCGGATGTTCAGGATTGGCAACTATGCCCGAGAGCAGGGTTCGTAGCTGTCCCAGCATTCGCCGGATGGTGGTCGAGTCGAAGAGGTCACGGTCAAAATCGAGGGCAAATGCCAGGCCATCCCCCCGTTCGGCGGCAGTCAACGAGAGATCGAAGACCTCCCCTTGAGGATTCAGCTCGATCGACTCCAGAGTCAGCGGACCCAGATCCAGTGTCACTCCCGGCCAGCCGAGGGTGAGTGCTGCCAAGCCTTCGGTGCCCGGTTGGCGAGCAGCTTCGAGGACAAACATGGTTTGAATCAACGCCGTGCGATGGGTGCCCCTGGCGGGTTGAAGGCGTTCAGCCAACAGAGAGAAGGGGTAGTCCTGATGCTCCAGTGCCGCCAAGACCGTGGTTTTGGTTTGGCGCAGTGCCTGTGAAGTTTTGATCGTCGCGGAAAGATCAGCGACGATCACCAGGGAGTTGACGCAGTAGCCGACCACCCGCTCGATACCAGCCGGTCGTCGGTTGGCGGCGGGGGTGCCAATGGCCAGGTGGTCCTGTCCTGAGTAGCGATGCAGCAGCGCCTGGAAGGCAGTCAACAGAGTCATGAAGAGAGTGACGCTGGAGCACTGCGCGAGCTCTCGAGTTGCATCGGTCAGGTAGCGATCGATCGCCAGACGAACCCGGGCGCCGCGATAGCTCGGGAGCGGCGGGCGTGGGCGGTCCGTGGCCAGGGCCAAGACGTCGGGTACACCCTCGAGCTGTTGCCGCCAGAATTTCCATAAACGGTCACCCGCAGGGCCGGCGAGCATCTCTTCTTGCCAACGGACCCAGTCAGTGTAGGAGGCCGAAGACGCCTCAGCCGGTGCGACAGAGTTGCCGACTTCGAGCGAATACAGCCTGCCCAGCTCCTGCGCCAGGATCTCGAGCGACCAGAAATCCGTAATGATGTGATGGATCACCAAGATGGCGGTATGTTCGCCGTCCGGTTGCTCGAGAACGACCAGCCTGGCTAGAGGGCCTTGCTCCAGATCAAAAGGAGCCGACGTTTCTTGGTCGATAAAACTCCGGACCTGGTCACCGTCCCACTGCGTCGCGTCGATCGCTCGGAAGCCGTCACCCAATTCTCCAATGGCTGAGGGGTCGGCGATGCGTTGGCGCGGTTCACCCGCAACGGTTTCAAAGGTGACCCGAAGCATCGGGTGGCGGCGGACCAACGCACTGAAGGCACAACCAAGGGTAGGAGGGTCAAGGGCCTGCCGGATCCGACAGGCAGCGGCGAGGTTGTAGGCTGGATTTGTCGGGGCGAGACGCGAGAAGAACCACAGCGCTTTTTGGCCGTGAGAGAGCGGGTGGTCAGCGGTTGGATTGTGGTGGGCCGTCAGCGGCGGCCAGACAGTTGTCCTCAACGAGTCTGGTTGCAACTCCTCGGGTTGATCGTTCCCCTGACGAGCGAAAATCTCGGAGGTCAGGTCGGTGAGATTGTTGTCGAGCAGGTCTGGCAGCGCAATCGTGACCTGCAGAGTGTCCTTGAGCTGAGTCCGCAGTTCGGCTGCTGCCAGCGAATCGATACCGAGAGCAACCAGCGGCAGTCGCGGCTCGACGGCGGCGCGCTCGATACGGGCGGCGTGGGCAATCTCGGTGCGAAGGAAGCTTTCGATCTGATCGCGATCCGGGGCCCCCTCGCCAGGCAATTGATCTGCTGGGGTCGGGCCGAACGCCACGGGATCCGCGGCTGGGACTTTCGGCTGCCAGGTTGCGACGATCCGTAGTTCTTGCTCCAGGTATTGAGAGCGACAGGCCCGGCGCCTGATCTTGCCGCTGGAGGTTTTGAGGATGGTACCGAACCGCACCCAGACCACCTCGTGGATCGGCGCCTCATGACTCTGTCCAACGGCTCGTCTCAGGGCCTCAGAGGCTTGAGCTGCCTCATGGTTTCGTCGCCGTTCCAACTCGCCGACGATGACTAAACACTCCTCGCCTCGGTGATCGACCGAGAACGCGGCGCAAGATCCAGGTCGGATTGCGGGATGGCTACGTTCGGCGGTCCACTCGATATCCTGCGGGTAGAGGTTGCGGCCTCGTAAGATGATCAGGTCTTTGAGTCGGCCGGTGACGAAAAGTTGGCCATCTTGGAGAAAGCCGAGGTCACCGGTGCGCAGCCACCGTTTGTGTAGGCACCTTGTTTTGGCAAACGCGGGCGCATCGCACAACGTTGCGCCGAAGTCGCGGGCGGTCTGGCTTGGCCGGTTCCAATATCCGTCAGCGATACTCGGACCTGAAGCCCAAATTTCGCCGACACGCCCCGCCGCGCAAGGGACCGCTGACTCAGGATCTACAATCCTCACATCCGGTGCGAATTCGGACAGCTCGCACCCCACCAGGGTCCTTTCCCCGGGGTTGTCTGTTCTGGTGACCACACCCTGTTCGAGATCGCGCTCCGCAACGGAGGCGACGGAGCGCGTCGTGACATGCCCGCCGCTGACCAATAACGTGGCTTCTGCCAGGCCATAACAAGGGAAAAAAGCCTGAGATCGGAATCCGCAAGACTCAAAGGCGGCGGCAAACCGACCGAGAGTTTCGGCGCGCACCGGTTCGGAGCCATTGAAGGCTACTTGCCACCTGGTGAGATCCAACCCCTCGACATCAGTGGACGTGAGCTTCCGGGCGCAGAGCTCGTAGGCAAAGTTGGGGCCACCGCTGGTTGTGGCCCGGTATCGGCTAATGGCCTGTAGCCAGCGCAGCGGCTGCTGCAAGAAGGCCACCGGCGACATCAGAATGCAGCGAGCGCCGACCCACAAAGGCAGCAGCAAGTTACCGATCAGTCCCATGTCATGGTAAACGGGCAGCCAACCGACGATGACTGATTTCGAGGTCTGGCCAAAAGCTTGCCGGATCATCCCCAGGTTGTGACTCAGGCTACCGTGCGTCACCCTGACGCCTCGTGGCGCCGCCGTTGAGCCCGAGGTATATTGCAAGAAGGCCAGTTGGTCGGGTGCTGGAGAGTCCGGGTTGAATTCCCCGCTCGCGACGTAGGACTCCGCGTTGTCGCTCTCCGCGGAGTCGCTCATCGAGTCGGCGACAAGCGTATCTGTCGCCAGCCACTGCACCTCCTTCAGCTCAGGCGAGCCTGCACAGATGGACTCGAACCGCGCTTGTTCGGCGGCACGGGTCAGTGCGAACCGAGGGTTCGCATCGTTGGCAATGGCGCGCAACCTCGGCAAGGCGCGGCGCGACTTGGCTGGATAAGCGGGAACCGCCACCACTCCGGCGTAGAGACAGCCGAGAAACGCGACGATAAAGTCGAGGCCGGGGGGATAGAGCAGCAGGGCCCGCTGGCCATGGGCTTCCTGGTCCCGCAAGCGACTAGCGATCGCCTGGGCCCTCGCGTCCAAGTCCTGGTAAGACAAGTGGGCACTCTCAACCACACCATCCGCCAAGAATGTATAGGCTGAGCGAGAAGGGGCGGTCCGAGCGCGGGTGCGCAAGAGATCGATCAGGTTGAAGCTCGTGTCTGGAGGTGTCATTGCCGAACGCTCGCGGATGCATATCCGCCGCTACAACTCATCCCTCGAGGGGTTTATCGAAGTCTGATCTCTTCTAGCTTGTTGTAAGCCTCCATCGACCACGCATCTGCCATTTCGTAGACTGAGGGGTAGGCTTCTTTGCGCTTTTTCTCTGTGTCGCCGTCGAATATTTTTTTCCTTTCGAAATCTTTGGCATGGACCTTGGTCTGTTCACACATCTGCTCGAACTCATGCACGTCCGGGTGGATGTTGAAATGATCGCAAACTCGGGTGTAGGTTGCTGGGGACAGTTGGTTGTAATTGATGCACAAGCCGCCGGGGTCGGCAGTCGCGATGTCCCGAATGACCGAATAATACCGACCCATGGTCCGCGCCAGGATTTCGACCAGGCCTGTCTGGACGCGCTGCTCACGGCCCAAACCAGAATACCTTTCATCGAGCAACCACAGCGTGTTGAGTTGTTGCCTATTAAATTGGCCAGCCATGATCTCGACTGGATGTCGGTAAAGGCAAACCCAAGGTGTGGTCGGGAAGGCCGCACGAATCAACCCAAAGAAACCGATTGCCCAGCTATTGAATTTGACAAAGAAGTTTTCCTCGTTGCCCAGGCGCCGCTGGCCATAGGCGTGAATCAACCCACGCAACCACATCGTGCGCTGTTCTAGGGTGGCTCCTTCATCGATAAAAACTTCGTTGATCGGCTCCGGTTCGCTGATCGAAAAATTGCGCGGGATGCCGTTGAGTACGTTGCTGAGAAGCGTCGAGCCACAATGGGATACATGGAAGATGAAACCATTGGGTTCGATAGTATTTTCCGGACTCTGGAAGGCCTCCAGTGCCTCGAACCCAGTGGTGAAGATCTTGTAGCTGTCTTGGCTCCGCAAGCGGGCGGCGGTTTGGAAGAAGAAGGGATCTGCGAAGGGGATATCGCCGAAGTTGGCCCAGTTGAGAAACCGTTGGTCGCCGAAAGATCGAGCCTCGATCGGTGTCCAACCCGCCAATGCTTCGGCGGAGATGGTGGACGCAGGATGCTTGACGTATTGAGTCGCCGATAGCTGCATGAGAAGCCCTCTGAAGGACTGAACGGGAAAGTTGATGCTCAGGCGGTGGTCGGTTTACTGGCCGATGTTTCGCTCGAGCTACGTGGTGACTTCTTCTGGATGGAGTGAGCCCGCTTCTTGGCCTGATTGTGGGCATGTTGTTGGGCCAAGGGACTCAGCTCGTAGGCGCTGCGAAATCCTTCGAGCACCGGGATCTCTTCGGCCGAGAAACACGGGTGCCAGAAATTCAAGAACAAGACGATGCGCAAGCTGTCGCTGTGGTTCCACACCTGATGCAGGAAGGAATCGTCGAACACCATGACTTTGCCTTCTTGCCAGGGGCGTTCGTCCTCTCCGACCTTGATGTAGCAGCCTTCCGGCACGATCAAGGGGAGGTGCGCACGAAGAATACCGTTCATCGGTCCATAGTGAGGGGGGATGTAGGCGTGGGGGTTGAGCGCCGAGAACATGATGTGATCTTTCTCGAAGCGCGGTAGAGACTCGAGCAAGGCAGTGGTTTTTGGGCACCGTTGACAGTTCTCTTCGAACTTGTTGCCGAAGAAAAAGAAGTTGAAGGTATTCCAACCGGTCTCTAGCGACATGTATTCATTGGCGTAGGTGCTAAATCCAGCCCCGTTATCGTTGATCAGGTCGAGTAGCTCTTGCCGAATGATCGGGAACGCCGCCTCGAGAGGTTCAACCCACTCGAGATCTTCCGTTGGGTAAAACGTCTTGGCCGGTACCCCTGGCAGGAAAAAAGGTGGATTTTGGAGGGGATGGGTGTATTCCGAGGGTCGAAATCGACGCCGTGGATGGATCTCGAATATCGACTGGATGCCAAGGGCCTGTTTGCCTTTCTTGATTGTTGGCAAGACATCGACCCGTTCGAATGCATCGCGGAGTTGTCGCGTGTGATCGAGCTTGATCGCCCGCAGGTTCTCGATGAACTTGAGGGGGACCGAGCCTTTGGGCAAGAGGTTAAGTTTGTGGCGCCAATAGAGCAAGAACCCGCTCGACCGGTCGGCCAGAAAGCGAGAATAGGGAAAGATCTTGGGATGAGAAGAGATTTTTGCCAAGAATCTGGGCCTTTTAATTTGGCCTAGCAAAACCCACACCACGCAGAGCCAGAAGATGATTCCGGAGATAGCGAAAAAGGTATTCAAGGTTCAACTCCTGGAGGGGCGGTGGTTCATGAGTTCACTCCCATCACAATACAAGGGAGGCGGCGCAACACAAACCATAAAGCATGCAGAAACGACCGCATGTCTCCCGTGTCGACTGGCGGGCAATACCAAGCGACTTCGAGCGGCGTCTATGTAGTCCAATTCTGACTGGTATTCGACTTGGGCTATCCTTGCAGGAACCGTTATCGAAAGCAAGAATTCTCCACCAGAGAACAAGGTCATGGAATCGGTACTGAGAGATCTGCGCTTCGCAATACGCCTGTTGGTCCGTCGACCCTCGTTTACGATCGCCGCGTTGGTCGCGTTGGCTCTTGGTGTAGGTGCGACCGGTGCGGTTTATGGTGTGTTCGACGCGGTCTTGTTGACACCGTTGCCGTATGGTGAACCAGACCGACTGGTGCGGATCAAAGAGACCAATCCAGGCAAAGGGATCGCCGAGAGTCCGGTGTCGCCGGTTGCGTTCGACGATCTTCGAAGGCAGACTACAAGCCTGGTCGACGCCGCGGGTTGGTGGTATCCGAACTTCAATCTCACATCGGGGGATGGTGATCCCCATCGCGCCGCGTCGATCAACACTACGGACAATTTCTTCGAGATCATCGGTGTCCATCCCATCCTGGGACGAGGCTTCGAGGCGGGAGAAGATGAGCGCGGTCGAGCGCCGGTGGCGGTCATCAGCTATCAGTTGTGGAATAAACGGTATGGCGGTGACCCCAACGCGCTCGGCCGCCCTGTCACCTTGGACGGGGTCGACCATCGGCTGATAGGTGTGATGCCTGACGGCTTCAGCTTTCCTGGAGACACTGAGATTTGGCTGCCTCTCGGATGGGATCCTGCTCGGCACAGCCGTGGGACCCGTATTTTCGGCGTGCTCGGAAGGTTGGCTGAAGGGATCACGGCCGCTCAAGCGCAAGCCGAGATCGATATCCTGACCGAGGGCTTCGCCCAGGAGTACCCGACCACCAATGCCGGTTGGGGAGGGCGGGTTCAGTTATTACGGGACGATCTGGTGGGTGAGGTGATGCAGGCGCTGTGGGTGTTGTTGATCGCCGTTGGTTTCGTGTTGTTGATTGCCGGTGCCAACGTCGCCAACTTGCTGTTGGTTCAAGCCGCGTCCCGGGCTCGTGAAGTTGCGGTTCGTCGATCCTTGGGTGCCGGTCGGCGACGGTTGCTCGGGCAGTTTCTGATCGAAGGGCTGGTATTGGGGGGCGCCGGTGGCATCGGAGCGTTGCTGGTCGCCAGCGGCGGTACGCAAGCGTTGTTACAGCTAGCGCCAACCGATCTGCCGCAACTGGACAATGTCGCGATCGACCTTCGGATGTTGGTGACGACGGTCACGATCGCGGTGGTCTTGGGCCTGGCTTCGAGCATCTTGCCTGGATTGAGTCTGACGCGAAATGACTTCGTCCGCTGGCTCAATGACGGGGGGAAGAGTAGCTCGGTCAATCTGCGGGGGAGGCGTCTGTTGATTGCTGGAGAAGTCGCCCTCGCCCTGATCCTGCTGTTTGGAGCAAGTTTGTTGGTGCGCAGTTTTTACCGTGTTCTGACTGAGAAACCTGGCTTCGACCCTGCGAACATCCTGTCGCTCAATCTCCAGCTTCCGCGATCGACCTATGGGGAATGGACGGACGTGACCACTTTTTACCAGCAACTTGGGGAGCGTTTACCGTCGGTACCCGGTGTAACGGCAACTTCCTTGGCCGCATTTTTGCCTCTCGAAGCTGGCTTTCGAGTCGACTTCAAAATCGATGAGGCGGAGGGCTTGGATGATCGGGATCAACCAGAAGCCCAGTACCATGTTGTTGGTCCAGGCTATTTTGAGCTGCTGAGGATACCGCTCCTCAACGGACGGGAATTCGATCCGTATGACGGACCGAATCGTCCGGGAGTCGTGATCCTCAACCGAGCTGCCGCCGAACGATATTGGCCCGACGAAGATCCGTTGGGTGAAGTCATTGAGGGCCAGGTACGCCATTTTGGTGCTTTGGGGAGAGTCCTGACACCGTCCCTTGCGGTGGAGATTGTGGGAGTTGTCGAGAACGTTAAGAACACCTCGCTCGAGGCTGCGCCAGAGCCCGCGATATATTTTCCCCAGAATCAACTGGCCTACCGCAGTATGAATGTGTTGTTGCGAGTGGACGGCGAATTGGCAGCTACCGAGAGTGCGGTGAAGGCGGCAATCTGGGAGCTCGATCGCAATCTTCCACTATCGCGTATCGGATCGTTGGAGAGTTTTCTGGGCAGCGCTCTGGCGCGTCGCCGGTTCGTGATGTTGTTGTTGTCGTTCTTCGCCGGACTGTCGTTTGTGCTCGCGATGATCGGGACCTACGGCGTGATGTCTCAAGTCGTCGGAGCGCGGCGTCGAGAGATGGGTATCCGAGTAGCGTTGGGGGCGCGGCGGATAGATATCGTCGGCTTGCTGGTCGGGCAAGGTTTGGGTTTAGTGGGATTGGGTGTGGGTGCAGGCCTGCTGGGAGCGTGGCTGTTGCGCAACGTCATGGCGAGCCTGGTGTTCGGGGTGACAACCGCCGACGCAGCTTCCGTGTTAGTGGCGGTCAGTCTGATTTTTGCTGCCGCTTTCGTGGCCTGCTACCTGCCGGCACGGCGCGCTGGATCAACCGATCCGATGGCAGTCTTGCGAGCCGAGTAGCCAGCTGGAGTCCGCCTTCTTTCGAAGTTGCTGGCACCTCAGCCCTCCTGATGGCCGCCTGATCGGGCCCGCTGAAGTCGCCTCCGTCGACCTCTGCTGGACGACACACGAGATCACGTGCCATACTGTGTCCAGATAATCTGTTCTGTCCAGGTTCCCGAGGGGCCCGGGTCGGCTGCGCTGGATACCCTCTCGAACCACACAAATTCGGGAAGGGGGTCCGTGTTGTCGAAATCACCCGCCCAAGCCAGCCTTGGCAAAACCCTCCGTGTTTTGGCCAGGCGCGGCAAGGCTAACCGTTCGCTCGCCAAGCTTGCCACCTTCCTGGACGCCAATCCGGGCATCGATCTGAGCTGCATCAACTTGTTCGACGATGCGGTCGTATCGTCGCTGAATTGGAAGGGAATCAAGAAGCGCCGCAACGAGGTGCTCTCCCAACTTCAGACCTACCAGCGGGTGATGCGGCTGGTAGAGGGCGCCGATCGCACCGTTGTCCTAGGGCTCATGGGGCGTGGCATCGGCTCGGCAAGGCATGTGACGGCGATACCCAGGCCACGTTTCCTCGAAGCCTTCGCGGATCTCTTCGATGGCGACCGCAAGGCTGTCGATCGCGTCTACCAGTGCGCTCTTGTCACCCGCAGCGCGCTGCTCCTGAGATACCTCCGCTTCCGCCAGAGCCACGAGCCGCACGCTCGCCAAATCAACCGCCTCACCAGGGGGTAGGACAACATGGCTGTCAACAAGGACATCCCGAGCTACCAGGAGCTGTTCGGATCGCTAGACTTCAAGAGTGGCGACGCCGGCCGCTCGGTCTACTCACCAGCCGCCTATCTAGCTGACCTGCTCCAGCTGATGGAGGATCGGTTCAGAAATCCAGACTTCTTGATCGACCGCCGCCCCGGCGTCCAGGACATCTTGCTCAACGGTGAGAACACCTTCACACCTCTGCCGCATATGACGGTCGTCAACGAAATTCTGGAAGACCGGGCCAGCGCGGGCAGCGGTGACGCCTACGAGCGGCTGCTCAACGCGGTGTACCCCTTCGAAATGCCGTTCGACCTTCAGCACGAACGAGTGCGGAAGTTCCTGTCATTCCTAAAGATCACCCCTCGGACCTTGCAGCACCTCTTCGCCCGCGGAGTGGATGCGGACATCACCGCGAGGGAGCGCCTCGGCCTTTCCGAAGGCGCCTACCAAGCGGTCATCACTTCGCAGGATGAGACCGGCGTCAAGGCGAGCTACGGTCTGGCGCCAGACGGCGATTTACAGACGCTGCGCGACGTCCCGACGTTCATGAAGGCCACCGGCCTGGGCGCCGCCGAGGTGCGCGAGCTGCTGTTCCAGCAGCTCAGTATCACCGCCATAGATGCTGATGGAAACGCGGAGATCACCGCCGCTGCGACGCTTTTTGTCAACGAGCACAACGGTCCGGCCCGCCTCGACGACGCCGAAGAGCGCATCCAGTGGGGTGACGACGCCTCGGCGGACCTCCCGGTGAGCTGGTTCAGCAACGTCAACCGCCTGGTGCGGCTGTCGCGATGGACCGGTGTCAGCCTGACCAACCTCGACCGTGCCCTGCGGACCTGCTGCAACCGCCAGCTCGACCCTACGGCAATCCGCCGTATCGCCGTCCTGGTCGACGTCGTCGAGGCCTTCGACGTCGATTTCGGTTTGGTCTGCAGCTTGTTTTCCGATCTCGACACTCTCGGTATCGGCGACGACGATGAGGCCGCCGATCCGTTCAACCGGATCCTCAATGGTCGACACGCGGCCCTCGAGCGGACCTATCTACCTTCCGGCTCGCCTTTTCTGCCGGCGTCTTACGTGGCTTACGAACTCCTCGATCTGCCTGAAAACGTGCTCGATCCGGAGCACAAGGCCCACCGCTTGCGCCTCCAAAAGGCGCTGGACCTGTCGGCGGGGGACCTGACCGAGATTGTCACGCGCTACCAAGAGCACGCCGCGGCTCGTGGGACCGCTACAGTCCTCACCGGCGCCTTCGGCATCGAGGCGCTGTCGCTGTTGCAGCGCGTCAGCCGGCTGACGTTGATGCTCGACCTCACCGTCAGCGACGTGCTCGATGTACTCGACATCCTGGAGTCGGACCCGACCATTCGATTGGCCAACACCTTCGGGGTGCTGGTTCACGAGCAGACCGAGACCCTCGACGCCTATGCGATGCTCGAAACCGGCAACCCGACCGACCGCTTTTACCTCGTCCAGCTGCTGGTTGCGCTCGGCCAGTGGATCAACGCTGAGGACATGCCGGCCGAGACCCTGAAGCAGATCACTCTGGGAGAGGCTGATGAGGACCTCGCCGACGACGCCGACGACTCCCAACGCGCCGCCCATGAAGCACGCGAGCTGCGTGAGATCGCGTTCCTCGAAGGCCTCAACGAAGGTTTCCAGGAGGTGACGTTGCGCCCCGGGGAGCTAGTCTCCGATGGCGGCGGCGAGCGTGCCGCCCGGGTGGTCTTCGAAACCGTCACCGAGCCCGGCGCCGGCCTCACCTGGCCCGGACACCCCGTTCTTTTGACTTTTGACGCCGAACGAGCCCAGCAAGCCGCCCACGACGCCATTGGTCGCCTCGACCGCATCTCCGTTGACGATCTGCTCGGCCGTGGCCTCGGCGAGCCCGTTGCAGAGCGTATTCACGCCCACCTCGTGCAGCGTGGCACCCTCGACCTCGAGGGTAACCTGATCGCCGACGCGCTGCCGGAAGACAGCACTGAATTTGTCCTCGCGACACACTTCTGCGACCACCGGCAGCTAGTCTTTGAGCGTGTTCACGCCCTGTACCTAGAAGCCGCCGATGAGGTGACAAGCGCGGACGATATCGAGTTGACTCTCCATCCGTCCGACTTCCTGGATCTGCCGCTGACAGCAACAGCGGTTGAAGAGCTGTATGACAATCTGATCTTCATCGGGGTGATCGACAGTCAGGGCACCGTTCCCGACCCAGCTTTGTTCAGGGACCCCGCCAACGCCGCGCGGCTCGAGGTCGACAGCGGGCTGCAGCTCCACGCCGAGGCGGTTCACGCCCATCTTGCGACTCAGCTCGAGAACTTCGACACCCACCCTCTGACGGTTGATATCGGCACTTGGGCCGAGCTGCCGCTGCCGCCGGACGAGGTCAAGGGGCTACTGGAGAACCTGGAGTTCAACGGCTACCTGGATGACCAGGGCGCCGTCCAAGGTAAAACGGAGCTGCTCGCCCTCGAAGTTGACGCCTTCGACCTCGCCATCCGTTTTTACCCTCACCGCCACACTATCCTCGCGACCTTACAGGATGCCGTTCAGCGCTTCCGGTCCGGCTATCTGACGTTCCGCATCGAGAGCTTCGCCGAGGTAGCAGACCGTATCGCAGCGGCCGAAGCTTACGCGGCCCTAGCGGAGCACCTTGTGGACGGTCGTCTCGAAGCGGCGTCGGCGGCGCGAGTGCTGGCTGATGACAACATCCTCGAGCTCGGTGGCTATTTAGGCGCGGCGGGTGCGCGCGTGGTGACCGCGGCCGTCCGCGAGATCCTCCTCGACGCCCAGCAGTACCGACTCACTCCCACCGCGTTGGCCGCCCTCGAAATCAACGCCGAAGAGGCTGCGGAGCTGCTCGACATCCTGGCCGAGAGTGGCGCTCTCAATGCGGATGGACGGCTTACACTCGACCACGTTGCAACCTACAGCAACGTCAACCACGCCCTGGTGTTCACCATCGAAGCCTTCGAGGACTTCAACAAGGAGATCTTCTTCCTGATCCACGACGTTGCGGGGCGGCTCACGGCGCGCCGCGACGAGATCACCCGGCAGCTAAAGGACCTGGCCGCGCGCCAGCGCGAGCTGGTGGTCAGCACCCTGGCCGAAGATCTCGAACTCGAGGTCGACGTTACAACAGTGCTCTTCGACCAGGTCTACCGCCTCACCTCTCAGGCGGTGGGTGAGCTCATGGCTCCGGTTCTCGACAACATCGATCCCCTCGGCCACATCACGGCCCGACCTGAGCACCACAGCTTTCGGCTGGCACGTCGGCGGATGGCGCAACTGGCGGCTTTGGCGCGGCATCTGGGGCTCGATGCGCGGGAGACCGCGGTTGTCTTCGGCGACCAGCACTTGGTCGACAAGTTTCCGGAACAGCTCACCTTGCCGGATGGCTTGACACACTTCGACGCCCTGCTTGCCGGATTGGACAACCAAATCCTACTTTTCCATGGCCAGCTGGTTTGGACCTACGACGCCCAGACCAGTGAGTTGCTCGAAGAGCCGGCGCAACCCCGACCCCTGAGCGAGCTCGCCCCCGAGCTGGCAGACGTCGCTTCGGTGGATGCCGCCTTTGTCGACGGCGACGGTGCTGGCTGGATCCTGGCCGGCTCGACCTACCTCAAACGCCAACCTGGCAGTGAACGTTGGGGTCCAACCGAGCGTTTGTGGGGTGAGGTGAACAGTCGCTTCGACAACCTCGAACGCCTCGACGCCGCATTTGTCACCCGCGACGGCCGGACGTATCTGTTGGCCGGCGACCAGTATGTGCGGTACCAGGACACATATGACCTCATCGACGAGGGGTATCCACGCACCGCGCGGCCGGATTGGCGCTTAGAGTTGGGTGACCTGCCGGTCGCCGAGCCGTTTGAAGGCGGCGTTGACGCTGCCTTCGAGACCAGCGGCAGCACCACCTTCCTGTTCAAGGGAGATGTCTTTACCTCGTCCGAAGCGCCGTCGGAGCTGCTGACCATCGGCCAGCGGCTGGGCCGGGTCGACAATCCCTTCGTCGACATGAAGCGCCCCGACGCGGTGGTCAGTTACCTGGGGTGGTGCTGGCTATTCTTGAACGACGACGTTCTAGTGTACCGCGACAGTCTAGAAAGCGACCCGGTGTACGCTGCCGAGGGCAACCCGAAACCCCTCCGCGAAGCCATTCCTGGACTCCCGGACTCCTTCTGCGGTGGCCTCGACGCCGGCTTTACCGGGTGGGACGAAAGGGTCTATCTGTTCACCGATCGAGAATTTGTCATCCAAACGCAGACCCAGGAATGGGTTTGGGGGCAAACCGTCAGCCGCTGGGGTCGGGTACGCAACCAGTTGGCGGAAAGCGGTGTCGTCGACGCCGCTTTCACCGGCCTCGACGGTAAGGTCTACCTGTTCAGTGGAGATCAATACGTACGTTATTCCGGCGTCAACTTCCGCCGGGTCGATGAGGGGTATCCGCGCTCTGTCGCCCCTGATTGGGGCGGACTCAGCCGCGTCGACGCCGCGTTTGTCTTGGACGGCAAAACCTACCTGTTCGGTACCAACGCCCAAGGGGTGGGCGAATACCTGCGCTTTTCGACCCGCGACTACAGCACGGCCGACGAGGGGTATCCGCTACCGACCGACGACAACTGGTGGAACCTTCCAGCGGCCCTGGTCGAGGCAGGCTTCGCCAGCCCGGACGCGGTTTTTGTCGGGGTCGACGGTAGTTCCTATCTGTTCGCTGGCCACCGATACATCCGCTACGACCGCAACCGCCGCTGGTGGTCGGAGCCCAGCGAGATCAGTCAGGGCTGGGACAGCCTACCATTCTCCGCGATCACCGCTGGCTTCACCGGCAAGGACGGCCGCACCTACCTGTTCTCCGTTGTCCCAGTCGGTACCTCTCTGGCCTTGTCCAGCCTCGGCGACATGCCGGCTCCCGGCGAGGGTATTTTCGTTCGCTACTCCGATCCAGACTACAACAAGCTCGACGACACCTATCCGCGGGCGGTCCGCGGCAGCTGGGGGCGGGTGCGCAACAATCTGCAGCGCACCGGTAGGGTCGACGCTGCCCTCACCCTGCGATCGATGGTCGAGGAAGACGTCGACGGCGAGACCCAAGAGGTCGAGGCCCTGCACATGTACCTCTTCTCCGGCGACCAGTTCTACCGCTACACCGGGGCGGCAACCGATCAATACGTCGACGAGGGTTACCCCCTTCAGCTGCGCACCTCGTTACATCTCGAGCCGCGTTTCACAGAGCTCGAGCCGGGCTCGGTCACTCGCCTCGATGCCGTTTTTGCCGACCGACGCAACCTTTACCTCTTCCAGGACGACAGTATTCTCGTCCTGCTGTCGGAGGCTTATCGCAGCTACGACCTGCAGACTGACGCGGCGGGAATCCGGGCGGCCTGTCTCGAAGATGGCGCGTTGTATTTCGAAGACACCAGCGGCTGGCACCACCTCTCCTACCCCGAGTTGCGGAATCGCAGTGTCACGCCGGGGAGGCCACGGGCGCTGCGTCGGGCCGCTGAAGAGTTTCAAAACGGCTTGAGTGCCATCCTCTACGGCACCGATCGCAACACATACCTGTTCAAGGACAACCAGTGTTTCGACACGGTGTTGCAGCGCTCTTACCCGACCGCCGAAGCTTGGGGGCGGGTGCGCAACACCCTGGTTGAACAAAACCGGGTCGACGCCGCGCTGACCGGGCAGGACGGCAAGGTTTATTTGTTCAGCGGCGAGCAATTTGTCGTTTACACCATCGACGAGGAGGACGCTACCCGAGCGATTTCCGAGCACATCGACGACCTGCCGAAGGGCATCGCGGAACACTGGGGTGGGCTCAATAACGTCCGTCATGCCTACGTGCTCGGCGGCAAAACCTACCTGGTCGAAGCGCCCGACGAGGACGGGACGCTGCGTTACGTCACCTATTCGGGTAACAACTACACCGAGGCTGACGGCACGCCCCAGCAAGCGGGTTTCGAATTCTGGCAGGTGCCGACGGAAATTGTCGCTGAGGGTTTCGACCGGGTCGATGCTGTGCTGGTGGAGGAACCCAACCTCTTCCTCTTCCGTGGCCGAAACTTCATCCAGCATGACGTCGAGCGCGATATCTGGACTCCGCCACGTCCCGTCGAGCAGGTCTGGCGGAAGTTGCCCAACGTCCATCCGCACTTCGAGGACATCCACACAGCGTTCACCGCCCCGGACGGAACCACCTGGTTCTTCTCGCACGAGACGTACGCGTTGTACCAGGACGGCGCCTTTTCCGCCGACCCGCCACGACGCATTGACGAACGTTGGGGTATCGTCGACAACCGCATCGCGCTGACCGGGCGGGTCGACGCCGCGGTGGTCGTCGGTGAGGCGACGTTCCTGTTTTCAGGCGACCAATATGTGCGGTACTCCGGCTCCGACTATCGCACCGTCGACGCCGGTTATCCCCGGGCCGTCGCCGGGCGGCTGCGCGAGGAACCAGCCTTTGCGGCGTTACCGGAGTCGTTCGAAACCGTCCTCGAGCCCTTCGCGGACGATGACGCGGCTGGCATCACCGCCGCCTTCGTCGATACTGGCTCGATTTACCTCATCGTAGGCGACGTGCTCCACGCCGCCTCGTCCGAGCTGACGCGCCGTCGACCGCTGTCGTCCCTCGGTCACATTCGCAACGAGCTGGCGCGGCGTGGCCGTATCGACGCTGCCTTCGTCGGCCCGTCGGGGGCCGCCTATCTGCTGTCCGGCGACCAATACGCTCGTTACGAGGACATGTCCCAGGAGTACGTCGACCCCGGTTATCCGCGGGCGATCGGCGACCTGCTGACCGAAGTTTTGCCCGGCGTAACAGGGGTATCCCTACCCGACGATTTCCAGCACAACTTGGACGCGGCGTTTCCAGGGACCGACGGGAGCTTTTACGCCTTCAAAGATGAGGACTACTTGCGCGTCACCGCCGATGGTGGCGTAGCGACCCTCGAGCGGCAGCCGATCCGTCCGACCTGGGGCCGCGCCGCAACCCCATTTGCGCCGCCGTCCGAAGACCAGAACACGGTACTCGACGCGGCTTTTGTTGGCCCCGACAGAGCCCTCTACATCTTCAAAGGACCGTGGTTCGCACGTTATGGCGATCCCGCGGCCAAACATGTCGACCCCGGTTATCCGCTGTCGATCCGCGACAACTGGGGTGACCTGCCGGTGGAATTCGAGGAGGGGATCCACGGTGGCTTTGTGCTCGACCGCCGGACCTACCTGACACGTGACGACCTCTATGTGCGTTTCGAGGACCCGACCTATCGCAGAATGGACGCGATTTATGCGCAGACGTTCACGCGCCGCTGGGGCAAGTGGAACGCGATCCACCTGGCAGACATTCTGCTCGTCCAACGGTATCGGTCGCTGGCGCGGAAGAGTCAGTCCGGCGAGGGCTCGCTGACCAACTTCCTGCACGATGAAAACCGAGTCCCCTATGAGCTGCTGTCCGAGGTTTTCGGTTTTGACATCAACGACGTCCAGTGGCTCAAACGGCATGACGGCTTCTTGCAACGCGTCGTGAGTGAATCGCCCGAGGCGGCGTTCCAGATCGAGCTGGTGTTGCGCATCTACGATATCTTGAGTGTTACCACCCGTATGGGCTCGTATCCGCAGGAGGTTTACGAGCAAGTCTGGCGGCCGCTGTATGGCGACGGAGGAGGCGCCACGACAGGGGTTGCTGACACGCTGTACCGCTTCTTGGGCAACCGTAACACCGGTGAGGACTGGCAAATCCTGCAGCGTCAGGTCGACGACGAGGTGGCGACGCTGCGGCGCGACGCGTTGGTCGCCTATGTTGTGGCGCACGACGACCGCGTCGGGAACGTTCGCGAACTCAACGAGCGGCTGCTCATCGACGTGATGATGGAGAGCTGCGCCGAAACTTCTCGGGTCAAGGAAGCGGCAGCCGCTGTCCAGCTCTATTTCCATCGTTATCTCGTCAACCTCGAGATCCTCGACCCCGAGGGGACTGCGGATGGCGTCGCTCGGAACCAAATCCGAGAGCAATGGCAGTGGATGAAAAATTACCGGGTGTGGGAGGCCAACCGCAAGGTGTTCCTCTACCCCGAGAACTTCATCCGTCCGGAGCTACGCGACACCAAGACGCCAGCGTTCCAGACCCTCGAAGACGAGCTCCTGCAGGGGGAGATTACCGACATCTCCGCCCAACGCGTTTACAAGACGTACCTCGACGAATACACCGAAGTGTCGCGGCTGGCGATTTCCGGCGGCTACGTCTACGACGATCCTGAGAGTCGTCACGACAAGGAGCTGGTGCTGTTCGGGCACACCCGCACGGATCCGAGGACACACTACTATCGCACTGCGGCCTTCTCACAAGGGCAGACTCAATCGGTAGTCTGGCAGCCCTGGCTCTCCGTTGGCGTCGAGATCGACGCCAACAAGGTGGATCCGGTGTTCGCCTTCGGACGCGTGTTTGTCTTCTGGGCCGAGGTCGAGACCCAGGTAGTGGAGTCGGATTCCACCGTCATCAAGACCGAAGACGTCGACGGCGGACAGCGGGTGAGCAACGACGCGGGGTTCGAATATCACATCAGGATCCGGTTCTCCTTCTACAATCTGAACCAGGAATGGACGCAGCCCCAGCTGCTGCGCGCTGAGATCAAGGAAACCTCGTTCATCACCGGAGTCCAGCTCCACGTGGAGAACGCGGCCAGGATCGAAGCCAACAACCACGAAAACATTCTCGTCGGCTGCACCTACGCCGTCCGGATCGCACCGGGGACCCCGGACGTGGCCCAATCCTGCTTTTTTTCGCTCTCCGACGACTTCGTGACCCGCAGCGCCGACAGTCCGCCGATTGCTGCCCCGCCCGATGAGTTGATCAACCGGCTGTTCTCGGCAGCCGAAGCCGCGGAGATCCGTGCGCGCGGCAACGTCATCACCCTCAACACCACCCAGCAGTCGTCCGAGGGGCCCTGGTTCAGCTTTGATCACAAGGGCGGTAGTTTCCTCTGCAAACCCTCCGAGCCATCCCTTGGTCCCGACAACATCTTGCAGCCCTTGGCCGAGCACAACGGTGAGTTCCCTGAATGGAGCCGCATCGACGCAGCGGTCGAGGTGCCTGGGACAGGGCCCGAGACCGGCTCTGTCTTCTTCGACAACCACGACGTCAATGGCGAGGGCGGACAGTACGCTGTCCGGCAGCAGGTCGACGGGCCGTTCGAGATCGCCACTACCAGCCTCCGCTGGGGCCACGTCTTCAACCTGGTCGCGCGGGACAGCGCCGTTGACGCCGCGCTCTTTCGCAACAACATCTTGTACCTCTTCCGCGGCTCGCAGTATCTCGAGTACTCGGCGGATTCGAGCTTGAATTGGGCCGACCGGGACGGCGTCAAGTCGTTGGACGGCAACAACGACGGGTTTCCCCAGCAGGGCCCGATTCAGGCGGCGGTCGAAGGCCGCTTCGGCTCCACCTACTTCTTCCTGGGCGACGGCACGTTCGTACAGGGTGGGGAGCCCGGCAACCCTATGGCGATCAACCGCCACTGGGGCAGGGCACCGAATACCTTCACCAACCCCGACAACGCCAAGCCGGTGACCGGCGGCTTCGTCCACGGCGAGCACACCTACCTCATCGGCGGGCAAGTCGTGCGCTACACCGGGGCAGCTTATGACCTGTGTGACGAGGATTACCCGAAGCGGAGGACCCTATTCGAGGTCCTCGACGACTTGGGTTGCACCAACAACGACGACGCTTTCAAACCCGTAGGGGTCACCGCGGCCTACAAAGAGAATGGTGTCATCGCCCTGTTCGGCAACGACGGAAAGCTCTACCGATTCCAAGACAGCCTCGTCGCGGACCCGGTCCCCGGCCCAGAACCCTGGGCAAACCTGGCGTTCGATGACGTAGTGGTCGCGTTCGTCGGCGAACGGCTCGAGGTGGAGGGAGGCGAGCCCGAGGAGTTGGGTAGGCGGATCCACGCCGCCTTCATCGGACGAGACGGTCGGGTGTACTTGTTCAGCGACCAGGAGTACAGGACTTTCCCGGCCGCGGGGCTCACCGTCCAAACCCTGGTGGCTTTGATCCGGGTCTGGGACGGCAAAGCAGTGGCAGATCATTGGGGGATCGAGTCGAACGTCTTCACCCGTGCCAACCACGTCGACGCGGCGTGCCGCATCGGTCCCAATACGTTCCTCTTCAGCGGCGCCTCCTACATCCGTTATAGCGACGATAACTACCACAACATGGACCAGGGGTACCCGCAGCCGCTGGCTGGCAATCCCGACGGTCTACCCGAATGGACTCACGTGGATGCCGCGTTCAGCACCGGCCGGCAGACGGTGTTCTTCCGCGACCAGGTTTTCGCGTGGTTGGACAACGTGGCGACCACTCAGCCGGTGTACCCGCGTTGGGGGCGGGTCATGACCAACGTGGTGGAACGTGGCGTCGATGCCGCCTGGACCCACGACAGCCGACTATACCTGATCAGCGGCAACCAGCTGCTGCGTTATTCCCTGGGCGCCGCCGGCGCCGGACGGCTGTGCGATCGAGGCTACCCGAAGACTTATCGCCAGTACGGGACTTTCCTGTGGTGGCGGGGCAAGACAGTGTCCGCGGCGTTTACCTTGCAAGACCGTGTCTACCTGTTTGCGGGGAACGTCTATGCCCGCCTCGACGAGGGCCAGGAACCCGGACAGGAGCTCACCTACCAACCGATTCGCGGTAATTGGGGAAATCTTCACCCTGAATTCATGAGCGGGATCGACGCGGCCCTGGTCACCCGGGATCCGAATCGCCTGGTCTTGTTCAAGGACGGCGAGTACATCCGGTACGTCCTCGACGATCCGCAAGAAGCACAGCCCTATGAACTCGAGACCGCACAGTTCGACCTCATCCGCTTGACCACCTCGACCGCGTCGCAACTCAACCAGCGTTTGTTCGGCGGCGGCCTCGACCGTCTGTTGAGCCTGGAAACTCAGGAGATTGACGAAACGCCCACGTTCTCGAGCGCTGTCGGCGCGAACGCTCCGACAACCATCAGGGTCACCGACCAGATCCCGAACCCGCCGATCAGCTCTCACCTCGACTTCCACAGCGCCAACGGCATCTACTACTGGGAGATCTTCTTCCACGCACCGTTCCTCATCGCCCAAGCGCTGAATACCGAGCAGAAGTTCGACGAGGCGAAGTCTTGGTACGAGCACATCTTCGATCCCACTGAGAAAGCCGAGTACTGGAAATTCCTGCCCTTTCTGACGATTGATCTCATGGGTCTGGTGGCGTCGTCAGAGGACAAGCTCGCGCAGCTGGCTTCGCTGGTCGCCAACGACGATTCGGTCCGCCCCCTGGTGGCGGCGATCGTGGAACGGTTCAACGAGCTGAACACGCTTCTGACTCCGCTCCAGGACGTGTTCCTCGGCCTCCGGAGCCTATCGCCAGACGAGGTGGAGGCGCAGCTTGTAGCGCTGCCGCCCATCATTGAGGGCAGCGCCGGCGAGCCCGGTCTACAGCCCCAGCTGGAAGCTCTGCCCGACACTGTCGACGGATTGACCGGCGAGCAAGAGGCGGAGTTACGGGAGTTGAAGAGACGCCTGCTGGAGCTAATCGCCATCGTCCTGCGATTACCGGGGACCTACCGGGCGCAGTTCAATTCGGAAGCCCAACTCGCTGCCTATTTGGACGATCCGTTCGACCCCCACGCTATCGCCGCCTTGCGCGAGATCGCCTATCGCAAGGCTGTCGTGATGCGTTATGTCGACAACTTGCTCGATTGGGGAGACATGCTGTTCGGCCAGTACACCTTGGAGAGCATTCAGGAAGCGCGGATGCTCTACATGCTGGGTTACGACCTCCTGGGACGGCGCCCGGAAGGGCTCGGCACCTTGGCCCTGGCCGACGACACCAGCTACCAGGAGCTCGAGAACATCGACCAAGACTACGAATTCCTGCTCTACCTGGAGAACACCCTCGATCCTCCCTCGACGCCGCCTGTCTCAGCGCCATTGCCGCACGACGCGATGGTCGACTCGGCGTACTTCTATATCCCGGAAAACGAACAATTCCTAGACTACTGGGACCGGGTCGAGGATCGGCTGTACAAGATTCGGAACTGCCTCAACATTTTTGGCGTCGAGCAGCCGTTGCCACTCTTCCAGCCGCCGATCGACCCCGCAGCGTTGGTGCTCGCGGCCAGCGGTGGCGGCGGTGCCGCCGCTGCGCTTGCCAGCCTAGGCGCTGCCACACCTCACTACCGGTTTTCGTTCCTGATCGCCAAGGCGCAAGGCCTGGTGCAGCGGCTGAGCCAGCTCGGCAACGAGTTGTTGGCGGCGCTCGAAAAGAAAGATGGCGAGGAGCTCAGCCAGTTACAGGCCGAGCAAGAGGCCGAGATCATGACCTTGATGGTGGGGGTTCGCGAGGCGCAGCTCGACGAGGCGGCGGCAACGCGGGATTCCCTCATCGAAGCCAGAAAACAGGCTGAACAACGCCTTCAACGCTACGACGACTGGATCGAGAGCGGTTTTTCGGGTTGGGAGATCGCACAAATGTCGGTGATGGGTGGGGCGGTCATCGCCCATGCGGTGTCGGCGATCGCGCGGGCGGTGGCGGCGGTTGGTGGTGCCGCTCCGGACGCGCTCGTTGGCCCTTTTATCGCCGGGGTGAAGATCGGCGGCAGCAACGCCAGCAACGTTGCCACCAGCGTGGCCGAAGTCGCCGAGGCCGTCGGCGAAGGGCTCAGCGTCGGCGGTGAGATCCTCGGCATCGTCGGTCAGCACGAGCGCATGAAGGACGAGTGGACACTGCAAAGCGACTTGGCGACGATCGATATTCAACAGATCGAGGCGCAGATCGTGGGCGCGGAAGCGCAAATCCGCGCTGTTGAGCAGGAGATCGCTGTCGCCGAGAAGGAGGTTGAGCACAAACGTGCGCTGTCAACGTTCTACACCAGCAAATTCACCAACCAACAGCTCTATCAGTGGCTGGCCGGTCAGCTCTCCGGGGTCTACTTCCAGACCTACCGACTTGCTCACGACATGGCAAAAAGCGCCGAGCGAGCCTTCCAGTTCGAGCGCGGCTTTCCCGAATCCGAGACTTCTTTCGTCCAGGGTCATTACTGGAACAGCCAGCGCAAGGGGCTGACCGCCGGGGATCGGCTGGCGCTTGACCTCGACCGTATGGAACAAGCTTTTGTGGAAACGGATCAGCGCCGTCTCGAAATCGGCCGCGACATCTCGCTCCTCGATCTCGATCCGCTGGCCTTCCTCCAGCTCAAGGCGCGGGGTGTGTGTGAATTTCACCTCACCGAGGCGCTTTACGACTTCGACTTCCCTGGCCACTACCAGCGGCAGCTCAAGACCATCGCCATCACCTTCGATGTTCCGGAGGGGGTCTTCGTCAACGCGACCTTGACCCAGCTCTCCGACCGCACGGTGATGAAGCCCGACCCCAAGGCCGTGAAGTACCTGCTCGGCCCCAAGGACGAGCCGCCGACAACCATCCGCAGCAATTGGAAAGCCCGGCAGCAGGTGGCCTTGTCGCGTCACGACGAGTTCGAGCTCAACAACGGACTCTTCGAGTTGCGTTTCGACTCCGAACGCTACCTTCCTTTTGAGGGAACAGGAGCGGTGTCGAGCTGGCGCCTGGAGCTGAACGGCAGCCCAAACGCCTTTGACGTCAGCGATCTGCTCGAAGTAACCCTGAACGTCAAGTACACAGCGTCCCAAGGCGGCAGTGCATTTGCCGAGGCAGTGCGCGGCATGTTGAAGCCTTACACCGCTTGGCGCTTCTTCGACATGAACTTCGACTTTGGCGAGACCTGGAAAAACTTCTTGGCCGGCGATAGCGACGAGCTCGTGCTGCGCTTCACCCAGAACCTTTTTCCCAACCTGGCGAGCAGTAAAATCGCCAGCATTTATTCCACCTTCGACACTGTCGGTGACGATACGGTCAAGGTGCTTCTGAACGGTCAGGAAGACCTGGCGTTGCGGGACGGTGGCAGCCTCGACACCACCGGGCTGAGGGTCAGCGCCAAAGGGAGCGACCTGCTCTTCAAGGTTGTCGGTGACAAATCGAACCTACGTAACCTGCAGATGGTGATGTCCTACAAGGCCAACGTTGGTTGAGGCGAGGAGAGCACCGTGGGAAAGCGGAAACGCTCAAACAGTAGTGGCAAGGCCGAATCCAGTGCGAGCGGAACGACGAGCAGGCACAACGCAGGAGACGCAGCAACGACCGGTGGACGGAGCCGGCGGCTACCGACTATTAGATCCTCCCGCTCAGGCGCCATGAGTCTCTTACTTATGAAATCCCAGGGTGAATACGGAAAGGAGGAAGGATTATCTGTCCACGAAAACGAGGCAACTTCAATGAGGGCAGGAACTGGCTATCGGCTAACGAGTGGTTCCCGGCAAGATCGGTTCGGGGAGGTCGGGGGCAGGGGATTTTGCGCGATAGGTTTCCCATAACGCGACGAGCTTGGGGAAGTTGACGCGTTGAGCCTGGAGTTGAGCGTCGAGATCGTCAAGAAACCCCTGAAACTGAGCCTTACCCTCGGCGCCGTGGAGCCGCACCAACATGCTGTAGGTATTGAAGACGTTACGTGACGAGTCTTCCTTGTAGGAACGAATATCGTCTTCCAGCTCGCCGAGAACCTCGCCGATACGAAAGACCTCGAGAATCTCCTCGTTGTAGGGCTGCTCCCTGACCCGGTAGAGCAGCCGATGCAGCACTCGGATGTCGTAACACCTGAAACGACTGGCGAGCAGGACGTCCTCGTGGGAGAACGCCTTGCCACCACACATGGCGTGTTCCAGGCGATAGTAGTGCAGGGCGTTTTCGAGTTCCTCGGTGATCGCGGCGTCGAGTAGGTCTTTGCGATCGAGGTAGTCGACGAGCATGTCCATCGGGCGGGGATCAAATTCGTCGGCGGTGATGTTCTTCTCGTAGCCCTCGTCGATCTGGTAAACCGACGACTCGACCGTAACGAGCAGAGGGAAATAATGCATGAAGTCTGCGTCTGACAGGCCATGGAACGGGAAGTAGATCCGCACGAAAGGACGTAGGACGCGGGCGGCTTTTTCCAAGGCGTGATACGAAACGGCAGGTTCTTTCGGTAACGGTTGCATCAGGTCTCCGGCTCGTTGATTTGGGGCGCGAGAGCAGCGCTAGACAGCGCCTGCCTTGTGGGTCCAGCCGCAAACGGCGAGTCTAACTCTTTGAACTGGTGTCGATAGAGGCGAGCGTAGAGACCGTCCAAGTCGATCAGCTCTTGATGGGTACCGAGCTCGGTCAGGCGGCCAGCCTGGATGACCGCGATACGACTCGCGTTCTTGACGGTACTCAGTCGGTGGGCGATCACCAGCGTTGTCCGCCCCGCCATCAGGCGTTGCAAAGCTTCCTGAACCAGGTATTCACTTTCGTTGTCGAGGGCCGAGGTCGCCTCGTCGAGTAACAAGATCCGGGGGTCCTTGAGTAAGGCACGAGCGATAGCGAGGCGTTGGCGCTGACCACCGCTCAAGCGGACTCCGCGCTCCCCGATGATGGTGTCGTAACCCTGCGGTAGCTGAGCGATGAATTCTTCGGCGTTGGCGGCCCGGGACGCTGCATCGAGTTCCTCGTCGCTGGCATTGAGCTTGCCGTAGAGGATGTTCTCGCGCACCGTTCCGCCGAACAACTGAGTCTCCTGAGGCACCAAACCGATCTGGCCCCGCAAGCTTTCGACAGTGACCGAGCGCAGCTCGAAACCGTCGACCCGCAAGTGCCCGTCGGTCGGGTCATAGAAGCGCAGGACCAAGTTGATCAAGGTTGTTTTGCCTGCTCCGCTCGGCCCCACGAGAGCCAACGTCTCGCCTGGTTCGACATCGATCGAGATGTCGTCCAAGACCGTTGGTGGCTCAAAGTCGGGCTCGTTCGAGGGGTAGGCGAACGACACGTGGTCGAAGCTCACCCGGCCGACGAGGGTGGGCAAGGTGATGGCGTCGGGAGCATCCACCAGGTCCGATTCGAAGTCGAGCAGGGCGAAGATCCGCTCGCAGACTCCGAGGGCAGATTGCAAGCGTGTCCACAGCTCGCCGACAAAACGAATCGAGCCACCAATCGAGGTGGTCAGGACGATGAAGGTCACCAGTTGGCCGGCGGACAGCTCGCCTGCCAGAACCTGTTTGCCGCCGAACCAAATGATCAGCACGGTCGATGACAAGAAGAGAATCGACAGCAGCGGCCCGAAGAGGATTTCGAGACTCATCCGTCGCAGCGCCAGGGCCAGAAGCTCAACCAGGCGGTGACGAAACCGTCCGATCTCGTACTGCTCGCGGACGAAAGAGCGGACCGTTCGCACGCTCGACAGCGATTCCTCGAGGACTGTCGTCACGGCGGCGGATTCATCGGTGAGAGCGGTCGACAGGCGTCGCACCGCACGACCGAGTAGCAGGGAGATCAGAGACACTGCCGGGATCATCAGGAAGGTGAACAGGGTCAGTCGCCAGTCGGTGACCAAAATAAGGATCAACGCGCCGACAAAAAACACCACGTGCCGCAACAGACCGGCAAGGTCACCGGTGACAACGCCGGCAACCGCGGACACGTCATTCATGACCCGCGATACCAGCTCACCGGTCCGGCGGGCAGCGAAGAACGACAGGGGCAGGCTCTGAAAGTGTTCGTAGAGTTCGAGCCTCAAGTCTGTGGTCACCCGCAGGCCGACAACATTCAATAGGTAGCTACTCCAGAGTCGAATGCTACCGGCGAGTACATAGATGCCGATCAAGGCCACGGTGACCGTGCTCAATAGCTGAGGATTGCCCCCGGGCACGATCGCGTCCACCAGGTAGCGCCAAGCGAGGGGAGCGGCCAGCGCAACCAGACTGCCACTGACCGCCGCGCCGATGCCGAGCGCAAGTCGTCCACGATAGGGCCGGGCAAACGAATACAACCGCCTGAGTTGAGCGATCTCGTCGTCCCCGAGACGGTTCGTGGACCGCTTTTCGCCGCGCAGCAGCGGCAGCAGAGTCCTCCAGACGCTGCCGCCGAGACTGGTCTGAACGTCTCCCCATAGCCGATCCTCGGTAGGCTTGGGACGGGCAGTATGCTGGGAGGTCATTACCTTCTCAGGTTATCAGCCGCCCGGGCTCGACGGGACTGATCGGTGACCACCATCCTGAACTCGCTCGCATACCGGCGACCGGCGGCGTCAGGTAACCAAGCTTGATCCGGCCGCGGCAACATTTCGGAGACCTTGATCCTTGTATCAACAGACTGGTCCTCGATCTCCGAGGCGTCATTGGACTTGGCTCGAAGGCGGCGCAGCTGCTTGGCCAGGTGGTCGATGTAGACCAAGGTATCGAGGTCGAGGTAGAACGGTTTTTGCTCGAGCGGGGTGGAGACGAAGAGAAATCGTGGCAACCCGTGAGCTCGCGCCCACCGGCGGGTTGCCAGGAATCGCTCTCGAGGGTTCTTACAGGCTACGAAGTCGAGGTCGCGGGCGTCGAAAAACCAGCGCTCTCGACTGATCACCAGCCGATCGACGGTGATCCGCGGCCAGTGGGCATGGTCGCCTGCGAGATCTAGAGCATGGCCAACTTTCGACGACAGAAAGGGGCCTGTCGCCTCGGTGACATCGATAGACAGATCACCGTTGCGACTTTGTAGCTGGAGGCCCTCGGTCGTCTGGGCGATCACCAGGTCGCCGGGCTCCAGCAGCTGATATCCGGGGAGGTCGAGAACATGATCCGACGGCGGCACGATGTGCAGATGCTCGGGCGGCGGCACCCAGGCGAGTCGCGATGGGCCGGCGTTTTTATCGCGTGCGATCCACACCCCCGAGTCGGACAAATCCTCGGCGATGTTGGCGCGGAGGCAATCGGGGTCGGGGTGTTGATTGAGAAACAACCAGCAGCTCAAGGTGTTGAAGGCCGCGTGGATCTCACCGACGACAACTTCGAAATCTCCGCTTGCCACGGCGTCGACATCGGTGGCTGCGATCAGCAGGTCGGGGGAATGGTAGAGGGCCTGCTGCCAGCCTGGAGCTGGTGCCTCGAACGCTTCGGCAACCCGGTCCCGCAACTCGTCGCAGGTGAGT
Source organism: Acidobacteriota bacterium (assembly GCA_029263395.1). GTDB lineage: Bacteria > Acidobacteriota > Thermoanaerobaculia > Multivoradales > J023 > JAAELT01. The sequence continues at coordinate 19,396 of JAJCXO010000152.1, read as the reverse complement.
TGCAAACGCCGCTGGTCCGGAGCCGGCGCCAGGACCCTGCGCCAGCGTTGATGGAGCGCATCGATGACCGATGCCACATGAGGATTGTGTTGCTCGCTCATCCAAGATTTGATTCTGGCCCAGAAGTCGATCGCGGGTACCGAACTGCGATCGCCCCGCAGCTCGTCGAAAATCACCTGCGCCTGCTCACGAAAGGCTCCCGCAACCTGTTGCGTGCACCAGCGCAGGCTCATCAACAGCATCGCCAAAGGTTCGGCGATGGCGCTGCGCACTGGCCGCCCGAGCTCGATCTCGAGATCGCGCCGACAGTCTTCGTAGGCTAGGGTTCTGCCGACATAGGTTGCGCCCGGTGAGCGCGTCGCGTCGCTGCGGGTGAGGCGGGTGAAAAAGCTGTCGAGGTGTTCCAAGGCCTGGTCGAGTTGCTCGACGTCCCCCGCCGCCGCGGCAATGCGGCGACGAGCTCGCTCGAGCTCCGCCACCGCCTTCATACCCACCGCGCGGGCCCGGGGGTCTTCGATCGCCTGGATCTGCCGCAGCAAGTCGCGTTCGACTCGAGGCTTAGGCGGTAGGTGAAAACCCCAAGCGACCACCTGTTGCTCAGCAAGCTGTGACAGCAAGCCGTAGACCTCGTCCGCGTCCGTCAATCCGGACCGCGGATCAGCGATCAGCTGCTGGGCGATGAGGTGAGCTGGGCGCGCACCGTCGCAGGCTTCGAACAGCGCTTTGGTCACGGTCGAGATGGGCATCGGCTCCGCCGTCGGCACTTGAAGGTTTTGGCCGGCCAGACGAACGTAGGGCAGTCGTCGCGGTCGCAGCCAAGGCCGCACCGGTTGCAGGCGAGCCAACACCGCCGCAACCTGTTCTACCCCCCAGGATTCCAGGTAGACATTCCGTTCAGCGATCAACTCCGGCCCCGGGCGTGCCACTATCGCCATGTCGTCATCGACGAATCGAGCCCAGCCTACCGGTCCGAAGTAGCCGATGGTGTCGTTCTTGACGGTATACCGCTGAAGGTACATCGCCACCAGCTCTTCGTGCTGCCGGTGTTGGCTACCCAACGGAGATTCCGAGAGTTTGGCGGCAGCAACCTTGCGTACCGCCGAGTGAAAAGCCTGACGGTTTTGCCACAAGACGGCTTCCTGAAATCGTGGATTCCTGGCGACCTCCCGCAGCCGTTCGGACTGTCGTACCACCGCGGCGTCAAAGACGGCGTCCAGCTCGCTTTGAGCTGAATCCAGCCGCCGTGCTGCCGCTGCCAGCGTTTCGATCTCAGGCAGCGCCACCGACCGGTTGGGGATCTTTCTTTTGTGCAGCTTTGCAAGGGCTTTGAGCAGGCCCCTGCGTCGCGCCTTGTCGTCCCACTGGCCCTGGCGCTTCAACGTGTCGAGGGCACCGCGAACCGCCTCAACCGCACCTCGTCGCGCGTTGTCGACCTCAGCTTCGAGGTCCAATTGACGGTCCGCCGCGGCCGCGGCTGCCGTTGCCGCGAGCTCCAACACCTCCGTCACCGGGAAGCCTGCGCCCCGCAGCGCCGCCTGACGCCACAGCGCCCAGGATTCTCCATGTAGCGGAATCAGGTGCGCCGCTAGCTGGTCGGCTGTCGGGACAGCGGAGCTCATCGGCACTCCTTTCGGGTTCAGTGGATCGTCAGCGAGCGTAGTATTTCATAGCCGTCGATCTATTGAGGAGAGAAGACGGGGAGAGACCCGGAGAGACCCGTTTTGTCCTTGATGACGCCAACATCGAGCAACACTGCAACGGTGGCACGCGCGGCGTGAATCACCCGCGCACTGACGTCGGTTGCAAGCCAGACGAGCATGAAAGCTTCCCACACCTGGGGTGCTTCTTTGACCAGCGGCAGAGCTTTGTTGGTGAGGCGAGCGACCTGCGTCAGGATGCCGAGTTGGAGGGCGGTTGCGATCGCTAGGCCGATTCCGATCGGCTTGATTTTCGGATCCGTGAGCCGTGCCACCAGCAGGGCCATCTCCTCGATGTGCAAAACCAACCCGGCCAAGCCGGCGAGAACGGCCGAAATAGCCTGATGGACCTCCTTTCCCAGGCGCAACTGGAGCAAACCCAAGGAGCACAGGAGATCGGCCACAAATGTCGACCAGATAAGCCACAGGACCGTCAGCTCTGGAGCGTAGTCGGACACCTGAAGGGCGGGGAAGACCAACAGCAGAAAGACCATCTGCCCAAACATGGCTAGGTAGCCCAGCCACGAGAGGTCGACAAAACTCTTGACGAATCGAAGACCAAACCGAAGGCTCTGCAGCGTTGCGCCGCCAACCCCGGCGGCCCACACCGTCCAAGCTTGCTTGAAGGCAGGGTCGGCAAGACTTTTGTTCTCGAGCCCCTGAAACGGTGGTTTTTTTTGTAGGGCCTTGCTGAAGATCGTTGCCGGAATGGCCGCCACCAGCAACATCGCGTTGATCGGTGTCAGCGTGCCTCCACCATGGATGACAGTCTTGTAGAGGGCAGTCAAAAAGGGGATCTGTATTTCCCGCTGCAGCAGGTGGTCCACCACGGTGATGAGATCCTCCACAACTCCCACGAATTCCGTAGCAATTTCCTTGACCACCTCAACGCCAACCCGCAGCAAATCGTGTACAAACTGACTGAGAACCTCTTCGAGCTTGACCTCTTCCGATTCGAATAGGGTCTTCATCGTCTGGTGATGGGTCTTGAAGCCCGCGGTCACCGAGCTGCCGTGGGCGTGGACCTTGTTGAAGAACCTCAGCAGGTTCTGTTTGCGTTCTGCATCTAGGTCGCCGAGCAAGGCCTCTGGAGGTGGATGCCCCGCCGGCTGCCCATGGGTCATTTGATGGCCCGCCCAAGCCATGGTGGGATGGTTGTCGAGGGTGTCTCGATGTTTCTGCACCACCTCTTGGTGCGCTTCGCCTGCCCCTCCGTGGCGTGCATGTTCATCGCTCAAGACTTGGTGATTTTTGCCCTGAAGCGGTTTGGGGATCTCGAGCTGGTCCACCTTGTGGGCGAGCTCGTCCAGGTAGGTGCTCAACTGCTCTTTGAATGCCTCCAACTTGCCGCGGGCGTCGGTCAGTGTCTGGTCGGCTGTGCGCACCATGACGTTGTGGGTAGCGAGAATATCTTCCCAATTGAAGATGAAGCCCAGCCACTTGATGGCCATGTCGAGGTCGATGCCAAGGAACATCTTCAACGAAACCTTGATGATGTGCAGAAACTGTTCCGCCAACTCGGCAACAAACTCGATCACGCCTTCCACGGTTCGGATGAATACGCTAGCGCCGTTGAAGACCAACGTCAGGATGTCGTCTGCTCCATGAAGGATGTGTTCCAGCAGGGTGCCCAGCCAGCTGCGGTTACCGGCTGCCACTCGTACGATACGATCGAATTCGGGCGTCAGCAGCTCTTGACGGGTTGCCGCGGCGTCGCGATAGACCGCAACGCCGTTTTGCAGTTCGAGGCTCCAGCAATAGTCTTGAGTCCGCCCCTCGGGTCCGAGCTCGGATGTGAACGGCTGGTTCGGAGCTGCCAGAGAGACTCCGGGGGTAGCGACACCGCCTAGCTGCCAGCGGTCGAGTCCCTCGGCAAACTTCTCGAGCGCCTTGGCTCCCTCGGCGGCATTCCTCTCGAAACGGCCTTTGAGCAGTTTTTCCCGGCGATGCCCCTCACCGATCATCACCTGGTTGAGGTTCGTGCTGGCGGCATGACGTAACTTCTTCTGCAGATGAGCCACCGGGTCGATGTTGACGGCTTGCTCGAAGAGATCGGTTTCGATCTGAAAGCGGGGGATCGCCAGGCTCGACAAATGACCGATGACCGTCAAGCTGCCGTGGCCGTCCGTGATCAATTCCCGTTGTTCCCCGGTATCGAGAAAAAACGCTTCGCCGTTGACCGTCAGCCATACCGCTTCGGTGGCGCGGAGCCGCACTTTATGGTTGTGTAAACCCTCGTGATTGGCAGTCCTCAGCTGAATGCGGGTGGTGCTGGTCATCACATGATGAATCTTGTCGACGCTGGGCAACAAAACCTCTGATGAGATCCAACGGGTTGAGCGGCGGTCCTGCCAGAGGTGGATCAAATGGCCGTCGCTGGCCAGGAACAGCTCGTGCCGATGGCCGGATACCGGAGCAACGTAGCCACCGTCGAGTCCCGCGACATCTCCCCGCAGTCGTCGCGGGGGTGACCACTTCTCACCGTCGGGCCCGATGCTCTGCAAGATCGAAATCATCAACTTGCCGCTTTTGGTACGCAGGTAGAGTGCCTTGTACCCGGACCGCTCTGTCAGGATGAGTTGGTCACAGCGCTCTTCGGGCTGGCCGCGTGAGCTCAGCCGGGCGAGGTCTTGGGTCTCATCACCGATCGCCAACAATAGCCTGTTGCCTTCGGTGTAGTAAAAACGCGTAGGAGTCGAGAACGTCGAGTCGTCGGCCATGGCGGATGGATCCCAATCCGGATTGACAATCGCAGTGTGTGTCCGCAGCAGGATAAAGACGAATCTCTTGTCTCCCAACACCCACACCCCTGGCTCCGTCCGCCCGCTCGAGGATCGATAGCCGAAAGCTGGCGCGGCACCTCCGCCGCCCATCATTTCGATCTTCGGTGATCCTTCCCCGAGGTGGATGCGGTAGAGATTGCCATCACTACCCACCGCCACCAACACGTCCTGGTGAGTGCGACCATCGAAGGTGACGCGGCCATAAGTCGACTCGACCATACGCACCCCGGGTTGTTTACCCCGCGGCCGCCACTCGGTTTTGTCTGGCTCGTCGAGTCGCAGCCAAGCGGTTTCATGGATCTCGCTGGACCCCGGGTCCGACGGTCGCGAAATCGCCAGTGCAACTTGGGTTTTGTCGTCCGGCCGGTTGATCACCGAGAAGCTGTCCACTTTCACGCCCTCGCCAAACGCTGCGGTCAGAGACTCGATTCGCCATCCTTTGTCTTTCCGGTTGTTGCGTTGGGCCAGGTAGAGCGCATCGTCATGGCCGGCGAACAGCACAGCGGACTGTTGACCCGCGGCGTGAACCACCTGTAATCGGCGACGACACGCCACATGCGCGCCGGCCTCGTAATGTTCCATCAGCTCACTCTGGACGTGGACTTCGATCGGAGTCGAAGGTGAGAGGCCTGAAGCGTCTGAGCCTGAAGCAGGGAGCGTTAGGGTGGTGCCTTGTCCGAGCATCGAATGTCTCCTCATGGGTGATAGACCAGCAGATGATGGCCGTTGGCGGCCAGTTCTGCAATTTGGGGGTTCCTGATCACTCAGTGCGCCCGAGGAGACAAACCTCTCACCTCTCCTGTCAACCGATCTGAGACTGCGCGACGAAGAAAGAGAGGCACCAGCCACCCGAGGCGTCGGATGGATGAATACCGTCCGGTGGGGTGGGGGCACACCCTGGACTGGCTTGTTACATTGAATCTCGAATTGGCTATCAAAGATCAACCTGCAGACTCTGGACCGCATCGACCCAGCGCCACTGCTGGAGTCCTGGCTCTATTGCTGTTGCTCGTTGTGTCTTCTTGCGGTGACCACAGCACCGACGAGGATTTGTCCACCAGCTCCGGTACTGGCAACCCTTGGCCAACGGAGCAACTGAACGGTGAGGCCGGAGCCGTCAAGAGCCAACTCTTCGAGTCGATCAAACGCGGCAAGCTGGACGTCGCGACCGCGGAGCAGATCTTCACGTCGACGCTTCAGGGTAACAACTTCCAGGGCGAAGACTTCCATCAGCATCCCGGTGCCACCGGCCGAATCGAGTCCGGCATCTCGCTTTCATCCTGGGGCGAAAGCCCGGCAAACCTTGGAAGCACAGAATTCCTCGAGCGCTGGAATGCCTATTTACAGGATCTTGGCGACGTCGAGACCCTCGAAGTCCACACCTGGGAGATCCAGCTTCGACAGCTGGGCGAGGATCGCCCGGGTCTCGAGACGCGCGAGGCGGTGTGGATCCTCGCTCGCCAAGCGGACGGACGCCTGCGAGAAGATCGTCTCTATCTGATTCTCGACCTCGTCCAGACCGACAATGGCTGGAAGATCGCCAGCGTCCGCAGCTCGGAGGGTCGCACGACCGTGGCGCCCGGGCCATTCTTTCATGATGTGACGACCCAGAGCCTACCCCCGGGCTACGATCAGTCCGGCACCCAGATCTACACCGACGGTGGCCCCGTTTTTGCCGACTTCGACGCCGACGGCGACATCGATCTCTTTCTACCTCGTCTGCATGCACCCGCCCGCCTTTACGAAAATGATGGTTCGGGGCACTTCGACGATGTCACCGCGGCCCGTGGCCTCGAGCTCAACACCCTGCGTCAAGACTCCAACAGCGGCCTGTTTGTCGATCTCGATCGCGACGGCTGGCTCGACCTGGTGGTGGGTCTGAAACGACGCGGCCTGGTGCTGTTTCGCAACGAAGGTGGCGACGGTGCACCGCGTCGTTTCCGCGATGTCGCGGACTCCGGCAAGTCGGACTCCGGCAAGTCGGACTCCGGCAGTTCGGGCTCCAGCAGTTCAGGCTCCAGGAGTACAACGTTGGCCAGGGCCGGCGAATGGGAATCCCTGGCCGCTGCTGACTACGACGGTGACGGCTGGGTCGACATTTACCACACCAACTACAATCTGATCGACGCCGAGCATCAACCCGAAACCTACGTCGACGCCCGCGACGGACTCCCCAACGTGCTGTGGCGCAACCTCGGCGCCGAGCCGGACGGCGCCTTCCGGTTTGCGGACACAACCCTCGACGCCGGACTCGGCCCCGGAAGTGAACGCTGGAGCTACGCCGCCTCCTGGGCAGATTACGATCGCGATGGCGACCTCGATCTCTTCGTCGCCAACGACTATGGTCCCAACAGTTTCTACCGCAATCTTGGCGTCGGCGCCGAAGGCTCAACCCACTTCGAGGAGATCGCTTCAAAAATCGGCGCCGAAGACCACGGTAACGGTATGGGGCTCACCTGGGCCGACCTCGACGGCGACCTCTGGCTCGATGCCTACATCTCCAACATGCAATCGTTCGCCGGCAACCGCATCACCCGCCTCGAAAACTTCCCCGGTTCAGACGCCGACCGCGCGCTCTATCGGCGTTTCTCCAAGGGCAACACCCTGCTGCGTAATCTCGGCGGTGAAGGCGACCGCGATGTCGGCTTCGAGGACGTGACGGAGCAAGCCGGCGCCAAAGGCGCCTTCTGGGCCTGGGGAAACCTCGCCTTCGATTACGATGCCGACACCGACCTCGACCTCTTCGTCTGTGGCGGCTTTTATACCGGCGCTTCAGCCAAAGACACGTGAAGCGTCTTTTGGCGCCAGGTCATGGCGTCCGAGAGCGGCGGTCAGCAAGAAGATCGCACGCAGGGACATCGCGATCACTTCCGCTTGCTGCAAGAAGAAGGTCGCTCGTGGAGCGGGCGAGAGCCCAACACGCTGTTTCAAAACCGCGGCAAAGGCGCTGACGGTCACGTCGCCTTCGACGAAGTCGGCAACGTCCTTGGGCTCTACCTGCGCCTCGATAGCCGCGGCGCCGCCACCGCCGATCTTGACGGCGACGGCGATCTCGATTTGGCGGTTTACAACCGCAACAATCCGACCCTCAAACTCTTCCGCAACGACACCCCCGGTCAGGGTAACGTAGCGCTGATCGACCTGCGGGGCACCGCCAGCGGCACCCTCGCTGCCGGCGCACAAGCCGTGCTCTCCTGTGATGATCGGCAGATGCTGCGTCAGGTCGAGCTCGGTTCAGGCTTTCTCGCCCAAAGCGCGCCGACCCTGCATTTTGGCCTCGGTGGCTGCCTTTCAATCCGCTCACTCGAAGTCCGCTGGCCGTCGGGCCACGAGCAGGTGTGGACCCAGCTGCCCGTCAACCATCACATCACTCTCACCGAAGGGTCCGCCGAAACAACCGTCGTTGCACTACGACATCGCAATTTCAACCGCAACGAGCTCGCCCCAGCAGCGGGAGAGCTGTCGGCGCCACGTCCTGACCTGAGCTTCCCCCGCATCGGTGAGCCCGAGCCCTTGCACTTGTCGGAGCTCGATCGCGGCACTGCAGTGCTCAATTTCTGGGCCACATGGTGTACCGCCTGCCTGGTTGAGATGCCGGAGCTCGAATTGCTTCATCAGCAGTTCCGGGACCGCGGCGTCCGCGTCATCGGTATCTCCCTCGACGAAGGACGCCCGTCGGAGATGGTGGACACATTCCTGAAGGCCCGTGGCGTGACCTATGAACAACTGTGGGGCGACATCGAGCGCCAACGTCCGTTCGCCTCACTCGGCGCAACCCCACCTGGCGCCATTCCGCTCACCGCGGTGCTCCATCACGGTACAGTACGCGACGTGCGAGTAGGAAAAATCGACTCGGAGCAGATCGCTGAGCTGCTGACAAGGCTGCTGGCGCCGTGACGTCGAGCATCCTGACGTCGAGCACCGTAACGTCGAGCACCGTAACGTCGAACACCGAAACGTCGAACACTGTAACCTGGAGGACCGTAACGTCGAGCACCCTGGCGGCAGCGACCGTTCTGCTGCTCGCATTCCAGGGCTGCGCCGAACCGCCCACGGCTCCCATTCTCGCTTCCCGACTCGCCCGCGGTGCGGCACACGCCGAGATCGACCAGTGGGCCGAGGCCCGCGATCTCTTCACCTCGGCTCTGGAGATCGCCCCTGACGAACCGACCTTAGCCTACAACCTGGCGGTGGCAAGTTTCCGCACCGGTGACCGCGCCACCGCCCGTGAGTGGCTGGAGCGGGCGAAGACCACGGCGCCGCTACAACTACACGCTAGGATCGCCCTATTACGCGCCAAGCTTGCCTACGAAGACGGCGATGACGACGCGGAGCTCGAGGCCGTCCGTGAAACGATGACCCTGGCGCCCGAGGAGGCAGCTTATGCCTTCGCCCTAGCCCAGATCCACCTACGACGCGGTGAACCGAAGGCCCACGGAACAACCCTCGAACAAGCTCTCCAGTTATGGCCGGAAAACACCTACCTCGCGGCTGAACGTGTGCTCTGGGCCCTAGCGCAACCGGATCCGGCACGTTACCCACCAGCGGTAGAGCTGATGCAGTCGCTGGCCGCGACGACCGCCAATCCGGAAATCACCCGTTACGTCGAACAAGGCCAGCGTGAGCTTGCCGAGGCGCTGGTCACCGGGGAGGTCGACCGCGGCCGTGTCCCGCCGTCATTCCGCATCGCGATCAATCTGCTGCGCGCCACCAAACGGTTCCAGTCCCATGCCACCGAGCTGCAGGCCCGTCTCGAGCCGACCCTCTTCAGTCGACCCGTCGGCGGCGGACCACGGCTGAGGCCACCAGCGACAGACCTCAGTTACCAAGCCGCGACGCTGATGACGATGCCGACCCTGGACCCCGGGGAAAAGATTCTGCAGGCGATAATGGTCGACGACGCTTTAGCCGTCGCCGCTATATCCGACGACGCTGCTGACGCCAACGCACCTGATGGCGCAAACCCCGATCCCACCGCCGCCCGCAGCAGCAGCCGAAAACCTCGCCGTCGAGAGGCTGGCATCGCGTTATTGACCGATCGCCGTCTGATCTTCTTAGATGCCGACGCCGAAGCCTTCCAACCGATTTCAGCATTCACTGGCGGGCGACAGATCCTGGCCGGTGACCTCGACGGTGATGGCCGCATGGAGCTTGTTGCACTCGCCGACAGCGGCCTCGAGATCTGGACCCGTGAAGAGCCCCCGGGCCGATGGACTAGGGTTGCCCTGGATCCTGATTTGGCAGCGGCCGGCGACTTGCGACGTGGCCTGCTGGTCGACTTCGAGCACGATGGCGACCTCGACTTGTTGGCGGTCGACAGCAGTGGACGGCTGATAATCGCGATCCATCGCGGTGAAGCAGGGCTGGGGCCGGCCGGACCAGCTGCCTTGCCGGTCACTGCCGGAGTCCGCCATCTCACCAGCAGCGACCTGGATGCGGATGCGGACCAAGATCTGATCCTGACCACCAGCACTGAGCTGCTGGTCTTGCGCAACTGGCGTCAGGGAGATTTTGGACTACATACCCGCCTGGCACTGCCGCGAGGCGAGCAACCCTTACAGCTCGTCACCCTGGATACCAATGCCGACAGCCATATGGATGTTGTCGTCTTGCTGAAGCGCGGCTTCGCTTTTTGGCGCGGTGATGGCCGGGCACACTTGAGCCGTGACGACCAGGCACAAGCCGACACTCTTTTGTTCTCCGAGAACATCCAGCCCAAGCAGCTCACCGTCGCCGACCTCGACCTCGACGGCGACCAGGATCTGCTGGTTGCGGGCACCGCTGCCGGGCCGCAAGGCGCCGGTCTGGTGGCGCTGCTCAACGACAGTACCGGACGTTTTGACGTCCGCACCGACCTCCTGGCAAAACCGTGGCCGGCAGCCCGCGGTGCATTGACCCTCGATCTCGACGGCGACCACGATCCGGACGTACTGTCCTGGGGCGAAGCCGGCTTGCTGCGGACTTTCCGCAGTCGCGGCGCCGAGCATCAAGGGTGGCTAACCCTGTATCTCACTGCGCCAGCTCGGAAGGTGCCCCGCGACGGTCACGGTGTACGGTTACAAGTGTCTGCCGGCGACTCGGTGCAGTGGTTGGAGCTCCGCCGCCCCAACGTCACCCTCGGTCTCGGCCGTGAGCAACCGGCAGTGATCAAGGCGACCTGGCCCAACGGCATCAGCGAGTATCTGTTCGAGCCCGCAGCGGAAGCCGAGCACACCCTGGAGCTTTCGATGCGAGTCGAAGGCTCGTGTCCCTTCCTATACGCTTGGGACGGCCGGCAGCAACGATTTGTGACCGACATTCTTGGCCTCAGCCCAGTCGGCATGCTCGCCGCTCCCGGACACTACGTGCCCCCCGACCCGGAAGAATACCTAAGACTCCCAAGCTGGGTCGCTCCCCTCGAGACTGGTGAGCACGCCGGAGCCTTGGAGCTGGTGATCACCGAAGAGTTGCGTGAAGCGCTCTACTTGGACCAGGTTGAGTTGGTGGCGGTTGACGCGCCGGAGTTCGTTGAGGTTTACAACGGCGAACAGTGGCTGAAGCGGCCGATTCGAGGGCTGGCTCTCCGCCTCCTATCTCCTCTCATGTCCCCCACCTCGGTGCGCGATGATCAGGGGCGAGACGTTCTGGAAGTAGTGCGGGCGCGAGACGACCGTTACCTGACCAACCACTCCGGCGCCAACCGCTACCAGGGTGCGGTCCAACCGCACCGTTTGACCGTTGAGCTACCACCGGACCTCGCCGCCGCCGAACACCCGGCGCTGATTTTGGTAGGTTGGCTACATTGGGGCAATACCAGCACCAACGTCGCCCGCTCTCAGGATCCCGCTGGTGCGCCGGTCTTCCCGATCCTCGTGGTTGACGACGGCCACGGCGGTTGGCGACGGACCGACGTCGAGGTCGGATTGCCCTCCGGCAAAACCAAACCGATCGTGGTTGATCTCACCGGTGTCCTCGATCCCGCACATCCCCAGTTACGCCTCACCACCGATTTTGAAGTCTATTGGGATCACATCGCCGTCGCCGCGTTACAACCGGTCGACACCACCCCGCACCGTCTGCATCGACTCGCCCCAGTTAATGCCGACCTACGCTGGGGTGGGTTTTCACGCTGGTTCCGAACCGCCGCCAACGGCCCCTATGAGTTTGACTACACCAACCGACGCGACACCCCATGGCGCCTGGACTCCACCGGCCGAGAGCTGACGCTGTCTTGGCAAGAGCTCGAGGGTTATTACACCGCCTTTGGCCAAGTTGGCGATCTGCTGGGCCAAGCTGATGACCAACTCGCCGTCCTCGGATCCGGCGACGAGGTCCATCTTCGCTTCGGCGTCGCGAATCTGCCCTCACTCCCCGCCGGCTGGCGCCGGACCTACTTCCTGCATTCCGAGGGCTGGGAGAAAGACGGCGACCCCAACGTCTCCTGCGCTCAAACCGTCGAGCCCCTACCCTATCGTGGCATGGCCTATGACCCCTGCTCGGGTCGTTTGAAAGAACCCGCTCCCGACGGCGCCAAGAGAACCCGGTGGGTCGGGCGAGATCGCTTGGCGCGGCGGGTTGCAGCCCTCGAGGGCTCATAGAATTTAGACGTTCTGGTGGGCCGGACCCCGCTTCACGGTGCCTGCCAGTTGCTTTGAGTATGCCTTGAACAAAGTTTCGTCCGTAGTTGTCGTTACATGACTATGCCGAAGTGTTCGGCCAGTACTTCTGCGACTTCTTCTTCTCCGCTCAAGGTCGTCTCATCTCGCCCACCCTCAAAAGTCGTGACGATGAAACTCAATTCACTGAGGGTCAAGCGGCCTTCCAGCGTGGCGCGCGAACAGACGCGACCGCGGCGGAAATGTGATTCCGGAGAGGTCTGATGATAGGTGCACATGGGAACGAAATCTGTATAGTCACAGGGTTGATGTTGATGTTCATGGTGCCTGATGTTGATGTTCAGGGTGCCAGCCGCTTCGGCCAGCCTTAGGACGTCCAGCTTGCACCGCTACCCTGTTGGCAAGACCTACCCGTCGCAAAAACGTAACCGAGATGGTCGTCGAGATCGAGGCTGAAGCTGCGGCGCAGCGCGCCAAGATCGGCATCGAGCCTTTAGGTATGGACGCTATCCGTAACCAGGATCCCTTCGCTCGTTCCGCCCACCACAAGCGCTCACCCAAACCGCTGTGTCACGCCGCCAGTAAGGAAATGCGTCATCTCATGAAACTCGCCTACCGGACCTTCGTCGAAATGTTCCGCGAGGCATCACTCAAGGTGAAACTCGGCCGGGTCATCGAAGTGATCTTCCCAAAACACAGCTTCCCACCTGGACTGCCGTTCGTCCGCTTCGGTGATGCCATCGATCCGCTTGCCGACGCAGGTGCGTCTGAGTTCTACCGAAAAACTAGAAAATTTGGACGGCCCAGGCAATCAGAATCGACTCGAAGCCGCTTCTCGGTCTCGGCTCTTCTTGATGGCCAGCAGAGGGCTTCAGACAGCATCGGCATCGAGGGTGTAGTTAAAGCACCACCAGCGGCCGTCAACAACGCTTCGCTCTCGCTCTCGCTCTCGCTCTCGCTCTCGCTCTCGCTCTCGCTCTCGCTCTCGCTCTTTCCGGCACTTTCCGGCCCTTTCCGAGGTCGCTGGCACCTAATAAACGCAAACGCAGGTCCGTGATTGGCGCCAAACGGCTTGCGTTATGCGACACCGCATGTCGCGTTTGACACCTCCCATCGTGGCCGGTAAAGTGGCCTCAGCATGCGGATTTTAGGGCTCCTGAGACCTTCCAATACAGGCTTAGGCCCTCGTGTTACACGGACGCTCGGAGACGCATAAATAATAACGGTTGGATTTAAACCTTATCTGAACTATTAGCTGGACATCAGATGCGCGTAACACCGATTGCCACCGTGGCCCCCGATGGTCGCCGGGTGTCTCTGACCGTCGGGCGCGTTTACGAAGTCCTCGGCATCGAGGCGGACAGCTATCGCGTGCTCACCGACGAGGACACTTCCAACTGTCCGAATGACCCCGTCCTCTATGAGCCCGAGTGCTTCCGGGTCGTCGACGCTTCCGAACCCTCGTTCTGGCAGGGCGCGATCGGTGACGAAGGCGAGCGCTACTCTTACCCCGTCGAGTGGGGCAGAGTCGGGTTCTTCGAGGACTACCACGATGGTGTCGCCGGTGTCCGTGAGCAGTTCTGGGAAGACCTGCGGCAGCTTCACCCGAGTACTTTCAACGAGCGGCAACGGCACAGCTAACCCGCCGCTGCAGCCGACGAGCGGCGGGCAGCCGTCGCGCGAGGGCGGTAGCATGCAGGCCGCCGCTCGCGGCTGAGCGGCAGGACGATATGCGCTCTGAAGTTTGGAACAATAGCGACGGTGAGGACTCGGCAGCAATGGTGATCAAGAATTCTCTACCCCGAAGGGGTTGCCCGCCAGCCGGATCCGTAATCCTCTGGAGTCGCTTAGGAATCCTCGTGTTAACGGCGTGAGGTCTCTCCGAGGTCGCTGGCACCTATAAATCCCCGCACGAAGCAAGACCGGCCCGCCATCGTCGCTTGCAGCGCATGGTTTGGGCGCAACTGGAGAGGGCGATCATGGCACATCGCCGTCCCTTGGAAACCACGGCCTGAGACGCGGGAGCCATCGCGGCACATGGGCACAGTACTGCCGGTACGCTTCGCCAAAGCGACGTCGCAGGCCCGGCTCCTCGACCAGAGGGAAGTACAGCGCGCTAACAGCGAAAAACACCAGGCACCAGACTCCAAGAGGCGCCGACTTGAAGAACAGCGCTTCGCCGGCAAGAGCAGTGACGACTCCGGTGATCATCGGATTGCGGACGAACCGATAGGGTCCTGCAAGTACAAGGTGTTCCGGAGGATCCCAGGGCGCAAGGGTACCGCGACCACGGCGGAAGAAGAGCGAGACCGTCCAGGCCAGCAAGCTCAGCCCCGCTACCAGCAGGAGCAGAGCGGACCAGGAACGCGGATCTGATGCACGCCAGAGGCTCGTCGCCGTCTCTGCGGAATCGTCTCCCGAAAGAAGCCACGCCGGAACGAGGATGAGCACCGTCCCAGGCAGGACCGCAATCGAGATGACTGCTCTCACGATGAGCATAGTGCCATGTTCATGGTGCTGCCATGTTCATGGTGCCAGCCCCCTCGGCCGGTCGGTGTTGTTGTTCATGTTCATGGTGCCCATGCTCATCTCATCTCATGGTGCCAGCCCCTTCGGCTGCCCATGCTCATCTCATGGTGCCAGCCCCTTCGGCCAGCATGTTCATGCATGTTCATGGTGCCAGCCCCTTCGGCCAGAACTCCCCCGGTCACGAAACTACTTTTTTGACTCCAACCCGAAAGATCAAGCGACCATTCTCCGTCTTCTATCAGGTGTAGGCACCAAGTGCGCTTGGCGGAATCCCGCCGCGAGCCTTCGATGCCTCGAGAAACCGACTCCAGCAAATGAGAGGTACCCGTGGCGCGTGGCCACGGCGGCCCGGCTCACTCCAAGGAGTCGACTTTCGGGAGAACATCCTATGTCACGAGGACCCAGATACATCCCACCCGGATGGAGCGTCGAAGTCTCCACCTCAACCGTCTGCGGCTTCTACATGCTGCCCGTCACCAGCCAGTTCCGACGCATCTTTGTCGGCATCCTTGGTCGAGCCCAGGAAAAGCATCCCGTCAAGATTCATGCGGTGGTTGCGGCTTCGAGCCACTACCACATGATTCTGACCCCTGAGGACGCTGAACAGCTCGCCAAGTTCATGGAGTTCGTCAACAGCAACTTGGCGCGGGAAGCCGGTCGCATCATCGGCTGGCGCGGCTCTTTCTGGCGTGAACGCTACCACCTCATCCCCATCAGCCCCGAGTCCGAGGCCCTGATCGACCGTCTGCGCTACGTCCTCAGCAACACCGTCAAAGAATTCCTGGTCGCCAGCGTGCACGACTGGGAGGGCCTTCATTGCGCCGAGTTCTTGATGGATGGCAGGCCGATGCAAGGAGTCTGGTACGCCCGTTCCAGAGAATACGAAGCGCAGCGTCAAGCTCAACGCCGAGCGGCCCGTCGCGGCACCACCGTCGAAGAGATCGATCGCGGCGCCTTCATGCAACACTACGACGTCCAGCTTGCACCACTGCCCTGTTGGAAAGATCTACCCCTCGCCACCCGTCGCAGACACGTGACCGAGATGGTCGTCGAGATCGAAGCGGAAGCTGCGGCGCAGCGCGCCAAGATCGGCATCGAGCCTTTAGGTATGGACGCTATCCGCAACCAAGATCCCTTCGCTCGTTCCGCCAACCATAAACGCTCACCCAAACCACTGTGTCACGCAGCATCAAAAGAAATGCGTGATCTCATGAAACTCGCCTACCGAGCCTTCGTCGAAATGTTCCGCGAGGCATCACTCAAGGTGAAACTCGGCCGGGTCACCGAAGCGATCTTCCCAAAACACAGCTTCCCACCAAGCCTACCGTTCGTCCGCTTCGGTGATGCCATCGATCCGCTCGCCGACGCGGGCGGAGCGGCAAATTGGTTGGCGTGGGCACCGGCGTCTAGCTGAGCCTGCTGACGGGTCGATTTCCGCCCCCGATACGGTAGCCAATCGTTTCATTGAGTCTCGAGATCTGAGATTGCTGGGGTAGGTGCGTTTGAGCTCAACCGGAAAACCAGAGAATTCAAACGGCAGGGTAGTCGAAATCGACTCGAAGCCGCTTCGCGGCCTCGGCTCTTCTTGATGGCCATCAGAGGGCTTCAGACTAAATCGAGAGCATAGTTTAAGCACCGCCACCGGCCATCAACAACGTTTCGCTCTCGCTCTCTCTCCGAGGTCGCCTCTCTCCGAGGTCGCTGGCACTATCAACCGAGGTCGCTGGCACCTATCCGAAAGTCTGACTTTCGGGGCAGATTTCAGCCAAATCGTTCAAGAAACGAGGTTTTCAGGCGACTTGGTCAAAAAGATCAAAGATTTGACACTCCCGCCGCGGTGACTGCCAGGGCGACTCACCAAGCCAACGTATCGCCCGATTCGAAGCCGTCCGAGAAAATCTCGGCATTGCAGGCCGGGGTGGCCGGGAAAGCCGTGAAGTCGCCCACGCTGGAGAGCACACCGAGTGGGTTAGCGTATTGCTTCAGATTCCCGGTGCACACATCGGTAACGGTGATGGTGTAAGCGATATCGGTCGTGGCGCCGAAGTAGAACCAGAAGTTGCCATCGCCACCGTCGAAAATCTTGACCGCCAGATCAACCGCGCTTGAGAAGAACGAGAAATAGCCAGCAAGATCGGTCAGTCCCGATGCCAAACCGGAGCCGGTACTGCCGCCGAAATCCTGCCACTCGACCTCAACCTGAAAACGTTCTGCATCGAGACACAGCGTCGTCGAACCCGGGACACACACCAGCGGCCCGAGCTCTTGCTCCTGCGTCTGTGCACCCCGGTACGAACTGGGTACAGCTCCCGTGGATGGCGGATCGCCTGGAAGCGCATCGGTATCGGCCACCGACGCGAAAGTCCCGAGCGGATTCATGTAGATCGCCTGCATGGAAGTGACCGTATCGGTCACCGTCACCGTGTATTGCCAGTTACTCAACGCACCGTAGAGGACCCAATAACGGCTGTTGATCGCCGTGCCGTCCAAAACTTTCACGTAGAGCTCGGGTTTCTCTGCGTCCGTGAACCAGAAGAACCCACTATCACCTGCGACGACCGGCAATGTCTGACCCGCCCCAGTGTTCATGTCGAAGTCTTCCCAGTCGACCTCAACCGAGAAGCGATTGTCGAGGAAACACAACACCGTCGTCGACGGTACGCAGCTGCCTCCTTCCACAGCGGGCTCTACATCGGTTCCGATCGCGAGACTGGGCGTGGCAAGGAAGGCAGCGAACAGCAGCACAGACGACAGCAACGGGCGAATCATGGCGGAGCCTCCTCGTAGGAAATAGGCGATGGCTTGGAGCCGAGCCGCTATCAATACGTTCAGGAGGATAGTTTAGCGGGAAGAGCCCGGCGGTCTCCGCCGGTTCGTCATCGGGAAGCGGCGGATTGCCCCGGTGATAGCTTTTCTGATCAAGCGACGCTTAGTGGCCTAATGCTCGCCTTCTGCAACTCAATCGCTTGGCGAGCCACCCACAGATGCTCGGGTCGTTTGAAAGAACCCGCTCCCGACGGCGCCAAGAGAACCCGGTGGGTCGGGCGAGATCGCTTGGCGCGGCGGGTTGCAGCCCTCGAGGGCTCATAGGATTTAGACGTTCTGGTGGGCCGGACCCCGCTTCGCGGTGACTGCCAGTTGCGTTGATTATGCCTTGAACAAAGTTTCGTCCGTAGTTGTCGTTACATGACTATGCCGAAGTGTTCGGCCAGTACTTCCGCGACTTCTTCTTCTCCGCTCTGGCGGTTCACGGCACCGGTTGCACCGGTTCACGGTACCAGCCTCCTCGGTCACGCCCGCCTCCTCCCCTCGGTCACGCCTCGGTCACGCGCCTCGGTCACGCGCAGCCGAACCACTTTCTTCGTCCAACCCGAAAGATCGGGCGACCCTTTTCCGTCTTATAGAGGGATTCAGACACGGACTCTTGATGGCAAGTCGTTAAGCTGTTTGTAATCAATCGCTTATGGCTCCACTGACTCGGCGGCAGGTTGGACTATGGACCGCCGAGCAAACAACAAGCAAACAGCTGGAGGCGTAGTCCAGCGTGATCTAGCGCGGTCCGTGCGGGCAGATGTCGGCAGGTGTGGCTGGTCTGGTGTCCCGTCGACTGGTTGGGCCATGGTAACCCGCCCGGCTGACTGAGATGACGGCCCAGAGGGTCACCCAGAGGCTCATGGGCGTGGAATGAACCCGGCACAGACTCGGTGACAGCCCCGGATCATCGCTGAGCTGCCAGGTAGCGAGCATTTGTGACCTAGCACTCGATGCTACGGGATTCCGACCAGGCAGCTGGCGTTGACGACGGTCGCGTTCTGGAGACGTGCTCAAGCGTACTGCGGCGTAGCAGTTGGTAGACTCTCGTTGTAGAAGCCCGCGGCGTCTCAGCACTTACCCCCGCACTCGCGCAACTTGAAACCGAAGGGCTGACTTGAACAGCGAACGACGATGATTGACTCACTCAAGGACTACCTCAGTCGCTTCCCTGGGCAAGGGCCACAGGCAATAGCAACGTCGCCTGGCGAGCGAGAGAGCAGATTCGACCCCCTCGCCAACTATCGAATGAACCTCGAATTGGATCGCATCCGGGCGCTAGCAGCTACCGAGAACAACGCATCGAGGACCTTCCTGGAAGGGATCGTCTCAAAGCTCCAGCGAGTTCCTAGACTAACCTCGTGCGAGGCCAAGTTTCTCGCGACTGCTCTTCAAGAAATCCTAGACGGGACAGATGCTCGACAGGCACTCCTACTGAAGAAGACGAACGGGGCCGGACGTTCAGCGAAAGATCGCCCGCAAATTGCTACTGAAGTCGCACTGCGGAGATTCTTGGGTTTGGTCCTCGAGGCTTCGATAAGCCAGGCAGAGACGGTAACCGACATAAGCAGAGACACTATAAAACGAGCAGTTAGAGAAGTCCGCGACGGGGCCTATGCAAACTTTGCATCGGGCTGGCAAGAGAGTGAGCTACGAGCGCGGTTGACGTCTGAGGTTGTTAGTGAAGCCGCCGCAACTGATTCGGTGACGGATGCCTGCAAGTCGGTGGCTAAACGTTACTCGGAGACTCCACGTTACGGCGTCAACTGGACGAATGTGAGTTACAGCGTTGGGGCGGTCAACATTCTTCGCTCCCTTGGTGCAGAAGCGGTCTGGCGAAGTTTCGAGGGCGTTGATGCTGTACTGGAACAGCGGGGTCTCTCAACCCGTGAGATTTCAGAGGTCGACCCCCGAGACTTAGAGCCGGTACAAATCGAGATCGGCCGCGGTTACCTGTTGCAGTCCATAGAACCTGAGCGCA
>JAJCXO010000151.1 GCA_029263395.1 Acidobacteriota bacterium | reverse complement strand
CCAAGCTGGTCGGTTATGGTGTGAGCAACGAGGAGGCTTGGGCGGTCGGCTTGTCTTGTGGTGGTCGGATCGAAATTTTCATTGAAGCGATGGAGGCCTGAGGCATGCGCCAAGACATCTATCGCAAGCTCAAGGCCTGCTTGGACGAAGACCGGCTGGCAGCGGTGGCTTCCGTGGTCAGCGGACCGCAGATCGGACAGCAGTTGATGACCTCGCCCGCCAGTGGCAACCATGCCGCGGTGCAGCTCGGCAGCCTCGGCGACTCCGAGCTCGAGCGCCAAGTGCTCGCCCGCGCCGCCGAATTGCTGGCCAGCTTTAAATCCCAGCGAGAGCGATTTGCTATCGGTGATGAGGCCGAGGCCAGGCACGAGACCGACGTCTTCATCGAAGTCCATCCACCGCGCCCTAAACTCGTGATCGTCGGCGCAGTCCATGTCGCGGCGGTCCTCGTCACCTTTGCCAACGTGCTCGGGTTCAAAACCATCGTGGTCGACCCGAGGACCGCCTTCGCCACGCCTGAACGATTCGCCCATGCCGACGAGTTGTCGACCGATTGGCCCGATGCAGCGCTGCGAGCCATCGGAATCAACGAGAACACCTACGTGGTCCTGCTCTCCCACGATCAAAAGCTCGACATTCCAGCGCTGCTGGTAGCACTACCTAGTCCAGCCCGTTACATCGGCGCCCTGGGTTCAAAAAAGACCCATCGTAAGCGCATCGAAGCACTGGAACAGGCTGGCTTCGACAGCGAGATGATCGCTCGCATCTACAACCCGATTGGCCTCGACCTCGGCGGCAGGCGAGCTGAAGAGATCGCCACCTCGATCCTCGCCGAGATGATTGCCGTCAATCACGGCAAGGCCTGACCGCGCGTGGCCGCGATCGACGCGCCGTTGCGAGTCAGCGGGATTGTGCTCGCGGCCGGTAGGTCGACCCGGCTCGAGAGACCAACGCCCAAACAGCTGCTACAGCTAGGCGGCGAGCCGTTGGTGCGCCGTGTCTGCCGGACCGCCCTCGCATCGCGGCTGGCGGAGGTGCTGGTCGTGGTCGGGCATGCGGCGGCAGAGGTTTCACCAGCGGTTGAAGACCTCGACCTCCGAACGCTCGTGAACCCAGACTATCTCCTCGGTCAGAGTACCTCGGTTCGCGTCGGCCTGGGCCAGCTTGCCCCCGATAGCCAAGCTGCGCTGTTCATCCCGGCGGATCAACCCATGCTGAGCACGGATCTGATCGATCGACTGCTCGTCACCTACCAGCAAAGTGGTGGCCCGATCGTGGTTCCGAGTCACAGCGGCCAACGGGGTGCTCCGGTGCTGTTCGACCGCAGCCTTTTCGGCGAGCTCAACCAACTTACTGGCGACACCGGTGGCCGCAGCCTGATGGCAAGCTACCGCCATCAGATCATCGAGTTACCGGTGGATGCCCCTCTCGAGCTAGCCGACGTCGATACGATGGAGGACCTCGAACGATTGGCCAAGGCTTCGGGCTTGACCGCAACTGGCAAGCGCTAGCTGTCGAGCCACCAGCCCAGAACATCCAGCTGCTGCGCAAACTGTACCATCGGCTCGCCGACTAGCTCGAGGCCATGAGCTTCGGCCACAGTGTTGGTCACGAATTCGGCTTCGGCCTGGTAGATCGACCACGGACGATGGTGGATGTCGCCCCGCCGCACTCGTCCGCGGCGATCGATCACATAGAGACAATACCGCTCGGTCAGCCAATACTCCAGGCTGCCTGGGCGGACTACCAGCGGATCTCCGATCGGTCGATATCGAGCCTCCAGGTCTCCCGGTCCGAGACGGCGGTCACATCGCCGACTGTTGTAGATCGTCCAGCCGTCTTCTTGGCCGACCGTGATCTCAGCATTGAAGTACGGTAGGTGGAAGCCCATCCGAGCACCCCACACCGCCAAACTGTCCGCCGCATCGAGGCTGAAGAACCACACCCCAGGCTTACCCTGGTGCGTCACGTAGGTTCGGACGTTGAGCTCTGGGAAGGACCGCGGACCCGGTAGCTTTCCGGGCAGCCACCCCAATCCTCGTGGCCCGACGTGCTCCATTCGAAAGGGTACTAGGCTGAGATAGCCGAGGCCATCAAATGTGTCGAGCTCGAGGGCTGATGGGACCCGCTGACGAAGGTCGGTAGCGTCGATGCTCCAATGGGCAAACAACAAATCTAGCCACGACATCGTCATCAGCCATGGTCGACTAGGCAGCGGCCACGGCCGATGTGAATTGACGTCGGTGAGGGCGTCCCAGTCGATTCTCCTGCTCATGCCGCCTATTGTGCCAGATCAGACTCCGTCTTCCCTCTCCGCATCAGAACTCAAGCCCATCCAAGAGAAGACCAATTCCCGGCATCGCTCGACGTAATCTCTGCATGGACCAAACGCCTACGAACGAAGACACCGAAGCACTTGACCGCTGAGCGCGGGCCCAATAACCTTCAGAATTAGTATCATTCTATTTTGGCGCTGTCTCGACTGCCTTGCGACCGCACCTACTCGAGACAGCACGTTTCTCGAGAGTGGACGTTCGGCAGACGCCTAGGACTCTGGTCAACCCCAAGACGCTGCTCAACATGGAGACATTGGTTTTATTGGCGTTGGACGCCCCCCTCGCGGCATGACTTCTCACTCTGATCAGCAAAGAGTCGAGGCCCTCAGGCAGTACGACATCCTCGACACACCAGGCGAGGCGACCTTCGACATCATCACCGCGATGCTCTCGGAGATGCTCGGTGTGCCCCACGCCTGCGTCTCGCTGGTCGACTCACATCGTGTCTGGTTCAAGTCTGCGGTTGGTATCGACGTCCCAGAGGTTGAGCGCGAGGCCGGCTTCTGTGCCTCGTTGGTAACGTCCGACGCCGAGGTGCTGCACCTCGAGGACGCACGGATCGAGCCGCCAGCCAGCGAAAATTCCCTGGTCTGCGGCGCACCTGGTATTCGGTTTTATGCTGGCGCCCCGTTGTGTTCGCCGGAAGGCCATCGCATCGGTACGTTGTGCGCCTTTGGCCCTGAACCGCGGAAGCTCGACGAAACCGAGGGCATCACCCTGAGGCGTTTGGCGACGTTGGTGATGCACGAAATCGAATTGCGCAGCACACAACGTGCCCTGGAGCGCACCGAGGCCGCCCTGCGCCAAGCACAGCGGCTGGAGAGTATTGGGCTCGTCGCCAGTGGAGTCGCCCACGACTTCAACAATCTGCTCAGTGGCATCCTCGGCAACGCCGAGCTATTGCGCCGACAGCTCGCCGGCAACCCGCCTGGCCTGGCACTACTGGCTGAAATCCAGATGACCGGACGACGGGCAGCGGACCTTGTCGGGCAAGTCCTCGCCTACGCCGGGCGGGACCGAGACAGCCCTGTTGTGCCAACAGATCTCAACGCCGTGATCCAAGAGACCCAGCACATGCTCGACGCCTCGGTCGGAAACCGGGTCACCGTCGATCTAGAATTGGCCAACGACCTGCCCTCTGTGCTCGGCCAATCCACCGGCCTCCGCCAGCTCGTCATGAACCTGTTGACCAATGCTACGGAAGCCTGTGGCAGGGCAGGTGGCAACATTAAAATAGTCACCCTCGCGGCCAATGGTGGCGAATCCGTCCTCCTGACGGTTTCCGACAACGGCTCTGGCATGCCGGAAGAGGTGCGAGAACGAATCTTCGAACCGTTCTTCTCGTCCAAGTCTGGCGGACGTGGACTCGGCCTGGCGATTTGCCACCGCATCGTCGAGCAACATGGCGGCAGCATCCAAATCGAGTCCAAGCTTGGCCTCGGCACTGAGTTTCGCATCACCCTACCGGCCTCCCAACAACCTGCGATCGACGCCGAGGACGACCAGCAGGAATCTCAGGAAGTCAACAACGGCGGCGAGGGACTCGTCCTGGTCGTCGACGACGAGCCCATCATTTGCGAGATCGCACGTCGTTGCCTCGAGGATGCCGGCTACAACGTTCTGCTCGCTGGCGGCGGGGCCGAGGCCATCGAGATGCTCGATACTCACCATAGCGAGCTCAGTGCCATGGTGCTCGACTGGAGCATGCCAGAGGTCAACGGCGAACAAGTGCTGGCTGCCATGAGCCAACGCCGTATGAGCCTGCCGGTGGTGATGGCGAGCGGCCATACCGAAAGAGACGCCAGAGAGAGCCTCAAACCCTACGCGGTCGACTCGTTCCTCAAGAAGCCTTTCCGCCTGGACGAGCTCATCGTGCAAATCAAGATTGCACAGTCGCAGCACAATCACTCGCCGCGAAGCGAATCAGCTAACTAGATTGCATCCGGAAACCCGTTTCTCGTCTCCCAGGGAGGCCCCTGTGGAGCGAGCACGCGGCGAGTATGTATGAGCAAGAGAGCAGCTCCTAGCTCTCCAAACTATTGTAACCAATAGAGTTAGCAAACATTAGGGCACCGAGGCGAGTTACTCAGCAGCGCGCGCAGTCCACAGGGGGCTTCCGGACAACCGGCGTTCTTGGACGGGACCTAACTAGGGCCCCGCCTTGCCAAGGCTAGTGGGCCCTGTTCGATTAGAACCTTCCGAATACTGAGCGGGCTGTGTTACGGCCCGTCGAACGGTTGCTGGCGAGCCACCGGACGGAAGTCGAGCTCTGCCAGCGCGGTACGAACTTCGTTGCGATCAGGGGCCTCCAGACCCTGCCACAAGCTGTCCCAGCGGACGCATCCCTCGAGCTTCGGTGCCTTGGGCCGTTTGCGGTTTGCGGCATCAGCTTCGAGCTCTTCACACAGCTCAGGCCAGTCTTCAGGCTCTCCACCAACATCCTTGCGCTCAGTCAACAGATCACCCTGAACAAAGCTGAACGTCAGTGGCTGTCGGTTGCCGAAAGCGAGCAAGCTGCGCTGTCGGAACTCCACTTCGATGCGTGCCCGGCGTGAGGCACCAAGCTCGAACTCGAACGCTTCTTCCGCCACCCGAGCTTGATGCCGCCAACGCCCACCCTGGCGCTGATGACGCTCTTGCACCAGACGAATTACATGTTTGCCAGGAGCCACGCGGCGAGAGAAAGTCAACCGATCTGAACTACCGTCGAGCAAGCCGCTACTAGAAGCCGGCACGTAGGTCAGGGGAATACCGTCGAGGTAGACGAAAAGATCCCATTCCGCTTCGCCTTCGTCGAAGGTTGGCGAATAGAGGAAGCTGAAGTCCACCACGGGCTCACCGTTCGTTGCCTCAGCCACCGCAACCTCGGCTCGGGGTGCTGGCGGTGCCGAGGGCAGAGTGGCGTTAGACGAGGAATGACCTGACGGAGCCGGTGCCTCGGCAGCCGCAGACGGACGATAGTGTGTGGGCTCGGCTGCAGGTACCCCAATCTCCAACAGATGGGTCAGCAAGCCATCACTGGCTCCTGCTTGCTTGAGCGCGATGAGCTGCTCCGCGGTGGGAATCGATGGCGCCTGGTGTGCCTTGTCGAGCCAGGTACGGATCACCACTTCCCCCAGATCGGCTTCCAACATCGCCAGGATCGAGTCGTGTGCCGACGGCGCGTCCTGTGCTGCAACGGATCCACCGAATAGTAGGACAGCGGCAAGGCAAACAGGCCCTGAGACCTTACCGAACGTGACCAGCTGTTTCCCGAACCAACCCTTTGTACCGAACCAACCGACGGACATCGGACAATCCTCCACGTCTGGTGAAATCTACGAGATCATTATGGCAAGCCGCCTCGCTACAATACTCTCTGCCGGTCATACTCGCCGGCAAGACAAACCCAACAATAAAGCAACGAGGAAGATACGATGAAACTGCGTGGAGCAAAGGTACTCATCACTGGTGGCAGCGACGGCATTGGACGAGGGCTAGCGGCGGCATTAAAAATCGAAGGCAGCGATGTGGTCATCACCGGCCGACGCAAAGACCATCTCGAGGAAGCTGCCAAGGTCATCGGCATCAACTACATCCAGGGCGACGTCGGCGTCGAATCCGAAGCCGTCGAAACCGTCCAGCGATTCGTCGACGATCACGGACGTATCGACATCTTGGTCAACAACGCAGGCTTTGGCTACTTCGCGCCGCTGGTGGAGATGGACCTCGCCAGCATGGAGTCGGTCTACCGCACCAACGTGTTCGGCGCTTTTTTGATGGCCCGCGAAGCCGCCAAACACTTCATCGAGCAGGGTTCGGGCAACCTGATCAACATCTCTTCCACCTCCGGTCTCAAGGGTGGCAAAGGCTCGACCGCCTATTCGTCATCAAAATTTGCCTTGCGCGGCATGACCGAATGTTGGCGCGACGAGTTGCGCCCCCACAACGTTCGGGTGATGCTGGTTAATCCCAGTGAGGTGTTGACCCACTTCTCGGTGGTTGCAGGTTATGACCAGGTTGCGTCAGAAAAGAAACTGCGTGCCAGCGAGATCGCCGACGCCATCGTCGGCGCACTGAAGATCGACAGCCGGGGCTTCATCCCCGAGTTTTCAGTGTTTGCGACCAACCCATTCTGATCGCTCCCGAGTGAACACCCCGAACTGATTGACGGCCGACCTGTTCACGTGCGCGGTCGAGAAGGAGACCTCATGAGATCAACCTCCTGGATGTTTGCCCTGGCCTGCGCCCTGATCGCCTCGACCGGCACGCTCTATGCGCAAAAGGTAGGCCCCGCCAACGGTTCGCTGCTCCTGGCGGGCGGCGGCGTGCAAGACCAAACCATCTTCGAACGTTTCATCGAGTTGGCGGGCGGACCACAGGCGCCCATCGTCGTGATCCCGACGGCCGGCGGCGCGGACAGCTATGATCCATACATCCGTAGTGTCCGCGTCTTCCAATCGCTCGGAGCGCAGCACGTCACAATGCTGCACACCTACGATCCCAAAGAGGCCGATACCGAAGCGTTTGCGCGCCCACTGACCACCGCACGCGGCGTGTGGTTCTCTGGTGGTCGCCAGTGGCGACTGGCCGATTCCTATTTGAACACCGAGGTCCACCGCCAGCTACGGGCCCTCCTCGACCGTGGCGGCGTGATCGGCGGTTCGTCGGCTGGGGCTACGATCCAGGGTTCCTATCTGGCACGAGGTGACACCCAAACCAACACCGTCATGATGGGTGACCATGTCGAAGGGCTGGCGTTTCTCAAAAACGTCGCTGTCGATCAGCACATGCTGAAACGCAATCGGCAATTCGACATGATCGAAATCATCGAGGCCCATCCCGACCTGCTTGGGATCAGCCTCGATGAAGACACTGCGATCGTCGTGCAAGGCGACCGCTTCGAGGTCATCGGCCAGAGTTACGTTGCGATCTACGACCATCAACGGATGATCGACAGTGGCGGCAAGTTCTACTTCCTGGCGCCGGGTGACCAATTCGATCTCGTCACCCGATCACCATTTCGTGTTGTCGACACGCCCGAGCCCTTGGAACGGGTTGTCGAGAAACCCTGGCCGGAGGAATAGCCGGTCCTCACGCCCGATCGATCCGTCCGGCAAAACAACCCGGCTTGGCATAATGGGCCTGGATGTAGGCAACGCGGGGTTTTTCGAACAGGCGCTCGACCACCGGTTCCAACTCGCGACCTTTGACCAGATCGGCGTCGACCAGAAAGCCGTCGGCATTGAAGGCACGCAGCGAGAGCTGCCGCAGGCGCATCACCTCAGGGACTTCGTCGACCCGATCATAGGTTGCCTCGGCACCTTCGAGCACAAACACCGCGTGACTCGCCCGGTAAGGCGTGTCGGCGGGCTGATGGGTGTAATTCACCAGTAAGACAGTTTCGCCAGGCTCCGCATCGCGCATCTCGATGCGGTCGGGATAGCCAGGCTTCTGGTCGGCGACATACCGTTTGGCGCCGTGGGCGGCCAGCTCTTCGTCAGACAGACCGAAAAGGGGACGGAAGGGCTCGGGCGATAGGCCTGAAATGCGAAAGGACATGGGGATCTCCTTGGGTTGTTGTTCGAGATCCCCATTGGATCGCATCGGTGGCTTGGGCACACTCCGTTTCTTTCTTCGAATCCGCCCCCCCTCATCCAAAAGGAGGCCAGGCGTGGACCCAACGGGTCAGCGTTCGCCCATCAGTCCGCGAAGACGTCCTCAACCCGCTGGGCGGTCAGAATCCGGTCGCCCCATTCGAGTAGACGATCGGAGTCGGCATCTTCGATTCGACGCCGAATCGCCACATCGGGAGTCCCGAACCGACTCTCCAGCAAGCGAAGCAGCATCCTGACCTCGCCTTCGCGTAGACCTTCACGTAGGCCTTTGCGTCGGCCTCGGTTTTCGGCGGCTTCTGTCCATGACGGGGCTTGTTCGGTCAACATGGTCTCAATGTCCTCCAAGTCTCTCAGCTCTGGTAACTCTACATTTTTCTCGCGACGCTTCAAAACACCTTCGTACCAAATCGTGAAGGCTCGACGCAGATCGCGGTGTTTGGATTCTTCTAGGCTTTTCCTCAACTCGTGCACGACAGCCAAAGCTTCAGGGATTTCGGTGTGTTCGAGACGGAAGAGGCTGGCGACTGGGTTGTTGGTCAGTTCGCGGGCGCGAGCCAGTAGCGCGCCTTCGTCCAACAAGAGGTACTCACTACGTGGACGAAACGGATCCAGACCGCTTGGGCCTTGG
>JAJCXO010000150.1 GCA_029263395.1 Acidobacteriota bacterium | reverse complement strand
AGCCAGCTTGCCACCACGAAGGTCACTGCCCTTGCTGGCCGCCGCATAAACGTTCTGGGCCCACAACGGCCCGGTGGCGGTGCCTTCTCTCTGTTCGATCAGGCGGCCGACACGATCGAAGACCTGGACTACCGTGCCCTGGCCAAAATCCACCGCCGTGCGATTGCCGAAGGCGTCGTAGCCGGTGACGGGATCTCCATCAGGAGTCTCCACTTGGAAGCCGCGATGGTCGGTCAAGTCGGGAGTGTTATGGGTATTGACGACGAAACCATCGGTGACAACGGTGGACAAGATGTGGCCGTCGAGACCTAGGGTCAAGGTCTCGGTGCGTTGCTCGCCGTCAGCGTCGACGGTATGCCGTTCGATGGTGCGGCCAAAACGATCGGAAGTTGTGGCGATCGAGCGGTTGATCTCGACCACGCTGTTGGTGACTTCGTCCCACAATTTGCCGATCTTCACCGTCTCTGTTTTCGTACGTCCGAAGTACGTCGTGACCCGGTCGTGAAGACTTCCTTCCGGCGGCCGCAAGGTGCTCGACCGACCGAGCGCGTCGTAGCCCAGCCAGCTGCTCGAACTGCCGTCAGGCGAGGTGACCGACGTGACTCGGCCGAGAGCGTCGTAACTGCGAGTCCCCGTCCGCCAGCCGCCGTTCGACCATTTACGAACCTTGCTGATGCGGCCGAAGGCGTCGAACTCGGTCTCGGTCTTGCTCAACTCGGTGACACCATCCGCTCCGAGAACGATCGAGGTCGCAACGGTGGCCTGTCCCGGCGCCGCGGGTTGTACAGTCTCGAACCTCGCGCCACTGTTTCCGATCGGCGGCTGCGACGAGACCTGGCGTCCCAGCGCGTCGTAGCCGAACGTCCATACCATGCCGTCGGCTCCCGCTTTGCTGACGACCAAGCCTGTATTCGGGTCGATCACCGTGCTGGAGGTCGCCAGGAACACAGAACCGTCAGCAGCTAGCCAACCCAGACCGGCCAGGGCGCCGTACTGAAACGTCTGGTACTCGGCATACTGCTCCTGGCTCGGTAGAACCAGCGTGCAGAGGTCGCCGGTTGCCAACGGCTGAACATCTCCGCCGTAGTGGCGGGTTACCGATCGCTCGCCGCTGGAGTGATAACTGTAAGCTCTGATCAGATCCCGCGCCGCCGGAACCGCACCGGCCAAGATCCGCTCACGGGTGACTTGGCCGGTCGCCGGATCGATACAGCGTTGGCGAGTTCGCGCTTCAGGCCCCTCGGACGTGACATGTTCTGTCCAACCCAGGGTTAGCCAAGGTGCGCTCGCGGCCGGAGTGCCGGGGTCATAGGTGCGGGTCTCGGTTCGGGTGGGACCGCCGTGGACGTCGTCCGGCGAGACCGAAGTCTGCCACCGTCCGAGGCTCTTTCGGGTCGAGAGCAGGTCGGTTTCGACGACACCACTGCCGTCTTCGAAGATCGTGCGCAACCCGGATCTTCTCGGTTGCTGATCCCAACAACCGGCGCAATTTACAAAGTTGAAACGGATCTGCTGAGTGCGCACCAGACTGTCATCCGCTTCGTAGATCAGCAGCGTGTCATGCAGCGACTGTCCAGGAGAGGCGCTGAGCTTCGAGAATGGAAGGGCGTAGTCGCGCAGGTAGAAGCTCACCGGCGGATCGTGATCGTTGGCGGAATCGCCGCCGATGTAGGCGGAATACTTATAGTCGCGCTTGTGACCGTCGGGATAAACGACGCGTGTGGTCAGCTCCCGCGGCTTGGCATTCCCGGTGGCGTCGCGATCCCGATCGAGAGACATCGCAAACTGCCAGACACCTTGAATTGGCCTGGCCCCCGCCCTGCTGGTGCGGGTCGCGACGCCTACCGCGTCCGCGGTATACAAAGCCCCGACTGCTTTCGGCAGCTCGACAACCTGGTAGGTGTAGTCGAGAAAACCGCCGGTCAACATGCCGACCGTCTTCAACCGGCCCGAGGCCGGCGCCACGCCCTCGCCCACCGCCATGTAGTCGAAGGACATCTGCTGCCCGTCCGGCAGCGTGATCGCCGTCAACAGCGTGACGCTCTGCTGTGCCGGCGTCGTCGGATCGTCGTCCTGAGGCGGCAGAGCCACCGTCGCAACGGTGTAGCTCAAGTCATAAATGACGGTGGTGCCGGCGAAAGCAGCCAACTCGATCCGATCGATGACTTCGCTGCCCGACCCTGCCGGATCGGCTTGCAGGAAGATCGTATGCACGCGACCGTGGCGATCGGTGATCTGCCGCTGCCCAGCAGCGTAAGTGACGCTGAAGTAGTTGCCGAAGAGATCCCGTTCCTCAGCGAAACGCCATGCCCCGTTCGACTGTTGCTGAAAGACCTGCTCCGTTCCAGGAGTGAAGGCGACCACAGCTTGGGAACCGCTCACGCTCAAGCGCAAATAGGTGTTGTCGCGGGTGTAGAAGGTGTTGAACACCACCGGGTCCTGGATATTCAGAGTCTGATAGAACCGCGAGACCCTGCCGGTGGACGAGCGGTAGAGCCAGTATTGACTCGGATTTTCGGCAGAAACCGGAGGGATCAGCTCACCGAATGACAGGCTCCAGCCGGCACCAGCGTCGAACCTTCCGTCGACTTCAGCACGGACCTGGTTGCCGCTCGTATCAAAACGCCAGAAGTTGGAACTGTAGTCCAGTTGCAGGCCATAACTGAGTTGGCCGCCAACCGGAAAGGTCTGGCCGACCGGCACCGAATAAGCGATGGCGCCGTTGAACCGATTGATGCGGTCGGCACCGAAGGAAAAGGTCTCGCTGCCGAAGCCCTCGGTAGCGAGATTGCGCTCGGCTACCAGATCGACGAATTGAAAGGCGGCCTGTGCCGGGCCCGTGCCGGCCAGCACGACGGCAAGCGCCAGTGCCGACTGCCATGGGCCGCGACGGCGTACCGCCTTCTGAGAAAAGATCGAACACATGATGAAACTCCCGTTGGGTCTTAGACCGGCCGCTCACTAGGAACGGCCGCGTCCAGTGGTTGATCGATCGACCCGCCACCATCGTGATGACTGCGCATCGGTGAACCGGGCCTTCTGGTATGTAGGCGCAAGCGTTTGAAAAGCGTGCTCAAGAAAAACGGACCGGTACCCGAGAGCAAGACCTAGAACGCAGACCGCGAGCGGCGAAGCGGCAGGCTGGTCCATTCCCAACCCAAACGACAACGACCCCTGGCGAACGTGTCGCCAGGGGTCGTGAGGACGCTAAGGGGATGCGCCCGATCGGGAAGCGCCCGAGACTATTCGAGCCGCCAGGCTTCAAAGTCGTCGAGACCAACAACGCCGGAGCTGCCGGCAGCATCCGTGAGGACGCCGAGACGCAGCTTGTTGATCTGAGCGGTGTGGTTGTCGAGGCCCGTGGCCCGGCCGATCAAAACACCATCGATCCGCAGCTCGAGGAATCCGTTGGCAAGATTCGGGAGCCAGCCGTGGCCCAATCTAACCTCCACTAGATGCGGCACCTGGGTCACTGGAGTCTCGATCCGCGTAGGGCTACCGCCATCCCGCCAGGCGGTGGCGGCAATTGTAAAGCTGGTGCCGTCGTGCCCCAGCCAGATCTGTAGCGGGTCGCACGATGCTCCGCTCTCTGAACAAGCGGTGGCCACCTGCACCGAACTCCGCGCCGGCAAGCTGACCGCAGTCGGGTCGATCCATAAACGCAGGCCGAACTCTGGCGGATCTGGAACCCCGCCCACCGGCAGCGGCACGGACTTCTCGAGGAAACTCGACTGGGAGGTCGACAACAGCCCCAGATCGACATCGAATCGATTGCCGGGCCCCGGCAGGTCCTGATTCGGGAAGCTCTGAGCCGCCGCATTCACCACCGTCCACTCGCTAGTGTCACCGCCCGAAAAATTATTGTAGCTCAGTCGCATCGACGGATCGATCAGGTTGCCGCTGCGCCGCGCTATCGGGTTATCGACCACCAATTCCTGATCGCCGGGTCCTGGAACGTTGGTCAGCATGATCTCGTGCATCTCGGGCTGAGCCAGACTGATCGGGGGTGACGGCAACTCTGTGATCCACTCGCCATTGAGAAACACCTCAATGCCTCCATCATCAGCGTCGAGCTGGGACCAGCGGCGGAGCCTCACTCGATTCCTACCCTCGGAGAGCAAGAACCTGCTCGACGCGAAGGGCTGCATCGAAGTGGTCGGTCGCAGATACCAGCCGGAGGACCGCCCTTTGTCAACCCAGACCGCATCCAGGCCACCGATAACGTTGCCTCCCTCACGGATCCGAAAGAAGGTCATATTTGACAAGGTCCCATACTTGGCACCGGGTAGATCCCGAACTTCGACGTCGAGATCTGTCGTGCTGGTTGTCGTACCATTGCCGCTGTTGGTGCCGTCTTCGATTTCGGTGGTGATGGACGGCCCGTCGGCATCTTCGGTATCGAAGACATAAGCCTTGCCGCCAAACAGTCCGGGCTCGAGGGTAGGTGCCCCATCCATCGAGTCGATGGTCCAATGCCTCCACGATGGCGGAGCACCGGTGAGATCACCGAAGATCGCCACTCCGCCATCCCAGGCAGTGGCACCCGCCAAGAAGCGAAGCCGCAAGACAGTCTCACCAGCAGTTCGACCTGCAAGGGTCAGGTGAACGATCGCTAAATCGGATCCGGACTCCGCAAAGCGACTCGTCGGCACGTAAATGAGGTGCTCCCCCTGCTGCCACAGGTGCCCGTTGAACGGCCCATAAATGGAAGTCACCGAGTCTGAAGCGATATCGACGGCTACCGAATCGCTACCCGGTGGCACGAGGATCGTCTGCTCGACTTCGTTGGCCAAGGCAACACCTGTTGTCGACCAAAAAAAGACTGCCAAAATACTGCGCATCACGAAGCTGAAGCTCCGTTGGAATCCAGATCTCATGAACTTCTCCGGTGATAATTGACCGACGTGGGTTCTCCTACAGGGAGAGGCGTAGTCCGTAACAAAACGTGATCAGAAACTTCAGATCGCCGCGAATGAGAGACAAGATGACTACCTCTGAGATGACTCCGCAACGCTGGCGCCAGGTGCAGTGGCTGTTCGACGCCGTGCTCTCTCGAGAGCCGGCCGAGCGCCCGGAGTTTCTCGACCAGGCGACCGCCAAGGATCCAGATCTCCGGCGGGAGGTCGACTCCCTGATCGCATCGCTGCAGGCCGCGAGCCGCTTCATCGACGAGCCGGCCTTCGAGCTCACCGCGCCAACTGAGCCAGAGGTCTTAGCCGTAGGAACACGGGTCGGCGCCTATCGCCTGGAGAGGTTGCTCGGCAGCGGTGGGGCCGGCAGAGTCTACCTGGCATCGCGTGCCGATCAGACCTTCGAGAAGCTTGTTGCCCTCAAGGTGATCAAACGCGGCATGGACACTGACGACCTGGTGCGGCGCTTCCTCAGCGAACGGCAGATTCTCGCCCAGCTCGATCATCCCAACATCGCCAAGCTGCTCGACGGCGGCGCGACTGAGGACGGCCGCCCCTACCTGGTGATGGAGTCCGTCGACGGCGTGCCTATCGACCAATGGTGCGCCGAACAAGCCCTCGGCGTCACCGACCGGATCGAGTTGTTCCTTTCGGTTTGTCAGGCGGTGCAATTTGCCCATCGCAACCTGGTCATTCATCGCGACCTCAAACCCGGCAACATCCTCGTCAACCGAGACGGTGAACCCAAACTGCTCGATTTCGGCATCGCCAAACTGCTCAGTCCCCGGCAATTTCCCAGAACCGTCATGCCGACCGCTCCCGGCTGGCGAGCGATGACCCCGGAATACGCCAGCCCCGAGCAGGTACGAGGCGAAGTCGTGACCACCGGTACCGACGTCTATTCCCTCGGAGTGGTGCTCTACGAGCTCCTCGCCGGCCGTCGGCCCTATGCCATCACCGCCGCCACGCCGACAGCGATCGAGACCGCAGTCTGTCTGACGGAGCCGCGCCGCGCCTCGAAGGTCGCCCGCACCGCGATCGAGACTCTGGAACCGAGCCCCTATGGCGATGTCGAAGCCCGACACATCGAGCGCCAATTGACCGGCGACCTCGATGACATTCTGCACATGGTGCTCGAGAAAGAGGTGGATCGCCGTTATCCGACCGTCGATCAACTCGCCGCCGATCTGCGGCGACACCTCGATGGCTTGCCGGTCACCGCCCGCAAAA
The DNA here is from genome assembly GCA_029263395.1 of Acidobacteriota bacterium. Lineage (GTDB taxonomy): Bacteria > Acidobacteriota > Thermoanaerobaculia > Multivoradales > J023 > JAAELT01. Next base: position 26,346 of record JAJCXO010000150.1, on the reverse strand, counting down.
ACACCTTCGTCTATCGCTCGACGAAGTTCGTCCGCAGGAACCAAATCGCAGTCGCGGCAGCCGCGACCGTGATGATCCTGCTGATGTCCTTTCTCACCGCGTTAGTGCTACAGAACAGCCAGATTCTCCGCCAGCGTGATCGCGCCGAACTGGTGTCGACTGTGTTGACCGATTTGTTCGAGATTTCCGCACCCTCCCGCCAACGCGGCGAAACGGTCACCGCCCGTCAACTTCTCGACAAAGGCGCCCGCGATATCGAAGCGCGTCTACGCCAACAGCCAGGCTTGTTGGGCGAGCTTCTCGGCACCATTGGCACTACTTATCGCAAACTCGGTCTCACCAGCGAAGCTCAGCCTCTGCTCGAGCGGTCCGTCGACCTCATCTCCCGGCACTACCGATCGCACGACCCCGCCGTTGCGGACGCCGGGCAACGTCTGGCGGATCTCTATTTTGCCCTCGACAACTACGGAGCTGCCGAACACCTCACCCGCCAGGCCTTGACTCTGCGTCGGGAGCGCTTGGGGGAAGACCACCTGGCGACTGTCGAGAGCCTCTTCCGGCTCGCCCAGGTGCGTCACAGACTCGGCGACTTCTCCGAGGCTGAGGAGCTCTTTTCGCGTGCCGAGCAACAGGCCCGGGATCGAGGCTACGACGAGCTCCTGATCCAGATCCTTTTTCGTCATGGGCTGCTGGCACGTTACACCGACCACCAATCCGCTGAGCAACTACTCCGAGAGGCACTGGCAGGTGCCGAGGCTTTCTGGGGTGATGATCACCCCGAAGTCGCGTTGATTCTGGGACAACTCGCCGAAGTCGAGAAGACCAACACCCCGGAACTGGCGGAAGAGCTCCTGGACCGCGCCCTGACCATTCAACGAGCCGTCTACCGGGAGCCCCATCCAGACCTAGCCTCGACGCTCAACAACCGGGCCCTGCTCGAACTCGAGCGCGGTCGTCTGGACTCGGCGGAGGCTGGATTTCAGGAAGCCCTCGAAGTACAACGGGCGTCCCACAAAGGCGAAAGTGCCCTCGAAGCGATTGTCCTCAACAACATTGCACGCATTCACAAGACCCGAGGCGATCTCGAGAGTGCATCGCAGCACTACCGGGCTGCGCTGACCATGCACACTCGGGTCTTTGGCGCCGGCCACGAAGAGACCGCCAACGTGCTCAACAACCTGACCCTCGTGCTCATGAAGACCGGCGAGCTCGACGAGGCCGAAAAGCTGCTGCGCGAAAGCCTGGCAATCTTGATCGAGACCTTTGGCGAACAACATTCCCGGATCGCTGTCGTCTACAACAACCTCGGTCAGTTGGCCCGCCGTCGCGGCGAGATCGATACCGCTCAGAAGCTTTTCGAGCGCGCAGCGGAGCTCCTGCGCACCTCGTCTCCACGCGATTTGGTACTACCCGGAGTGCTCCAGAATCTGGCCACGATTGCGGATCGAGAAGGCAACAGCGAGAAAGCCATGGCTCTCTATCTCGAAGCGCTCGACATCTTCACTGCCAACGGCATCGACGACAGTGCCGAGGCAGCTACTCTCTTCAATAATCTCGCTGTCGCCGAAGTCTGGGCCGATAACAACGCCGAGGCTGAACAATGGGCTCGCAAGGCACTCACTATCTACGAGCGGATCCAAGAGCCGGGTGGCCTCGACCGTCTTCGGGCTCGACGCCTCGTCGCCGCCGCTCTCGAACGCCAGGAGCGCTTCGGAGATGCCGAAGCCCTGATGCAACAGAACATCGAGGCCTGCCGCAACCGTTGGGGAGGAGAACACCCCGAGTGTGATCGCCACCAGACGACGCTCGCGAAACTACATACCAAATGGCAGCCGCAAGGCTGAGTCGAGGCTGCGAGGTGAAGTAAAGTACCCTTCACGGACACGTTCTGAAAGCGTCGGTCTGGCGGATCGGCTGAAACGCTGTCCCCAGCACGTTGCTGTAGGGTCGAACTTCTCCGGAAACGGTGTCGGTGACCGTCAACGCGACGCCGACGTCGGTCAGACCTGCGGCGAACACCCAGAAGCTCTCGAAACCCGGCAGGCCGCAGGCGTCGAGCACCTTGATCACAACTTCGACGTTGTCAGAGTCGAAGAACCAGAGGTAGCCGGTATCTCCGGTCAAGGCGATAGCTTGACCGTCGCCGGTTTCATCAGCCGTTTGCCAACTGCCTTGGACGGCGAAGCGTCCGGCGCTGAGACAGAGGGTGGTGGCGTCGGGCGTGCAGTCTCCGCTCACTTTGTCGTGACTTGCCACCGGCGCGATAGCGAGGGCCTGATGCGATGTCGCGGAAGCGCCGCTGCCCGGACACGTTGCAAACGCAGAGGTGTCTCGGACTGGCTGAAATGCGTCGCCCAGTGTGTTGGTGTAGATCTGCTGCTCGCCGGTGAAGGTGTCGGTGACGGTGATCACTGCGCCGACATCGGTCAGGCCACCGGCAAACACCCAGAAACGTTCAAATCGAACGCAGGCATCGAGCACTTTGACCACCAGTTCGACATTGGCGGCATCGAAGAACCAGAAGGTGCCGGTGTCGTCGGTCAGCTCGATGCCATGGCCGCGACCGGTGAGGCCGACAAAATCTTCCCACTCGACTTCGACCCGGAATCGGTTGTCGCTCAAACACAGGGCGGTGTCGGACGGTGTGCAGGTTTCGCCGCCTAGCGCCCGCCCGCTGATCACCAATAGGTTGCCGACGTCGATTGCATCCGGGGCCAGACCATTACCAACCATCTCGTTGACGATGAGGTCGGTCAAGCCATCGCCATTGACGTCACCAGCGGCTGCACTGTAACCCAAGGTGTCACCAATATCGTTGGGCGCGGCGCCGCGAGCCCCTTGGATCTCGGCAATCCTCACTTCATCTGGCGACGGAAAGTTGTCGATCGCCAGATCGATGGTCGCCGGCCAGCCAGTGAGCTGGCCAAACAACACATGGACAACCCCGGCGTTGAGGCGACCCAAGGGCCGGGCGTGGGGGCCGGTAAAGGCTAAATCGCTGAAGCCGTCACCATCAAAATCACCATGGGCCGCGGTATCGGCGGCAATCGCCCCGGTCGATGGACCCAGGATCCGGGTCACTCGCAACCCTGGCGGCGGTGTTTCCATGTCAAACTCCAAACCCTTCAGCGCTGCGGCATCGAACACCACATGGCCCAGGCCAGAGCCCGCCCGATCCCGCGTCGCGGTGCCATCAGCCACCAGATCGCCGACAAAAAGGTCGGCCCGGCCGTCGGCATCGTAGTCCAGCCCACCGAGCATCTCCTCGCCGAAGCCGATGTTGAAGGTCTCGCCGTTGATGATGCTGCGGCTGCCCGGGGAGGTTGAGATATCGAAGCTGTAGCCGACCGGCCATGGTTCGGCTGGGAAGTTGTCGTCCCACACGATGTACACGGTGCCGTCAGGAGCTCCCCCCGAAGCTTCAGCCGAGCCGGGTGGCGCACCGTCAGCCTCCAGGCTGGCACCGGCTCGATTCAAGGCAGCCGCCAGGAGTACTTCGCTGCGCCCGTTGCCGTCGAGATCGGCGATCTGGCAAGTGGCTCCAAGGTGGTACCTGCTCGAGCCTGCCGGCGGAGTGATCTTGGCGATGTCTTGGGCCAACGGCGTCAACTCCGGCTGGGCGAGATCGATCACACCTCCTGCCGCCAAATGGGCGCCACCACGGATGACGTAACCAGCGCCACGATTGATTTCGACTCCGAGGTCTTCCTGATCGGCACCGACAACAATGTCGTTGATGCCGTCGCCGTCGACGTCACCGGTGCGCATCCAGATGCCGAGCCGGTCGAGACGCGACGGCCCGACAAACGTCGTCAACACGATACCGGCCGGTGGCGCTGCCAGGTCAACCCCTTGCAGGCTTTCCGCTTGGGCTCTCAACGCCGGTCCGCCAACCACCACCGTCAACGCGCCGGCACCCAAACGCGCCTCATCAGGGGTGTAGTTCTGACGACTGATCAACAGGTCTCCGAGTCCATCGCCGGTGACGTCGTCCATCCAGATCTCGCTGCCGGCGTTTTCTCGTACTTGAGTCCCAAAAAAACGCAACACCCGAGGATCGTCAACCGCGGTATCGACGATGCCACCGGTCGTGCCATCACCCAGAATCAGATTCACCTCGCCGGCCGAGAACTGGCCGAAGGGGCTGGCGAGCATAAATGCCACCGCATAGTCCACCCGGCCGTCGCCGTCACAGTCAGAACCGCCAGCTACCGGCAGGCCAAATCGGCCGTCACCGGTAGCGCCGTAGACCCGGCGTAACAACCCATCGTCCGGCGACACCGTCGCCAAGTCGATCACCGGAGCGGGCTGAGCAAAAGAAGCTGCTGGGGCAAAAAAGAACCAGCAGACCAGGAGGCATAAGAGGACTCGGGCTGCTAGGGCTGGGGGCGGTGAGTTGAACCGTTTCATTACATAAACCTCACCTCTGATTATAGAGGCACGCGGGGCGCAGCAACTCTATCCATCTTCGATGAGGGACTTGCTGGCCGTCTTCCGCCTCTGAGGACGATTCGAGGGTTCGCCCGACGACGAGCCCTCGAGTTGGCCGGTTGATCCATGTGGGTCGATGGCACCCAAGACATCTTTAGGAGGCACATCTGATGAAAATTCGGACTCTACGAACAGCCCTCGCAATTCTGTTGATGGGTTCGCTGGGGACACCCGATGCCCAAGCGGTCAAAATTCCTACGCAAACCCACGCCTGTGATCCGGATGCCGATTGGAAACAAGAACTCTATGACTACCTCTCCACCCTCAATCATCCCAGTCATTTCGACTTCGGCAGCCCGATGCCATCGTTCGTCAATCCCTCGGTCTTGTTCGGAACCGGCCAGGGCGGCTTGCCGGCCAACCAGCTGCGCCAAGTCGAGGCGATCTGGTTGATGTCCCAAAGCGAGAGCCAACCCTATACCCGCATGATGAACATCCCGCCGGTCGCGTTCACCCTCGACTACATGGAAGGAAACGCCCCTGCGATTCCCCCTCATGGCATCGACAACCAACGGTTTGTCGTCCAACCGCGCACGTTGGGTGAGGCCTCCGGCTACGGCCTCATATACGCCTGGGACTATGACGGCAATCCCTACTTCGGTATGCCCGAAATGAGGAATCGGGCAGCAGCAGTGCTGGCCCTCGAGCTGATCATGATCGATCAGCAGCACAAGACCCGTGACAACGGTCTCTTGCCGGGTCTCAACCCAACCCAAACCTTGAACCTCCTGGACAACTATGTCCAGGCGAGCACAGACACCAACCCTGACTGCCAGCTGCCTTCAAGCGCTTGGACCACCTGTCAGATGATTCCGCCGGATTATCAAGACGCCTCGCTGAACGGCATCGCTTTCAACCTGGGAAGCTGTGGAGAGATGTCCAGGGGCCTGTGGCTCAATGGGGCGCTTGGTCCTCAGCCGCCAGCTTTTACCAATACCAACTTCCCGGGGCTCGGCCAACTGGGTAATCGCACCAACAATGCGTACAACACCGCCTCCGGCTTCTCCACTCTTGTCGGCTCGTATTGGGCCATTCGCCAAGGTTTGCCAGCAACCGCTGTGGCGGCCTTCGACCGAGGCTTTGTTCGCCTGGCGGAACGGTTGGCGCTGTGGAAAGCCTTCGTGTGGCCGCCGCAATTCAATCGCAGCACAATCGGGGCTCCCGGTCTTTTTCTGGTCCAGCACATGACCGGCTCACCGGTCGCCATGGCTGCTTACGAAGACTACGTCGGCTCACTCTACTCCGGCCCCAACGCCCACTTCGACCCAGCGGGCTATTTTCGCGACGACGGCGCCTGGGATTCCAGCTACAACGGTCTAAATATCCAACATACCTGCCGCTTGGCTCGGATGGAGCTGGAGCTTGGACCAACAAGCCTGGTCAACGATATTGTGGATGCTTGCCATCAACTCAGCAGCTTGCGAGCCCATCTCACCGTCCGCGATCCCGACGGGCAATACAACTACCGCACCGCCCCCAATCTGTTCAACACACGCACCGCGGGAGATGCCCATGGCGCCCAAATTCTTCACATCGCCAGTCCCTTCAACGCCATCACCACCAACGATCCGTGGGCGTTCCCTCAACTCGCCGGCTGGGATCCCTTGGATACCTACGAGATCAATCACATCGCCCCCAATGCTTGGGGGGTTGATCTCAACCAGGCCGGAAGGACCGCGCGGTTGACCGTCATCCAAATCGAGGGTGGTAAGAACCTGACCAATCATCCCTGGTTCAACAACAACCCGCCCGCTTTGACCTGTAGCCCACAGGCCAGCAATTGTTACGAAGGTGTCCAGCCTTGGGAGGCCTACAACTTCGGCTACTACCGCCCCAGTTACGAAGTGCTGTTGCATCAGCACTACCATCAAGGCGGTAACACGCCGCTGTTCCAAGACTGGGCCGACGAGTTGGCCCAGAATCCAGACCTGGAACTGTATCCGGTCGAGCGCCCAGGCGATCGCGTCGAAGTGTTTGACGACGACTTCCTTTTCGCCAAAGAGGGTGAATTGAGCTCGATGATCCACGTTGGCCGGGTTGAAGGCGGCCGCAAGGGCTTTGGTGGCGGCGGTTTTTCGTACCTCTTCGACGATGACGGCGGCGCGGTGATCTACACCCGCAAACGGGGCAGCTATGGCTTGCCACCGGTTGCTGAAGGAGCCAGTGAGTGGTGGCGCTGGGCACAACATACGGTGTGGCTGCAATCGTCCGCCGGCGCGTTGACTTCAGCCACCCACACCGACTGGCCGGCGGCAACTCTGGTGCCAGGCACTCAGAGTTCGGTCGCCAAGGTTTCCGGCAACATCCCAGCTACCTCGACGCCATTCAGTACCACAACTCTCCCCTCCCTGACCGCACCGGTGCCATACACCAGAAAGTTCGACATCTCAGACGACTTGGTGACCGTTACGACCGAGGTTGGCCCGGGCAACACTGCCGATGCCTTCACCGACGTCGTCGAAACCCTGCCCCTAAACGGCCTCTCCTACCGCTACTACGGCATCCCTAGTGGCTTGGGGATGGCCTGGGAGCAATCCATCAATGTCGAATTCGAGACGCTCAGTGGCACGGTCTACCCAATGAACGGACAGCAGGAGGTATGGTTCGACAAGGTCACCAAGATCCGCTATCGACGGCTGGCCGGTGGCATCGAGATCGAGCTCGACCAGCCGACCCGTATCAAGCTAGCCGACACCTATGTCATTTGGTACGCCTACAATGGGTCGCCGGACGGTGCCGGCAGTCAGAGTCGTACACGAACCCGCAACCTGGTCTTCGATCTTCTCGACCGAGCGACTGGTGTCGAGAGTGGATCAGGCAACGCAGCTCAGTTGGCTTCACCCGTCACATTGAAGTACAAGATCCGGCCGCTGTGAGAGGCAACGTCGGATCTCGAGTCTAGAACAGGACTCCCGAGATCAGGCGTAACGCCAAGAGCGTCAAGGCGATTTTCAAGATCGTCTTGAATCGCGCTTCGGGCACCCGCGACCGCAAGCGGGTGCCAACCCACGACCCTAGAGTGGCACTGACGACCATCCCTGCAAGCAGCGGCAAGTAGGGTGTCATAGAAAAGCCGAGAAAACCGAAGGTGACGATCTTGAGCAAGTGTAACAAGGTCATCATCGCGCCATGGGTCACCACAATACGATCGCGGGTCAGCCCTTCGCGTAACAACACCGGCGTCACCAACGGACCGGCAGCACCCACAAAAAGTGAGATAAAGGTCTGCACCGCGCCGACGGTAGTGAACTTGCCTGGCCACCGTACCGCAAACCATCTTTTCGGCGCCCAGGTCACGATCAGCACAAACACGCCGAGCAGCATGGGCAGCGCCGTCTCCGGCACCGTCACCACGACGCGAGACCCGAGCGCCGCCCCCAGCACCGCACCGACAGCATAAGCCCCGAGCAGTCGCCACTGGACGTGCTGAATGCCCAACGCCGCCCGGGATACGTTGCTCGCCAATTGAACCGCACCGTGCACCGGGACAATCGCCGCAGTTGGCATCAATCCGTGCATCAACGAAATCAACAGCACGCCACCGCCAAGACCGATAATCGCGGTCAAGGTGGAAGAAAAGAAAGCAGCAACGATCAAAATGACAGAGTTCATGTTTCAGCGACCTAACTACTGCCTCTACAGTACGGCTTCAAATTTGTCACTTCAAGAAACATTTTAACGGAACCGAAATCAGTCTCGGCGTGTCCAAGTCTTCCAAAGGAGGTACTCGGATGGAAATGACCACGATGGAAGTCGAAACCAGTGTGATGGATCTGATGTCTCAGGGTGGATGGGTCATGTGGGCCCTATTAGTTTTTTCGATCGTTGCGTTGGGTTCATTTGTCGAACGAGGGATAGCCCTCAGAAAAGCACGCACCGACATGAAGACGTACCTTACGGGCTTGACCAAAACCCTGCTCGAAGAGCACTCCGTGACCGATGCAATGAAAATCTCCGAGGCAACCCCGGGCCCGGCACCCCGAGTCGCCATCGCCGGACTCCGACACTTTGCCAGTTCATCGTCCCATATCGAGAAGTCCCTGGAGCGCCGGGCGCAGGGCGAAGTTCGACGCCTGCATCGCGGGCTTGGTATCTTGGCAACCACCGCGATGACCGCTCCCCTACTGGGATTTCTGGGTACGGTGACCGGCATGATGGAGTCGTTCGACGGGCTCGCCAACTTTGGCACCTCCAATCCCGGCATGGTCGCCCTGGGGATCAAGGAAGCCTTGACCACTACCGCTGCCGGTTTGATCGTCGCGGTACCGACACAACTCGCCCACAACGCGCTAGCTAGTCGGGTCGAGTCGATTACCGGCGACATTGAAGAAGTCGCCAACTTCCTGCTCGAAGCACGCGAAGCGTCGAGCTGACGACCGCCCCACTCTCGGGCTCCGAGGATATCTCCTCTCGAGGCACCCTCTCGTGGACTTGCGCAACGCCCCGCTTATTCACAGTCAGTATGCATTGCGCAAGTCTCTGATTCGCACCTAATGTAAACATTTAAATTCTCCATCGGCTCTCGCAAGCAACATTTCACCTGTCGTAATGTTGCCCTTTACGGGCCACTGCTGAACTGGGCACGTTGGAATTGCAGCCCTGGGACCTCAACCACTCCGCTGCAACCCAACGTCGTATTGGGTAGACCAACTCTACCCAGTTCCGTACTTACCGATTGCCACTTGTGGCTCGGAGGCAGTTTCAGCATGCAACGTTCCCACGTCCGTTCGACGACGGCTTTCTGTTTAATCTTGCCGACCGCAATCGCACTGGTCGCCGTCTTCACGATCGACAACCTGAGTTATGGCACTGAGAGCTCGGATAGCAGCCGATTCCCGCTGCGCCTGGCGCTGATAGGTCAACTGAATTCTCCCGACCCTCACGAAGAGCACACCATCAGCTCAGAAAGCGTCTTTGCCAGCGTCTGTGAGAAGCTGGTCGAGTTTGACGGAGAAGGCGAGATCCAACCCGGACTCGCCGTTTCGTGGCAATGGGTTGAACCCGCCACCCTACGCCTCAAACTGCGGCAAGATGTCCGATTCCATGATGGTCGACCTTTCACCGCTACCGACGCAGAACACAGTCTCGAGCGAGCAAAATTCCACCCGAAGGGTCGATTCCGGACTCGACTGGCAACCATTTCGGAAGTGACTCACGTTGACCCTTACCTGTTGGACATCTCGACTCACCACCCAGATCCGCTGCTTCTCAAGCAGCTTGCCTTCATCGGCATCATGCCCGCTGGGACCCCCTATGGTATCGATGCTCCAATCTGCACCGGCCCCTATCTCTGGACAGAGCTCAAACCGGAAGAACATGTCAAACTACAACGCTTCTCCGACTATTGGGGGATCACCCCTGAAGCCCAAGATGTCACCTTCCAGATGGAGTCCAACGCCGAGTCGGTCGTTACACAACTGCTCGCCGGACAAACTCACCTTGGTCAACTGAATCCTGCCTGGGCCGACACGGTCGACAGCAGCGATGACCTTTGGATTTTCTCCCGTTTGAGTCCGGGGGTCTACTATCTGAAGTTCAACATAGAACGCGACTTACCACAACATCCGGCCTTCCGATCTGCTGTTGACCTAGCGCTCGATCGTGATGCTTTGGTCATCGATGGATTCAAACAGTATGCCCGAACCGCCAATCAATTGGTGAGCCCTAATAGTTCAGGTTTTGTCGTTCGAAACTCAGCCCTGTCGCGGGACCTTCAGCAATCCAACAGGCTTTTGAATAGCATTCCTTCTCGCCATCCAGTCAACAGTGTGAGTTTTCTCTGCCTGGAGCGTGACATCCACTTGTGCTCATTGATCTCTGATCAACTAGCGGACGCCGGAATTGCAGCAGAACTGCAAGTATTCCCCCCGAAGGAGTTTCATGAGCTCTCAGAGAAGGGTCTCTATGACATCACGCTACTCAAATGGCACAACGCCATTCACGATGCCAACGATGTCTACGCCAACATCGTCCATTCGAAAGATCTTAGAACGGGTCTCGGTATTGCCAATGACTCACGGCTCTCAGACGCAACCCTAGATGCATGGATCGAACAAGCGATGTACACGCTGGAAGTTGATCAACGGCAAGCGCTAATGAGCCTGATTGCAGACCGCGTTGCCGAGCTCCAAGTGACTCTGCCACTGGTCTGGGAAATGGTCCTATACGCCGGAATTCAAGAGCTAGAGTGGACTCCACGAAGCGATCATCGTATCGCGCCAGCGGAAGTTGTCGTTCCTTCGTTCCCTGTCCCCTAGGTGGCGAGGGAGTAAGTTCCCAGAGACTCCTCCGGGGATCTTACATAATCACATCTCCCACCCTATTGACTTGTTAGAGGTCGACGATGAAGCGTCGACTTGGCGCCTTGGCTCGCCAGGCCCTGACGTATCGTCACATCCATTCAATTCGGCTGGCCGAATGGCTCCCTATAGGCATCTTGCCATTTAGGAGAAAGAGTCATGCGCACGCCATCAAACTATCTGCTCGCTGCTGTCCTAATTCTGCTCATCTTGCCCACAGCTCCGGTCGCCGCAAACGACAACTGGGATGATTTGTGGCCCCAATGGCGAGGTCCGCATCGCGATGGGCAAGCCGGAGGGGCGCCATGGCCAGAACACTTGAAGTGCCTACGCTCAACCTGGAGAGTTGAGCTCGGCAAAGGTTATCCAGGCCCGATCGTCGCTTCGGATCGTGTCTTCGTGGCCGAGACCAGCGGCGACGATGAGGTGGTCCGGGCCCTCGACCGTGGAACGGGGCGTGAGTTGTGGCGGGCGAGCTGGCCCGGGACGTGGAAAGTCCCCTTCTTCGCCGCCAGCAACGGATCCTGGATCCGCTCGACGCCAGCCTTTGATGGCGAGACACTATTCGTCGGCGGCATCCGCGAGGTGATTGTTGCACTCGCAGCTGACACCGGCAAAGAGCGCTGGCGGGTGGACTTTCCGGCGCGCTTCAGCACCGAGCCCCCGCACTTTGGATTCGCCAGCTCGCCGCTGGTGATTGGTGACCATCTTTACGTGCAAGCGGCGAATTCCCTCGTCAAGCTCGACAAGCGCAGTGGCCAAACTGTTTGGCGCAGCCTCGAAGACTCTGGAGCAATCAACGTCAGTGGAGCGTTTGCGTCCCCTATTCTCGCTTCTCTCGCCGGCCGAGATCAGCTGGTTGTGCAATCGCGCACGACGCTCTACGGCGTCGCTCCAGAGGATGGCGACGTCCTGTGGAGTCAAGCTGTGCCGCATTTCCGCGGGATGAACATTTTGACGCCGACGGTGTGGAACGACTCAGTGTTTACCAGTTCCTACCGCAACGGTTCGTTCCGGTTTGATATCTCGGGCGCCGATGAAGCGTTTGAAGTCACCGAAACTTGGAAGCACAAGATCCAAGCTTACATGTCCTCACCGATCGTGATCGACAACCACGCCTACCTCCACCTCCAAAACCGCCGGTTCGCCTGCCTCAACCTCGAGACCGGTGAGGGCTGCTGGACCAGCCAGTCCTTCGGCAAGTATTGGAGCATGGCGACGCAAGGGGACAAAATCCTTGCGCTCGATGAGGGTGGTGAGCTGCACCTGATCCGCGCCCACCCCGCCGCCCTCGATGTACTCGACAGTCGGGAAATCGCGACCACAGAAACCTGGGGGCATTTGGCGGTTAGCAATGATCAGATCTTCGTCCGAGAGCTCGAAGCAATTGCCGCCTACCGCTGGTGTGCCGAGCCCGAAGGCCCCGCCAGTACGCCAGCCGCGCCCTGATCGCTCGCAAGATCCGTCCAAGACCGCATCCAGAGTTCGGTTGGTCTTGCGGGCTGAGCCAAAAATGGCAAATCTAGACGAGATCTAGCAAGCCGTCACCGCTCGCGGTTTGCGAGGGTCAGTGGGAGTATGAGAGTCTAGAGACTCGCTGAGCTACCCTGCGACCTCCAGAGTTCTCGGACGAGATCTCAGTCGAACTGCGTGATCACGATCTGCCCATGCACGACGTATACAACCCCGATTCTGGCCCGATGATTCTTCGATCCAGTTGCCGGTTGCCACGCGCTCGGACGATAAACCATGAGTGAGGTGGCGATGGCATCCGCCACCGTCGAGTCTGTGGTGCCGCTCACCCGCCGGACCCGAAGTGGTGAGCGTTTGCGGCGACCAGCTAGGATTGAACAGGAAATCGCCAGCGTGATCACGCGACCGGTCAGTTACCTACGAGCACGGGCCTTAGCCACACCTGAGAATAAAGACCCCCTATCTTCCGAATGCCTGGTGTATCTGATTCGCCAAGATCTTCGACGCGGCTCCCGGCGACTAGCCGAAGACCTGACACCAATCCTCCTGCACCGCTGCGAGGCTAGCCTACGCGGCAGCATTCGTGGGTTCTCTCCCACCACCGCTCGTGAGGTGCGAGAGGACGTGTTGGGCAAATTGGCCCTTTCGCTGCTCGATCAAGGAGACGAGGCAGACTTTCTCGAGGTCCGATTCGGATTAGCCCTGAAACGCCTGCGGATCGACACCTGTCGACGATACCGACGACACGACCAGCGTCACATCCAACTCGAAGATACCGGTCCGAGCGACGGCGACGAGCTGCCAGCTATCGACCGATTGCGACCCGACCGAGCGCGGCAAGAGGATCGTCTGCTGATCCGTCAAGCCCTGGCCTCTCTGGCCGCTCCCGAGCGCGACGTCTTGGTGCTCCATCGCTTGGCCGGAATCCCTCTGCGCACCCAAGCCAAGGCTCGACCCGATTTGGTGGGTTTGTTGGGATGCTCCGAACGGACCTTGCGCAACCGCTTACGCCGAGCCGAGCTCAGGTTGCAGGCCTTCCGGGAGACCCCAGAATGAGCCAGAAGAACTCCTCTCCCGCCCTTCAAGACGCGTTTCAAGACCTGCTGGCCAACGGTGATCCGCTGGACGCCACAATCCTCGAAGCAACGATCCATCGTTACCCGCAGTTCACCACTGAACTGACAGAATTCGCCGTCGAATGGGTGCTGCAGGATCAACTGCCGGAAGGCAACAGTCTTGAAGGCAACAGTCTCGAGCGCGAGACCCCGGAAGACAGCCATCTAGCTGACACCTCTGCTGTGCCCGCTGCTCTCGACCGTTTTCGCCAACAACTCGACGCCCGCGATGCCGCCTCCGCCAGGCGTCATGCACCGCCAAATCCATTTGAGTCGCTGTCACCTGCCGAACTGCTGGACGTTGCTGCCACCGTCGGCCTGGACAAGATCCTGCTAGCCAAGCTGCGGGACCGCCGGATCGTCGCTGACACCCTACCCGCTTCGCTCAGCCAAGATCTTGCTTCTGCCCTGCAGGTGCCGGCAGCCGTAATCAACGCACATCTGGCTGCCCCGGCGTCGGTTCCGGCTGGCCTGAGCTTCAAATCGACGGGCCACCCTGAAGCGGGTTCCAAGGAGTCCTTCACTGACGCCGTGCAGCGTTCGTCTCTCGACGACGAGGCAAAGGCGGGTTTGCTGACCCGCGAGTAGATGGAGGCCGGTCGATGGAGGCCCTGGAGCTGGTTCGGCGTCGAGCACGATCGAAACGCCGCGAGGTATTGGTAAATGTCGACGAAGAGCCAGCCACCAGCTGGCAGTTGATTGACGCCTGTTGTCGCCGGCAGGGTTACGACGTGTTTCCACTCGCTCCAGGCGACACCCTCCTCAACGGCGCCGAGGCGGTGCTCGACCGCGGCGTCGAGGCGATTTTCTTCAACGCCGAGGTCGCCCGCGATCAAGCCGCCGCGGTGGTTGCCCACGAGCTTGGCCACCTCGAGTTGCACGAGGGCACTCTGGTTTGTAGTTTGGAAGACACCGACGCATCGACGCCGGACGAGCCAACTCCTGCTGGGTCCCAACGGGTCGCCTCCTACGGCGTCCGTGAGCGGCAAGAACTGCAAGCCAACGTTTACGCTCGCGAGCTGTTGTTGCCTCGGCACGAAGCGCGCCGCTTGTTTCTCGACGAAGAGCTAGGGGCCTCGACCATCGCCGCACGCTGTCAGTTACCGTTGGACCTCGTCCGTCAACAACTGTGTGAGTCTCTGTTGACGCCACCGCCACCGGCGGAATCGACACCGCCACCGGCGAAATCGACACCGCCACCGGTCATCTCAGCACCAGAAGCTCCTGCGAATTCCGAACCGAACCTGCCCGAGTCAGCAACACCTGAGCTCAGTCTCGATCCGTTCCAACGCGCCGCTGCCGAGCACGACGGTAGTCCACTACTGCTCGAAGCTGGCCCTGGCACCGGCAAGACGCGAACGTTGATTGCGCGTATCCTGCGGCTCATCAATAGCGGTGTCGATCCAGCGTCGATCCTAGCGCTGACCTTCTCGAATAAAGCCGCCCGTGAGATCACCGATCGAGTCGCCGACGTGTTGCCGCATCAAGCGCCGACAATCTGGACCGGCACGCTACATGCCTTCGGGCTGGAGCTCCTGCGTCAGCACCACCACTTAGTACGGCTCGACGATACGATTCGTATCTACGACCGAAGCGACGCCATCGCATTGCTCGAAGAAGCCTTGCCCGCCCTCGGCCTCAAACATCATCAGAATCTCTACGAGCCTGCGCTCGTGCTGCGCGAGATGCTCGTCGCCATCTCACGCGCCAAAGACGAATTGGTGGATGCTGAGGCTTACCAAGCGCTTGCCGCGCAGATGCGGGCCCAAGCTAGCACTGACAAAGAACGCCAGACAGCCGACAAGGCCCTCGAAGTCGCCAAGGTTTACGAGATGTACCAACGCACCCTCGATTGGCGCAAAGCGGTGGACTTCGGCGACCTGATCATGAAATCAACGCGTCTCCTGGAATCCCATACTGCGGTACGAACAGCGGTGCGATTGCGACACCGTCACGTCTTGGTCGACGAATATCAAGACGTCAACCGTGCCAGCGCTCGACTGCTACAACAAATCGCTGCTGAGGGACGGCGACTGTGGGTCGTCGGGGACTCACGGCAAGCGATCTACCGGTTCCGCGGTGCCTCAGCCTCCAATATGGTGCGATTCGGAGACGACTTCCCTGGCGCTGAACGCAAGGTTCTGGGCATCAACTATCGCTCCAGCGGTGAGATCGTCGACACCGTGACGCGCTTTGCCAAGACCATGCGTGTATCCGATCAAATGCTGGACCTGCAGCTGCAATCCCACCACCGTGCCACCCGTCGACCGGATGCGCCGTCCTATCCGCCCGAGATCCGCATCCTGTCCGACCGTGAACAGGAGGTATCTGCGGTCGCGGCCAGGATCGTCGAATTGCGCGACCAGCAAGGGGTGGCGTTGGCGGATCAAGCAGTGCTCTGTCGCTCGAACGCCCAGCTCAACCGTTTGTCCCTCGGCCTGGAGGCCCGCGGCCTGCCAGTGCTTCACCTCGGCAGCCTGTTCGAGCGTGACGAGGTTCGGGACATGCTTTCTCTGTTGTGGCTGGTGTCAGACGCTCGTGGCGGTGCGCTGATGCGGATTGCCGCTTTCCCTCACTATGCGATCCCACTCGAAGACCTTCGCACGTATCTGAGCAAGATCCGGGAGCTCAAACTCTCGACAATGGACGGGCTCGATCAGCTCGACAAAATCGCAGGGTTGAGCCCCGACGCTGTAGTCGGCTTCGAGCGACTCAATCAAGAACTGGCCGATGCCGAGCGCACGTCCACACCTTGGGAAATTCTGGCGCATTATCTATTCGACACCAGCGTTTATCTCCGCAATCTGATTTGCCACCGATCCCCTCGGCAGCCGATGCAATGTGTAGCGCTGTACCAATTCCTCAACTTCGTCCGTCAGGCCCGCCCCGGTGGACGTGGCTACCCACCAACCCGACTGCTCGACAAAGTGCGGCGGTTGGTACTGCTCGCCGAAGAGAGGGACTTGCGACAAATCCCGGCCACTGCCCTCCATCTCGATGGCGTCAAGTTGATGACACTGCACGGTAGTAAGGGCCTGGAATTCGAGGCCGTACACATTCCGGCGATGACCACCAGCAGTCTACCGTCGAACTTCCGGCCCCCGCGATGCCCGCCACCGAACGGTATGGTCACCGGGGCAGATGGCCTTGAAGCTGCTGATCGTGAGGCTCTTCGTGAGTCTCACCACGCGGAAGAAGAGTGTTTGTTCTTCGTCGGCCTGTCGCGCTCCAAGACGCATCTCCATCTCTATCGGTCGCGCAAAGCCGGCGCGGTACAACGCAACCCTTCGAGATTTCTAACGGCCCTGGGCCTGGCGACCCCACGCGTCCATGCCGACACAGTGGCACCGATCGATTCGCCGATGACAACGGAACCGGACGTTTTGGTTGCAATTGATGGACTCGGCTTGCAGTCGACACCGGGCCGTGATCTTGCCGCATATGAGCGATGCCCCCGTCGCTACTTCTACAGTCATCTGTTCGGTCTTCCGGGTACCTTACGAGTAGGGGCGTTTCTCAAAACCCATCGCGCCATCTACGAAGTGCTCGACTGGTTGAAGGCCAAGCCCGCAGGCCCCTTTCCAGAGCTCGACGAGATAACCACCAAGTTGGAAAAGGCATGGCAGCGTGTTGGCCCCGCGGGCCATGCCTTCGAATACCAGTACCGCAGCTTGGCAGACACCATCATCGCCAATTTGGTCAAGGCTCACGACGGACTACAGCTCGACCCTATCGAACCGTTGACCGTCGCCTTGCCGGCTGGCACGGTTACAGTCGAACCAGATCTTTGGATCCCTCTGTCACAGGATCGGACGCTGATTCGCCTCCTGAAAACTGGCCGCAAGGGCTCGTTCAAGGCCGACGATACGATCTACGGCTTGTTCGAGGCTGGCGCCCGCTTACGGTACGGCCTAGACGGATTCGACCTCGAAGTACTCCACCTCACCGACCGACGACGAACGATCGTCAACATGTCTGTCCAAAGGGTCATCAACCGCATCGAAAAAAGCCAACGCCTACTTTTCGATATGCAAGCAGGAGCCTTTCCACCCAAACCTGATCCGATGACCTGTCCGCGTTGTCCATACTTCTTCGTTTGCCCTACCATTCCGCGAGGTACCTTGACCCTCGAGCCTAGTAGCTAGATCTCGGCTCGTTTTGCCATTTTCGGCTCAGGGAGGGAGATCTTGTGGAGCGAGCAAGCAGCGAGCATACTTGAGCGTCGCACCTGTTCGCATCTCGTATCCGATAGCACCAAAAAGGCTTAGGCTTCTCGTAACAGATCCGGCGAGTTCTGGAGCTGAGGCGCAGCCCACAAGGCCGACCGAGCTCTCGGCGTGTTATCTGGATGGGATCTAATCCAGGCATCTTGCAAGAGATCCGGCGAGTTTCCGGAGCTGCGGCAGAGTCCACAGGCCGACCGACCTCTCGACCCGTTCTTGGATCGGCTTTTGCAGCGAATGAGTGTTCTAGCAGATTAATTCGCCTCCGATTGCCGGTTCTTGCTGCCACGATCGATTGACCCTCCAGAAGCGGCGATCCGATTTCCGTCGCGATCGATCCATCTTTCCAGGAGGCCCCTTATGCCCAATCATCACACCAGCATCTCCGAAGTTCAGACTTCCCTTCTACAAACGGCCCGCGAGCTGCGGGCGATCGACCATCGACTGGCTGAGCTCGCGGAGTCGATTCAGCCACGCCTGGATCAACGATTGCCAGACGAGCTCCATGGTGGCACCCAATGCGTTCGCCACGATCTATTGAGCGACGCAATCGAAACGCTCGAGACTCTCGGGCACGCCTCGGAAGAGAGTCTGAGCCAGCGCAGTTTTTGCATCGAGGACGCTGCCCAACAGATTGCGGCCTTCGGTTAGGGCGTCTGGTCAGCTGTCCTCTAATCGAAACGGTCGCGGGTGGCGGTCTTGGATTCGCTCCAGGATCTCGAGCTCGCGGCCGACAATTGCTTCGAGGAACTCGTCGGCACCTCGCATACCGTGGAAAGCGTAGAACCCCCGTTCGAGCAGCTGATGGAGATCTCCCAGGCCGGACAACGAGGCTGGGCGCCGAGCCATCTTCAACGCACGCTCGATCCACGGCCGAGAGACGATCTCGTCGAGATCCTCTCCAACCTCCCGAATCAACTCGATCTGACGGCGTCGTTTGTCGGCGTCGTCACATCGACGCAAAGCACGGACGTAGACCTCTTCGTCCAAGGTGTCGGGAAAACCGAGGTCGCTCAACGAACGCTCTATCGCGGCATCCACTTCTTCGGTGAGGATATTCATCTCGAGCGCCCGGCCCATCGTGCGTAGCGCATTCTCGGACAGGACCCGCGCCAACATCGGCGAGATCCGTGCCAACTCGTTGTCGCGCTGGCGAAAGTCCATCGGACCGTACAAGTCATCGAGGAAGAATCTTACCGCAGTGCGATACCGAGGGTTGCCCAACAGGTCAGCGTGTGTTGTCGCTAACCGTTCAACTTGCCATTCGGTAATCAAGCGCAGGCGAGCCTCCCGCCCCGGGTCTCGTTGTCGTTCCCGACGCAGTGCCTTTAGCCGGTCGAGACGATGAAGCAGCAGATCGGCGCCTTGCATGCCCCCTACTTTGCCAGAAGCGCACACCGTTTTCCAGACGGTTGGATTGACCGTCTCCTGGCCCTGCTCACTCCGCCGGTAAACAGAAGGTGGGATAGACCTGCTATTCTTCCGCCTCGGCACTGTCGCCACCCGTCGGAGGTATTCATGCAGCCCCACCAGACCGCCTTGTCCATCCCCTCCGCCAAACGCTCGCCGGCACGCTCGCTGAGACAGCCGTCGGTTCTTCGCTCGGGCCCTCTGGCCAAAGTACTTTCCGCTGCAGTACTTTCGGCCACAGTACTCTCGACCACAGTACTCTTGGCCGCAGTACTTTCTGCCGCCCTGCTTTGCCCCACCGTGGTGTTGGCTCAGCCCAAGACCGATGACAACCTGCCGGAAGCAGCGACGGATGAAGAATTTTTCGACGTAGTCGAAGTCGAGATTGCCAATATTGATGTCTGGGTCACGGACAAGCAGGGTAAGCCGGTCGACGGCTTGACGAAAGACGATTTTGTTGTCTTCAAGGATGGTCTGCCAGTCGACATCTCCAACTTCTATGCTGTATCCGGCGGTCGTGTGAGTGCCGGTCCTGAGGTACCGGCACCTATACCAGACAGCCCTCGTCAACCGACGCTCGCCCTCGATCCACGGTCGGATGAGCCTGGTGTCGCACCGGAACATCGCCTGTGGATGATTGTTTTCGTCGACAACTACAACATCAATCCACTCGAGCGAAACCGGGTATTCCCGGCCATTCGACAGTTCCTCGGTCGTGCTCTCCGCACCTCCGACCAAGCAATGCTGGTCACTTACAGCCGCTCACTCAAAGTACGCCAACCGTTTACCAAAGACTTTTCGGTCATCGCTGATTCGCTAGACGAGATCGCCGATGATGTAGGGCTCGCCTCAATCCGCCGCCGTGACCAGATGGCAGCCCTGCGACGGATCGACAAGTCCGAAAGCGCGAGCCAGGCTTTGCTCTATGCACGGCAATATGCCGAAGAACAGATGAATGGCGTCGAGTACACCGTCAATGCACTCGAAAAGCTGCTCGAGTCACTCGGTGGACTACCGGGACGCAAAGCACTGGTTCACGTGTCGAGTGGCATTCCGATGCTCGCTGGCGAAGAGATGTTCCACGCGGTAGCGGAGAAATTCGACACCACCGGCCCTTATGGTGAGATCCCACGCCACGACACGACGCGTAGTTTCGAAAAGATCAATCGACTAGCCAATGCACACCGCGTGTCGTTCTACACCGTGGACGCGGGAGGTCTGCGTGGTATGGAGTTCGGCAACGCAGAGTATGCAGGTTTCGTCGATGGGCGACTGCGGATGACTCTGGATTCGGTTGTGCCGGAAAACCTCCAGGCGCCGCTCCGCTTCATGGCGCTAGAAACGGGTGGGCGTGCAATTGTCAATCAGAACGAAATCTTGCCGGCACTCGAGAAGGCATCACAGGACTTCCGCTCGTTCTATTCCTTAGGAATTGCATCAAGTGGTGCCGACCTGGGTCGTTACCACAAAGTCGAAGTCAAGTTGCGCGAGCGCCGCAAGGGTCTGCGGCTGCGACATCGGGCGGGCTACCGCAGCAAGACGACAGACTCTCGGGTCCGCGAGAGCTTGCGCTCAGCTCTTCTCTATTACCATGAGGCCAATCCTGATGGCATCAAAGTGGTCTGGGGACGACCCGAACCCCATGGCACCGATGGCTACTACATGTTGCCGATTCAGCTAAAGATCCCACTCCGCGATATGGTGTTACTGCCGACCCGGAATGGCCAACACGAGCTCCGTTTGAAGCTGTACGTCGGTGCAACAGGTTCGGAAGGCGAAGCCTCGGATGTCGATACCGCGCCGCTTGGACTTCGTCTGGCTGACGAGCACGTCGAAGCAGCCAAGGGTGAGTCTCTCGTCCACACCCACAAGCTGTTGCTCAGCCCAGGACGTAAGCGGGTTGGCGTGGCGATCCTCGACATGATCGGACGTGACACATCGGTAGTGACACGCTCGGTGCAAGTCGGCCCGGTCGAAGACAACAAAGGCTGAACCGGAGCGCCGTCGACTGACCGACGGTGCTCCATGAGGATGTGCTACTCGATGTAGCTCATCATCTCCTTGGCAGTCGCAGCCTCGGGATCATCAGGTGCCATCTCGATGAACTTCTGAAGCGCAGCCTTGGCCTCTGGATTCTCGCCGCCGGAGAGGTGGTTGAGGCCTATGAAGTAATAAGCCTTGGCAAGGTTGGGATCGATCACTAGCGCTCGCCGAGACAGCGCCACAGCCTTGTCGGTATGGCCACCATTCCACAGCTCCGCCGCCTGCTCCACTAGCTTCGAACCGCCAAAGTCCGGATCCACAGCAGCCAAGCGTGGCGCGATGTCGGCCAGTTCTTCTGTCCGGTTCAATGCATCGTAGGCATCGTAGAGCACCCTGAGGGTGCGAATGTCTTCGGAGCCCTGAGCCAACGCTCGTTCAGCTGCCGTCGCCGACGCCTCATGGTTACCCTTGGCGAGCTGCAATGTTGCAACGGCGTGGTGGGCATCAACCAGTGAGGGGTCGAGTTCGGCGGCCTCCTCGAACTTAATCAACGCGGTCTCTTTGTCCCCCGCCTGAAAGGCTTCTCCGCCCTCGTTGTAGATTCGCTTCGCCGAAGCCAACGCACCTTCGGCCTCCTCGAGCGTGGCGGCAATCGCCTCAGCCTCTTCGTTCTTGCCCAGAGCACGCAAAGCCTGGTATTTCACCCGCAGCGGCTCGGCACGGCTGACATCCTGAGCCAAAGCTCGATCCGCAGTCTCGGCAGCAGGTGCGTACTCCCCTTGATCCAACAACACCTGCGCCAAGCCGACAAAAGCCGGGCCGAGTTCTGGATCGGCCGCCACCGCCTCCTCATACTTGCTGCGGGCGGTCGCCAAATCCCCTTCGCGCTGTGCCGTTAGGCCGGCATTGAAGGCCCCAACAGCAGCATTGGAAGTACCAGTCAACACTGAGGACAAGTCACCATGGCTCTCCACCACCTGCGTCTCAGATTTTTCCAAGACATATCGCTCGCGCATCTGCTGTGTCGAGGACGGTGACATCGGCTGCTTTACGCTGCCGTAGCCGGGCTTCTCGAAAAGAAGCTCGAACTGATACTGCAGATGGGTGGATTGGAAACGCAGCTTGAACTGCCCTTTGTTATCCGTGGTCAACGTCTTGCGGAACGACGTCAACTCTTCGGACGACGCCGTGACCTTGACGCCGACAATCGGGTTGCCATCGCTGTCAACAACGGTGCCTCTGAGCAAGCCGGTTTGGGCCCATATCGGTGTCGATACCAGGGCTAGGAGTGCTCCAGCAGTCAGTATACGGCTCAGTCGGAACATAGGGTCAATCTCCGAGAGTTGTGAAAAATCGCGCCACTCGCAGGTGTTACTATATCGAAAGCGGCTGACTCTTCGCCGCCCCGCCAAACGCACTCCCGCGCCACACTCGACAATACGTGAGGTTGCTGTTGAATATTCGATCTCTGTTCCATCACTCTACCCGCGCCCTTCGTCTCCATCGTCTCGAGCATACCTACGCCTCCTCTTGCGTCATCGCAACGAGTTTTGCCGTCGCCCTGGCACTTCTGGCTGTGAGCCCAGCTACTGGACAAGATGCCGAAACACCACCAACCGGGGTCTTCGCCGAAGAAGTGAGTGTACGGGTGATCAACATTGACGTTGTTGTCACCGACCGCTCCGGCAAATCGGTATCCGGGCTCAGTCGCGACGAGTTCGAGCTGCGCCTCGACGGCGAAGAACTGCCGATTTCAAACTTCTACACCCAAACTCACGAAGCCACGCAGCGACGCACAGCCCGCGACACGGATGGCAGTCGCGACCCGTCGTTCCGCTCCCTGGAGGAGATCCGTGCTGGCTCCACCCGACGGACGCATGTCGTCATTCTGATCGATCACACGCGACTGAGTTCCTCGCATCGCAAACGGGCTTTTGGCGCCTTGAAAGAAGCCGTCAATAGCCTAGGCCCCGATGATTTGGTGTCAGTTGTCGGGATCGAGGCTGGCCTCGTCTTCTACTCCGATTTCCTGTTCGATCGAGGAGCTATCGATCGCATCCTGGACGATGTGAAGCGCGTCTCATTCCGCAACGAAACCATCGAAATCGAGCGCCGGCAGATCTTCGGCGAGCTCGAGCGTGGCTCGAGCGGTGGCATTCAGGCCCGGGCATCGCTAGCAGTAGACCAACTGATCAATACCAGAATCCGCGCCTACGCCACCCAAGAATTTGATCGCGGTATTCAATCGCTGCGTCAGATTGAGGCTGTCGTCGGAACAATGGCCGGCATTCAAGGTCGCAAGACCTTGCTTTATGTGGGTGAGGGGATCCCGACTCGGCCGGGTGAAGGGCTGTATGTCGAGTTCCGTAATCGATTCGCTGGTCCCGAGCGAGGCCTCCGTCACACCGACTTCAACAACGACTACACGCGCGCAGTCGGAAACTTTGATCTCACACAGCCGATGGAGAAATTGGCCGACGCAGCGAATCGTGCAGGTGTCACAATTTACAGCATTGATGCTAATGGCAATCACGGTGGAGATATCCGCTCCGCCCTCACCGAACAGGGTGCCACCTCGGAAGCCATCTCGACCATTGAGGAGAATTACCGAGCACCGCTCGAGTACGCTTCAAAGGCCACTGGTGGCCGTCTCTTGCTGTCTTCAGGCAAGCTTGCGGATCAGCTCGTCGGGCTGGTCGGTGAACTGCGGACTTTTTATTCCCTCGGTTTCACGCCTCCTGCCGACTGGGAACCCGGTTCGAAACACGATGTCAAGGTCAAAATTAAGGGCCAACGTTACTTGGTCAGCCATCGGGACGGAATTCGTCTGCCCAAGGCTGATGAGCGCGAGGCTGGTGCAACTGTGGCTGCCCTCATGTATCAGACGCTCGACAATCCACTCGATATCCGCGCCAAACCAGGTTTTGAAGTACCGCGAGAGGACAACGCCGCGGTGCTGCCGATCAACATCGAGATTCCAATCAGTAAACTCGGCTTCCTACCCAAGGACGCAGTTCAGTCTGGATCACTGACTATCTATGTCAGCACCAAGGATGCGAAGGGTAACGCTGGGAAGGTTCAGAAGATCCCTTTCCATCTCGCAATTCCTGACGAGAAGATGGCCGAAGCAGTGAAGAATTCTGCCCACTACCCCTTACCGCTTGTCCTCAGACAGGGTGACCAACAGGTTGCGATCGGTGTGCGCGACAACGTGAGTGGCCAGTTCTCTGCCGTCCGTCTAGACATCGCGCAATACTCACAGTTTTGACGGCCTAGCCCAGATCTGTCCAGCCGTAACGCCCCCCTTGGCGCCTCGATGACGGGCGGCGCGGTGTCTTCTAACAGGACATCCCCGGCAGTCGGTGGGACAGCATCCTCGCCGGCTTCTACCTGCCGAATGGCTTGCGGACACTCGGCAGGACACCACGAGCAACTACCCCCCGAACTCCTGGTCGTACGGAAACCAGTCTTCGAGGACACGGTTGACATCGTCATCTGACCACCGCATTCCACCTACTCGCTTCCATTTTCCTAAGCCGATCAAGACTTGCAATGGGACTTTCGGGAACGCGACGCTAAAGCACCCGATTAGAGAGGAATAAGACAACCCGCCATCTGTAATTTCATCGAAGAGGAGTGCCAGCTGTGTGGGCGACTTACTGCTGGATTCTCTTCTCAGAACATCTAAAATCTCCTCGTCCGTCATCTCGAAGACTCCAGATAGATGAGCCAAGGAGCAGTGCAAAGACACTCACTCCAAATGCTCCAATTAGCGAATAGCCGACAACCGAGGAATCTTTGTAGACCACACCACTGGATTCATCGAAGAACCGGCCCTCTGCATCGAAGTCTAACCGAACTCTATCCCACATCAACAACAAGAATGGCACAGTGCAAACAAGCACAGCCAGACTCAAGATAGCTAGGCACCCAGCTCGTCTTCTCATGGCTTATCTTCCATAGCGTGCCTTGTTTTGGGGAATGTCGAACCATCGCAAATACGATCAAAATCTGAGAGCAGTGCCTTGCCAGACAGCTACCTCGATCCCGCCGCCGATAGTAGCTCGACGTCACGTGGCCGTTCGGGTGGGTTGCGGGCGCAACCTGGCCAAACGTATTGTACTCCCTCGTCGTTACAGACTCTTCCGGCTCACCACTAGGCAGGACGATTCGGGTGGGCAGACCTGAAGCCGTACGTTCGATTTCAGTGACGTTACCGCGAGGATCTTCGATACGAATCGGCCGATTCGTATCAGGCTGGCGCTCGATTCTGGTGACCAGCAGTGCGGCAGATCCACCCGGGCCACGTCCATCGGAGGCGGTCGCGATTGCTACCGCTTCGCCACGCCCGCGGCGGCTGCCGGTCTACTCCGCGGGATAGGTCCATAACGTGATGCGGCCCCCTGCTCCCCAGACCTGGCTCGTCACTTCCTCCGCGTAGCCGTCACTGTCAGCGTCTCCCCAGGTCAGACTCAGCCAAGTCTGGCCTTTGGCGTCGGACTCCCCATTCTCGAAGGTGGCGACCGGTGGCGTCTGCACCCGTTCCAGCAGACCCAACGCGTCGTAGTCGTAGAGAAACTCGCGCCCGCTGAAGTCCCGGATCTTGATGAGGCGCCCATCCTCGTCGTAGACCAGGTTGGTCGACCGACCGAGCATTATCGACGACGGTGCTGCCAGCGCTCGAAAACCCGCCACTTTCGCGTCGCTCCCCTGGTCGAGGCCTGATCGATCCTGCTCTGATGGCTCCAACCGGGCGGGAAGACCAGTGGAACCAGCCCATCACGGATCAATCCCCACGTGCCGAAACCTCGAACTTTGCTACGAAAGCCACACACCCCGGTGCGGCCGCGTTTGTTGGTCAGCAATTGCGTTAGCACCGCGGTGTGGACGCGTTTTGTCGGTCGACAATTGCGTTAGCACGCGGTGTGGACGCGTTTGTCGGTCGACAATTGCGTTAGCACGCGGTGTGGACGCGTTTGTCGGTCGACAATTAGCTAAACACCTGGGTGTTTCATCCATGATCGGCCGACATTTGGGCCCGCACCGCGGTGCTCGGGCCATGGAAGACGAACTTGGGCGAGCCAATCGTGCTCGAAAGGTCATCTCCTCCGAAAACAAGTCTCTGGCACCACCGTCGAGGCCACCCTCGGGGGCCAGGCGCCCTCGGTGAACGTGATCAGCGGGTCTTGCGTATTCCGACGATTCCGACCACCCATTCCGACTCAAAGCGACCAGTAGGCTGAGCGAGTCGATGCGGGGGCCCTCCTCGGGTTAAAAGTGGTCGGCTTGCGCCGCCGTTTGGGTCATCATCTTAGTGTACGGGGTCGAGTTGTCGGTCGCTTCCGGGCGCCA
>JAJCXO010000149.1 GCA_029263395.1 Acidobacteriota bacterium | reverse complement strand
GGGACGGCTAGGTCTGGGACGGCTAGGTCTGGGACGGCTAGGTCTGGGACGGCAATGTCTGGGATCTAACATCAACCGGCCCCGTCAGGACGACGGGACCGGTCTAGCGCGATCACGAACAGAATCGACTATGGACGAATCGACTATGGACAGAATCGATCAAGGGCACGTCATGAACGCTGCCGTGTCTGTAACGCTAGGCGAGGCCTCACCTAGGGCATTGGCGTAGGTCTTGACAGTCCCATTGGCGGTATCAGTCACCCGTAAGGTGTATTCGACGTCGGTGGTTGCCGCCGCAAATACCCAATAGTGGTCGTTCAAACTGCAGCCGTTGAGCACCTTGACCAAAACCTCCCAGTTGTCAGCATCGAAGAACCAGAACAAGCCTGAATCATCCGACCCGAAGGGTACAACCTGGCCATCCCCTTCGTTACCGTCGAAGTCCCGCCACACAATCTCAACCTGGAAGCGATCCTGATTGAGACACATGGCACTATCACCCGTCGTACACTCGGAGCTGACGTCGAATGCTGCGGCTTCAAGCGACGCGGCTTCAAGCGACGACCTTTGACTCGTCTGCGCCAACTCGAGCGCCGTGCGGTCGGGTAACGTGACCTGCCCCTGCCCGGTCTCCCCGCTTGCAGCTGAACACGTGGAGAACGCATCGGTATCGGTGATCGCGGTCGACGCAACGCCGAGCGGATTGACGTAACGACGAACAGTGCCAGTCTGGGTATCGGTGACGGTCATGGTGTATTGCACATCGGTGGTTGCCGCGATGAACACCCAGAAGCGATCGTTGATGGCACAACCATCGAGCACCTTGACCAACATCTCCCAGTTGTCGGCGTCGAAGAACCACAGTAGCCCGGAGTCGATCGACACCACCGGTACGACGCTGGCGTTGCCGGTATTACCCGCAAAGTCCTGCCAGGTGACTTCGACCCGGAAACGCTCGTTGGCCAAACACAACGTCTCGGCACCGGGTTGACAAGACACCGATTCACCGGTCAGCACCAACGGGGTTGGCACCAAGCTCCAGCCACTGGCTGTCGAGCTGGCCGAGAACCTTACGCGAGTGCTACCCGCGAAGCCGGCCAGCACTCGCAGCTCGACGGTCAGAAGATCCGCCGACGGGCTTCCGGGCCAACGACCCGCTAGGTCGGCCCAGGCGACCTGGACAAACGTGTCGGTTGTCGAGTCATTATCGAAGTTGGCCACATCGGGTTCTGGATCACCCTCGGCGATCAAACCGGTGCCCAGCACCGACCTGATGTCGACCAACTCGAGGGCACTGGACGCCCAGTGTAGCCGGAGGCCCAACCCTGTGAGTTCGGCGGCAGCGGGTGAGGTCGAATAGACCAACGTTGTGGTCACCAGATCACCAACCTGGACCTGGGCCAGGGCAGGCTGTGGTGTCACTGACTGTTGCTGAGCTTCGCCAACCGCGGCAAAACCCAAGGTGAGCACGAGGCAAGCGGCAAGGCTCTGATTGTGGAACATCCTCATCCCCTCCTTAATGGAACTGGCGATCGACGGCTTTCGCCGGCATCACATCATCAAGTATCGGCCCCAGCGCCGAAGGCTGCACGTTAGCGAGGCAAGCGGTGTTACAAGGCACCACCGCACCACCGATGATCTCGAACACCGTCCACCAGCGTTCATCACCACCTGCGGGCGGGTTGAAGATACGACTCGATCCACTGCCGAGCTGGACATTCACTCGCGCCTCCGAGGTAGTTGCGATCGAGCCCGAACCGGAAAAGTCGAAAACCGCAAAGAGGTAACGTGCCGCCGGGTCGATATCCTGAATGGTGGTCGTTTCGGGGCCAAACGACGACGTGTCGTCGCGGTCGAGAAAGTCTCCATCTGTACCCAGGCGGCTGGCATAGTAGATGTGGTACTCGGTGGATCCGTCGGGACGGAACTTCCACAGGTGAGAATCGAGATCGCGTGGATTCTGCGCCCACGTCAACACAATGCGGGCGCTGCCTTCACCGGCCAGATTCGGCGACAGCCCGATTTGCAGACTATTCGACGTGTCGGCCAGTACATCGACCGACCGCTGGGTTGGCTCGTAACCGTCCAGTTCCAGGTCCAGGACGTACCGCGCCGCCAGCAGATCACGGATCTCGTACCCACCATCGGCTCCCGTCAATCCCGATCGCTGTGGCCGAACCTGATCGATCCGGGTCAGCGTGTAGCTGACACCAGCCAACGGCGTGCCATCAATGGCGTCGACCACCTGGCCGAGAAGGTTGCCGTACGCTGGTTGGTTCGAAGGCAGCACCAGGTCGCCCAATTGTGTCGGTGTCTCTGAGGGCAGAAGGAACGTCCGCACCGAGCGGACACCGCCACGAAAACCATCCAGGTTGGCGTAAACAGTAAATCTGCTGTTGGCGACAAATGACAACGGTAGGGTCAACCGTCCATCACTGCCCGAAACCGCCTTGGCGAGCAACGAGCTGCCGTCCATCAACCGGACATTGGCACCGGGCAGCGGGTTGCCGGCGCCGTCGATGAGACGCAGCTCGAGGAGGATCTCTCGTCGCTGCGGCGCATCGCTTGCGGGATGGTCACTCAGCCACTGGAGGACCTCGTTGAAACCGTCATGAGTACAGCCAGCCCGCTGAGCGCAGTCGACGTAAGCTTCCGGCGTCGCCCCAGATAAGGGTGGCAAAAAATTGATGTGTTTGTAGCCATCATTACCCGACTCTGGATTACCACTCCCCGGCTGCACCACGGCCATGCTGCCGCCAGCAAAACCCAGCAGGCGCTCCGTGACCAGGGCGTTCGACACCCCGCTGTCGGTCAGCAGCCCCAGCCACTGCCGAGTCAGTGTGTTGCCGTCGCGAACCACGGCTCGCACTGGATGGATGCGCTGGCCCCAACCCGAAATCACACCATCGCCGTCGTCGACAATCGTGTTCAGGCCGCGATCCGTGGTCAAGCCAAGAAGGGCGAGAATAGGCAACGGCGGAATCGGGTTGGTGCCCAACCGAGCCATCTCCGCAATGATCTGGCCGGACTCGTCAGCAACACCGAAAATCTCGGCGACGGTCGCATCGAACACGTCCTCACCAGCCTGATGACAGCTGATCTGGCGACAGGCGTCGATAAAAACAGTGTCTCTTCCCAGCGGCAGGTCGATACCGTGCAGCGTCGTGTCGTCATCGGCAATTCCGGAATGTGGTGCCCCGAGCGTGGCGACGCTGGCGATCGAATCATCCAGATTGGCGAAACGATTCTCATCGGCCAGCGCAGCCTGTAACAGCGTCCGGATCAAGACACCCCCAAACGAATGCCCTACCAGATGTACCTGACGGCCGGTGGCGAGCGCCACTTGCTCAATCGCCGCTCCGAGCTCGCGGGCGACATCTTGAAAGCGGGCACGAGTGTTCCAACGGAACTCGAACGGCACGTACTGTGGCGTCGCGCCAGCTTCCGACAACAACTGCGGGAAATCGCCCCAAGTTCCTTCGCCGCCACCCAGATCGTCCACCAGGGTAAACCCATGGATCAGCATCACTGGATCGCCGGCTCCGAGACACTCGCTGTCGCCTTCGTCACAAGAAGACCACAGCTCGTAGGTTGGCCGGGTGACGCAGTAAACCTGCAGACCGTTGGTGACGTACCGCCTGCCGGGACTACGGTTGGTACTCGGTAGCTCGGGGCCTTGCAGGAAGATTGCGCTGCCCCGCCGCCACCGCTGATCCACCGGATAACCCGGATCGACAGCACGGTTGCTGCTGTTGGGGTCGCGGTTGGGATCGCCGAATTCGATCTCGGCCTCACCATCGATTTCGAAGCCGAAGACTGGCTCGTCTCGAGCGTTGCGTCCTTCCACTACCCGTACCGAGACCGGCTCACTACCGAGGCCTCGGATCCGGAGGTCTTCAAAAATATCTGAGACTTCGGCTGTCGCGTCTGCCATCCCCTCTGCGATCACGAACCGTGGATTGTCGTAGTAGGACAACCATACCCCGACATCGTCACCGTCGACCCGCAAGGCGTCTGGAGCAAGGACTCCGGCGGTCAGGCTTTCACCTGCAAAGCCGAGCAGAAAGCGGGCGAACAACAGGCCGTCGGTCAGCGCGTCGGTCGACTCGTTGCCGTCGACATCAACCATCGGTCGGCAGTCGGGGGTGGCGAGGAAAGCCTCGATCTGCGCCGCGGTCCGGCGGGTAGCGCCTGAGCCGATGGCACCGTCGGTTAACGCGGTACCGGTCAGACCGAAGAGATGGCGGATAAATAACAAACCGTCGGTCAGACCGTCGGAGACACCGTTGCCGTCGAGGTCGGGAGAGCAGGGCTCGGCAACGGTAGTCTTGGCTCGGGGATAAGGCACTTCGATCGTTCCGCCCGCTCCCTTCATCGGTACCTCGATCGCCTGCAAGCCGCCGTCGATCACCGATCCTGGCGTCCAGTGGCGGGCTGTAAAGGCGCTTTCCGAGGACAGTGGGAACACCGTCAGGGCCCCGGTCGGCAGGGCCCCGGTCGGCAGGGCCCCAGTCAACAGCGTTTCCTGGCGCACCGCAAAACGGAGCTGGGCCAATTTACCAGCGACCTGGCCTTTACCTGACGGGTCGAGCCAAGCCAAACGCAGCACACGATTTGTTCGCGGTCTAGCATCGATGTCACGGCGATCAACCGCAGGGCGCGACGAGCTACCGAGCAGACTGGCCGCCTCGAGATGGCTGTAGCCAATGAAGCTCAACACGTTGGCGTCAAAGGCAACACCGACTGCCGCCGCGTTGGCGGAGGTCGGCAAGCTGAGATCGAGCTCGATCACCCCCGTCCGTTGTGTGACCGCCATTGTCAAATCAGCTGACGACGCCCCGACAGGCACAGAGACGAACAACACAGGTATCAACACCAACGTCAGTGCCAGGGTTCGAAAGACGGACGGCCGACGAACTAGTCGTGGCATAAAAAGCCTCCCAGAATGTGATGAAAACAGCGCTCATCGCGCCGTCGATAAGATTCGTGTCGACCAGCAGCGGTCGCCCTAGATCACGATAGATCCAATACTGAAGACACCAACAATGGCTCAGATGTTCACCCGAGTCAGCCGGTTCCCCTAACTTTCTCAACTGCACCGACCACGTCCATCTTCGCTTCTGGGGACGGGGTGATCGCCTTGGCCGGAGACACCTTTGCTCCCAGCCAATCCAACTTCGCAAGTCTCTCCGTAGGTCGAGTAGGCACCGTCGGTCGAGAGCGATAGCATCAACCGATCGGGACACCTGCGCAGGTCGTCCCAAAGGGGCCTTTGCCCACCTCGGCCACGCCTCTCAGCCACGCCTCACGACGAACAAGCCACGCCGCACGACCAACCATCGCCGGCTTCGGACTTCCAAGGAGTCTCCGTGCCTAGATTTGATGTTGATGAAATAGATCTCGATCCCGAAGACTGGGATGCTTTTGCAGACTTGGCACACCGCGCCGTCGACGACATGGTCGAGTTCCTTCGTACCGTTCGTGAGCGCCCTCCCTGGCAACCCCTGCCGGCCCGCGCCCGCAAGGTGTTGACCGAGCCCTTACCTCGTGCTTCGAGCGACCTCGCCAACGTTTACGAGACCTTCCGTGAATCGGTACTGCCCTACCCCACCGGCAATATCCACCCCCGCTTCTGGGGCTGGGTGATGGGCACCGGCACCGCCGATGGTGTGCTGTCCGAAATGCTGGCGGCGACAATGAACAGTCACGTCGGCGGCTGGGATCAGAGCGCCTCTGTGATGGAACAACAGGTGATTCGCTGGCTGGCGGAGATGTTGGGCTACCCAACTTCCGCTAGCGGCCTGATGGTCAGTGGCTGCACCGCAGCCAACCTCACCGCGATTGCCGTTGCGCGACGGGTAAAAGCCAACTTCGACGTCCGCGAAGAGGGTCTTGCCGGCGAGGGTCGACCGCGTCTCAAGATTTATGGCTCACGGGAAACCCACAGTTGGGCGCCGAAATGTTGTGATCTGCTCGGCCTCGGTCGACAAGGTTTTCGGCACATTCCAGTCGACCGTGAGGGGGCGATCGACTTGGAGATTCTAAGCGCAACGATCCACGCCGATCGAGCCGCTGGGGACCATCCGATCTGTGTGGTCGGCAATGCTGGTACCGTCAATACCGGCGCGTTCGACGATCTCGAAGCCCTCGCCAACCTCTGCCTCGAAGAAGATTTATGGTTTCACGTCGACGGTGCTTTTGGCGCTCTTGCGGCACTTGTACCCCAACTTCGCCCCTTGGTGAAAGGCCTCGAACGGGCCGACTCCCTGGCCTTCGATCTCCACAAATGGGGATATCTGCAATACGAGGTCGGCTGTGTCTTGGTGCGCGATGCGGATCTCCACCGCCAGACGTTCGCCATTGCGGCCGACTACCTCCAGACTCCTGGCCGGGGCATCCAGCCCGAGGCTTTGGAGATGACCGAGCTCGGCGTCCAACTCAGTCGCGGATTTCGCGCCCTCAAAGTCTGGATGCTGCTCAAAACCCATGGTGTCGACCGCCTCGGCCAGATGATCGAGCAGAATGTCACCCAAGCGCGCTATTTGGCTGCCCGGGTCGAGCGCGAACCCCAACTCGAGCTGCTAGCGCCGGTACCGCTCAACCTGGTGTGTTTCCGCTACCTCGGTGAAGGCGTCGCAGCAGCAGAGCTAGACTCCAAAGCACTCGACGACCTCAATCAAGAGATCTTGCTGCAGATCCAAGAGCGAGGTATCGCCATTCCGTCGAGCACCCGCATCAATGGCCACTTTGCCATCCGTGTCGCCAACACCAACCATCGAACCCGACGCGAAGACTTCGACACCTTAGTAGATGGTGTGCTTGCGATCGGCAAGGCGTTGGTTGCTGAGGCCGTGTCCGCCAGGGACGACGCGGCCTTGGTCGCATCAGCCTGATTCTCGACTAGGTGCCCCCTAGTCGAAAATCTCTTTCCAGTTGTCCTGATTCTGGTCCGCCACCACGTTCCACCAGGATAGCTGCGCCAGCATGTTGACCTGCTGGGCGGTCAAGCCGAGTTGGGTCAACGTCCCGTAATACGGGAAGTTCCACAACGCCGAGTCTGGAATCAGGCGAATATCCAGATAGTCCCGAATGGTCGAATCGGTGATCTGTTTCTCCCAAGTCTTGACCTGGTTGTTGCACACCCAGAGAACGTCGACACAACGCCGTTGTTCGGAAGTAATACCGAACCAAGGATTCTCCTGTAGGTCGAGGCCCTGCTGAAAGTAGATGGCCGAGTCTTCGAAGTTGTTGTAGGCCTTCCGGAGACCATCGAGAAGCTCTTGGAATCGGTCGGACGGAAAGATCTGGTTGTGCTGTAGCAAGGGAGACTTGGGGTGGCGGTCGCCGGCATACGGCTCGTAGCCGTCGTGGTCCAAGAAACCCCGAATGGGCTGGAATCCAAACAGGGTCGGTATGGTGTCCGGCACCTGCGTAAAATCCCAGGTTTCAGCGTTGTGCTCGACTTTCTGCGAGCTGTTGACGAACACCACCACCTTCTCGAGATGGGTATTTGCCAGCAGGCTAGCCACGCCGAAGTTTTCCAACAGGCCAGCATCGGCGAAACTCTGGACTTCACCTGCTGATCCGCCGTTGACCACAGGCCAATAGGGATATTCTGGTTCGAGATCCTTCAGGCCATATTTGTTCCAGAAGGCCTCGGCAAAAGCCGCGCTGCTGATCGAGGCAAAGTCCACCACAGAGAACGGCCGTGGTTGCTTGACGTTCACACGGCCTGACGATGCCTGGGAACGGAATCCCGAGCCGAACCCGAAGGGATCTACGAAGCCCCCTCCGGCTATCTCACCCTCTTGTCCAGCTTGTGGGAAGGTGCCTCGGATGCCGGCGTGGAAGAAGCTCGAGAGAACAGGCACCAACGAGTTCACACCTTTCGGATAGAACATTGCACTGTTCATGATCAGCTCCGGGTTTTGGTTGCGCGCAAAATGAAAATCAGAGGCGCTGAGGCTCGGGTTGTGCGGCAAGATCGCGTGGTTGAAATAGTTTTCGTCCGAGCTGTAGTAGTGCGTCGGGTCTTCGTTCGCGTCGGGCTCATAAAGGCCAAAGTCCCGAAACACCAGTTCACCGATCCCGATCCGCCAAACCTGATGCCAATCGCTGTAGCCCTGTGACTTGAGTTTTCGGTAAATCTTATACAGCGCATCCCAGCCCAGACGAGTCGGTACGTGCCCCATGTTGTTGGGCGGCAAGTAAGCCAGAGACGCGGGAACACTCCCACTGTCCCATTGCAGCTGCCCGGGTTTGACACCGGTACCCAGGAAGTCGTCGTATGGGATCTTCGAAGGCAAGAAGGTGTACAGGGCGGATGCCCAAGTGCCTCCCGAGACCGAGGATATTGTGTGGACTCGATCCATCCACCCCTGTTGCTCGAGACCTCTCAGTTGGCCCATGACAGACGATAGCGAACGCGAGCCACCGCCGGAAAAGCACACCCCAACATCGCGACTCAAGCCCTTTTCATCGTTGGGCGGAACACCTTGTGACGCGTCGACAGGATAGATACCGGCGTTCAAGTCCTGAGCGCTGGTTTTGGGTGCTGTTGGTTTCGTCACGGTCTGGTGCCTCCGGAGTCGATCTAAAGGGCATAAACGAGAGGATCGTCAGCCTCCTCGTCCTTCAAGCGCTGAGATCCGCAATCGGAAGCCCAGCAGCGAAGCTGACAGCAATCCAGTCTGATTGGTCACGACGACCATATCGCAACTCAGTCCAGATCACGAAGTCCCATGAATTCGGTCTCAGACTGACACCAGCCGAGGTCGTCGTCGCCCACGGGCGGCCCAGGTGCGGTCGTGGAAGACTCGATTCAACGCTGACTTCGCGTATCCGTTGGCAGGTTCAGATTCCGTCACGTAGGGCTTCACCAACTTCACCCAGCACGCCCTGAAATGCGCGCATCAGGTCATAAGTTGTAATGATGCCAATCATCTCGCCGCGCCGGTCGATCACTGGCGCGGCTCCGAACTTACGCTCGATGAGGAGCCTCAAAGCCTTCTCCAGACCGTCCGAAGTTACCATCGACTCGACCCGGGTCGTCATCACGTGGCGAACCTCGTAATCGTCGTCGAGGTTGTAGAAGTCGTGCCAACCGTCAGGCTCGTTGGTCAAATCGGGCCGGCGAAGATCACGGTCGGTCACCATCCCGACCAGCTTGCCATCTTCGACAACTGGCAGGTGCCGGTAGCCGTCGCTACGCATTCGAAAGAAGGCGGCTTTCACAGACGTATCAGGCGCCACTGTTTCAGGGTTGGGAGTCATCCACTGGCCGACCGACCATTTGTCTTTTCGCTCGTGCATCGTATCCTTCCGTTCAGCGTTCCCAAGGATTCATGTCTCCGACACCAGGCTGATTCTGGTTTCTGGAACTCCCACCAGGCACCACTTGTTCGGGTAGGTGCTATCCCGTCCGTGGGTAGGAACAAAATGCGTCAGTTACCTCCGCCGGTCAAAAACGCAGCGCGTGGTCTGTCCTTGTATCGGAACGATCGAACGGATCTTCGGCCAGCGAAACCCGGACAAGCTCGCGCTCCTGCAGTCCAGGTCTCCAACACCAGGCTGTCTGGTTTCTAGAAGGCTCCCTCCCGGCACCCACGGCCTGCTCTAGGCCGCGTTGTAGTCGGCGGAGAACGGTTGCTCGCGGTTGACGACGAAGGGCTCGTTCTCGAACACCTTGTCAGCAACATAAAGCAGTCCACGAAGACGCAAACATTCGTAAAGGATCCGCTTCACCTCTTCCGAGGTACGAGGCCCGTCCGCTTGATCGCCCGCAGGTTTCATGTAGTCGAGAACCTGCTGTCCACTCAAAGCATAGAGCGGTTCAGCTTCGATCCGTCTGGCAGCCTCCTCGCCAAATTTGCGTGCCGTCTCCTGATAACTCTTTCCACGGGCAAGCTTCTCGTCACGGAAGAGCCACAGGAAGGCGCGCAGCTGGATGATTTCGCCGGTGATCGCCTGGGCACGGTTGATCGCCGACGACAGGAACACCGACTGGGCAATCGTATGATGATCGATCAGTTGGCCGCCAACACTGGTACGTTTGACCTGGTCAGCCGGAGTGCCGTCGAGCGGCACCAACAGTGGCACGTAATACTCGAACTCGACGGTCGCATTGCCAGCAGTCTTGCGCAGGCGTTCCATCGATTCGTCCTTGTCTTCGTCGCTGAGATCACTGTCGACGATGGCAAGCTCACACAACGCATAGTCGAGGGCGTCCGAGACCTGCAACCAAGCGTAGAAGATGAACACCACCACGTCGTAGATCACCCGAAACGCGGTCGACGGATAAATCCTCAACATTGTGAAGATTTCCCCCGCGTCATTGAAGATCGACTCGAGGATCCGCTTCGGATCGCCCGTATCGAGGGCTGCGATGAACGGCCGCGGAAAACGGCTGATGATCTTCCTGGCATCGTCCGACAGGATTGGCCCGATGGGGAAATCAGACAGCGGCTGGGTTTCGTCGGCCAGCCACTTGTCGTAGACGTACTCCATCGACACCCAATAGTCCTTGGCGGCCTTGGCC
The DNA here is from genome assembly GCA_029263395.1 of Acidobacteriota bacterium. Taxonomy (GTDB): domain Bacteria; phylum Acidobacteriota; class Thermoanaerobaculia; order Multivoradales; family J023; genus JAAELT01. The sequence goes on along the minus strand of JAJCXO010000149.1, from coordinate 20,204 downwards.
ATCCACTCAAAATCCCCCAACCCCAACGCCACCACACCGCCTACGATGCCGTGGAAGTCACGGGCCACCGCCCCGATCGGCCCTTCACTACCCATGTAGTAAAACCCGAACCGAATCTGAGAGTCGGTATCGGCACGCAGATCACCGGTGAGCACACCATGGGAGCTCCTGGTATCGAGGAATTTGGACAGGGCAAGCCAGGTGTCGTAAATCCCTTGCTTGACGGCCGGTACGTCCTCCGAAGCGGTCCGCGCAGCGTCCACGGCGACGAACAGGGGCAGCGCTGCGGTAGCCGTGGTTTTGTCGATCAGGGTCGACGACAGGAGCTGGTTCGACCCGGTATCGGACGGTTGTCCAGTCGCGTTGGCTATCGCCTTGCGGATGGTGTCCATCGAATCGTTCGCCGACTTGAAACACCGGTTCGCAAGTCGTTGCGACACCTGCTCAGCGAACTCACCGGGCGTTCCGAGCAAACCTCCAGTCGCCTGTGCTGCCTGCTCGGTCAGGCGTGCAGCCACCCCGAGGCTCGCGTTGGTGGCTGCCAGGCCGAGATTTGGCAGGGTCACGAACGGCGCCAAGAACGTATCGTTCGCCTTCCGCCAGGTGTCGGCGAATCCACTGGTGGACGTCGCCATCATGCCACCTCGCGGGGAGGCATCGGTCCCCAGCCGGAAACCGGATGCTGCCGAGTCACCGGACCCCAGCCAACCGCTGGCATCGTTGGCGAGGACGGCGTGCTGCTATGCGGAGACTGGGATGACGGCGATGCTGACGTCCCGGTCGAGTCATGTTTCCTGTTGGCGCCCGGCAGCATGGACTCCATCATTGAAAAAACCTTCATCTGCATGCCGAAGCCGAACTTCATCATCTCGACGGGCACCATCAAGGCGCCTTGCATTGCTGCTGCGGCCACCTCGACCATGGCGGTCACTCCATTCGTTCCATTGGCGGTCATGGGATTGGCAGCGGCCACGGTATTTGTATCTGTCACGGCAACCTCCTTCAACCTAGCTGCCCGCTCAGGCGAGCCGCAGTACATACATGTTCGACAGCGTCCCGGGATCCACACTAACCCCGGCGTTGACAGACAGCATACCTCGTGCCTCACTGAAACGCCCGGTACCTCCGGCAAACGGCCCGAAGCCAACCAGATTGAACACCGGCACCACCGAAGGGAACCCTTCGTAGGTCGCGAGGAAACCTCGCCCTTCTTCAACGTTGGCGCCGATCGTACCGATATCGTTGCCTTTGGAGTCGAAGAACGTGATGGTTGTCTCCTCGGTCCGCCAGGGCATCGGGGACTCAGGCGTGCCCGGGGTCGACGGATCGAACGGGTTGAAGCGGATCTTGGTCACCAGGCGGCCAGCAATCCAATCATCCGCGGCATAGTGAGCACGCAGTGACTTACCATCCTTGCCCAGGTCATACTCGACCCGGACGATCCGCAGGAGCTCGGTCACCGACGCCCCCAACATTTGGCCGTCAGGCGTGAAGTCCTGGTGGATAGGTACCGCAGGATCCGGCGCACCGAGAAACGTCGTGAAGCTGCCTCCACCCAATCGATCTCCGGCCTCTTTCTCGTTTTCGAGACCGCGCAGTGGCGCGTGCGATGTCAGCCCCGGCGCCGGATCCAAGATCCGGATCAACAGCTCGAAACAGAAGTCACCCGGCGGCGACATGGTTCCGTTGAGCACAAACGTGCCCTGCACGTCTTCGAAGACACCCTTACCGCTCAAGATTCTGCCGCAAGCGCCGACCCAGAGCTGGGTTTCGCCGTCAACTTCGGTCGGGTAGGTACGGCCAGTGCCGAACCCTTGGAACGTATTCTGGCCCGCTTTGTCGAGCTGAAACTCAGCGTTCATCAGGGTGAAGCGCTGAGACTCGCCAGAGCTGAACAACGTTGGCAGCGGCTGTTTGCCAGGCACAGCCTGCTCGTCTTCCGGAGCGGTCACCCAGCGAAAGGACAGGCCCGAGCTGTCTGCACCCACCGAAGCGACACTCTGCCAGCCGTTCTTGCCAACCTTCGTCTCCAGGGTCAGACGGTGGGCTTGCCCAAACATCTGGGCACCGGTGATGTCGGCGGGATTCGAGCTGCCTGGCAAAGGCAGCGCGATGTTCTGGGCGGCCCGCTTGGAATTAGCGATGGTATCGAGGTACAGCGAGCCCTGGAGCAGTGCGTCCATGGCATCTTCGTAATATTGCATCCCGGGAGGAGGGGACGGCAAGCTTGGGGGTTTAGACACGTGCGTCTCCTTCTCTATTTTCCGTGGGTGGAACGAAACCGACCGGTCGGATCGGCGAGCTCGACAAGATTGAGAATGGAGGTCAAGTGCGGCACACCGGTGCCGATTCCCAGGTTGATCTGAAAACCCTGAGCTCCGGCGAACACGCCATCACCACCGGTGACCGGTCCGAAACCGGCAAACATCTGCGTGAACATCTCCTCCGGCACGCCATCTAGCGGCTCGAGGAAAGCACGGATTTCGTCGTTCTCGACTTCGAGTGTTCCGACGTGTTTGGCGCCGTCATACAACTCGAAAGCTTCGGTGTCGTAGGCCACGGAGGGACTGTCGGCCGACTTGCCGTCACCAGTGGTCGGAGAAAACTTCAGATGGACGGAGTGTTCACCGGTTGTAGGTCCGAGACAATATCGACTAGCCAGCCCTTGAGGGCCACGCGCTGAAAAGCTGGTCTCGCTGAGCCGAAGCTTCTCGTGAACATCGAACGACGACGGCCCTGCTGGACCAAAGCCAATGTCACTCGATGTCACGGTCGGCACAAATGTACTGAAATGGAGGTAGGTCGAGGTGCCCGGCAAGTCCTCCACCGGCTCGATGGCAGGCAGAACATTTGCGGCGTAGAGAGCGCCGGGATTCGTAACCATGACGCAGACATTGAGCTGGAAATCGTCAGGTGGAGTGAACAGGCCGCTGATCACAAACATCCCGACGCTCTTCGCCAGCACGCCTTCGCCGGAAGTCATCACGCCGTTGGCTGCGATCCGGGTGAGCTGTAACCCACCAGGCGGCAGCGAACCTTCCTTCCCCGGTTGAAAGATAGGATAGGTTCGACCGGTGCCGAAACCCTTGACCAGGTTCTTGCCTCCCTCACCGAGGGCGAACTCGGCATCGGTCACCGCAAAACGCTGCGCCCGGGAATGATCAAACGCCGTCGGCGGTACACTGACACCCTTGGCCAGCGCAAAGTCATCCGGGATGGGCGCCCAGCAGAACTCGAACGGCCCAGCTTCAGACCCGACGGTATTCGAGCTGACGTAACCACGCTTACCGCCAACCTCGCCTGGCGCGACGTCGAGTCGGTGAGCATTGCCGCGAAACAAGACTTTGGTCAACTTACCATTCTGGTAAGAGGGCACGTTCGGACGCGCCGAATCCGGAATCGCCAGCGTGTTGAAGTAGGCGAGACGATCGAGGGCCTGCTGCCATTGGGTCTCGTCGTCCGTTGCTTTCCCAGTAGATTCATTCGTCATGATATCTCCCATGAAAGTGAACTCTCCTCAAAGGATGAATAGATCCTTTATTCGGAAGTAAATCGCCCCGTTTAGTAGAGATGATAACCCAAAAGGTCACGTAATCAATGTCTGATTGATTAATTCCTCCGTCACCCAGCCAGAAGCAAGACCTGTTGGGGTGTCTCGGTCAGCACTCCGGCTATGAGGCGCTCGGACTCCTGTCCAACCCGGCGTGGAGCGCCCTGTCTATCTCGACGATGGCGCCTTGGCGTCAAAAGGGCGACTCTACCGAGGTCCAACGAGCGCTCCACCAGCGGGAGAACGTCTCCACCGTCTTCTGACTCGCGCTCCGCGCCCGGCAGAGGACGTGTTCCAACGTCCGATGGGTCTTCTCCCGCTCGCGGAACCCTTGCCGTAACGAGCGACACCCGTTCTCCCACGGTGGGACTCGATCGGCAACGTTCGAAAGGTCTTCTCCCGGCGTTTGGGTGGCAGTTCGGATCGTCGAAAGGTCTTCTCCCGGGCACTCTTTTTCAGGGGGATCGACCGAATCACCCAACTGGGGTCGCACTTTGACCAATTTGGCTGAATCGGGAGCGGAATAGAGAGTGCTGCTACTCCTTAACAGCACCCAGCAGCGCCAGCAGCAGCACCCGAAGCATCAGCAGCACCCAGCAGCACCCCAGCAGCAGCACCCGTCGAAAGGCATTGGCTGAAGACTCGCAGTGGAGTCATCCCAACAACGCGACCAATCCAGCTTCGTCGGTCACCTCGACGCCGAGATCCTCAGCTTTCTTCAGCTTGCTGCCAGCCTTTTCTCCGGCGACCACAAGATCCGTGTTGCTCGACACTGAGCCGGAGACCCTGGCACCCAAGGCTTCCAGACGCTTCTTGGCCTCGCTTCGGGTCATACCGGTGAGCGTGCCGGTCAGCACCACCTTTTTGCCGTGCAAAGGATGTTCGACGGACGCAGCTTCGGCGCGTGGCTGAGTCAGGTTGACCCCGGCGTCGCGCAACGCCTCCAACCGTTGCTGGTGGCGTTTGTCGTCAAAGAATTGACGCAAGCTGGCGGCAACCTTCGGGCCGATCTCCGGTATGTCCTCGAGCGTTGCGTTGTCCGCCTTCATCAGGGATTCGAGACTACCGAAGTGCTCAGCCAAGAGACGGGCCACACGCTCCCCCACAAAACGGATCCCGATGGCATGGAGCACGTGCGCCAGCGTCCGATGTTTGGACTTCCCGATCTCGGCAATCAGGTTGACTGCCGACTTCTTGCCCCAGCCTTCGAGGCCAGCCAGGTCTTCCTCTTTCAGTTGATATAGAGAGGTGTAATCCTTGATCAGATCTTTAGCCAGAAGCTGCTCGATCAGCTTGTCTCCCAGGCCTTCGATATCCATCGCATTGCGGCTGACGAAATGCCCCACCGACTCCCGGACAATGGCCGGGCAAGCCGGGTTGACGCAACGCCAGGCAACCTCCCCTTCGTAACGCACCACCGGATCACCGCAGACAGGACAGGTGCTGGGGATCTCGAAGGGCTGAGAATCCGCGGCACGGTGATCGAGCAACACCGAGACGACTTTGGGAATGATGTCGCCGCCCTTCTCGACCAACACCGTGTCACCCTCACGAATGTCTTTGCGCGCCAGATCTTCATAGTTGTGCAGCGTCGCCCGTTGGACGGTGGTGCCGCCGACAAAAATCGGTTCGAGCTCCGCCACCGGCGTCAAAACGCCAGTGCGTCCAACCTGGACACTGATCGCTCGCACCACGGTCTGCGCCTGTTCGGCTTCAAATTTGTAAGCCACCGCCCAGCGTGGGGCCTTCGAGGTACGGCCCAGCCGTGTGTGCAGATCGAGGCGGTCGACTTTGATCACAACGCCATCGGTATCAAAGGGCAACTCGTGACGATGCTCGCGCCAATGTTCAATATAGGCCTCGACCGCCGCCACATCCGCACAGCGCTGCCAAACAGACTTCACCGGTAGACCGTGATCTTGTAATGCGCCGAGGGTATCGGCATGGGTGGCAGGGCCAAATGCCGTTGCACTTTGGTAAACCGCCACCTCCAAGCCGCGACGCGCAACTTCCCGGCTGTCGAGCAGTCGCACGGTCCCTGCGGTGGTGTTGCGAGGATTGACGTAGAGGGCCATACCCGCCGCTTCACGCTGTCGGTTGAGTTCGTCGAACACAGTGCGAGGCATGTAGATTTCGCCACGGAGCATCAACCGTTCGGGAGGTGCCCCCTTGAGCCGCAGAGGCAAACCGCGGATGGTGCGTACATTCTCGGTGACATCGTCGCCAACCGTTCCGTTGCCGCGCGTGATCGCTTGCTGCAACACACCACCCTTGTAAAGCAAGGAGATCGAGACTCCGTCGAGCTTGAGCTCGGTGACGTAGCTGAGCTCTTCATCGGCCGCTAGACGCTCGAGGCGGTCGACCCAATCCTCAACCTCCTCAAGGTTGTAGGTATTGTCGAGCGACAACATCGGCGGATCATGCGCCACCTGCTCGAAGCCTTCGGACGGTGCGCCGCCGACCCGGCGGGTCGGGCTGTCGATCGTCGCCAGCTCCGGGTACTCGAGTTCGAGAGCTTGCAGCTCGTGCATCAACCGATCAAATTCCCGATCGCTGATCTCCGGTTTGCCGAGGTAGTAGAGCTCGTTGTGGCGCCCGAGGTCTTTTTTTAACTCAGCACTACGCAGTTCGGCAGCGCGTCGACTGGCCATCGATGTCATGTTGCGAGCTCCTTTTGACAGCCGTCAAGGGTCCCAGGAGACTTCCAGGTGGGCACGGGAAGTGGCCAGCGTCCCGGTCTCGGACGAGAAGCTTTGCAGATGAATGCGGACCGAGCAAACCTCGTCGCTGGTTTCGTCCACTTTGAGCTTGACCCAGCTCTGTTGATCAGTACACCGGACGATGAAGTCGCCCCGATTGTCCCGCCGCCGATCGAATTCGACACCGGCACGCCCGCCCGCCAAAATCATTCGCGCTCCCAGCGGCACCATGATCTGCTGTGGACTGACGACATGGTTGCCGACACCGAACCTCCACTGCAGCGACAGCAACGCGGTCAATCCACCGGCGAGAAACAGTAACGCAATCATCACGAACCGGACGTTCATATCACTGCCTGAAAACTCGGCCCTCTAGGCCAACTCCGAGTACGTGGGCAACTCGGCAACTCCTTCGATTTCGATCAGCAGATCCTTGCGACAGAGATCGGCGTGCACAAGCTCGATCTCGGCGCGCTGAAACCGTCGGCTGATCAAGTCGGCGACCCGAGCGCGGTGAGCTGCATGGACGTAATAAACCCTGAGGTGGCGATAATGATCGAGCGCTGAACGGGGAGTCCCGTGACTGTTCCCACCATGACCATTCAGGCCTGCGACCATCAGGGCCTCGAGGTTGCGGCAGGTCTCTTCGGCTTGCCCCTCGAGATCGTCAGGAAAAACCGTCACTTCACCTCGCACGCTGGCGGTGCCACCCACCAACAACCACGGACGCTGATCTGGAGCCACGACCACCCGAGTAGCGCGCGAAAAACATGGGGCTACCGGACCGTAACGCGCCGAGTAGCGGTAAGAGGGGATCTGACGAGGGTTCTCGACCGGTATGCCTGGACACGCCGTAGCCATCCCGTGAACCACCAGATCCGTGCCCGGATGACCGACACCGGATGCGGTCGCTACCTGAGTCTCGAAACAGTATTCGCCCTGGTTCCACTCCCGATAAGCAGCATGCCTCCCGGCATTGAACACCATGTAACGTTGAGGCAGCTCCCCCAATGCAGCCAAGATCTCCGGGATGAAGTTCCATACCCGCACCAAGTACCCAGCGTCATGCCGGCGCAGTTCTCTGTCCAAGATGCGATAGGCCGAGACCGTGCTGTTGGCGAAGTCTCTCTCCGAGAGCTGTACTGCCTGCGGGCAGATGATTGAGGTCAAGGTAAAATGGTCACTCGACAGTGTTCGGTAACGCAGGCCAGCGTTTGCCGATTGCCACTGCCCGGAGCCTGAAGCGACTAGCGCCGAAGCCCAATCAGGCAACGCAAGCGCATTCCCGAGGGACTGATTATCCATAGCGCTGTGGTCCACGTTCGCGTCTAAAGACGAGTGGTCGATTACGGCATTCTCCATGAGTGCGCGCAAGAGTAGTTCAAGCCTCCCAGTCCGTCAACGCGATGCAATCTGTCTTGTCATTGCCGAACTTTCTCGGCTCGCAGGACCGCAGGCATTGCTGTCTAAACGACCTCATCATCGCTCAGCGGTCGCTGGGGATCGATGATTTCGCGACCTCTCCAGGCGGGTCGAATCGATCGACCGACAATTCGACATTGATCTGAATCGCGTCAAAAGAGATCTCCGTCTGATCTCCGCTGGCTTCTTCGTATCGCAGGTACACCGGGATATAGAGTTCTGGATGCAGGTGAATGTTCACCGCGTGGAGTCTTTTCTTGAGTCGACTCGACAGCGGAGCCAAAACTAGGCGATAGGGATCGGCTGCGACGACGGGAAAAGTGACGCGGATCTCGAAGTAGCGTTGCAACTCGACAAGCGACGAGCCCGGTCCCAACAACTGCAAAAAACGCTCACCGTGACGTCCAATATCCAGGCGCTCAACGCGATTCGACTCCTGATACCAAGTTGTCATCTCGCGATCTTTGACCAGGACCGACAGGATCGTCGGAGTCTCGAAGTCCCATCGAACTTGATTCGGCAACCGATACCAGACCATACCGGTCGACTCTTCCGGTTCGAGCAGTAGCTCACTCTGTTTAAGCTGCACAAACCGAGCCTGCAACGTGCGCAGTTTGCCTTGCTCATAATGCGTACGAGCGACCAGCGCATCGAAGCGTTCGCCCGGGGCCAACCCCTCAGCCGCGGGATCGGGTGGAAGACCGTCTGCCACAGACTCATCGGCTGCGAATTCATCGACTGCGGACTCGTCGGCTACCGCTGTGCTGGCCCAGAACGTCGCGACGGTCAGAGCACAGGCCCCGAGGGTCACCCACAATCGCAAGTGGTGATTCATGTCTGTGAGCCTTCGAGCGTTTGAAAGGACTCGAGACCTAGGCGCTGAAACAGTACATTACTCGCTGGCAACAAGGACTCGCCGATGTGGAACCGCGGGAAACGTTGACGCTCAGCCACTAGCACTCGGCGCCCTTGGCGCGCCAACTGCGCTGCGGCTGCTGAGCCTGCCGGACCACCCCCGACAATCAAGACATCACAGACGACGTTTTCTTGCGACACGACTCTGCACTCCACGACCCAAAGAAGAAGGCGAGCAGCTCGCCCGACGACTCGCCAATGTAGCCCGCCGCTGGCTCAAAGGCAAGGAACCGAGGCCGGTTTGCGTGCTTCGACCAGTCGATTGGCATACGGGGTACCTTCCCACATCGGCCGCTCGCTCACCTCCAACCCATGTTCCTTCAGCAACTGACGCCAAGCCATCGCGGTCCGATAACAGAAGCCCTGACGCCAGTGCCCTCGAGCGATTGCGCAGGTTCTCTCCGCGATCCGAGTTGCAGCGAACCGCCAACCCATGGCGGCATCGGCTTCCCGCATCACCAGCACACCCCCAGGCTCGAGTGCTTCGGCGACCCGGCCCAAGAGTGTCGACTGCTGACTAGCCGACAAGTAGTGCAGGACGTCGAGCAAAATCACCATTCGAGCTGACGGCAGCCGCCCGTCGGCGGCATCCCGGGATTCGATCTGCGCCGCCTTTCCCAGCGCCTGGCGGGCAACCGCCGCCAAGCTGGGACGCAGCTCGACGCCGCAGAGCTCTGCCTCGCGGGATGGACTCCGGCCGTCAGATGGCTGCCCTCTTTCCATTCGCAGGTCGTCCAAGCACCGGGCCGAGTCGATTAGAGCTAGGAGAATGCCTCGGCCACAACCGATGTCGAGTAAGCGACCCGAATGCGGCAGATCAGGAGAGCTGAGAATTGGCCAATACATCGGATCATGGCGTAATTTACCGCGCACGAATTCCCGATCGAACTTGCCGGCCGACCGATAGCGACCACAGGTCGCCTCGATCAACTCCTCCCGACACCACGCTTGCTCAGCGTGCTCACTCGAACCGCTGATTGTCAACGCCTCCTGGGAAACACACCAACGTAGGACCCAGCCGCCGTCAGAGCGTTCTTCAGATTCCTCGGCGCCGATTTGAAACCCCGGGCGAACAGCTGCTCGGCGGTCTCGCGGTCACCGTTCAAGTTGTAGAAGGCGCCCACTTCGATCAGCCAGTCTTCGTCCTTGGGCTCCAACTCGACAACCCGGTCGAACAGAGGTTTCGCCTTGTCCCATTCCTCGGCGTGGGCGTAGATCCTGGCGATCCGGATCAAATCGCCAGCCTCTTTGCCGTCGCGATACTTGTCCAGGATCGCCTCGGCCTCGTCCTTCTCACCGAGCAGATAATGAACTCGGGCCAAGTTGATGTTCTCCCAGCTGCCGTCTTCCGCCAGATCTCGAGCAACATCGAGTAAGTTCGCTGCGGCTGCTTCCGGGGCCACCCCGGACCAGGCCGCGCTGGTGACACCTGCTTTCTTGCCAGCAAAGCTGCCGATCGATAACCCCAACCCGAATACCACCATCATGACGGCTACAGTGACCGTCTGCTTGCTCGCGGTCTGCTTCTTCGTAGTCTGTCTCATCACTTACCCTCCAAGTTATGCCCACCATCGGTTGACGGTGGATGCCGGCGAGCAGACTACGACAGCCAGCGAAGACTGTCTAGCCGACGCCAGGGCTGGGCCACCCATCGAAAACGGCAGCTGCCAGGTTCGGATTGCAGCCGATCAGCGGCTCGACGAGGAGGCCGGAGCCGCTTCGTTGACCGAAGGTGCACCCGAGCCGTGACGCAGCAGATGCCATCCACGCTCAACCTCCATGCGCAGCCAGATGCGCAGCCCTTGCAGCAGCGGGCGCAGCGCAGCCGCGGGTCCAAGCGCAAAAGGCTTCAAGCCCCGATTTTGGCCCATGTTGGCGCGGCCGTATGTCCCAACCTGGAGGCGGTGACGAGCCAGAACCTGGAGCCGACGATTGAAGGCACGGGTCAGTAGAAAGGCGATCTTGGCCTGCGGCAAGGCTAAACCAAACACCGGATTGGCCAACGAAGTTAATGCCTCGTCTTTGTATATCGGAGTGACGACTCCAAGGTAGTAGAGAGCGGTATCCACCAGAAAGGAGCTCGCCAAGAGCTCGGCATCTCCCATCAGCTCGTACTTGCCGATGTAAAGTGCTTGCAGCCAGCGGTCGTAGGAGCGCAGGAAGTCGTCGTTGTGTTGCGTAACGTTGGCGGTCAGTGCCGCTTCGTCGAAGTCGCCGGCCAGGTCGCGGGCGATCAGGCGAGCTGTAGCGAAGGTCGAAATCGCCGCATGGTCGAGACCGGGGCTGTAGTAGGGATCCATGAACGAGGCAGCATCACCAACCAAAGCCCAGCCACGATCGATGTAGCGCGAGGTTTTATACGGCAGGTGGCTGTAGGACATGAAGTCCTCGCAGTCCAACTCGGCATCCGCGAGTAATTCGGCGAGGCCCGAACATTGGCGAACAAACGCCTCGTAGCGCTGACGTAACGGCCCGTCTCCGGGCACTTGAAACAACCGCTTGTCATACACCAGGCCAATACTCGTCTGGCCACCGGCGAGAGGAATCACCCAGCACCACCAACCGTAGCCACAAAAGTGATTGGTGGCCAAACGCCGTGACGCCACCACTGGAGCCAACCCTTCAGAGTTCTCGTCGCGGCGCTGAAACGACGCGCTGTCGAGATCCTTGACACCCTGCCACCGGCCCCAAACCGCTGCGGTCGGATGCTCTTCGACCCGCTGACGCAATCGCATGCGACGGGCCAAGAAGGCGTGCCGCCCCGACGCGTCGACAACCCAGCGGGTGGTCACCTGTTTTGGCCCGGATGCGTCCTCGAGCTGGACACGGCTAGTCGGCCAGTCATGGTCGACATCCAGTATCTTCGCCGGTCGCAACACGGTACAGCCCTCGTCCGCAGCCACCTTGAGCAAATGTTCGTCCAGCACGGATCGATCGAGCTGAAAGCTCGGGAGTCGCGGCACCTGACTGCTACCGATCTCGCTCATTTCCGACAGCCGCCGGCCAGGGCCATCACTGAGCCAATAGCGAAGACCGTGCTTCGGCAAATGGTGGCGCGACAGATGATCGTAGAGTCCCAACACGCGGTGCAAGAACAATCCTGACACTTCGACCGTGGCCTCACCCACCTTGCGGTCGAAACGCTGCGCACTCTCGACAACCAGAACTCTGCAATCGGGCCGCGAACGCCTCAACAATGTCGCCACACTGGCGCCCGCAAACGCACCGCCAATGACCACAACGTCAAAGTCGACATCTGAACCAGTCGACGAATCGCCCTTGGCATTAGTAGGCATAGCGGCAGATGCTCGTACGTCGGTAGATACCGGCACAGTCGCAGACGCGGAAGCGATCACGGAGTCAGGCACAACAGGACGCTATCATCGGTGGATTCCCCCAGCAAGCGACAACCCGCTCAGGGCCACAAGCGTCGAAAACAGAACCATTGCAGAGGATCGCGACGGATCGCCCATTCCACGTGCTCGGCGACTTGCTGCATGGCGGTCTCTAATCCTTCCGCGCCCGCGCCAGTCACCTCGACGGTCGGCCTGAAGACGATTCTGGACTGATGTCGTCCGAGGCGAAAGACAAACACCGGCAACAAGACAACCCCGGCAGCCCGGGCCAACGCAGCCGGACCCACCGCCAGATCCAGGGGTCGATCGAAGAGCTTGACTCGACACGAGCGCCCCGATCTGCGCGGCCGATCCCCTTGAACCGCCACCAAATCGCCGTTGCGAAGCGCGCTCAATAGACGGAGCCCCATCGACGGATCGTTGCGCACAAAGTGCATCGTGAAGCCGGGCTTGGCCGCAGCAGCGCCGTCGCCGATGGTCGACGGCTGGCTGAAAAGCTCACGCACGAAGGCTGCTGCCTTGGGATCAATCTCGTCTTCCCGCACCACATGTACATGTCGCTTGTGGACCTGCATCGCGCCCACTTCCCAATGACCGATATGCGCGGTGACCAGGATCAAGCCCTTGTCACCAGCCAGAGCCTGGCGCCAGATCTCTTCTCCCTCGGCGGACTCCAGACTCTCGGTGCCAGATTCGAGCCGCTCGTACCTCTCCGACAGGCACCAGGCGAAATTCCACAAGGTGCGATAGGCCCGCTGTTGACGACACCACCAGGAACAAGGTCCGAGGACGACGTCCAGGTTGGCAGCAATCGCCCGTCGAATGCCTCCCAGAGACAAGAAAAAGAACGTGGTGAACAGTGCCATGAAGAGCTTGAGACTCCACTCGGGCAAAATTCGAACGCCAAACCGATGCAGGCGATACCAAATCACCCCCGTAAAATGCAGCCCTCCTAGCCAGCGGCGCATCGGGCCCATTTCGGGCGCGTGCGGTGGTGGGGCAACATCAATGGCCATCTCGTCTCCAACCCGCCGCTTCGATTGCTGGCAAAATCAACAGGGTAGCGATCAGGCATGCCATCACACCGGTCGCGATCATCAAGCCGCCGTTCTGCAAGGCAGGGATGCGTGACAGGCCAAGGCTGCCAAAACCGACGCAGGTGGTCAAGGTGGTCAAAACCAAGGCTTTGCCAGCAGCACGCACAGCGCCGAGGCTGCCAGTCTCCGAGGCGAAGGCGCCGTGTAGGACGTGCAACCCATCGTCAATGCCAATACCCAACATAATCGGTAACACAGCGAGCGAAAAAAGGTCGAGTGGGCGATTGAGCCCGCTCCACAGCCCCAAGGTCCAGATCGAACCGAGGACCACCGGTAGGCTGGCCAGAACACTCGCTTGTAGTCGGCCACGGAATGACACCAGGACAACGCCAGCAACCGCGGCCAACGCCCATCCGCCAAGGGCAGCCAGATCAGATCGCGCCAGTCGCCGCAAGGCGGCACCGATCGCTGGCGCCGAAGCCACCATTGAGCCGGGCACCGCTGACGTCAATTCGGCCAGCAGTTCAGCTGGCGGCCCTTCCGGCCACGATCCGATCGGCAGCCGCAAACTGATAGCGGCAAACGCACCGTCTTCGGTCATAGTCAACGAATCAGCCAGCCAATCAGGCCAGGCTTCGACTGGCGGTGGTGCTGGATCTCGCCCCTGGCCCATCGCTCGCAAGGCATCCAGCCCGGTCGCGAATGCTCGTGGGTTGAGGTTCACCGCCCGCAGTTCGCGTTCCAAGTCATCGGCAGCGCGCGCCAGCGGCAAGTCGGCGAGCTGGCGCAGCCGCTCCGCCACCGGTGCGCCCATCACCAGCACATCAGCCGGGTTGGAGATCTCCACCTGGTCTCCCAAGGCTCGCCGCAGGACACCGCCGGCCTGGGCGGCTCGCTCCAATACTTGCGGCAAGTCGTCACCCTGCACCACGACGGTAGCGGTATCGAGCCCAAGACCAAAACGGCTGGCCAACAACTCGTGAGATTCATGGGCCGGATGGTCGACCGGTCGCATCTGACGCAGATCAGGATCTATCGACAGACCGCCGAGGTGCCAAGCAGCAATACCCGTCACAATCGCTGCCGACACCAAAACCACGGCCGGCTGGGCGCTCCCCAACGCACTGACCCGTTCGACAATCCACCCCATAAAATTCCACAACCATCCGGCACGCTCTTGAGGCTCGCTCTGGCCCTGTCTCTGGTCCTGGCTCTGGCTCTCGCCCTGGCCGTGTCGACGCCAACTTGGCGCCAGAAGAATCAACAACGCGCTGCCCAGAATGGCTACCGCTGCCAAAATCGACACAATCCCCAAGGCCACCAGTTGTCCCAGTTCCTGTAGTGGCTGAAAGTGGGCCAAGCCCAGGACCACGAACCCTGCCGCAGTGGTCAACGCCGACGTCAGGATGCCTGGCCCGGTATGGCGCCAAGTATCAGCGAGAGCAACCGCAGCGTCGGCACCCGTCAGCCAAGACTGGCGAAACCGTGTGACACCGTGGATGCCGTAATCTACCCCCAATCCGATCAGGACAGCCGCGAAACCGATCGAGATCGCGCCGAGCTCTGCCCGGATCATGCCCATCGCGCCAGCTGACCACAACAGGGCCACCAACAGCGGCGCCAACGCCGCCAACGGCATTAGAAGGCCTCGGAAAGCCGCGATCAGCAAAGCCGAGGTGCCGATCAACGAACCCGCCAAGGTACGCTGCAGATCTTCGCGCAACAAATATTCATCTTGCGCTGCATAGAGCGGACCGCCGACCGCCTGGAACTGGACCGCAACCTCGAGCTGCGAACGGACGTGCTCGAAGGAGGCCTCGAGGTCCGTCGCCAACGCTCGCCCACCCACTGGATCGACCTCGGAACGCGCTGGAGTCAACACCAACAAGGCAGCTGTGCCGTCGGGAGCAAGAAAGGTGGACGACAACGGATCGATCGGTAGCCCAGCTGGCGCCATGTCGACATTCGAGTCTTCGAGTATCCCGAGAGGATCACTGCGTGCCAACACCGCCGTAGCACTGCCGACCGGCGCTGCCAGGGCGGCGCGCAGGAGCAACACCCGCTGGTGTATTGCAGCTGGCTCGATCCGCCGCCGTATAGCCGCCAACCATGGGTCCGAAATCAACAGCGCTGCCCGTGGTGCCACGTAGTCGAAAAAGAACGCTTCATCCTCCGCATCGAGACCGGCCCGAACACTCGCCACCTCGGCGCTACTAGCGAGACTCTGCTCCAGCAATCCGGCGGCGCGGATCAGATCGGCCTCGCCAGTGTCCTCTGCAGGATCGGCCAAAATCAGCACAAAAACTTTTTCCAGACCGCCGAAACGATCCAAAAACACTCGGTAACCATCAGCAGCCGGTGAGCCGACCGGCAACATCGTCGCCAGATCCGCGGTCAGCCGGAGCCGGCTGGCCGGCCACAGAGCCAACCCAGCCAGCAGCAGCGTCAAAGCCACATATCGCCGGGGATGCCGGGCGATGGCGGCGACGATCGCCGATCCCTTCATCGCCGAAATTCGAAACGAGCCCGGGTGACGGCAGCAGCGATCCTCAAGCTGTCGATCACCGGTCGATAGTGACTCGTGGTTCTGCCATCGGCGAAACCCAGACGAACGGGGACCGAGACGATACGACAGCCGTACCGTACGGCTCGTATGACTACCGCGCTTTCGGCTTCGAACCGCGGCTCAGGGAACCCTGCCCGGTCGATCAAGCGCTTGGAGTACAAGCGAAAACCGGTTTGAACATCACCAACAGCTTTACCAGCCACTAAGGAGATTGCTCTAGACGACAGCCGATTGCTGGTCTGCCGAAGTTTGCTCATCTCCGCAAATAGATGGTCTCGCGTTCCGAGGACCAAGTCCGCACCCTCGGCGGCGGCACGGATCAAGACTGGAATCTCCTCCGGCAGATGCTGGCCGTCCGCATCAACTGTGATCACGGCCGAAAAACCACGATCAAAGAGTTTGGCGAAGGCCAGTTCGAGCGCATCGCCTTTGCCCTGATTGACAGGCTGAGAAATCACTTCGGCACCAGCCTGGCGCGCTTTGCTGGCAGTCTCGTCATCGGAGCCGTCGTCAATCACCAGCACGTCGGGCAGCACCTTTAGACATCGACGCACCACATCGCCGATCGTTGGCGCTGCCTGATAGGCCGGGATCGTGATCGCGATTCGGCCGCCGACCACTGGACTATCGACTGCCAGACCTTCGGCAACCGGACATTCGGCTGCCAGATCTTCAACTGCCGGACGTTCCGCTGCCAAACCTCTAGTCACGCCTCCGCCCTTTCGATCAGGGTCCAGGCGGCGGCACCGCCGACTGCCAGGCTGACGATCAATATCGTACCCGGACGCCGCATCGTGCTCCCATCATGGGGATGGACACCAAGTTCCGGGTCGACGGTCGTGAATCCAGGCGTCGGGCCAAAGGCCGCACCTTCCGCGGCCAAAACCGCGGCTGACAGCATCCCGCCAGAGTGCTCACCGAGCCATGCCTTGGGGGTCAGGATTGACGGCAGCGCTCGGTTTCCCCACACCGACTTCAAGACCAAAGCTTCGAGACGATCACCGGTGACCGACCCCGAGGCCCCCGAAACGATGCAGTCGATGTCGCTAGGAGCAACTTCACTACGCTCGAGAAAACGAGCCAACGCTGCCGCGAGCGGAGCAGGAGACTTGCTCCAGCCGGTGCGAGGCGCGTGTGGATCAAAGGCGCTGCCGCCGGCGCGTAGACGTGCCAAGACGCGCCCGCCGCGGGCTCGGGCCGAGGAATCCGTCTCGAGCACCACAGCGCAAGCACCTTCCCCCGCCACAAAACCTCGACGATGCCGATCGAACGGCCTGGCAACCTCGTTACCATCCGCATCCTGCGATGCCAACGCACCAAAACGACCGAGTACAGCGTGCAACATCGGATGGAGCTCGTCTACCGCAACTGCCAACACGCAACCGGCTCGACCCGTTTTGATTTCGGTCGCTCCCTGGGCCAACGCAATCAGCACCCCGGCTTCCCGTTGGGTCACCGTCAAGTTCGGCCCTAGGGCACCACAAGCGATCGCGATCTGGGCAGCCGGCGCGTTGGCGACCGACTCGGTGAACAACGCTGGCGAGACCGCCATCGGCCCCTTGGTGACACTCTGGCGCAAGATCCCATCGATCAGCGAGGTTGGACCGTGAGCGGTAGAAACCACCACCGCCGTCGGTAACTCACTCGCTTCGACTGCCTCTCGCTCGGCATCTTCGAGCGCCATCTTGGTCGCCGCAACCGCCAGCTTGGACGGCAAGCTCATTCGCCGCGCCTTGGCTGGTGCCAACCATGGTCGCAGATCGAGGCCCCGGGTCAAACCCGCCAGCTGAGATGCTTGGCTGGCATGGTAGCCGGCCGACAGATCCACCGATTGCCAGTGTGTCGTAGCATCGCGATACGCCGCCGCGATGCGCTCGCGACCACAGCCCGCGGCATCGACCGTGCCGAGCCCGGTCACGACCACAGTCGAAAGATCGATCAAAGGGCCGCGCCTCTGGACTCTCGGGAAAACACCAGCGCTGCATTGGCGCCACCGAATCCGAAACTTGTCGACACTGCAAACGCCCGCTCGGGGCCGGCGCCGTCTACCGCAACATCGGTTGTGGCAGCGGCCAGATTTCGCGGAGCACCGGTCACCAAGTCGACCCCAAAAGTCTCATCAACGGCCCCATCTCCGGGGGTCGGATGGACTTGCCGAGCGATCAGACATTGAATTGTCGCCACCGCTTCGATCGCCCCCGAGGACCCCAGTAGATGCCCCACCGATCCCTTGGTCGAGGTGGTCGGAATCTTGCTGGCTCGGGTACCGAAGACAGTCTCGATAGCGTTCCACTCGGAAGCATCGTTATGAGGGGTGCCGGTGCCGTGGGCGTTGACGAAGCTGATGTCGTCAGGTCTGATGGTCGCGTCGCCGAGAGCTCGCTGAACCGCCAACGCAGCGCCATCACCGCGCGGATGGGGCGCGGTCATATGGTGCGCGTCGCACGACGCCCCAGCGCCAACCAGCTCAGCCAAGACCGTCGCACCGCGTTTTTTAGCACGTTCGAGAGTTTCGAGCACAACAACTCCGGCGCCTTCACCCAGACTCATCCCTGCCCGATCACCGCGGAACGGGCGACAGGGACGCGAGTCGACTGCCCGCAGCGCGTTGAAGCCAGCGTAGGTGAGTTGGCAGAGCGAGTCCGCTCCACCGGCAATCGCAACTTCGACTTCACCGCTGCGCAGGGCGTCGAGAGCGGCACCGATCGCCAACCCTGCCGAAGCGCATGCCGAAGAGAACGAACGCACCGGCCCAGTGATCCCCACCAATCGTGCCACCGCGTCCCCAGGTCCATTGAGCGGATGAGAGGCCAGCAACTGCAACCGAGCGCGGCGGCGATCGCCAGCAACCAGGTGGTTGAAAAAAGCTTCTCCTTCCGCCATGCCCGCCGTGCTGCCGCCGAAGAACAGGCCGATATCGGACGACAGAAATTCAGTGGACGAGGCAACGGAACCCTCGATCTCCGTCAGCCCCGCTTGCCGACAAGCTTCGAGGGTCGCAACCACTGCAAACCGATCAGCTTGTGAATAGCGTCGCCAATCCGGGTAGTTCGAGTCGAGCCCCACTGGGGCTGCGGGCACTTCACCCGCAACACCCGTGCGGTGGCCAGTGGTCTTGAACCGCTGGGCCTGCGCGATACCGGTCTGGCCGGTGTTCAGTCCTCGCCATAGCGACGCGGCATCCCAGCCCCAAACACTGACCGCACCGATACCGGTAACAACCACCGTCTGCTGCGCCGGTTCAGGGGCCTCACGCCTCTCGAGACCTGCTACACCGAGTCCTTCTGTACCGAGACCCATCACGCCGCCGGCTCCTCCCCTACCGCAGCTCGACTGCTGCCCTGGGACGCCATCAAGCCGGTGATGAATTCCTCCAGCCGAGCTACCGTCGCCATCGCTTCAGGCTCGAAGTCCTCATCCTCGATTCTGATACCGTACCGCTGTTCGAGATCGACCATCAGCTCGAGGGCGTCCACCGAGTCGAGGCCGAGACCGTCCTCACCCCAAAGCGGCATATCGTCGCTAATCATCTCGGGCGTCATCTCTTCCAGGTTCAAACTCTCAACGAGTATCTTCTTGATCTGCTCGCGCGTCGATGGGCCATCCGACATCAGTCACTTACCTCCTGAAAACGCTATTCTGGCAATCCGCACCCCGGCGGCGACTTGGCAAGGGTGGGAAATACGAACTATGGTCTTCGTCCGCCAACATCTCTTCGAGAGCCATCGGCGGCACAACTTGAAACACCGACACTGTCCGGTAAAGTCTGTCCAGTAAAGTCTGTCTAGTAGGGGTCTCTCCAGAACCACCGTCTCCCGCATCAGAGGACCAAAGTCGCAAAAGACTAGAGTCTTACGGGATCAGGTCCCTACAGCATCAGGTCCCCGCAGCATTAGGTCCCCACAGGATCAAGGCCTCCAGAATCAGAGCCTCATTGAGTCAGAGTCTCAATGAGTCAGAGTCTCACAGAGTCAGAGCCTCCAGGAACCCCAGGTGTTTCTCGTACCGGACTCCATGAGAGTATACCCAACACCCGTTTGAAAGTCTCGCCAGCTCTTCGACACCAACACCCCTTACCATGCGCTCTGACCCGATCCTAGAAGCCTTCGAGCGACGCCTCCGAAACCCCACGGATCCGTTACTGATCTCACAACACGGCGAGACCACAGTCAGCCAGATTGATCAGCTAGCGCAGGAACTGACCCAACTGTTGTTGCAACTGGCGGTTGGTCCGGGGACCTTGGTGGGTCTCACCGCTGCCAACGGTTTGGCGTTTGTCGCCGCTCTGCTAGCGATCCGTCTAGCCGGAGGCACTGCTCTGCTGCTCGACAGCCGGACTCCGGAAGCCGAACGGCGACGGACCTGCGACACCCTGGGTGCTGCTGTCACCTTACTCTGCCAAGTTGGCTGGCCGCGGACCGTGTCAGAGTTCGCAATCCAACGGCGGCCCGGAGTTCAGCCCGCTGCACATCTGCCCCCGGAAACGGCTGTTATCAAGTTGACCTCTGGCTCGAGTGGTCAGGCGCGCGGAATCCTGGCTTCCAGTTCAGCCTTGGTGGCCGATGACGCAGCCCTGGCAACCACCATGGGCCTGACGGACACTGAGCGCATCCTGGTCGCGATCCCGATGTCCCACTCCTACGGCTTGTCCAGCACCGT
>JAJCXO010000148.1 GCA_029263395.1 Acidobacteriota bacterium | reverse complement strand
GTGCAACATCGGTGCCGTGATCATGAAGATGATCAGGAGTACCAACATGACGTCAACCAACGGGGTGACGTTGATGTCGGCCATCGCTGTTTCGTCGGTCTCACCTTGCAAGTGAACTCCCATAGCGGCGCTCCCTAGGTGAAGTTGCGTTCGGTGAGGTTCATGAATTCGAGGATAAAGTCCTGCATTTGACTGCGTAGATCGCGCAGCCTGGCTGCAAAATGGTTGAAGCCCACCAGCGCTGGAATGGCTGCGACCAAACCGGCAGCGGTATTGATCAGCGCCTCCGCGATACCGGGTGCAACCGCGGTGATCGAAGTTGAACCGGTCGCGCCGATTTCGTTGAACGCCACCATGATTCCCCAGACCGTGCCGAAAAGGCCGATAAAGGGTGAGGCGGATGCCGTTGTGGCCAGGAACGCGGTGCCGCGTGTGAGCACGGCCTGCTCGACGGCGATGGCGCGATGCAAGCTCCGTTCGACTCCCTCGAGGGATTTGACTCGGAACGTAGATGCCGGTGCGTTGGCTTTCTGTGCCGCTTCTTGCGCGGCCTTCACTTGGGCATCAATTTCGGCGTAACCAGCCTGGAACAGGCCAACCATCGGTGTAGCCGTCAGGCGGCCAGCAGCCGCGTTGACTTCGCTGAATCGTTTGGAGCGTCGGAAGATTTCGAGAAACTCCTCACCTTCGGCGTCAGCCCGGCGATATTGGAGGATCTTGGAAATCATGATCGCCCAGGATCCGATCGACATGGTGGCGAGAATTGCGAACACGATCCATGCCATCGGCCCGGCATCGAGGAACATGTCGAGAGCGGTCGGCGTGGTGCGGGCCTGACCTACAATCATGATGGATGGCAAGTTGGGTAGATAGATATCGGTAGGTAGGTTCATACGGGCAAGCCAACTGAATTTAGGTAGAACGTGTCGAGGGGGATGAGGTCTGGGCAGGGTAGTCTCGCCGATGCGTCCAAATCGAGATCCACGCCGGAAAGTTAGCACGAGAAGGATAATGAGTCTACCGCTCTATTCTTCTAAAGGACGGTTCTGCAAGAGTTTATGCGACGGCCCCCAGCCTAGTCTCGAGGGCTACTAGATAGCTCGCTCTGAGACCTCGTGATAACCTTCTTGGGCCTTGAGGTTCGCTGCCGGACCATTTGCAGGGCGATGAACCCAACACAACGACATTAGGCGGCTTTGGCGAGGGAAGAGGGCGCTGGTAAGAATGCCGGACCAAGCAAGAAGCCGTCCCAGCACGAAGGCCGTCCCAGCAAGAGGCCGTCCCAGCACAACACGATGTTAGCTCGAACATCGAGTTAGCGTGACAGTGCCAACGGGATAGACCGTTCTGGTACGACTGAAGGGAGAGTTACCGATGCGGATCGCGGTATGCATCAAACAGGTTCCGGATGCCGAAGGGCGACTGCAAGTCGCTGCCGACGGCAAGTGGATCGACGAAGACGAAATCAAGTTTGTGATCAACGAGAGTGATCAATATGCACTCGAAGAGGCCTTGACACTGACCGAGGCGCACGGCGGCGAAGTTGTGGTGTTCAGCCTCGGTCCTGATCGAGTTCAAGACGCCTTGCGCAAGGCCCTGGCATTGGGTGCCAAGCGTGCGGTCCATCTTGCGGATTCGGCGTTCCATGGTGGTGATGCCCACGCCACGGCGCGGGCGTTGGCGGCGGCGATTCGCAGCGAAGAATTTGATCTCGTGCTGACTGGTGCCCAGTCCGATGATGCTGGCTATGGTGCGACAGGTTCGATGCTCGCCGGGCTGCTGGGTTGGCCCCATGCCTGGCTGGTGATGGGACTCGAAGTTGACGAAGGGGGCGGCAGCGCAAAAGTGACCCGCGAGATGGAAAGTGGCATGAACGAGTTCTTCCGCCTCCAACTGCCTGCGGTGATCGAGGTCCAGGCCGGCCTGAACCACCCGCGGTATGCCTCGCTCAAAGGCATCATGCAAGCCAAGCGCAAGCCGGTAGATCGTCCAACTCCGGCCGATTTGGGGTTGGTGGCTGACGAGGTTGGAATGGCTGGCTCGCGGCTCGAGATCGTCGATGTTGCTTTCCCTGATAGTGGTGTCGGCGCCCAAATCTTCGAGGGTGACCCGGCGACAGCCGCCAAGGCCTTGATTGAAAAACTACGCAACGAAGCGAGGGTGCTGTAATGGCCAAATCGATCTGGATCGTCATGCAGCAGCGCGAAGGCAAGCTCCATCGGATGTCACGCGAGGCCATTGCTGCCGGTCAGCAGCTCGCCGCGATGGTGGGCGGTACCGCCTCTGCGGTGCTGATAGCGGGTGATGACGCCTTGGCAGCGGAGGTTGCGGCCTATGAGCTCGAAGCGGTGAAGGTGGCGGCATCTCCTGCGCTCGTCGACTACACGCCAGGCGCCTTTGTCGGTGCCCTGGGGTCGGCGATTGCCGCAGAGCGTCCAGACTACGTGTTGTTTCCCCACACCTATCAATCGGTCGATTTTGTGCCACGGCTGAGCCAGGAAGTCGGCGCTGCATTGGTACCGGAGACCATTTCGTTCGAGATGGTGGGTGATGAAGTGATCTGGAAGCGGCCCATCCTCGGCGGTAAGCTGCAGTCCCGCGTCCGGGTCAAGGGCGAAGGTACAGTGTTCGCAACCCTACAGAGTGGTGCCTTCCCGGTCGACTCTGCAGCTGCGGCGACCACTCCCGCCGCAGTCCAGGCAATGGCGCTTGGTGACCTTGTGGCCGATCGCGAGATTCTCGGGGTCGAGCAAGCGGGCGACGATGAAGTGGACCTCACCAAGGCCGATATTATCGTCGGCGTTGGCCGCGGTGTTGGTGGTCCGGACAAGCTCGGTCCGCTCGAGGAGCTCGCGGAGAGACTCGGCGCCGACATCGGAGCCAGCCGTCCAGTGATCGACAATGGGTGGTTGCCCCGGGATCGTCAGATCGGCTCCAGTGGCCAGACCGTAGCCCCCAAGCTGTATCTTGCGGTCGGTATCTCGGGCGCCATTCAGCATCAGGTCGGCATGAAAGGCTCGAGCTGCGTGGTGGCGATCAACAAAGACAAGTCGGCGCCGATTTTTGGCATCTCACAATACGGTTTGGTCGGTGACCTCCACGAATTGGTACCGGCGCTCAACGCGGCGCTGGCAGAATCGGAGTAGGCAGATCCCAACTTCAAACGCAGCGAGAGCTCGGTCGGTCTTGTGGGCTGCGCCGCAGTTCCAGAACTTGCCGGATCTCTAACAGCAAGCCAGAGTCCTTTTGGTGCCATCGGATTACGAGATGCAGGCAGGTGTGAAGCTCAAACATGCTCGCTGCTTGCTCGCTCCAAAAGACCTCCCTCACCGAGCCGAAAGTAGCAAAACGGGATGGGATGTGTTTGGGGTCGAGGCCTCGACTCGCTAGCTCAGGGGGTGCACGGCCGTGCACCCCTGAGTTTTGTAATCGATGTCGCGCTCAGGCCTTGTGCTCCGATCGGTTGGCCTCCAAGAGGTCCGCGAGCAGCGCAATCCGGCGATCGAGCGACGCCAGTTCGACGTACTCCTCACGGGTGTGCATGCCGTCACCCACCGGACCAAGGCCATCGAGAATCGGGATAGCGGACGGATCCGGCAAGAAGTTTGAGAACGAGATCCCACCGCGATCCGCTTCGATTTCTATCGTCCAGCCAGCTCGGCGGGCAATCTCGACCGCTGTCAAGGACAGTTGATGGCTTGGGCCGGTCGGGTCGACCGGCGGCACCATGGGTCCCGGATGGAACGCCATCTCTAAGCGATGTTCGGCCGCCAAACGCGTGGCGAGGCCGTTCATCGCGTCACGCAACTCGTCGCCATCGGTGCGACCGAGGAACCTCGCTTCACCATCGACGAGAGCGCGGTCAGGAACAACATTGACCTGCCGGCTGGTTCCCACGAGCTCGGCACTGCCAGCGAGATCGTCGACGAAGCCGAGCTCACCTCCGACGATCCTGCCAACGTTGACCGTTGGCCCACCGTCGGGCTTCGCCAGGCGTCGAGCCTCTACACACCATGCAGCGGCGGCGTCGATTGCCGATTTGCCGCTCCAATAGGCATTACCAGCATGCGCCGACTGACCTCGCACCTGGAGGTGCCAGTCGAACATGCCACGGCGACCGGTAACGAGAGTTTCGGTGGCAACCCCATCCGCGGTGCCGCGAAACGTGCCGGGCTCCAGCACCCACAGTCCACGGGCTGTGGCGCCGTATCGCGCCACCACTTGCTGGGAAAGGTGGCCCGCAACTTCTTCGTCGGGCACCACGGCGAGCAGCAAATCATCCGGCGGCGTGCCACCACGACGAGCCAGCAGGTCGAGGGCGCCGATCAGCGCTGCCAAACCGCCTTTCATGTCGATCGCGCCGGTAGCAAAAAGGCGGCCATCGCGACGCTGTGGCACGGTCGCTGGCAAGACGGTGTCGAGATGACCGATCAGCAACAAAGGGCGTCCGTTGCCGGCTGTGGTGTTGCCACTGCCGGTGCCAGCATAAAGCACGGGTTGTTCGATGCCTCCGGCGCCGAGCTCCTGTCGAATCTCCACCGACAATTGCAGCCGACGCAGCTCGTCGGCCAAACAGTCAGCTGCCGCTCTCAATCCGGCCAGGTCGCCACTCGGTGACGATATCGTCGTGAAGCGCTCGAGGAATCCGAGGGTAGAGTTGAAAATGTCTACAGGGCTGTGAACGGGTTGCATGGTCTATCGATCTCCAGATGAGGCGTAGGGATCTCGGTCAAGTTCTTGGCCGAAGAGTTCTACAAACTTGTCGAGGTTGTTTTTGAGAAGGCGAATAGAAGACGGTGGGTGGACGAACTGAATCCGGGGAGTTGATCGAGCGTTTAGGTCATGGACACCTTGGGGTCCTCAAGACCTGGTCATTGATACACTATGACCCATTGGTACGAAAAACCTCCCTCCAAGAGCTTCGCTTTGACCCATGATTTGCAGCATGGACACCCAACCAACACATTGGAGTAGCGACATACTATGAGCGACAAAGTTTGGCATATCGCTGTAGGCAGTGAGCAGCAGGGCCCCTTTAGCCTCGACGAGATACTTCCACGATTCTCCTCCAAGGAGCTCAGTGCCGAGACCTACGTCTTCACCCAGGGCATGTCGAATTGGGCAGCGGCGGCGACTCGGCCCGAGTTCGCGTCCGCCCTTGGGGGAAGTACCGGCGCACCGCCACCGGCACCGCCAGTGGGAGGCACGGCCGATGTCATCGACTACAAGATCCACGGCGAGGAAATGCAGTTCGTCGAAGTGACTCTCGACCCGCAAGAAGCTTGCATCGCAGAAGCTGGTGCCTTCATGTACATGGATCCCGGCATCGAGATGCAGACCATTTTTGGTGATGGCTCCGGGCAAGGTGGCGGCACTTTGTTCGACAAGTTTCTGAGCGCTGGCAAGCGCGTGCTCACAGGCGAGTCGTTGTTCATGACCATGTTCGCCAACTCTGGACACACACGGCAGACTGTAGCGTTTGCCTCACCCTATCCTGGCAGTATCGTACCGGTAGATTTGCCGGCTCACGGCCATCGCCTGCTGTGCCAGAAAGAGGCATTTCTGTGCGCTGCCAAAGGCGTGTCCGTGGGGATCGCGTTCCAGCGTAAGCTCGGTGCCGGTTTGTTCGGCGGCGAAGGGTTTATCCTACAAAAGCTCGAAGGAGACGGTCTTGCGTTTTTACACGCCGGTGGCACCGTGGTGAGTCGTACGCTGGCTGCCGGTGAGACGTTGCGCCTGGACACCGGCTGTCTGGTGGCCTTCGAGCAGCAAGTCAGTTACGACATTCAGGCAGTGCCAGGCATCAAATCGAAGATCTTTGGCGGTGAGGGACTGTTTTATGCCGCGCTGACCGGTCCTGGCAAAATCTGGATTCAGTCGCTGCCCTTCAGCCGCCTAGCCAAGCAAGTATACGCCGCGGCACCGCAAACCGGTGGTACCCGCAAAGGGGAAGGCTCAGTGCTCGGTGGACTAGGCGACTTGGTGATGGGCGACTAAGCCCAAGCTTTGGTCCGACAGGCTCAGCAAACGGTTGGGTTGACCACGGGGCGATCCAACCGTCAGCGGGCTTAGTTAGATGTCATCCAAGAACACATCGAGGGCTCGGTCGATCTTGTGGGCTGCGCCGCAGCTCCAGAACTCGCCGGATCTCTTGCAGTATGCCTAAGTTATTGTGGTGCCATCGGATACGAGATGCGAACAGGTGCGAAGCTCAAACATGCTCGCTGCTTGCTCGCTGCTTGCTCGCTCCACAAGACCTCCCTCACTGAGTCGAAAATGGCAAAACTGGACGGGATCTAGTTAGATTGCATCTAAAGACCCACTATTCGCTTCCTAGGGAGCCCCCTGTTGAGCGAGCATGCGGCGAGTATGTATGAGCAAGAGACCAGATCTTGGCTCTCCAAACTATTGTAACCAATAGAGTTGCCAGGCACTACGGCGCCGAGGCGAGTTGCGCAGCCGCACGCGCAGCCCACAGGGGCGACAGGACAACCGGCGGTATCGGGCGGGATCTACTTAGCGTCTAAGCGACCGGCGCTTCGACTTTGAGCATCCGGGCCCAGGCGGTTTGAAGATTCTCGGGTAGCTCGAGTCGAGAGAAAATTTCACGCACTTCGTCGCGGCTGACATACGTCCAGATGTCGTCCCACTGGGCGTAGCGCAAGAGGTACGAGATGGCCCACGCTCGCTCTTCGAGCGAGCCATGTTGAAGTATGGAGCGGACGCGACTCTCTGAGATTTGTTGGTCGGGAAAGAAATAGAGCGATTCGTTGGGATCGCGGTCTGCTGTCTCGGCAGTGGAATCGGGCGAAGTTCTTTCCGGATACCGCATAACATCTTCAGTATAGCTCGCTCTGATGGTCTGGGGAATCGAAGTTCTCAGGAATCGTCGTAAGGCGCTTGCTGATCTGTGTGCTTGTCTCGGCCAGCTTCGATTACAACAGATCCATGGAATCGATCGTTGTCTCGACTTGACCAGCGGCCTTGAGGTGGGCTAAGTTTTCGACCTCTGGCTCCAATCCAAAGGAGCTTGGCCGTGTCGGTTTTGGGCGGGCATAACTCAGTTGGTAGAGTGCAAGCTTCCCAAGCTTGATGTCGCGGGTTCGAGTCCCGTTGCCCGCTCCAATTTTGATTCATTCAGCGGCCGAGTCATCCCCCAGCTCTCCGAGAACTCCCGGAAGCCGCCTTCTTTTCATACCCAGAAGTCGAGGATACCTCTCCGATGTCCATTTTTCGCCGTGACAACGATCCGCCGTCCGAACCCAAGCCGACGGCGAGGCCCACGATTCCTGCGCCGCGGGCCCCTGCTAAAGCGAAGTCTGAGCCCAGCGTGTCGACCCATGTTGCCAAAGGATCTAAAGTCGTAGGCAAGATTTCCGGTACGGCAGATCTCGTGATCGATGGTGTTGTCGATGGCGAAGTTGATCTCAAAAGCCATGTGGTGATTGGCTCGGAAGGGCGGGTAGAGGGCAAGATCCTGGCCCGCTCAGTCGAAGTTGGTGGCCATGTGCTGGGCAACGTCAAGGGGCTGGAGCGTGTCCAGGTGCTGGCGACCGGCAGTCTCGAAGGTGATGTGCTTACGCCTCGAGTTGAGATTGCCGAAGGTGCTTTCTTCAAAGGCAAGGTCGAGATGACAGACAATATTGCCCAATCGTCCAAGGTAGCGGCAGCTAGCCAGGCTGCTCCTGCGCCGGCCAAGGCAGAAACTCCCCAGCCCAACCAGGGACAGTCGTCCCAGGGTGTTCCCGTCGCGGGGGGACAAGTCGGCAATCGGAAGCACAAGAGGTCTGGTCGTTGAAGATCGGTGTACCGAAAGAGCTGAAGGATCGCGAATACCGTGTCGGCATGACACCGGCTTCGGTCCACACCTTGGTGGCTGCCGGCCACGATGTCGTGGTGGAGTTAGACGCCGGACTCGGAAGCGGTTTCACCGACGAAGAATACGAGCAGGCTGGGGCTTCGATCCTGCCAACAGCGGACGCTGTGTATGCCGCCGGTGAGATGATCATCAAGGTCAAGGAGCCGATCGAGGCCGAGTATCACCGCATGCGGGAAGGTCAGATCCTCTTTACCTACCTCCATCTGGCGCCTTTGCCAGGGCTCACCAAAGTGCTTCAAGAGCGCAAAGTTGCGGGGGTCGCCTACGAGACGATCACTGACGCCCGGGGTGGGTTACCATTGTTGACGCCGATGTCCGAAGTCGCGGGGCGGATGTCGGTGTTGGTGGGCTCAACCTACCTACAGCGAGCTTACGGCGGTCGCGGCATACTGATTTCCGGAGTGCCGGGTGTGCCGCCAGGGGACGTTGTCATCATCGGTGGCGGAATTGTTGGTCTGAACGCGATCCATATTGCCCATGGTATGCGCTCGCGAGTGACCGTACTCGAAGCCAACCCGGATCGGATGCGTTACATCGACGATACCTTCCACGGTGCGGTGACCACCTTGGCGTCCAATCGCTTCAACCTCGAAGCCGCGATGGCACGGGCTGATCTCTTGATCGGCGCGGTGCTGATTCCGGGTGCTGCGGCACCGAAGCTGGTCACTCGTGAAATGTTGAAGTTGATGAAGCCTGGAGCGGTGATCGTCGACGTCGCTGTCGATCAAGGTGGCTGCTTCGAGACCACCCGTCCAACCACCCATTCTGATCCGGTGTTCGAAGTTGACGGCGTGGTCCATTATTGTGTCGCCAACATGCCCGGAGCAGTGCCGCGTACCTCGACCCTAGCGCTCAACAATGCAACCTTGCCGTTGGCCACCAAGATTGCCAACCTCGGACTCGAGCAAGCTGTGAAGTCCGATCCGCATCTCCGGCAAGGCGTCAACACCTATGCCGGTCACATTACCTGCAAGCCGGTCGCCGAATCCCAGAATCGGCCGTATACCGATCTAGCCGAATTATTGTAGGTTGGCGGCTTAGAGGCCGGTTTTAGGTCTGGCGATCGCAACGCTGAACATCACGTTTCGTTGGTTAGCCATTCCCTGCCGGTCACCGCTAGCCATAATTGACGCATGTCTTCGGGCAGTGGCGCCTCGGCGACGATACGCTGGCCGGAGATAGGGTGGCCGAAGGCTAATTTCCAGGCATGGAGGGCGGGCCGCGGGAAGTTTCGCAGGGCAGGTTGCACGGGTCGGGGTAGGTTGCGCCAGCGGGCCTCGCCGTAAACCGGATCACCGACCAGGGGGTGGCCGAGGGCCTTGAGATGGATGCGGATCTGGTGGGTACGGCCGGTTTCGAGGTCGAGTTCGAGGCGCGAGAGACCGGTTGTGCTTTCCAGGGTGAGGTAGTGCGTCACAGCCGGGCGGCCGTCGGAACGGATCTGCATTTGTTTGCGATGATGACGGTGGCGGCCGATCGGCAGGTCGATACGATCGGTCGCTACGCGCGGAGTGCCGTAGGCGATGGCAAGATACGTTTTGTCGATCTTACGGGCAGCAAACGCGGCTGACAGCTTTTGATATGCGGCCTCGGTACGAGCGATGGCGATGGCGCCGGTGGTATCGAGATCGAGACGATGCACGATGCCTGGGCGGCCCTCGCCGCCGACCCCTGCGATGTCTGGATAACGAGCCAATAGCCGGTTGACCAAGGTTCCGTTTTCGCGCCCGGCGCCTGGGTGCACCGCCAGGTCAGCAGGTTTGTCCAGGACTACCAGGTCTCGGTCTTCGTGTAAGACGACTAGGTCGCCATTTTCCGGCTCGAGGCGGGCATCCGGCAGTGTGGTGGGGGGTGAGCAGTCCACCCGCTCGCCTGCCCGCAGTGCCGAGCCTGGTTTGGCAGCGCGATCCGATAACTGAAGTCGACCATCGAGGATCCAACGGCGAACCTGGTTGCGTGGCAAATCCAAACGCTCGGCGACGAAGCGATCGAGCCGTTGGCCGGCATCTTCAGGAGACACCGTCCAGCTCACATCCTGACTCATAGCGGTCTGACTCATAACGACGCCGGAGTGGGGGGGCCGCTTTCGGCGGCCTCCCCTCCCTCTTCAGGGCGACGGAACGTACCGAGGATCATCAGCCCGATACCAATCGAGATTGCGGTGTCGGCGATATTGAAGGTATGCCAATGATAAGACCCCCGATAGAAGTCGATGAAGTCGGTGACGCCGCCCTGCATGATGCGGTCGATCAGATTGCCGATCGCGCCGCCGATCACCAGCGCCAACGCGACCAATAATGGACGATCGCTGCGCGGCACCAGCCAGAAGTAGTAGCCAACAAAAATCAGAGCAGCAAGTCCCAGCAGCGTCAGGACTAGGGTTCCAGTGGTGTTGCCATAGGAGGCGAAGAAGCCAAAAGCGACTCCGGTATTGCGGACGTGGGTGAAGTTGAGCAGGTTCGGAATAACCTCCATGCTGCCGTGGCGCGCAAGATGACTTTCCACCATCCACTTGGTCCACTGGTCGAGTACCAGCACAACCACCGCCAGGATCAAGTAGCGCCACTTGATGCGCATGTCAGCGAACCGTTGAGCCCGCTCGTCCTGCTTTTGGGTAGTGTCTCGGGTGGTGTCATCACGTGGCGCGCTCGAGGGCGCGTCGGCGGTTGGCGTCATCTTCGTCTCCGTACCTGTTACTGGTCGGCCGGTCTTTTGCCGAGCCTGGCGAATCGGGGTGTCCGCGAGAACCCTAGGTTATCTCACCGGAGGGGCGATCCTTCGAGAATGGCCACTGCCGCAGCTTGATGCCGTTCGTGGGTGATCGACAGGTGATAACTCGCCACCCCGAGGCTTGTGGCTCGTTGCGCTGCGGCGCCGTGCAGGCGATAGCTCGGAGCCCCGCTCTCGAGGTGAGCGATCTCGACCTGGCGAAAGCCGACACCTTGGGCCCAGCCGGTGCCTAGAGCTTTGAACATGGCCTCTTTGGCAGCAAACAATCCCGCCAGATGTTCGACTAGAGCATGGCCTTGGTAAGGCTTACATTCACCGTCTTGACAGATACGCCGTACGAACGCCGCCCCGTGGCGGTGGTGGATACGGCCGATCCGTTCGACATCGACGAGATCCAATCCGATTCCGAGAATCGCCATAACGCAGGCTCAACCTTTCCAGTGTCTCTAGGTAACAGGGGTCAATTCGGTAACGTGTCTTGTCGGCCGTCTCGGTCGGACGCCTAAGCCGGTTGGCCCGTCGCGGACCGAGGCCAGAGTTGCCGCGCCAGCTGTGCCATGCGCTCCAATGTCGGCTGGCTCTGAAATGCTCGGATGCCGGCCACGCCGATCGCACCAGCTTCAGCCACCAGCGCCATCTGATCGGGGCCAATACCACCGACGGCTACTATCGGTAGACCATAGGCTGCCGCACGACGCAGGCCCTCGAGACCGGGAGGCGGGCCATAAGGTGCTTTGCTCGGGGTTGGGAATACGGGGCCGAAAATAACGTAGTCGGCACCGGCCTGCCGGGCTGCCGCAACCTCTTGTGGATGGTGGGTCGAGCGTCCGATCAGGAGTCGGTCGCCGAAGGCGGTTCGCAACGCCACGATCGGTAGGCCGCTCGAGGGTAGATGGACGCCGTGACAGCCCGCAGCGAGGGCGATATCTGGCCGGCCGTTGACCAACACGGTGGACGTAGTCGAGGTACGGGCCAGGGTCGCCAACTCGAAGCGCTGTCGATCGCTGGCGTGTTTTTCACGCAACTGTACCGCGTCAACCCATGGGTCGATCTGTTGCAGCCAGCAGGCGGGTGATAGATCTGGCAGGGATTTGAGGTCGCTGATCGCCATCAGGCGTGGCAACCGAGGGCCTGAGTTCGACCGGACCCGCGTCTGTGTGATTCCCGGCGACTGGCTCACAGAGCTTCGCCTGGCCCGGCAGGAGCCTGCCCTGGATCCCTCGATCTCGATGCGGCGTGACGATTGCCGTCGGGGATGTCGGCCCCCAGAAACAACAGTAGATCGTGGGCACACCATACGAGATGCACCAGCCCGAAGCCAGTGAGGGCGCCGCGTAACAGCGGTAGGCGCAAGATCTCGAAGGTTGCCGGCAGATGAGACACCATCCGCTCCCATCCTGGCGACCAAGGGATCAAAACCAGCACCGCCCCTACCGTGGCACAGTAGAGAACGAACACAAAGCGGACGAGTTTATCCATGCCCATGAACCTGCGATCTTACGCATTCGTTGCCGCGGGTGCCACTGGCGCGTTGCAGTTTCATGGCTCAGGCCCTTGCACGGTGGGGCCGGCAGGGTGCTGATCGCTGACGCATCCTCGGGAGAGATCGGCTATACTGGCAACGATTAGAATAGGTTTTTGTACTGACTACCGGTCGCGATGCCCGGTTAAACCTCTGCATGCTCGCAGGTGAGTGGCGAGAGAGCATTCCCAGGAGACTGACAGTCTGTGCTCAAGAAGATGTTTGGCCGTGGCCGCAAGCGGCAGCCCGATTCCGACGAACGCGAGCTGACCATCGAGGACTTGATCACCCTCGAGCGGTACGAGGAAGCTGAAGAAAAGCTGAAGACTCGGCTCAAGATCGTGCCCAAGGATCTTCACGCGCATCTCCGGTTGGCTGAGGTCCACGTCGCGCTCAAGAATGTCCACAAGGCTCTCGACGAGTACATTTTTGTGGCCGACTCCCAGGCTGACGACGGTTTCTTCGACAAAGCGATCGCCGTGCTCTCCAAAGCAGCCAAGTTGGCGCCGGGAGACGAGATGCTGCCCAAGCGCCTCGAGAAGTACAAGCGCATGAAGCAGCTCGAGAAGCGGCGGCAGTTGGCGGTTGAAGGTTTGTTGAGCAACACCTCCACCCGCAAGCAAGCTGCGGGTAATCAGAAGCTCGAGATCGAGTTGTTGTGGAACAAGATTGCCAAGAGCCATTTGGTGGAGAAACTGAGCGCGGAAAATCTCAAGAAGTTGTTTTCGGTGATGAAGATGGTGCATGCCCGGACCGGCAAAGTCCTCGCCGAAAGTGGCAGCCAGGTACCCGTGATGTATCTGGTGGTCGACGGGGTCGTCGAAGCTTACGCCGAGGTCAATCGTCGCCAAGTCGCGATCCGTAGCTTCTCAACCGGCGATCTAATCGGAGATTCAGCACTTCTCGAGCGCAAAGCGTGGCCGGCACAGTATAAAGTTACCGATGCTGCCACCCTTTTCCAGCTCGACCGCCAAGGTCTGGAAGATGTCATGGTCGGCAACGAAGATCCGATCGCCTTTCTCAGTGTGTTGCGCTTGCAGGCCAACGACCGAGATGTCGCCGTATCCATCCAACGCCTACACGCCACTTGAATGGCCATCCTGCCGATTGTCACCTATCCGGACCCAGTGTTGAGAGTCCGTTGCGCGAAGGTCGAAGCCTTCGACGGACAGCTGCAACGCCTGGCGAACGATATGATCGAAACCATGCTTGCTGCGCCCGGAGTTGGGCTAGCGGCGCCGCAGGTCGGCGTTGAGCAATGTCTGGCAGTGGTTGATGTCAGCGTCGGTAAGGAACGTGCGGCGCTCAAGGTTCTGGTCAATCCCGAGATTGTCGACGAGCGCGGACGGGAGGTGGATACCGAGGGATGTCTGTCGATTCCTGATCTCACCGAGAAGGTGGCGCGGCCGACCGTGGTCAAAGTTGTGGCTCAAGATCTAACCGGCAGCGCAATCGAGATCGAAGCCGAAGACTTCGAGGCCCGGGCTATCTGTCACGAAGTTGACCATCTCAATGGCGTGCTTTTCATCGACCACCTGCGTGGACTCCGCCGAGACCGGGTCCGTCGTCAACTGAAAAAACTCGGCCGCTCTTGACGTTGGCGCACCGCCAGCGCGACGTGGACACGAGGTAGGATTTCGTCTGCTATGCAAGAGATTCGTTTTTACAACACCCTGGGTAGAACTCTCGAGACCTTTGTACCGCGGCAAGCTGGCACGGTACAGATCTACACCTGTGGCCCGACGGTTTATGGCCATGCCCACATCGGTAATCTCAGGACCTTCATTTTTGAAGACTTCTTGCGGCGAAGCTTGAGTTATCTTGGCCTCGAAGTCACTCAGGTGATGAATCTCACCGATGTCGACGACAAGACCATTCGACAATCCAACGAAGCCGGGCTGGCCTTGAATGACTACACCGCAACCTACATCGAATCCTTCTTCGAAGATCTCGACTCGTTGCATGTCGAGCGCGCCGAACATTATCCACGGGCGACCGAGCACGTCCCCGAGATGATTGCGATGATCGAGACCTTAATCGACAGAGGTTTCGGCTACGTCAGCGATGGCTCAGTGTTCTTTCGGATCGCGGCGGATGAGGACTACGGTCGCCTCTCCGGGATCGACTTGTCGAACCAGCAGCGCGGTGAGCGGGTAGCGAGTGACGAATACGAGAAAGAAGACGCTCGCGACTTTGTGTTGTGGAAAGCCAGCAAGGAAGGCGAGCCATCGTGGGACTCACCCTGGGGACCGGGGCGCCCAGGGTGGCACATGGAATGTTCGGCGATGAGCATGAAATACCTCGGCGAGAGCTTCGATATCCACTGTGGGGGCGTCGACAACATCTTTCCGCATCACGAGAACGAGATCGCTCAAAGCGAGTCCGCAACCGGTAAACCCTTCGTCGGCACCTGGATCCACTCCGAGCATCTGATGGTGGATGGCGCCAAGATGTCCAAGCGGTTGGGCAACCAATACACCTTGAAAGAGCTGGTCGAGCGCGGTATTGAACCTCGGGCTGTGCGGTATCTCTTCGTCTCGGCACATTATCGCCAGAAGCTCAACTTCACCTTCGACTCGGTTGCGGCGGCAGGCAAAGCTCTCGAACGGGTCGACCAGATGCGATTTCGCCTGGGTAGTGCTCGGGAGAACGGTCCACCGTCTACCGTCATCGCCGCGGCAATCGAGCAGTTGAGAAAAGACTTCGCTGGTGCCTTGGCCAATGATCTCAACGCCTCCGAAGCGCTCTCGGCGGTGTTTCAGATGGTGCGGGATGTCAACAAGATCATCGAAGATGAAGCCGTTGGTGAAGGTGACGGTGAGCGGGTGTTTGCTGCCTTGGCTGACGTCGATCGTGTTTTCGGCGTGTTCGATCCGACGGCTTGGCAGGCCGACGACGGCAGTGCCGAGGACAGCCTGAGTGACGAGGCGGTCGAAAACTTACTCGCGGACCGACAGGCTGCACGCCAGCGCCGTGATTTCGCCGAGTCTGATCGCATTCGCGACGAGCTCCAAAGCCAAGGGATTTTGATCGAAGACACGCCTCAAGGCCCGCGCTGGCGCCGGGGCTGATGCGCGACGATACCTTTCGCGATCAGCCCCACACCCGTGCCCAGGGTAACCTGGGTGAAGATGCGGCTGTCGACTGGTTACGCCAGCAGGGATACCGCATCCGTGAGCGCAACGTCAGCAGTCGCGTCGGTGAGATCGACGCCATCGCCCTCGACGGCGACACGCTGTGTTTCATCGAGATCAAAGCGCGTTCGTCGCGTACCTACGGCGCCGCGGTCGAGGCTGTAGGGACAACCAAGCAGCGTCGCATCGCCCGTGCCGCTGCACTCTACCTGGCACGCAAGCCCTTCGACGGGCCCTGCCGGTTCGACGTTTTGGCCCTGGATCTCGGCGAGCAGGGTTGGAGCTACACGCTGGTGAAGGACGCCTTCATGGTCCCCGGATGACGCCGCTGCAAAGACGTCGAAAGCCACGAGAAAAGAGGGTTGACACCCACCCTGTGGGTCAATATCCTTGCTCACCCCGGGCGGGAATAGCTCAGTGGTAGAGCACAACCTTGCCAAGGTTGGGGTCGCGGGTTCGAATCCCGTTTCCCGCTCCAAGTTTCCCTTCTAGCCAATTGAGGCGGAAGCGCAGGCGACGTGGCCAAGTGGTAAGGCGAGGGTCTGCAAAACCCTTATTCGCCGGTTCGAATCCGGCCGTCGCCTCCATCTTCTTTTTCGCAGGAAACAACAGACCGCCTGGCGTGGAGTGCGCCGAGGTGGTTTTTTGGCGTGTTTGGGACGGGGATCAAAGATCTTCGTCGGGGAACGGGACTCCGTCCCATTCATTGTCTCCGATGAAGACATATAGGTTGGTCGCCTCGCAGGCCCCCGAGGGTGCACGCGTCGGGGGCGCGTCCGCGGCATGAGCTGTTAATCTCTACCCATGGCATACCAAAAGACCTCGCTCCCTCACACCGGCATCGCGACGTTCTGCAAGAGCCCCTTCGAACCTGACCTCGACCAACTCGACGCTGTCGTGGCGGTGCTTGGTATCCCCTTCGACGAAGCAACCGCCATGCGCCCCGGTTCGCGGCAGGCACCCCGGGCCATCCGTGACGCCTCGACTCGCTTTGGCTTCTTGGGCAGGGGCGCCGAGTCGACCGGTTTTTTCGATATCAACCGCGACCGCAACCTGATGCGCGGCGTGCGGATCGTCGACTGTGGTGACGTCGACGTCATCTACTTCGATCAGGATCGAAATTTCCGCCTAATCGCCGACAGCGTCAGCAAGATCCTAGAGCGTGGTGCCTTACCGATGGTGCTCGGTGGTGATCACTCGATCTCGTACCCAGTGCTGCGCGCCTTCGAGAGCCGCGGTCCGTTACGGGTGATCTTGATCGATGCCCATCTCGACTACAAGAATGAGTTGATGGGCCTCAAATACACCAACAACAGCCCCTTCCGCCGCGCGTTCGAGTTGCCCTTCGTCGAGCAGATCCTGAGTTTTGGCATCCGCGGTATCAAATCGACCGACCAGGAGTTACGAGAGAGTCGCGAGCACGGCAATCTGGTGTTTTCGAACTACGACGTGTTCGAGAACAGCATCGCCACCCTCTTCGAGCAAGTACCCGACGACCTCGGCAACTACTACGTCTCGATCGACATCGATGGCCTCGATCCGTCGATCTGTCCGGGCACCGAAAGCCCGGAGGCGGAGGGGCTGACGGTCACCCACGTCAAGCAGATCCTGGCCGCCCTATCCGAACGCGGCAACCTGGTGGGTGTCGACTTGGTGGAGGTCAATCCCTACCTCGACCCCGCTGAACTGACTCCACATATGGCGGTGCAACTCTTGATCGAGACCCTGGCGACACGGTTTGATTGAAGGTCTGCGGCCCGGCATGATCCCCAGCGCTTCACCTGCGTCGCCAGGAAATGCCGCCAGGAAATACCGTCAATTTCACCCGATGAGCGCCAAACCGTCGAAAAACAGGACCGATATCACCGGGTGACAATGCCTCTCGGTGCTCGAGGGAAGGGTTTTTACCCCGGTGATATCCGATTTGTCGGCCGACAAAAGCGATATCACCCGGTAATATCCAATTTGTCGGCCGACAAAAGCGATGTTACCGGCTCGGCAGAGTTTTTGACGAAAGACCGAAGCGGTATTACCCGGTGATGGTCCCACCGGTCGACGCCAGGCATCGAGGTTCCCCGGGGGTTGGCCTCCTCAACATCGCACCGAGACGGGATCCGGTGGTGATTGGGCTTCTCGAGTCCGTCGATGTGCCGAATGACCGTAGGCCGGTCGTGCCCCGCGTCGCATTGCGGGGCCATCGAATTCGATTCAGCCGGAGGGCCGTAGTTGCAGGTGGTAAGTGGAGGGGCCTGGTAGATAAGGGGTTGGGCGGCCTTCGGCCCAGGCGGCGTGACCGTCGCTGTAATGTGGTGAGAGTGGGTGGCCACTCTGGCCTCCGGGCATGTGAAAGATACCTTCGGCTTCACGCCCCGGCGACACCACCATCCGTTGCGAGGCGCCATTCCGGGGCGTCTGGAGTCGTGGCATGTAGGTATCTCCTGGAAGTTGGAGCGGGGCGGTGTCGAGCCACAGACCCAATGCCGGCAGTGCCAGGCTAAACGGATGACGCAGGCTGACGGTGTTGAAACGACCCCAATTCAAGTCCGCCAAGGGTTCGTCTCTGCCTTGGTGGTAGTCCAACAGGGCATCGATCGCCGCGAGTAGCTGGTCATCCCAAGTGCCGTATTCGGGATTGAGAAGATGGGCGGGACGTTCGGTGACGAGTTGCCACAGCGGTTGTTCGAGCAGAAAGAAGAAGGTGTTGCTGTAGAAGAAGCGAGGATCCTGCGCTTTACAGGGGGCGGTGAGTTGCTCGAAGACCAGATAGGCGAGCCAGCGGCGGGCGTCGCGCACTAATCGGTAGGCGACGGAGTCGACGGCGGCGTGACCGTCCCAGTCCGCGATCAGTTGACGAAATTCTTGCCGGCGACCGTCAGCGGCAATCGCCTCTGGAGTCAACGCTTGCAGCCACAGCTGTTGCCAGGGTTCGAGCAGCAGCGCTCGGTCGTCGAGCTGGATTTGTAACATGTCGTCGACGGTTGCCTGCTCGAGGTGCTGCAGCTGGTCTCGAATCTGCCGGGCCCGGGCTCCCAACGCATAACCGTCGCTGCCCAGCAGGGTGAGGGCCTCACCATCAACGAGGCGGTTGTTGGCGGCCCACAGCCGGCCAGACTCGGGGTCTAGCAGGCGGGGGACGGACTCGGGCGCCAGCAGCCCCTGCCAACCGCGAGTGCCGTCGGCCCACGACTGAGGAACCCGGCCGCTGAATCCGAAACGGTGGGGAACCCGACCGGCGAGACTCCAGCCGATGCGGCCAGTGTGGTCCGCCACGATGATGTTCTGGGCCGGCAAGCCACTGCGGTTGGCGATCTCGAGGGCTTGTTCGAGGGAGGCCGCGGTTTCGATCTCGAGCAGATCGAAGTTGACCGCGGCGGACTCGTGGGCGACCCAGCGCGAAACCTGACGCTGACCGAGGTGTGCCGCTGGCAGCACCGGTCCCCAGACGGTCGACACAACCTCCATGGATTCGTCTGGGCCGCCTTTGACCCGCAACACTTCGGTCGATCGTTCGAAAGCCTTCGGTCCTTCCGGGGTCGAATAGGTGGATGCCGTCGCGGGATCGGTGTCTAGGATCACCACATCGCCGGTGTCGACGCCGGCATGGGTGAAGCCCCAGGCCAGCTTGCCGCTGCTGCCGACCACCATCAGCGGCGCGCCGGGGAGAGTGGCTCCCGAGATCGTGTGGGGCTCCGTTGTGGGGTTGGTTGGGTCCGCTGGCCAGGAGAACACAGCGCGATACCACAGGTTGGGCATCGTCATCGGGAGGTGCATGTCATTGGCCAAAAGCGCGCCGCCGTCGGCAGTGTGCCGGCCATCCACAGCCCACAAGTTGCTGCCCGCCGCGACCGGCACGTCGCCGAGGGCGTCGGCCGGGTGGCTGGGTGGTACGCTGGCGGCGCGAGGCAGCCGTTCGTGCTCGAACGCCTCCGGGCCGGGGATGGGGATGGGCGGCAAGAGCCCACCCAGGAGTGGTGCATCCCAGGAGCTGCCGGAGGGGGTGAGAAAATCAAACAGTGGCAGTGGCAGGGTCGCCATCATCAGACCGCGGCTTTGTTCGACCTTGAGATCGGGGCCTTGCAGCAGGTGGAACATCGCAAACAGAGTGAGGAAGGTGTCTTCCTCCTGCCAAGGTGCAGGCGAGGTGCGCAGGACCAAATACTCGAAGGGGCTGTCGTCGAGGTTGTTCAATCCAGCGTTGACTCCGGCGGTATAGGCCTGTATCAGACGTTGCACCGCAGGTGGACTGGTAGCCAGAATGTCACCGGCGCGTGTTCGGAAGCGATGAATTCTCAGCTGACGATCTTCCGCTAGGGCGGAGGATCCCAGCAGCTCTGAAAGCTCGCCCGCCGCTTGCCGGCGCTGGAGGTCCATCTGGAAGAAGCGATCTTGGGCGTGCAGGAAGCCGAGCCCGAACGCAACATCATTGCGGGTCTGGCCCCGGAGCGTGGGGATGCCGAGGGCGTCGCGATCGACATCCACCGGGCCGGTGAGTCCGCTGACGGTAACCTCGCCGGCTAGGCGTGGGAGAGAAGCCCGCAGTCGGCTATGGATCCACAGCAGGGCGAGCCCGGCGACGATGAGCAGCAGCACGGCGGCGATAGCTACGCGGCGTAGGAAGGGGCGTTGGGGTTTGTCGGGGGAGGTCATCGGCACGGCCGTGAAATCATGGCGGCATTCCTGCTGGGCTGGTGGTTTCGCTGGTCTGTTAGGTTTGGCCTGCTGAGCTAGTCTGCTGGACTGGTCTGCTGGGTAAGGTACCGGCGCAGGGTTTGGGCCAGCGGTTGGACATGCGGCTCCATCACGATGTTGTGGTGGCCCCCCGGGCTCCATGTGATGTCGAGCCCACCGCTGGCATAGCGCTTCCAGCCGTAATCCTCACCCCCGGTGGATCGGGTGGGTTCGTCGCCTGCACGGACCAACAGCACCGGCTCCGCGTAGGGCCCCGGCTCGTGATGTTGCACCGACCGCACGACACTTTCGAAGACGCGCCACAAACGGTGGATCGCTTGCCGGCTGGACGCGCTGGGTAGGAGACCGGCCCGAATCGCTTGCCGCTGGAGATGATCGAGTTTCTGGTCCAGGCTGAGGTTCGAAAGGCTGACGGCCAACTCGGCTGGTGACTCCACTTGCCAAAGGCCGAGGGATTCGGCAAAGGCGAAGGCCAGGTCGTCGCCGGGCCACTCGGGAAGCTGCGCCGGGGTCAAGGTGTCGATCAGGGCCAACATGGCGATGTCGTGGCCGTCGTTGCGCAGTTGCCGGGCCATTTCCCAGGCGACAACTCCGCCCAGGGACCAACCGGCGAGGGCGTAGGGGCCATCCGGGTAGGCCAGGCGGACGGCTGCGAGGTAATGCTGGGCACGTTCTTGGACCGAGAGTGGCTCGGCATGGGGAACCTGCTCGGCCTGTAATCCGAATAGTGGCTGATCAGGGGCCAGCCGATGTCCGAGGTCGCTGTAACAAAGGACATTGCCACCCCCTGGGTGCACCATAAAGAGGGGTGGTTTGGACCCCGCGGGCTGGATGGTAACCAAGGGTGAGCCGTAGTCCGACTCCGGACTGTTTTGACGCAGCAGGTTGGCCAGCTCGGCGGGAGTGCGATGTTCGAAGAGTGCTGCCAGCGGCACGCTGTGGCCGAGCTCGTGACGCAGCAGGGACAGCAGACGCAAGGCAACCAGTGAGTCGCCGCCGAGTTCAAAAAAGTCATCTTCGGATCCGATCGGCCGGTAGTCGAACAGCGATTCCCATAAGGAGATGAGCTGGCGTTCGAGGGGATCGTGGGAAGCGCCTCGGATCTCAGCCTCACCGTTTGGCGTCTCGGCGAGGTTGATCAGGGCTCGACGGTCGATCTTGCCGCTGGGTGTGTGCGGCAGCTCCGGCAGCTCGACGAAGGTTGCCGGCACCATGTAGTCGGGAAGTCGCGAGCGCAGGAAGGTGGTGAGTTGTTGGGAGCTGGGGGCGGGCTCCTGTGTGGTGACAAAACCAGCCACCAGTCGACGGCGGCCACCCTCCTGCAGCACCACCGCAGCAACCTGCACCGCCGGGTGTGCAACGAGGGTCGACTCGATCTCACCGAGCTCGACTCGAAAGCCCCGCAGTTTGATTTGCTGATCGCTGCGGCCCAGGAACTCCAACGTGCCATCGACATGTTGCTTCACCCGATCCCCGGTGCGATAGAGGCGTTCACCATGGGAGGTGCTGAACGGATCGGGCAAAAAGCTCGCCGCGGTTGGCGCCGGTTGATGGTCGTAGCCCCGAGCCAGGCCGATCCCTGCCAAGTAAAGCACCCCAGCGATTTGCGGCGCCATCGGCTGGAGGAAACGATCCAGCACGTAGACTCGGGAGTTCGCCCGAGGTCGGCCGATGGTGATCGGTGGCCAGTAAGGACCGGAGGCAATTTGCCGGGGAACCGGCGGGCTGACCAGCGGGTGTTGGGTTGCGACGATGGTGGCTTCGGTCGGGCCGTAGGTATTGACTAGCAAGGTGGTGTCGTCGACTTGGCGGTGCCAGGCGGCAACAACTTCAGGATCGGCGGCCTCGCCACCAATGATGACCAGCCGCACCGACGGTGGTAGCACACGCTCCTCGCGTTCCAGATAGTGAGTCAACTCGTGCCAATAGGCGGTGGGAAGATCGAGCACGCTCAGGCGGTGTTGGCGGCAGGCGTCCAAGAACCGCGAAAAGTCGAGCATGTCGTTATCGCGCAGCACCAGGGTGCC
Source organism: Acidobacteriota bacterium (assembly GCA_029263395.1). GTDB lineage: Bacteria > Acidobacteriota > Thermoanaerobaculia > Multivoradales > J023 > JAAELT01. The sequence goes on along the minus strand of JAJCXO010000148.1, from coordinate 37,515 downwards.
GCCACGGATCAAACAGGGGTAAATCTCTTCGGCTGCGGTGTCGAAGCTGATCGAGGCGAACTGCAAGACGCGATCTGCGGTGTTGAGCTCGGCGCTGGCCGCCGCTGCCAGACTATAGTCCGCCAAGGATCGATGTTCGATCATCACCGCCTTGGGCTGGCCGGTAGAGCCGGAGGTGTAGATCAAGTAGGCGAGGTGGTCGCCCCAGACCTCGACGCCCCAGACCTCGACGCCTCGGACCTCGGTGCCGCGAGGTTCGTTCAGCGTTGCCTCCAAGCTTGGCGCCTTTAGACCAGCCTCGTCCATGCAGAGGACCGGACTCGACGGCGGTAGATTCGAACGCAGATGCGGATCGCTCAGCGTCCAGCCGACGCCCGCGTCGGAGAGTAACCGAGCCAACCGTTGCTGGGGTGTTTTGGGGTCGAGGGGAACATAGGCGGCTCCCGCTTGCAGCACCCCCAACAGGGCGACGATCAACTCGATGCGCCGCTCCATGTAGAGTGCAACCCGGTCTTCCGGACCCACACCGCGGGAGCGGAGTTGCCGAGCCAGCCGATCGGCCTGCTGAGCGAGTTGGCGGTAGCTCAACCCCTGACTGCCAGAGATCACCGCCATCGCTTCCGGCGTGGCCGCCGCCTGGCGTGCAAACAGCTGGGGGATCGTGCCCTGGGTGGCGGTGTCGACCGCCGTGGTGTTGAGCTCGACCAGCAGCTGCTCGCGCTCGCTGTCGGACAACAAAGGCAACTCCCAGAGCGCGGCGTTGGGGCGGGCCGCAAAACCGGCGAGCAACGTTTCGAAGGTGGCGACGATGCGGTCGGCGGTGGTCTCCTCCAGGTAGCGGAGATCGAAACTGAGCTGCACGTACCAGCTGGGATCGATCGGAGACACGATCAGCGTCAATGGGAAGCTGGTGCGCTCGAAGGCGTGGGCCACGGAAGCGTTGAGCTGGCCCTCGGCGTCGGCACCTGGACCGGGCGCCGACGTGTGTTCGGTGGGGTAGTTCTCGAACACCACGATACTTTCGAACAGCAGCCTTGTGGCCGGCACCTCGCTCCACTTCTGGATATTCATCAGCGGCGTGTGTTCGTACTCGCGGGCAGCAACCTGTTCGTCTTGGAGCTGTTGCGTCCATTCGGCAAACGAGGTTTCGGGGGCGATTTGGGCCCGGACCGGCAAGGTGTTGATGAATAGGCCGATCATCGTGTCGATCCCGGCCAAGGGGATCGATCGGCCCGAAACCGTGGCGCCGAACAGCACATCTTCCTGATTGCTGAATCGAGACAACAGCAAAGCCCAGGTCACCTGCGCGATGGTGTTGAGGGTCAGCTGGTGTTGACGTCTCAATGCTTCGATTTGAGTGAAAACCTCTGGGCTGGTCGCCCAAGCCCTGGTGCCAAATTGCTCCTTGGTCTGCCGTACGCCGGTGGTCGCCGGTAACAGTCCGATGGAAGTGGGTTGACGGAAACCTGCCAGCTGACGCCGCCAGAAAGTCTCTGCTTGGGCCTGGTCTTGCTGTTGGAGCCAAAGAATGTAGTCACGAAATGGCCGCGGGGCGGCGAGTTGTGGATCGTGTCCGGCGCCAAGAGCACCGTAGCGGTCCAGCAGTTCGTTGTGCAGCAGGGGCCCGCTCCAGCCGTCCATCAAGATGTGGTGGCAGCTCCAGCTGAGGAAATAGTGCGTGTCGGCGAGCCGAATCAGAGCCAGGCGCAGGAGTGGAGCCTGGGTCAGGTCGAAACCCTGCTTGCGGTCCTCGGCCAGGAAACGCTCCAGCCTCGAGACCTGGTCCTGCTCGTTATGGGTGCGCCAATCGAGCTCGGTCCACGGCGTCTCGATGTTGGCATGCACAATTTGCAGCGGCTGGTCGAGGCCATCCCAGGCGAAGGAGGCCCGCAAGCTCTGGTGCTGCCCAATCAACTGGTCGAATGCCTGGCGCAAGGCGTCGACGTCGAGCTCGCCGGTTAGCCGCCGAGTGTTTTGGACGAGGTAGGCCTGCGACGTCGGATCGTAGAGACTGAAGAAGAGCATGCCCTGCTGGGTGGACGACAGCGGGAAGATATCCTCAGGCGCTGCATCGCGGCGTAGCAGGCGGTCGAGATCGGCTGGATTGAGGTCGGCAAGGGGGAAGTCTGAGGGAGTGTAGCCGCCAGCCTCGGGGGATGCGCAGTGTTGGATCAGCGCTTCCAAAGCAGCCACGAAGCGGTTCGCCCAGCGTTCGACGGTTGACCGGCGGTGGAGCCGGGAACTGTAGGTCCATTCCGCGCTGAGTTGATCGTCGAAGATGCTGCAGTTGATATCAACGGCGTAACGTCGTTTCTGGCGTGGGCTGATGGTTGGTCCCGGCGACTCGGGAGCTGGCGCGAACAAAGAGGTCTCAGGCAGGGCCTGATCGAGTTGGCCCAGGTAGTTGAAGCTGATGGCTGGCTGTGGCCCGTCTTGCAAGTGCTGGATTGTGGTTGAGTCGTCCGAAAGATAACGCAGCAGGCCGTAACCAATGCCGTGCCGAGGCACGCCGCGAACGGTCTCCTTGACGTGTTTCAGCAGCTCGGCGGGCCCCGGCTCGGCGGGCCGTTCGAGCAGGACGGGGTAAAACGTCGTGAACCAACCGACGGTTGAGGAAAGATCGGCGTCGGGCACAAGCTCTTCTTCGCGGCCATGGCCCTCGACTTCAACCAGCAGTCGACCCGACGGCTGGTCCTCGGTACAAGCGTCCAACAACGCGGCCATCAACACTTCGTGGATGCGAGTGCGGTAGACCTGGGGTACGTGGCGCAACAAGGCGTGGGTGGCGTCCTTTCCGAGAGTGACCCGTACTGTGCGCGCTGAAGAGACGGTGTTGGTTGTAGGTTTGGTGTTGGTCGAAGTGTGGGTGGTCCTCGCCGCGTCCGGCGGCAAGGTGGCAGCGTGGGTGCGGCGTGGGTCCAGCCAATAGGCTTTCTCGTCATCTAACGCTCCGCTCCGCGAGCGTTCCGCGAGGCTGGTGCCCCACTGCTGGAACGAGGTGGTTTTCGGCGGCAGTCTTGGAGTTTTGTGGCGGGCTAGGTGGTGCGCGACAGCTTCCAGGTCGTTGAGCAGAATCCGCCAAGACACGCCATCGATGGCCAGATGGTGGGCAAGGCTGAGCAGGCGGTCGTCGTGGGGTTGGCAGAGGGTGAATTGGATCACTCGGAAGATCGGTCCCTGGCTCAGCTCGAGGCTGCGTTGCAGGTCGGCTGCCGCGGTTTCGATCTGCCGGCTGGTCTCCGAAACCTCAATCCTGGCCAAGTCGATTACACCAAAAGCGTCGGCGTCAGAGGGTCGGAACTCCGAGCTGCGTTGGTGCCAACCTGACGGTCCGGGTTCGAAACGTAATCGTAGTGCGTCATGGTGGGCAACCAGATGGGCGACGGTTTGGCGCAGGATCGCCGGCCCGTGGTCGACCTTCAACCGCAGCAAAACAGCCTGGTTGTAATGGTGGGGCTCGGCAGGTTGCTGTTCGAAGAACCATTGCTGGGCCGGGGTCAGGACCAAGGACCCAGTCACGGGCCCTTGATCTGCGGTGGTCATGGCACCGGCCTCGGCGACCGCGGCCAAGTCTGCGAGGGTTTGGTACTGGAAGAACTGGCGCGGCGTCAGGCGCAAGCCAAGTTGGTTGGCCCGCGCCACAATTTGGATACTGAGGATCGAATCGCCGCCGAGGCCAAAGAAGTTGTCGAAGCGGCCGACGTGGTCCAAGCGCAGCACAGAACACCAAACTGCGGCGAGTTGCTTTTCTGTTTCGGTCTCCGGCGCCGCCGAAACTTCAACGGCATGTCGGCCGGAAGCCTGAGAACGTGCCAGGGCAATATCAGCCAGGGCCGCACGATCGACTTTGCCGTGGGCGGTGAGAGGGATCTCGTCGAGGGGTACGAAGCGTGCCGGGACCATGAATTCTGGCAGCCGCCCGAGCAGGAAGGTGCGTAGTTCGTCGGCTGCCGGTAGCTGCCCTGAAGTTGGCACGCAGTACGCAACCAGGCGTTGGTGCGTTGACCCGGAGGCGGTGTCCTGCCTGGCAACGGTTACGGTTTCACGCACTGCCGGATGCTCGAGGAGTTGGCCTTCGATCTCGCCGAGCTCGATGCGAAAGCCGCGGATCTTGACCTGGTGGTCCACTCGACCCAAAAAGTCGAACTGGCCATCGGGGAGGCATCGTGCTTGATCTCCACTGCGGTAGAGGCGCTCCCCGGGCTGGCGGCCGAAAGGGTTGGGGACAAAACGCTCCGCGGACAGAGCGGGTCGCCTCGAGTAGCCACGGGCCAGGCCGGTACCACCGACGTGGAGCTCGCCGGCGCTGCCGATGGCGGTCGGCAGGGCCCCTGGATCCAATAGGTAGCAGGTGAGATCCGGTAAAGCACGACCAATCGGACTCCGTAAGGCGACGTCGGTGTCTGTCAGTGTCAGGTGATGATAGGTGACGTGGACCGTCGTTTCGGTGATGCCGTACATGTTGACGAGTTGTAAGGCGGACGCAGCACTGTGCTCGAGCCAGGAGGTGAGTTGCCGGGCCTCGAGAGCTTCGCCGCCAAAAATGATGCGCCGCAGATTGGCCGGCTTGCTACCTGCCGTTTCCGCCGCATGCATGAGTTGCCGGAACGCGGACGGTGTTTGATTGAGCACGCTGATCCGTTGCTCGCAGAGCAGGTGGTAGAAGTCATCGGGCGACCGAGTGACGAAGAACGGCACAACCACCAGGCGCCCGCCATAGAGGAGGGCTCCCCACAGCTCCCAAACCGAGAAGTCAAAGGCATAGGAGTGGAACAATGACCAAATGTCACGCTGGTCGAAGCCGAAGCGCTGCACGGTGACCTCGAACAGCCGCAGGACGTTGCGGTGCGAGATGACGACACCCTTGGGCCGGCCCGTCGAGCCGGAGGTGTAGATCACGTAGGCAGCGTTGTCGGGATGCAGGTCACGACGCGGGGATGTCGACTGCTGCTGAGCCATCGCATCGGCTTCAGTATCCAGGCAAATCACCTGAGACGCGACTTTTCCCAGCTGCCGGGAGGCGTCTCGATGGGTCACCACCCACCGCATCCTGGCATCTTCCACCAGCCAAGCCAGCCGCTGCTGTGGGTAGTTGGGGTCGAGGGGGACGTAGACCCCGCCAGCTTTGAGGATACCTAGAATGCCGACGATCAGATCGATGGATCGCTGGAGGCACAGGCCGACGCGCATTTCCGGTTGTACACCGAGCTCACACAAGCGGTGGGCGAGGCGGTTGGCCCGACGATCGAGCTCGCCGTAGGTGAGATGTGCGGTGGCCAGGGTCAGAGCAGCGGTGTCGGGGTGCGCTGCGGCCCGGGTTTCGAAGTGGGTGTGCAAGGTGTGCCCAGAGTCCTGCGAAGGATAGGTGTCGTTCCATTCACCCACCAGCTGCCATCGTTCGGTCGGCGCCAGGAGGTTATGGTCTTGGATACCGCGTTCCGGCTCCTCGATCAGGCCCGCGAAGAGATAGATCCAATGGTTGCGCAACCGGATCATGGTGGTGGCGTCGAACAGGCTGGTGTTGTAGTAGAGCCAGCCGGTGAGCTCCTCCGAGCTGCGCTCCAACAATTCGAGATCGAGGTCGAAGAAGGCCGAATCCCGCGGGGTGTCGAAGCGGTTCCAGGTGTCGGTACCGGCATAAGCTGGAGTGGTCAGCATTGCGAAGCTGACCTGGAACAGTGGCGTGTGGGTCAGGGAGCGCTCGGGTTGCAGTGCGTCCACCAGCTTGCCGAAGGACAGATCTTGGTGGTCCTGGGCCTCGATGACCACCTTTTGGACTCGCCGCAGCAGCTCGCGATAGTTGGGGTTGCCGGAGAGATCCGAGCGCAGAACCAAAGTATTGACGAAGAAACCGAGTAGGTCTTCGATTTCTTCGCGCCCGCGGCCGGCGACTGGCATACCGACGCATAGGTCTTGCTGGCCCGAAAAGCGCAGCAAGATGGCCTTGAAAGCTGCCAGCATGGCCATGAACAGGGTTGCACCTTCTTGTCGACCCAGGGTTTTGAGATACACCGTGACCTGGGCTGGTACCGTCAACTGAACGGAGGCGCCGCGTGACCGATGGACTTTTGGACGAGGCCGGTCGGTGGGCATTTGCAGGACCGCTGGTGCCCCGGCCAGCTGCTGGCGCCAGTAGGCGAGCTGCTGATCTTCGACTCTGGGTTGTTGCCAGGTGCGTTGCCAATGGACAAAGTCGCCGTATTGGATCGGTAACGCCGGCAGTGGCGAGGGTGCCTCGGGATCCTCTTGCCAGGTTGTGTACAGCGTGCTGAGCTCGTGTTGGAAGATGGCGATGGACCAGGCATCGGAGATGATGTGGTGGACCGCGACGATCAGGGTGTGGTCTTCGGGAGCACACCGCACCAGGGCGAGGCGCATCAGGGGGCCGCGCTCGAGATCGAACGGCGCTGCGCGTTGCAGGATCCGAACCCGTCTCGCCTCTTCGGCGCGTTGATCCGCCGGCAGCGAACCGAGGTCGATGGTCGGCAGACAAAGCGGCAGATCGGCGTGGATGTGTTGCACCGGTTCGCCGTCTTGACTGGCGAAGGTGGTCCGTAGCGTCTCGTGTCGGCGGGTGATTTCTCGCAGGGCGGCGATCAGTGCCGAGCGGTCCAGTCTTCCCACCAGCTCGTGGAAGGACCAGATGTGGTACGCGATCGATTCGGGCTCGAGCTGGTGCAGGAACCACAAACGCTCCTGGGTGTGGGCCATGGGAAAAACATCGCGCGGTCCTAACCGCGGCAAGATGCCGAGGCGTCCGATATCAATGCCCTTCTCGGCCAGCCGCCGCTCGAGAACTTGACGTTGGGCTGGCGCCAACGAGCGCAGGCGTTCAATCAAGCTCGCGGCTTGCGACGCCTTCACATTTCGCCTCCTGAGGGCTCTGCCAGGAGGGCTTCGAGATCACTGTCCGACATCGCTTCAACCTCGCCGAGCAGGGCTTCGACTTCGTCGATCTCGTTGATTTCAGTTTGTTGTTCGCTGCTTTGCTCCTCGACCAACTCGGCCAGGGTTTCGATACTGGTCGCCCGGTAGAGGTCGCTCAAGGACAAGGAGACGCCAAGCTTGCGCCGCACCCGGGAGATGACCTGAGTCGCCAGCAAGGAATCCGCGCCAAGCTCGAAAAAGTCGTCCTTGCGCCCGAGCTGATCGATGCCGAGGAGGGATTGCCAGATCCCCGCCAGGGTGGTCTCCATGTCGCCCACTGGCTCGGAATATTCGGTGGACAGATGGGGCCGTGGATGGGCGGTGGATGTCTGCTCGTCGTCGGTGCCATCTTCCAGGCCGGTCAACAGCCGACTGTTTTCGATCGAGAGTTGGAAGTTCATCGGCCAGACGGCAATTTGGGGAATCCGACGGTCGAGCACCCGGTGGAAGATCTCCAGGCCCTCCGCCGGTTTGATCGACTGGCTGAGGAAGATGCGACGTTCTTCCTCGCTGGTAAAACCCAGGTTAGACACCACCGCCATCCCAACTTCCTGCCACGCGCCCCAGTTGATCGACTGGGTGTAGGCACCGGTGGCGGTCCGGGCATGGGCGAAAGCGTCGAGGAAGGCGTTGGCAGCGCAGTAGTCGAAGTAACCCAGGCCGCCGAGCAGGGCGCCGGAGGAGGAGAAGAGAATAAACAGCTCGAGCGGTTCGTCGGCCAGGACCGATTCCAAGATGCGGGTGCCGTGCACTTTGGGCCCCAGCGTCTGCACGACGGTGTCGAAGTTTTTGTTCTGCATCATTGTGCCGCTCGGTAGCCCGGCGGCATGGAGCACGCCATGGATCGCCCCGAACCGTTTTCGGGCCTCGGCGACTACGTCTGTCATCCCCTGGTGGTCAGTGATGTCTGCGCACCCCACCATGACCTCTGCACCGAGGGCTTCGAGTTCTTGGACCAGAGTGATCTTGCGGTAGGTCGAGTCGTCTTCGGTGTGCTCCTTCAGCCATTGCGGCCAGGCTTCCCTGGCGGGGAGGGGGGAACGTCCAGTGAGGATGAGTCGGGCCTGAGCTTCTTCTGCCAGGTGACGAGCGAAGGTCGAGCCGAGCCCACCGAGGCCACCGCTGATCAAGTAGCAGCCGCCGGTCCGGAAATGGGGCTTCTTGCGCGTCTTGGCTGCCAAAGGGACCGGCTCATAGGCTTCGACCCAACGTTGCCCACGGCGATAGGCAATGGCCAACTCGGGTTGGTCGTTGGAGATTTCCTCGAGCAGCTGGTCGAGGAGGTCCTCATCGTGTTCCCAGTTTTCCTGAGGTTCGAGGTCGATGCTATGGCCGCGGATGTTGCGATATTCCTGTGGGATGACGGTGGCGGGGCCCACCAAGGTGGCTTTTTCTGGAATCAAGGCCTCGCTGCCATCCACATGGTGCACGCCGGTCGAAATCAATACCAGATGGAGCGGATCTCCCTCGCCGATCTCTTCGAGTAATTGGGCGAGGTGGAAGAGACAGTAGATCCCGTGATCCAGATGTTGTTCATACTCAGCCGAGGTTTCCTGGCCAGTGGGCCGAGCGGTCACTCCCCATAAGAAGAGCAAGGTTTTCGGCCATTGACCGCTCTTGCGCAGCTCCTTCAAGAGGGTTTCGAAGTGGTTGCGTTGCCCTGGATCGACCGTGTAAACGCCATCGTCTGCATGCCCGAATTCGTCACCGATCCTGACGTAAGTCACCGCGTTCAGGTGTTGGTCCAGGCGCGGCCGTAGCGCCTCTCCGAGACCGGTCTGATCGAGGAATACTAGACATGGACCATCGCGTTCGGCGTCGAGCTGGTGTTCGACGGTCAGGTCGGAAGGTCGCCAACTGGGAACGTGGAACCAGTCGGCGAGGTCGCCTTGTCGGACCCCTCCGCGCGGCGCCAAGCCCTCGAGATCCCCGGGCTCCACGAAGTAGTGCTGGCGCTCGAAGGCATAGGTCGGCAGCGGAATTCTCCGGCGCCGCTGGCCATCGTAGAGGGGCATCCAGTCGGCTTCGTAACCGGCTTGCCAGAGTCGGCCGCGAGCGGCCAGCAGGTAACCCTGGTCGGAGGCCCATTCGCGAGCGTGACGCATCGAATAGACGACGGGCTGCGCTTTGGCCGCTGGGTGACGCCGCGCCAGCGAGCCGAGGGTGCGGCCGGGGCCAACCTCGAGCAGGATCTGGCTCGCCCGTTCCTCATCGCCGGCGCAGAGCTCGTCAAGGGACGCCGAAAACTGTACGGTTTGACGCAGATGGCGGACCCAGTACTCGATATCCTGTGCGTCTTGGGCGGCGATGGCACGCCCAGTGACGTTGGAAATGAAACTCTCGCGCGGCTCTTGAAGCACAACTTGCCCGAGTTCTTGCCGGAAGTCGTCGAGAATCGGTTCCATCATGGGCGAGTGGAAGGCGTGGGAGGTCCGCAGTCGCCGGGTTTCGACCTGGCGGTTGGCGAGCTCGGTTTCGAGTCTGCCAATCGCCTCGAAATTGCCGGCCACGACCAAACGTTCGGGGCCGTTGATCGCCGCCAGGGAGACCTCGGCGTCAGCCGATATCGCGGCCAGGACGGACTCGAGGGCTTCTCGACGCATGGCTACGCTCAGCATTGCGCCGGGGTCGACGCTGTGCATCAAGCGGCCACGGGCCGCCACCAAGGCGAGGGCGTCTGGCAGGGAGAAGACTCCCGCCAGACATGCCGCGACATACTCTCCGACACTGTGTCCGAGCATGTGGGTGGGGTGCACACCCCACGCTGCCCACTGGCACGCCAGAGCGTATTCGATGACGAACAGGGCGGGTTGGGTGAAACGGGTTTGTTGCAGCAGCTCTGCTGCCGCTTCGCTGACCTCTTCCGGATCCTCGTCCGGGGTGGGTGAGGGGAAGAGTATGGACCGCAGATCGCGCCCTAAATGGGGTTCGAGCAGTTCGCAACATTGGTCAACCCGTCGCCGGAAGACATCTTCCGTCCCGTAGAGTTCGCGCCCCATATCGACGTATTGAGCGCCTTGGCCAGGAAAGAGGAAGACGATGGAGCGATTCTCGCCAGCGAAGCTGCCGGTAAACGGTCCCATGGCGGCATCGGGTGACGATCCATTGAGACTCTTGATCGCCGAGTCTCGGTCACGGTTGACGACAATCCGTCGTTCCGCGAAAGCTCGGCGGCCCAGCTGCAGCGTGAAGGCAGCGTCAGCGAGGTTGATCTCCGGGTTCTCTTCGAGGAAATGGGCGAGGTTACCTGTTGCTGCCTCCAGCGCGGCCGGTGTGCGGGCCGAGAGCGCCAGGAGCTGCCAGGGACGGGAGGGGCTCGAGGGTTCTTGGGGCGGCGCTTCTTCGATCACCAAATGAGCGTTGGAACCGCCGATTCCGAACGCGCTGACGCCGGCGCGGCGGGGAGATCCGTTGGTCTGCCACTCCGAGAGGGTGGTGTTGACATGGAAGGGGCCCGCTGCAAAATCGATCTGAGGATTAGGCTCCTCATAATTCAAACTGGCAGGGATCTGTCGGTGTTTGAGGGCCAACACGGTCTTGAGCAGACCCGCAACACCGGCCGCGGCATCGGAATGGCCAATATTCGACTTGACGGATCCGAGAGCGCAGGTATGACTAGGAGTTTTACCAAAAACCTCGGTGAGGGCCGCCACTTCGATCGGATCCCCGAGATTGGTTGCGGTACCGTGGGCCTCCACATAACTGACGGTTTCGGCCTTGATCTGGGCGTCGGCGAGGGCTCTCGACACCACTTGTACCTGGCCATCAACGCCGGGCGCGGTGAAACCAACCTTGTTGGAACCATCATTGTTGATGGCCGAGCCTTTGACGACCGCTTGGATCGAGTCGCCGTCGGCGAGGGCTTGATCGAGGCGTTTCAACACCACAACTCCAGAACCGCTGCCGAAAATGGTGCCGGCAGCTTTGGCGTCGAAGGGTCGGCAGTGGCCGTCGGGGGAGAACATACCGCCGTCTTCGAACAGATAACCCTCCTTGCGCGTTCCAGCCAACGACACACCACCGGCTAGGGCCATATCGCATTCGCCGGCTTGCAGGCTTCGGCAAGCCAGGTGGACAGCGATCAGGGAGGTTGAGCAGGCGGACTGGACGTTGACGGTGGGTCCCTGGAGGTTGAGCTTGAAAGAGGCTCGGGTAGGCAGGTAGTCCTTATCGTTGCCGAGGACCAACGGTAGGACACCAATCTCGTCGATCCGATCGAGGTTGGTGACCAGATTCATCCAATACCGACTGACCCCACAGCCGGCGAACATGCCGATCGGCGCGGCGAATCGTTCCGGGTCATAACCGGCGTTTTCCAGCGCCTCCCATGCGGTCTCTAGGAACACGCGGTGTTGCGGGTCGATGGTTTCGGCTTCCCGAGGGTTGATACCGAAATGTTTGGCGTCGAACCATTCCGCGTCCTCGAGCATCGGCAAGGCTCGGATGTAACGCGCAGAGCCGACAAGAGAAGGGTGGTGTCCTTCGGCTTCGAGCTCTTCGGCGGTAAAAAACGAGATGGTCTCGAGTCCTTCGCGCAGGTTGTGCCAATACTCTTGGAGGTTGTTGGCGCCGGGGAAGCGACCGCTCATACCGATGATGGCGATCTCCGAGCGGCCTTGTGGAGTGAGGAAGGACGCGGCGTTGGTGGCATCGGGCATGGCGACGGCTTCGGCCTCGGACGAGGAGCGTGACGTGTCCTGCACACCAACAGGTGCCGTTGATTTCGCAAGCAGACCGGATTCGGCGAGCGCTGCGATGGTCGAGTAACGAAACAACTGAGTGATTGGAAGGGGCAGCCCGAAGGTCTCCTCGAGCTCTTTGCGAACGCGGACCAACAACAGGGAATCGCCACCCAATTCGAAGAAACTGTCGCGGATGCCGACTCGGTCTATTCCCAACACCCCTTGCCAGACCTCGGCGATACGTTGCTCGAGAGCGTCCCTCGGTGTCACGTAGGGGGTTGTGATGTTGGGGCGAGGGTGACTCGTCGGTAACGCCTCGTAGGTCGCCGCCGCCGCTGTTGGGATAGCCGATCGAGACTGCTGATAAACCGCGGGCAGATCTCGCGGCGAGACCAAAACTCTCGAAATTGTGCGGTCGGCCAACACTCGTCGCAAGGCTTCAACCCCTTCGCTCGGCTGGATGCCAGTTGGAGTCGAAGCTGGATCGATGGCAGCAACTGCACCTAGGGCATCCGCTGTCATATCCTGCGGTACTCGCTTCATCATGAAGCCTTCGATCAGCACCAGCTCGGCACCGTTTTCGGCTAGCAGGACGGCATCGAAGGTGAGGGTTTCGTCGTCCGCGGAAGGTTCCTCGCGGAGGCGAACGTGACTGAACAACTTAGGCGGTAGGGAGTGGTGGATGACGATGCGATCGTACGATAGTGGCAACGCGAGATGATCCTGGTCGCCGAGCCGCTGAGCAAACGCCAACGCGACATCGAATAAGGCAGGGTGCAGAGCGAGGGTGTGGGTGTCGTCGATGAAGCGATCGGGTAATTGCAATGCCCCCAGGCCCTCACGGGTGCCTACATGCAGCCGTTTCAGGCTCTGCCACCGCGGTCCCCATTGCATCAGCTGTTGATCACCGCCGGGTAACTCCTCGGTGATCTCGAGGACCTCATCGCAGCGCTGGGTGATGGTGTCGATCGGATGTTTGGCAGGATGGGTGGAGGTTGTGGTAAGAGATCCCTGGGCATGTTCTAACCGGTGTTTTGTGCTGTCGGGTGCTGTCCTCTCGGTGAAGATCGAACAGCGGGTTCCGGCCGCTACGGTCTCGAGTTCGACATAGACATGCCGTGGCCCGTCGGCACCTACAACCAGCGGGGTCAGGAAAATCAGATCGCGGATTTCGATGGCATCACCGGCGTTTTGCGTGTCTGCGATGTGGTCTGCATAAGCGGCCCGTGCGATCTCGATCAGCGTTGTGCCTGACAAGCTGGGACGGTCGAAAATGCGATGTTCACGCAGGGCCCACATTCGACGCTCGTCGAGAGCGGTGACGTAGACCCGGCGCGTCTCGCTTTCTGTGATGCAACGGTCAAGCAGAGGATGCTCCAGGCTTCGTCCATCGGATTCACCTGGGTGCTCGTCTGGCGTTGGCTGGGGTGGTGCGGTCATTCCGATTCCGGCCCAGCCGTCCCAAGCAATGGCGAGTGTTCGGGTGTCCGAGGCTCCGGTTTGGGCCTCGGCAAACGCGTCGAGGAACGCATTAGCGGCGCAATAGTCAGCTTGGCCGGCGGCGCTGGTGGTTCCCAACGTTGATGAGCACAACAGGAAGAAGTCGGGTGACATCGGGCCGGCCGCGTCTGCCAGCACTACGTCCGCAAGCACTAGAGTACCGAGGACTTTGGGGCGAAGGACCGCGTCGGTTCGTTCGCGGTCGGCAAGCGCCACAAGACCACCGCCCGCAACCCCAGCCGCATGAATGACGCCGTGCAGCGCGCCGAACCGTTGCTTGATGTCGGCAACAACTTCGGCCATCCGATCCCTGTTGGTCACGTCGGCGGAGACGGTTTCGACGTCCGCGCCCGCGGCCTCGAGTTGGTGGATTTGGGCAATCACTAACCCTTCCGGAGAGCTCCCCAAGAAGGTGTCCCAGGAGGCTCGGGGAGGGACAGGAGTTCTGCCTAGGAGGACCAGCTTGGCTTGGTAAGTCTGCGCCAAATGTTCGGCGAAGATGAACCCCAATCCCCCCAGACCACCGGTGATTAGGTAAACGCCGTGACGGCGCAGCGGTAGGTTCGTGTTGTCGACCGGTCCGAGCTGCCGAGGCTCCAAAGACCGGATCCACCGGTTACCGTCGCGCAGAGCGATCAGGCGGGTTGGATCTTCGCTCGCCAACTCGGCAATCAGCCGATCGAGGTCCTCCAACTTGTGGATCGAGTGGGTCGGACGATGGTCGACGTCGACTGCACGAACCCGCAATTCGGGGTTTTCGAGATGGACGGTTTCGACCAGTCCGATCACCGTCGCCTTGACTGGAGCGAGGGCCCCAGCCTCATGGATGTCGCCGTTGCCGGCGTCGGATGGGGGTTGGAACAGTTGGTTGGCTACAATGCTGATCCGGACTTGTTGCCGAGGTGCGTGCTCAGCCAAAGCCTGAATCAGGGCTTGAAGGCTATGCAGGCCATAAGTCATCGCCACCTCGGGTCGACTCGCCTCCGTTGCCGAAGCTTCTTCGCCGGTCACACTCCACAAATGGGCCACGATGTTGGGCAGTCGGTTGTCTTGGTGCAGCAACTTGATCAGGCGGTGGTAGTCCTCTGGACGATCTGCAACGAGGCGATAACGGTCCGCTGAGTCTTGGGAGAAGCTAGCCAGCTCGGCGGAAGCGGGTTCGACCGTCGTCACGCGTTGGCCAGCGTCGAGCAGGCGTTGGTGCAATGCGCTTCCCAGGCCCTCGTGGTCTAGGAAGAGTAACCAGTCGTTGATCTGCGCAGGGTTGTCGTTCGTTGCCTTGGATAGTTGCCAGTTGGGTTGATAGAACCACTGTTCGAGTGGGGGTCTGCTGATGGCTTTCTCAGAGTGGGTGGTATCGGCGGCCTCGAGCCAGAAGCGACGCTCTTCGAAGGGATAGGTTGGCAACGGGATCCGTCGTCGCCGCTCGTTGCTGTAGAAGCCTGCGGAGTCGACCGCTGCACCGGCTCCCCACATCCGTGCCAAGGTGGAGAGGACGTGAGCTTGTTCATGGGCCGAATCCGCTGAGCTTGGCAGTGACGTGACCACTAAATGTTCCGGCCCGAGGTCTGGGTGTTGCCGGGCCAAGGTACTGAGGCTGCGTCCGGGGCCAACCTCGAGTAGCACCCCTGGCCCTTGGGTGAGGATCTCCGCCAAGCCTTGGGAGAATCGGACAGGTTGCCGTAGATGGAGTGCCCAATACTGTGAGTCAGTGGCTTCTTCAGGGCGGATCCAGGTACCCGTCAGGTTGGAAAGGAAGGGGATCTTGGGTGGTTGGAGCTCGATAGCGCCAACCCGGTCTTTGAATTCTTGTTGGATGGGATCCATCATCGACGAATGGAAGGCATGGGAGGTCTCGAGACGACGGCAACCGATGTCGCGAGCGTTCAACCGTTCTTGCAGGGTTGTGATGGCCGAGGTTGGCCCCGAGACCACCGTCCGTTCGGCACCATTGAGGGCGGCGATCGACAGACTGTCGCCGAGCAACGGCTCAACCGCTTCGGCGGGCAGCAGGACGGCGAGCATGGCGCCGCGTGGTAGCTGCTGCATCAACCGGCCGCGGGTCGCAACCAGAGCCAACGCATCGCCGAGCTCGAACACACCAGCGAAGCAGGCGGCAACGTACTCCCCGAGGCTATGTCCGAGCATGGCCCGGGGAGTGAGGCCCCAGGTCATCCACATGCGAGCCAGGGAGTACTCGACCGCAAACAGCGCCGGTTGTGCGAATTCGGTTTCCTCGAGCGGGTTCCCCGTATCAACCTTGGGTCCCTTGAAGAGCAGCTGGCTGAGAGATTGCTCCAGATGAGGCTCCAGATACTGCTCGCAGCGATCGAATGGGACCCGGAACGCTGGTTCCGTGGTGTAGAGCTGGGCAGCCATCGCAAGTGCCTGCGCCCCCTGGCCAGGGAATAGGAAACTGATCGGTGGCTGCTGGCCGTGCACCGCGGCGAAGGTTGCCAACGGCTGTTTGGTGAGCAGGTCGTTTGGGTTGCGACAAACCCACGCTCGGCGGTGCTCGAAACCCCGGCGGCCGACCATCAAGGTGTGAGCGACATCGGGCAAGTGGGTGGCAGGGTTGTCTTGAATGTAGTCGACCAGGTTGACGGTGGCACGCTCCAACGCGGCGGTGGAGCGTGCCGAAAGCATCACCAGTTGCCAGGGGCGCGACGCCGATGGACTTGCTGCCGGCGGTGCCTCTTCGACGATGGCGTGGGCATTGGTGCCGCCGATGCCAAAAGAGCTGATGCCGGCTCGCCGTGGTTGACCGCTGGCAGGCCAGTCCGCCAATTCAGTGTTGACGAAGAACGGGCTCGACGCGAAATCGATTTGTGGGCTGGGGTGCTCGAAATGCAGACTCGGGGGGAGTTGTTGATGCTCGAGAGCCAAGATGGTTTTGATTAGCCCTGCGATGCCAGCGGCGGTATCGGCATGACCGAAGTTGGATTTGATCGAGCCGATTGCACATCGGCCTTGGGTGTGGCCAGCCTCGGCAAATGCCTGGCTCAGGGCACGGATCTCGATCGGATCTCCGAGCGCCGTGCCGGTGCCGTGAGTCTCGATATAGCTGATGGTTTCAGCGTCGACCTCCGCGTCAGCGAGGGCATCGAGGACGACATTTTGCTGCCCTTGGACGCTGGGCGCGGTGTAGCCAACCTTGAGTGAACCATCGTTGTTGATGGCGGTACCGCGGATCACCGCGCGGAGAGTATCGCCGTCACGCAAGGCGTCCTCCAAGCGTTTCAGGATCACGATCCCCAGGCCGCTGCTGAAGACGGTGCCCGAAGCCTCGGCATCAAAAGGTCGGCAGTGCCCGTCGCGAGACAGGATGCCATCCTCGACAAAAGTGTAGCCGAGTTGTTGCTGCGCGGTAGCGCTGACTCCGCCCGCCAGGGCCATGTCGCTCTCACCGTTGAGCAGGCTGTTGCAAGCCAAGTGTACGGCGACCAGCGAGCTGGAACAGGCGGTCTGGACAGCGAGACTCGGACCCTTCAAGTCCAGCAAATAAGAGGTCCGGGTCGCCAGGTAGTCTTTTTCGTTGGCGACCCGCAGGTCGAAGGGATTGATGGCGTTTGCTAGATCCGGGTGTGACAGCAGGTGGAAGGCATAGGAACTGGACGACGCGCTGGCGAATACGCCGATACGGCCTGGGTAGGCTGCCGGGTCGTAGCCAGCGTCCTCGAGGGCGTGCCAGGCGGATTGAAGAAAGCGGCGGTGCTGAGGATCGATGATCTCGGCTTGTCGGGGTGCCAGACCGAAAAAGTCGGCGTCGAAGAGATCGACATCGTCGAGGTGGGCTCCGGCCGCGACCCAATTCGGATCGTGGCGCTGGGCGAGAGGGACGCCAGCCGCCGCGAGCGCCTCGTCGCTCGAAATCACGATGGATTCGACGCCTCCGGCCAGGTTTCGCCAGAGTTGCGAGAGTGTCCGGGCTCCAGGGAACTGACCCGCCATGCCGATCACGGCGACCGCTTCGGTGGGATCTGGAGAGTTGTCTTTAGTCACGGTCAGGTCCTCGCTGGTCGTCAACCATGCCGCGGCGTGTGAGCCGGGCCTGACGACGTTGTTTTCTCTTCGACTTGCGATCTGCAACGAGGTCCCGGCGTGATGGCTGGGCCTCGGCGGCGTCGGTCGGACTGGTTGCCGGCTGCTCAGGGGTCAGGAAGTTCGCCAGAGCGGTGATGGTTGGGTGCTGGAATAGCTCCACCAAAACAAATTCTTGATCGATTGCCTGGCGCAGCAGATTGTAGGCTCGGACAAGTTGTACCGAAGTGCCGCCGATCTCGAAGAAGTTTGCATCGCGGGCGATCGAGTCGTGGCCGAGGACTTGTCGCCAGATGCCGCTCAAGATCTGCTCCATCTCGGTTGCAGGGGCGCGAAGGGTGTGGTCTTCCGGTGCCTCGACCTGAGATGCAGCCCGGGCCAGACGCTGGAACGCAGTGCGGTCGACTTTGCCATTGGCAGTCAACGGCATGGTCTTCATTCGCAGGAATTCGGTGGGTACCATGTAATCTGGCAGACGGTTCGTCAACGTGATGCGAAGCTCCTCGAATAGGAGGGCTTCGGCAGCCGCTTCAGCAGACGCCTCGACGACGATGCCGGCGACCAACCGTTGCAGGCTCCGAGCATCCCCCATCGCCTCGACGACAGTTGAAGTAACTGCTGGGTGATCCAGTAAAGCGGCCTCGATTTCACCTAGCTCGATGCGATGCCCCCGGATCTTGACTTGAGAGTCTTCCCGGCCAAGGAACTCGATGGTGCCGTCGGGTAAGTAGCGGCCGAGGTCGCCGGTGCGATAAAGCCGCTGGCCGGGGCTCAGCTCGTCACGTCGCGGGCTCGAGGCCGAGCCTGCGACCCCCGGCAAGCCGACCGGCATTGCAATGAATCGGCTGGCGGTCTGCCGAGCGTCCCGCCAGTAGCCAAGCGCCAGGCCGGCGCCACCGATATACAACTCGCCCGGTGTCCATACTGGACAGGGTTGGAGGTCGCTGTCGAGCACGTGAAAGGTCTGGTTGACCATCGGACGGCCGTAGGGGATGCTGATCCACTGCGGGGCGACGTCCTTGATGGGATAGAGAATCGACCAGATCGACGCTTCGGTAGCGCCTCCGAGGCTAAACAACTCTGGCGCCTGGTCTGGGGCGAACAAGGCTCGAGTGCGAGTCGGCAGGTCGATGGGAACCCAATCGCCGCTCCACAGGGCCAGCCGCAGATTGCTGAGGTCGCAATCGTTCCGACTGGCAACGTACTCGACCAGCATCTCCATCAGTGCTGGCACCGAATTCCACAGCGTGACTCTGTGGCGCCGAACGAGGGTGGCCCAATGGGCCGGGTCGCGAGTGGTACCCGGGGCTGGCATGACGATCGCGGCGCCCGCGGCCAGGGGTCCGAAGATGTCGTAAACGGAGAGGTCGAAGCTCAGGGATGACAAGGCCAGCACACGATCCTGAGGACCAACCTTCAACCGTCTGTTGAGGTCCAGGATGGTGTTCAGTGCACCCTGATGGTGGACCATCACCCCTTTGGGCTGGCCGGAGGATCCCGACGTGAAAATCACGTAGGCGAGGGCGTCGGCCGTTGTTGAGTTGGATTCGAGGAAAGACTCGCTAACTGCCGCCTCGAGGCAGCTTTCGTCGATCGGCAGGATCGGGACACCGGGAGTCCAGTCGAAACTGTCCACCAGCCAGGACTGGGTGAGGACAACCTCCGCCTGGCCATGGTCCAGTAGGTATCGGCGGCGGTCTGCCGGTAGCGCGGGGTCGCAGGGCAGATAGGCGGCTCCGGCCCGCAGCACCGCCAGCACCGCGACCACTTGCTGCCAGCCTTTCTCCATCACCACCGCAACGATGTCTCCAGCGGATACTCCCGCCTGTTGCAGCTGGTTGGCGATTTGAGCCGAGCCGTCATCGAGCTCGCCGTAGCTCAGAGTACGGTCTGCCGCGATCACCGCTGGAGCTTGCCGGTTGCGTTGAGCGCAGGCTAGGAATCTGCTGTGAAGCAGGCCGTCGGGTAGCGGTTCGGAAGTGGCGTTGGCCGCTACTCTGGTTGCGATCTGAGCGGCTGGCACGAGTGTCCCGCGAGTCTCTTGCCAGGCTTCCTCGTTGTCGGCCAAATGTTGCAGTAGGCCTTCGAAGGAACGGAACATCTCGTCGAGAAGATCTGCCGGGAACAGCTCTTCGACGGCGTCCCAGGAGTACAGTAAGGCGCCCCGACGTTCGCGCACCTGATGATCGAGCCAGACTTGAGGCGTTTGCGAGACGCCAAAGCCGGCTGAGCCCTGATCCTCCTCGTCCGCTGGCTCCTCGTCCTGGGTGCGCTGGTGCAAGATGCTGGTGAAGACCACCGGTGCGAGAGCCGTCGGTGTTCCTCCGCGTTGCCTGCCCCACTCCCGCAGGACCCGAACGCCACTGACCAGGCGATGGTCGAGATCGTCCCACAGCTGGCGTTGATGGCGCCGCGCCCGATCGACGAAGGACTCGGCCGCTGGCACGTGGAGCTCCAGCAGGGTCAGGGACGTAAAGTCGCCGACTATTTGCTGGACCTGTGGATCGAGCGGCAAACGGTTGAAGAGCGTCAGGTTGAGGGTGAAGCTGCGGCTTTTCGACCAAGTAGCCAACACTTCGGCAAAAGCTGCCATCAGGACGATCGACGGCGTCAGTGACGCCCGGCTAGCTCGCTGTTGGAGCTGTTGCCAGGCGGCGGGTGCCAATCGACCAGAGCGGCGCACAAACGTCGGTTGTTTGATCGCCGCTGGGCTCATGGCGAGCGGTAACTCGGGAGCCGCAGGTAAGGTGGGCAGGCGTCCACGCCAGTAGTTCAGCGCCCGTTGATACACCGAGTGGTCCCGCAGGGCATGTTCTGCCAACACATAGTCACGGAAGGACAGCTCGAGGGGCGGCAGCTCGATGTCGGGATCGAGGTAAATCAGCGCCAGCTCGTCACGCATCAACTGGAAGCTCCAGGCGTCGCCGATCAGCAGATCGAGGCTGACATGTAATCGCAACCAACGCCGGTCTCGGCGCGACGCGCGGATTCCGAACAACGGCCAGCGGTCACTCGCCAAAACTTGATGAGACATCACGCGGCGCACGTCCTGGAGACCTCTTTCAGTCTCCGAAGGCCCAGCCGTTGTGAGGTCGACGAGAGGAATCTCATAAGGTGGGACGGTAGCTAGAATCTGTTGCAGCCCATCGGGCCGGATGATCGCCCTCAGCATTTCGTGACGGGCGACGAGCCGGCGACAGGCGTGGGTCAGACGGGCGATGTCGAGATCGGGAAGGTCAACTTCGAAGTAGGCGTGAGAAGCAACCTGGCTGAGCTCGAGAGCGGAACTACGGCCTATCCAGTAGGCCTCTTGGACGTCGGTCAGCGGAAACGGCTGGTGGCGGGCCTGAAGGTCCCGGCGTAGCAGTTGGGGAAGCGGCTCCTTTTGCCAGCCGCTGGCACGCTGTTGGTCGACAAGCTCGGCCATTTGTGCCGCGGTGGGCCGGTCGAAGAGGTCGCGCAAAGGAACCACCACCTGGAACGCACTCTCGATTTTGGCGGCCAACCGGGTGGCGGTCACCGAGTGGCCGCCCAATTCGAAGAAGTTGTCGTGTAGATCCACCTTCGGCAGGTCTAGCAGGTCGGCTATCAGGGCGCAGATCAACAGCTCGCGTTCGCTGCGGGGCGTGAGTTGGGTCTGATCTTGGGGTAGTGCCCCTTCGAGGGTGTCCAGCGTTGCCGCATGACGGTGCAACGCATTACGATCGATCTTGCCGTTGGCATTCAGCGGCAAGGCGTCGAGCTGAACGATCCGGTCGGGCACCATGTAATGAGGCAGGCTCTCCCTGAGCGCTTCGCGGAGGTGGCTGGCAAGATCGCGCTCGGTGGTATCGGTGGTCGGTGTCACGATCGGCTCGACGATGAGGCCGCCGATCAGGATTAGCCGCTCCTCGGGATCGAAGCGGGTGGATCTTACCGTGGGCGCAACCTCGAGCGGACGAACAACGAGGCCGATCTCGTCAGCGGCGGTGGCGAGCAGCTGTTGCATGTAGCCCGCCTCGAGCAAACCCAGTGGGCGTGCTAGGTCCCTATAAATCGGGGTAATGGCATTCGGTTTGGCGACCAGGTAGAGCGCTATCACTGAGTCGCTCAGGGCATCCGAGTCGAGGCTGGGTTGTGTTGCCAGTCGTACCAGCTCATGCCTCTTGGGATGGTGATAGTAGACACCACCGTCAAGACCAGGCACTTGCCCGCCTGGGACTTGGACGTAGATCTGGATTGGATAGAGATTGCCCGCCGAGGGGTAACGATATTTGGGCAAGTCGAATTCCGGCAGCACAACTTGACTCACTGCACTCAGGAAATGCCCCACTGTCGCCAGCGGGAGGGTAGCGTTAGAGGTCTTTTCCGGGGTGAGGTGCGGCAGGCTATTATCGGCCTGGCTGTTGTTCTCCACTGGTCGCTCGATGACTCCGCCGAACAGGCAATGCAGCAGCTCGACAGAGTCGTCTAGAGCACTGGCCTGTCTCAGGCGTGGGAAGTCGTACGAGCCGATGGGGCAGAAACCCAACGGGGATGGTGAGCGTTCGAGGAGCTGTTGACTGAGAGCCCCAGCTTGGATGAGCAGCAACTCCTCGTCCAAGGTTTGCGTTTCGGGGCCGTCGAGAGCAGCCGCGAAAAAGATGCCAAAGGCCGCTTGGTCGAGGATCGGCTGGTTGACCGGCGGCGTGTCACCAGGGTGCATCGTGGCGCCGTCGGTGACAAGGCTCAAGCCGGCACCGTGTCGGTAGCGGTAAAGTCCTGCGACGTGTGCTGCGATGCGATCGGGTTGGATACAGACCAGGATCGTGATCCGTGGGTCGATACCACAACCTGGTGGATCGAGGGTGTCGAGGGCGGCTACCAGATCGCTGACAGGCATCGGCCGAGGGTCGAACTCTCGATAGCTGCGCCGGGTACGGAAGAGTTCTAAAAAACGAGGGTCTTCGGAACGTTGTAAGGAGACTCTGAGTTCGCCCTTATGATCGGCTCGCAGTCCTGGCTCGCCGAGTTTGAAGTCGATTTGGGCGAGCTTGTCGGTGATCGGTTGGCTTCCCGGGGGCTCCCAATCTGCCAGCACCGTTGCGGTCAGGAGGCTCGAGAATCTTGGATCTACGACAATCGTCGCGGTGGAGTCTGATGGAGTGGAGGTCGCAGGCACGATAAACGCGATCAAGTGGCTGAGGGCACGACGCTCTCCAATCGCCAGAACCGCTGTTGAGCCGACCTCAGACTGGTCGGACAACGCTGCTTCGATTTCGGCAAGCTCGATGCGATGCCCTCGGATCTTGACCTGGAGATCCTCTCGCCCGAGAAACTCGATGCTGCCGTCTGGCAAATAGCGGCCCTTGTCTCCCGTTCTGTAGATTCTGGACTCGTGCGGCAACGTCTTGTGGTTTGCGACCTCGAGGAAGGCGTTGGCGGTTTTCTCTGGGTCACGCCAGTAGCCACGGGCTAAGCCGATGCCGCCGATGTAGAGGTCTCCGGGAGTCCATACCGGACAAGGCTGCAAGGTCTCGTCGAGCACGTGAAACGTCTGATGGACCATGGGTTTGCCGTAAGGGATACTGGCCCATGATGGCTCAACGGCTGCGATCGGATGATGGATCGACCAGATCGACGCTTCGGTAGCTCCACCCAGGCTGACGATTTGTAAAGGGGCTCTCCGAGAGTTGTGGTCAGTGAGGCTTCGAATGCGATGCGGTAAGGAGAGCGGAATCCAGTCGCCGCTCAGCATCGCTAGGCGTAAACTGGAGAGATCTACCCCAGCCGGTGCCGCTTCAACTACGATTTCGAGCAGTGCGGGAACTGAATTCCAAACCGTCACCCGCTGACCCTCGAGCACTTCGAGCCAGGCTCGTGGTTCTGGGTTTTGGAAGGGTTCAGGGAGCACCAGCGTCGCACCAGCCGCCAAGGTTCCGAAAATGTCATAAACCGAGAGGTCAAAATTCAGCGCTGAGATGCCAAGCACTCGGTCGCCGGGACCGACGCCGAACCGTTGATTGATATCCACCACGGTATTGACTGCACCGAGATGCTCGATCATCACCCCTTTGGGCTGGCCGGAGGAGCCCGAGGTGAAAATGACATAAGCCAGATCGTCAGGTTTCGCGCCGCGATGGAACGGTTTTGAAGCGGGCGTTGTTTCGTCATCCACGTCGAGCCAGTGTTCATCGATCTCGAGTAGTTCGACGCCATCAGGCCACTCCAGACGGTTTCGTAAACCGGGCTGGATCAACGCCAAGTCAACCTCGCCGTGGTCGAGTAGGAAGTGCCTCCGCGCGGCTGGTAAACCGGCATCGATGGGCAAGTAGGCGGCACCGGACTGCAAGATCCCGAGGACTGCCAGCACTTGCTCCCAGCCTTTCTCCATCACCACTGCGACCAGGCGATTAGGTCGAGCACCGGCCGCTCGAAGGTGGTGACCGAGGCGTCGGCAACCCACCGCTAGGTCGCCGAAACAAATCTCCCGGTCTGCCGCCATCACCGCGATGGCTTCTGGCCTGCGGTCGGCTTGGGCCAAAAAGCCGTCGTGCAACAGGCCGCTAGGGTAGGGTGCGGCCGTCACGTTGGTTGCGGCACGGAGCGCTAGCTGAGCCTCGGGCACCAGGGAGAGATGATGGGCTTGCCACACTTCGTCGCTGGCAGCCAATTGCTCGAGGAGTTGGCTGTAAGCGAAAAATGCATCGTCCAACAGACCCGCTGGGAAGAGTTCGTCGACGGTATCCCAGTTGTAGGACAACTCACCGTTCACCTCACGGACCTGGTGATCGAGCCACACTTGCGGCGTTTGGGTGATGCTGAAACCGATTTCGTCCGATCCGCCGTTGTCCTCGGTGGAGGTGGTGCCTTGGGTGGGTTCCGGTGGATTCAGAATGCTGGTGAAGACCACTGGCATCAGTGGTCCACTGTGGCCTTGCTGCCGTGCGAGTTCGCGCATCACTTGCAAGCCACTGAACAAGCGGTGATCGAGATCGTCCCACAATTGACGGCCGAGTCGCCGTGCTCGATCAATGAACGGTTCGGGCTTCGAGATGTCCACTTCCAGCAGGGTCAGCGAGGTGAAATCACCCACCACCTGTTGCACTTCGGAGTGCAGCGGGAGGCGGTTGAACAACGTGAGATTGAGAGTGAAACGTGGACTTTTGCTCCAGGTGGCGAGCACCTCCGAGAAGGCGGCCAGTAACAGCGATGAAGGAGTCAAACCGGCCGCCGTCGCGCGTTGTTTCAGACGTTTCCAGCTCCCTGCGGACAAACGTGCAGAGCGGCGATGGAAACGGGGTTGCTCGACGGCTGAAGGTTCCTTGGCCAAAGGCAATTGGGGTGCCGGCGGCAACGAGGCCAAGCGCTGGCGCCAGTAGGCTGCGTCTCGGGCATAAGCCTGGGTCTGCTTTAGAGCTTCCAGCCCCAGGACATAGTCGCGGAACGAGAGTTCGAGTGGCTTCGGTTCGAAGTCCGGCTCGGTGTAGCAGCGGGTGATCTCGCGGCCGAGAATCCGCAAGCTCCAGGCGTCACCAAAAAGCATATCCAAGCTGACATGGAGTCGAACTTGACCGTCACGGAGTCGGCTTGCCCGCAGATCGAATAGCGGCCAGCGATCGGCTGGCAGCATCTGGTGCGACATTTTTTGGCGCAGGGCGAGGAGTGCTGTTTCAGCGTGCACGCGAGGGATGGTTCGCAGGTCCAAAACACCGATTTTGTACAGCGGCACGACAGACAAGATTTTCTGAGTCCCGTCCGCCAAAACCACTGCACGTAACATGTCGTGGCGGTTGATCAGTTGACGCCAGGCGGCATTCAGTCGGGCGACGTCAAGCTGGTTGAAATCGCGCTCGAAGTACAGGTGAGTCGCCACAGCGCCGAGGTCAAGGTTGCTCTGGCGCCCGATCCAATAAGCCTGCTGAACGTCAGTGAGCGGGAAGCTTTGATGCTGGTCGGCCGGTGACGGTTCGACGAGCGGGAGGTGCGTTGCGTTGTCGGGAGTCGCGCCCTTGCCCGCTTCGCGCTGGGCGGCGATATTCCGCGCCAGCTCAGCGATGGTTGGCCCTTCGAATAGGCTGCGGAGGGCGATGTTGGTGCCAAAGGCCTGCTCGATCCGCGCCGTCAACTGGACCGCGAGCAAGGAATGCCCACCGAGAGAGAAGAAATCGTCGTTTACGCCTGGAGGAGGGCAGGCGAGGAGTTCGCTCCAGATCGCTGCCAACGCCTCCTCGATAGGGGAGCCAGGAGTGACATGGGTCGGATCCAGGGTCGTGAATCGGCCGGTTGGAGCTGGCAGCGCGCGGCGGTCGACTTTCTGGCTCGGAGTCCGGGGCAGGGAGTCCAAGGTCATGATGCGGGCGGGAACCATGAACTCTGGTAGCTGCTGCTGTAGAAATTGACGAAGGTTCGCGATCTTTTGGGGCTCGTCGTCGCTGGTGTCACGGGCCACGACGTAGGCGACGAGCGCTGGGCGGCCGGTCGCGTCCGGGTGGACTGCAACCGCGGTCTCCCGCACGTTGGGATGGTTGCTGAGGACCGTTTCGACTTCGCCTGGCTCGATCCGGTAGCCCCGGATTTTGACCTGGCTGTCGGCGCGTCCCAGGTATTCAATGCCGCCATCGGCGAGAAAGCGTGCTAGATCCCCGGTGCGGTACATTCGGCAACCCGGGGTTTCTGTGAAGGGGTCCGGTAGGAAACGGTCGGCGGTCTCTTTGGGTCGCTGATGGTAGCCTCGTGCCACGGCGCCGCCGCCGATCCACAGTTGAGCCGTTACGCCGGTGGGAGCCGGTGCCGCACGGTTGTCCAAGAGGTAGAGGTGGGTGGAAGAGATCGGTCGACCGATGGTGGGTAACGTTGGCCAATCGGCGACCGAGCCGGTGAGACGACACCCAGATACCGCATGGGTCTCCGATGGACCGTAGTGATTGGCCAGAGTGCAGCCTGAAAGCTGAGCGAAGAAGTCTGCCACCGGACCGGCGACCTGTAGCTGTTCACCGGCCGCGATGATCTCTTGCAACGTCGGCGGGACTTCGCCACGGGAGCGCGCCACCTGCGCCAACTGTTGCAGGGCGATGGGTGGTATGAAAAGGCGCTCAATGGCCAGCCGTTGCAGCTCCGCGAGTAGTTCGTCGGCATGGCGCCGGGTCGATTCTGGGATCAGGCACAAGGTGCCGCCGGCACTCCAAGTGGTGAGCATTTCTTGGAACGAAACGTCGAAGCTCAGCGCCGCAAACTGCAGCGTTCGACAAGGCTTGCCGGCGTCGTCCCCCGACAGCTGCCAAGCCACTAGATTGGCGAGCACTCCATGGGGCATCGCGACACCCTTGGGGCGACCGGTGGATCCGGAGGTGTAGATCACGTAGGCCAGGGCCGCCGAAGTTGCGTTGATGGCTAGTGGGCTAGCATCCTGCTGTTCGATCCGACTGCGGTCAGCATCAAGGCATACCGTGAGGTGGTTGCTGGCAGGAAGTTCCAGCGGCGACTGTCGATGACGGATCACCAACTCAGCGCCAGAGTCCTCGAGCATGAAACGCAAGCGCTCGGCGGGGTAGTCTGGATCGAGCGGTACGCAGGCCGCGCCTGCTTTCAAGACACCTAAGACAGCAACTGCGAGATCCAAGGACCGGGTGAGTGCCAGAGCCACCCGGGTCTCGACTCCAACCCCAAGTCGGCGAAGCTGGCGAGCCAGCTGATTGGCTCGCCGATCGAGCTGACGGTAGGTCAGCGCTGTGCCGGCGTAGCAGGCTGCCAGGGCGTCTGGAGTCGCCTGCGCCTGGATCTCGAAGCGCTGATGGGCGAGGTGGGTGCGAACCGTGTCGGCATCAGGTCGTCCCCAAGCCATCAGCAGTTGATGGCGCTCGGCGGCGTCTAAGAGCGACCAATTACCGAGAGCTGTTCCATCCGCCGCAGCGAGGGTTCTCAGGGTGCGTTCAAAGTGGATTCCCAGGCGGCGAATGGTGGTTTCGTCGAAGAGATCGGTGCTGTACTCGAGATGCCCTCGAAGGCCGCGAGGACTCTCGGACAACATCAGGAGGAGGTCGAATTTTGAGGTGGGTGGGTCCAGAGGCAGGAACTGGAGTTCCAGCCCCGCACTTTCGACCGTCTTGCGGGGCGCGTTCTGCAACACCAGCATGACTTGAAAGAGTGGCTGCCGACTGAGATCACGCTGAGGCTCTAGGGCGTCGACCAATTTTTCAAAAGGCAAATCTTGGTGAGCGTAAGCAGCAAGGGCTCGGCGGCGTACGGCCGCTAACAGGTCTTGACTGGTTGCGGCAGCCGACAGGTCGACGCGCAGGGCCAGCGTGTTGGCGAAGAAACCGATCAACTCTTCGAGCTCTATCCGATTGCGGTTGGCGATCGGCGTGCCGATGAGCAGATCTTCTTGCCCGGAGTGACGGGACAACACCACCGCGAAGGATGCTAGAAGCGTCATGAACAGGGTGACATCCTGAGCACGGCTCTGTTCCAGCAGTTGGTCACTGAGCTCAGGGGAGAGTGCCACCGACTGGCGAGCGCCGCGGTAGCTTTGAACGGATGGGCGAGGTCGGTCGGTCGGTAGCTCGAGCACCGTGGGGGCACCGACGAGCTGCTGTCGCCACGCCGTGAGCTGACGCTCGAGCTCTCCGGCCTCTAGCCATGCTCGTTGCCAGCAGGTGAAATCCCCGTATTGGATTGGCAGCTCTGCGAGCGGCGAAGGCCGACCGGCGAGGAAAGCCGCGTAGAGCGCCGCAAGCTCTTTGACCATGATGCCGAGGGACCAGCCGTCGGCCACGATATGGTGCAGGTTGACCACCAGCAGGTGATCGTCAGGTTGGTGTCTAATCAGCAAGGTACGGAGTAAAGGACCTGCCGAGAGATCGAATGGACGCTCGGCTTCGGTTGCTGCCAGCAATTCGCTCGTCGAATGTCTGGCGACGGCCGACAGCGCCGATAGGTCGATCACCGGCAGGCGCCAGCCGACGCTGGGTCCGACATGCTGTTCCGGACGGCCGTTGAGGTCGCGAAAGGTTGTCCGTAGCACTTCGTGGCGCCGCACGATCTCCATGAGGCAAGCGGTGAGCACAGCGTTGTCGAGGTTGCCGCCGATACGTACTGCAGCTGGTACGTTGTAGGCCGAACTCAGGGACTCCAGCCGATCCAGAAACCACAGTCTTTCCTGGGCAAAAGACAGCGGGTGAGGCTGATCGTGGGTCTGCTTGCGAATCGGCGGGTCATCGGCCTTTGGTCCTGCTACACGTTGGCGATCCACCAACCGGGCCAAGGTGGCTACGGTACGAGCCTGAAACAGCCTTCGCAGCGGGATATCAACCGTCAGGGCCTGCCGCAAACGGGACAGGACTTGGGTCGCGAGCAGCGAATGGCCTCCGAGCTCGAAGAAGTCCTCGTCGACCCCGAATTGGTCTCCTTCGAGGTTTAGAATTTGGCTCCAGATACCAGCGATCAACTCCTCGGTAGGTGTCGACGGTGACCGCTGAGACGATGGCTCCAGGGCCGGACCCGAAGGCACGGAGTCGGCGAGAGCACCGCGGTTGACTTTGCCGTTGGGCAAGCGCGGGATGGCATCGAGGAAGAGGATCATGGACGGCACGAGGTGGTTCGGCAGCGTCGAGGCGAGGGCATCCCGCAACTCGCCAACGGTCGGTTGGGGGCTCTCCGTAACCACCGCCGCCACCAGCCGACGGTCGGCTCCGTCGGCTTCGTCGACCCAGGCCACCACCTCTAGGACGGCTGGATGGGCGGCGAGCTTGGCCTCGACTTCACCAAGCTCGATGCGGAAACCGCGGATCTTGACCTGGTGGTCGTTGCGACCCAGAAAGGTCATCTGACCATCGGTCAAGTATCGTGCGAGGTCGCCGGTGCGATAGAGGCGCCGACCAGGCAGGCGGCTCCATGGATTGGGGACAAACCCTTCGGCAGTCCGCCGTGGTCGTCGGTGATAGCCGATCGCGAGGCCTCGCCCAGCCAGGAAAAGCTCTCCGATCGCGCCTTGCGGCAAAAGTTGCAGACCCGGGCTCAGGAGATAGGCCCGGGTATCGGCAATCGGTCGCCCAATCGGCGGCGACCCTTGGCTACCCGCAGCCAGCTCTGCGACGGTCGAGTAGGTGGTATCTTCTGACGGCCCGTAGAGGTTGAGCTGGCGTTGGGCATTGGTTTGCCGCCAGATGGCCTCGCTCAGTGGAGCTGGCCAGGGCTCGCCTGCCAGGTTGACAGTGCGAAGGGTGGATGGCAACTGATCGAGGCGCACCAGCTCGGCCATCGCCGATGGCACGGTATTGATCAAGGTTGCGGTCGATGGCGGCAGATCAAGGGCGTGGTCCGCCAGAATGACCCTGCCACCCCAGCTCAGAGGAACGAAGATTTCGAACACCGACAGGTCGAAACAGATCGAAGTGGTGGCGAGAACCCCGGCCAGCTCTTCATCGGAGAAGGCTGAACGTCCCCAGTGGCACAAGGCGGCAACGCTGGCGTGCCGGATCACGACGCCTTTCGGCCGACCGGTGGAACCGGAGGTGAAAATCAGGTGGCTTGGGAGGTCCGTGTCATGAACGGTGGCGGTGACTCGATCCACGGGTTCTGGCGTCACCGCTTGCAATGCAGAGAGGGTGAGGGCTTTCACCGATGAGCTCAGAGGTTCTCGGCCCTCGTCGGTTAGCACGAGGGTTGCCTCAGAGTCCTCGAGCATGAAGCGTCGACGCGCCTCAGGATACGCTGGGTCGATCGGTACATAGGTGGCACCGGTTTTCCAAACCGCGATGAGGCTGACCACCAGGTCGGCGGAGCGTCTTAAGGCGAGGCCTACCCGGGTGCCGGTCTCGACACCCTCGACCCGGAGTTGATCGGCGAGGTGATCCGATCGCCGATCGAGCTCGCGATAGCTCAAGGCGCAGTCTCCGACCTGTAATGCGACTGCGTCGGGAACCCGTCGAGTGCTGCTGACGAAGAGTTCGGTCCAACCGGCTTGGGCAGTTGGGGAGCTGACCGTGTCGTTCCACTCGACCAGCAATTGGTGGCGTTCTCGCCCGGTGAGTAGGGGCAACTGCTCGATTCGCAAGGTGGTGTCGGTCACCACTTCAGCGAGCAGAGTTTCGTAGTGGTTCGCCATCCGTACGATGGTGGAGGTGTCGAACAGGTCCACGTCGTATTCCCACAGCAGCGTGACGTGTTGTCCTGGCGCCGTCTCGGGGTCCGATCCTACGCGCCGCTCGGCATGGGGCACCGCGATGACCAGGAGATCAAACTTCGAGGAGCGATTGTGATGGCCGAGGGCTTCGAACGTCAGGTCACCTTCATACGGTGTTTCCGCGAGGGGAGCGTCTTGAAATGCAAAAAATACCTGGAAAATCGGCGAGTGACTCAGAGCCCGTTCCGGTCGGACCGCGTCGACAACCTTGCTGAAAGGGACGTCCTGATGAGCGTAGGCGCCCAGACAAACCTCGCGGACCCGGGCCAACAACTCTTCAAACGTGGGGTCGCCACTAACATCGGTTCGTAGCGAGAGGGTGTTGATCACCATCCCCAGCATGCCTTCGGTCTCTTGCCGGCGGCGGTTGGCGACCCCGGTGCCCAGCACGATGTCGTGCTGACCAGAATACCGTTGCATCAAGATCTCGAACGCCGAGGCTAGGGTCATGAACAAGGTCGACCCGTGGCTGCGGCTGATGTCTCGGAGGAGCGTCGACAGCGACCCTGAAAGCGTCCGAACGAGCTCATCGCCTTGTGATCCCTGGATCGCCGGTCGCGGCCGATCGGTCGGAAGTTCGAGCATTGCAGGCGCGTCGGCCAACTGCTGCCGCCAAAAGGCGAGTTGACTTTCGAGCACTTCGCCTTGTAACCACTGGCGCTGCCAGTATGCAAAATCGGCGAATTGGATCGGCAGCTCGGGTAGCTGCGCCGGGTGACCTTCAGAGAAAGCAGCGTAGTAGGTCACCAGGTCGGCCATCAGGATGCCTTCGGCCCAACCGTCATGGACCAGGTGATGCTCCGTCTGAATCACGACGTGGTCGTCTTGGGCGAGCTTCAGGACCACGATGCGAATGAGCGTGTCGAGGGCCAGGTCGAAGAGCCGCTTACCCTCACACCGAACCCAGGCGTCAACCTCTGAGTTACAGTCTGTGGAGTTGAGCCCCTCGAGATCGACAATCGTCATGTCGGGGGGGCGTACGGGGTGGATGTGTTGGTAGGGGTGTCCACCACGTTCCGGAAAGTTGGTGCGCAGGATTTCGTGGCGCTGGGTGAGCTCGCCATACGCTTGGCGTAGGGATGTCAGGTTGAGTTGACCGCCAAGCCGGTAGGCTCGTGGGACGTGGTATGCGGTGGAGTCAGGATCGAGCTGGTTCAAGAACCAGATCCGCTCCTGAGGAAACGACAATGGCAGCTCGCAATCTCGCGAGACTGGCACGATCGGCGGTACCGGATCGCGGGTCGCGTGTTCGAGCACCTCGGCCTGACCGGCGATGGTGGGGGCTTCGAAGAAGGAGCGGAGCTCCAAGTCGGTTCCAAAACTCTCACTCAAGCGGGCCATGACCCGGGTGGCCAGCAGAGAGTGCCCTCCGAGCTCGAAGAAATTGTCGTGAACACTGATCGCGGTCTGGCTCGCAGGATCCATACCGAGAATTTCCGACCAGATGCCGGCGATCAGCTCCTCGGTCGGAGTTCTCGGTGACACCAAGGGGGCGTCGAGAAAACGTTCGTCTTCGGGGGCTGGGTAGGCATTAGGGCGGTTGGCGCCGCGATCGATCTTACCGCTGGGTCCCCGGGGTAACTCTTCCATCCAGACGATGGCGCTCGGCATCATGTAATCGGGGAGCTGCTCGCCAACAAAGGCGCGAAGCTCGCGGGTCGACGGCAGAGCCGAGTTTTCCCGAGCACACACATAGGCCACGAGTCGGCGGTCGTGGGGGTGGTCTTCACGGGCCAGGACAACCGCCTCTCGGACCTCTGAATGTTGTCTCAGACGAGCCTCGATCTCCCCTGGTTCGACTCGGAAGCCACGAATTTTGACCTGATGATCGACCCGCCCGAGGAATTGCAGCCGACCGTCGGCTAACCATCGAACGCGGTCGCCGGTGCGGTAGAGTCTTGCGCCACGGCTAGGGCTCCAAGGATCTGGCGCGAAACTCTGGGCCGTTTGGCGCGGCCGGCCGAGATAACCGCGAGTGACCCCTCCGCCGGTGATCAACAGCTCGCCGGCCGCTCCCTGGGGCGTCAGCTGAAACGTCCGGTCGGCGATCCGTGCGCCCGCCCCAGTCATCGGTCGCCCGATGGGCGCGCTGATCTCCGGGCGGTCCGCGGTGAGGTTATCGAGGGTCGCAACAACCGTCGATTCGGTTGGACCGTAAGAGTTGATCAGGCGGGCCCGATCGCCGACCACCTGGTGCCAGCGGTCGACTTTCTGGCGCAGTATCTGCTCGCCGCCTACCGAGAGTAAACGCAAGGTTGAAGGCCACAACTCGGGGTGGGCGTCGAGGGCGTCGACCATCTCGTGCCACAGCGTCGTCGGCGGGCTCATGACGCTGATTTTCCATGCCTCACAACGGCGGAAGAAGCGTTCGAGAGAAGCCAGGGATTCGGCATCTCGGAGCACAACGGCAGCACCCTTGGTGAGTGGCGGGAAGATCTCTTCGACACTGTTGTCAAAGGCGATCGACGACAAATGGAGGGCCCGATCGTCAGGCTTCAATTGGTAGTGTTCGGCAGCGGCCTGGACATACCAGCCCAGGCAGGCGTGAGGTACGACGACCCCTTTGGGGCGACCCGTCGAGCCCGAGGTGTAAATTAAGTAGGCAGCGTTTGCTGCCATCGTTTGGCTAGCCGGAGCGTTGGAGCTTTCGGCGTCGATGTCTGCCCGCTGTAGATCAAGGTCTAGTATTTCGGGGCCGTGCAGCTCTCCGGCCAGGCCGCGGTGGCTCAACACCAGCGTCATGTCGGCATCTTCCACCAGTAGCTGTCGGCGCGTGGCGGGGTGGGTTGGATCGAGCGGTATAAAAGCTCCTCCCGCCTTGAGGACCGCCAGCAGACCGACCACGAGGTCGAGCGAACGTTCGAGCAGCACACCTATCCGAATCTCGGGTCCGACGCCGGGTCGAACCAAGTGCTGTCGAATCAGGTGCCAGGCAAGACGGTTGCTCTGCTGGTCGAGCTGGCGATAGGTCAGTTCTTCGGCCGTCTCGGCGTCGAAGACAGCAGTGCGATGAGGAGCCTGCTCGACCTGTTGCTCGAAGAGGTTCAAGAAAGTGGTTTCGACGCCGGTTTCGGGTCGGTCGTTCCATTCATAGAGCAGTTGGTGAGTTTCGGACGGCGCAAGAACGGGGAGCTGGCTCAGTGGTTGGGAAGGATCCGCCATCGCTGAAGCCAACAACCTCTGAAAGCGGCCCGCGAGCCGCTGGACAGTGG
Organism: Acidobacteriota bacterium; assembly: GCA_029263395.1. Taxonomy (GTDB): domain Bacteria; phylum Acidobacteriota; class Thermoanaerobaculia; order Multivoradales; family J023; genus JAAELT01. Next base: position 4,012 of record JAJCXO010000148.1, on the reverse strand, counting down.
TTGCTGAGAACAAGTCTCGGTTGTACTCCAAGCGCCCACTGACCGAGTCGCCACGCTCCCACAGCCACAGCGTGAGGTCGAAATTCGCCCGTCCCTGGTTCTGGTAGGCACCGTCGACGGCTGCCAGCTCGGTCAACCCGGAAGCCCCTTGACGGATGGTCTGATAAACCACCATCACCTGGAACAGCGGGGTGTGGCTCGTGGCACGTTCCGGTTGCAGCTCTTCGAGCAGTTTTTCGAACGGCAACTCCTGGTGATCGTAAGCTCCGAGAGTGACCTCCTGAACTCGCCCGAGCAACTCGTCGAATCTGGGGTCGCCCGATAGATCGGTGCGGAGCGCCAAGGTGTTGACGAAGAAGCCGATCAGATGCTGGATCTCCGGTCGCTGGCGATTAGCGACGTAGGTACCGATGCACAGGTCGTGTTGATCCGTCTCGCGGCTGAGCAGGGCCTTGAGAGCTGCCAGGAGGATCATGAACGGGGTGGCTTCTCGCCGCTGGCTAAGGGTTCTGATGGCGACAGTGAGGTTGTCTTCGAGGCTCAGCGGGCAGCTGCCGCCGCGGTAGGTTTGAAACGCCGGGCGGGGAGTGTCGGTCGGCAACTCGAGAACCGGTAGCGTCATTTGCAGGCGGTCTCGCCAGTAGCCCAGATGTTTCTCGAGAGCCTCGCCGGTGAGTTGGCGACGTTGCCAAGCGGCGTAGTCGGCGTACTGGATCTTTAGTTCGGGGAGTTGTGGCGGACGGTCGGAGGACAATGCTCCGTAAAGCTCGGCGAGTTCGGTCAACATCAGCTCCATCGACCAGCCGTCCGAGATAATGTGGTGCAGCGTCAGCAGCAAGAGGTAGCTGTTGGGGCCCAGACGAACCAGAGTCGTGCGGAGGAGTGGACCCTGACTCAGTCGGAATGGGCGACGCCCTTCGCATCGGATCAGTTTCCGACGGGCGGAATCTTGGACATCAGCGGAGAGTCCCGCGAGATCGACGATCGGCAGTCGAAGATCAAAGTTTGGGGCGATGATCTGGTGGGGGTCTCCGTCCGAAACCCGGAAGGTGGTGCGCAATGCCTCGTGCCGGCAGACGATCTCGCCAAAACTCGCCTGCAGGATCGCGGGTGACAAGGGTCGACGGATGTCGACCGCCAGCGACAAGTTGTAGGCCGAGGTTTCAGGCTCGAGCTGTTCGAGGAACCACTGGCGATGTTGCGAGAACGACAGCTCCATCTCGCCGTCGCGAGCAATCGGTTCGATCTCGGGTGCCGCCGACGCGGCAGCTTTCTGTCGCAGCAGCTGTTGGAATAGAGCCTGCTGCTCCGGTGACAACTTCGACAGGCGATCTCGCTGGTCGGCGAGCAGCTTTTCGTTGTTCGAGGTCACCGTTCCTCCGTCGAATTGTCTGAGGAAACCTTGGCCATGGTCTCGACCTGGCGTAACAGCTCTTCGACCTCACGTGCGCCCACCTGGTGCATCTCTTCCTCCACAACTAGCTCGGCGAGCTCAGCGATGGTTGGCGCTCTGAACAAGGCTGGAAGGCCGAGTTCAAGACCAAAAGCGGCGTGGATCCTCGCCGCGACTTGAGTTGCAAGCAAGGAATGTCCGCCGATGGCGAAAAAATTGTCTTTGACTCCAACCCGGTCGAGCTCCAGAGTCTCTCGCCAGATGTCGACAAGAGTTTGCTCAGTCGGTGTCCTGGGGGCGATGTAGGGTGCTTGTGACTGGCTGGGATCAGGCAAGGCGGCCCGATCGACTTTACCGCTAGCGGTCAACGGCAGCGCCTTCAAGCTGACGAAGATCGCTGGCAGCATGTAGATCGGCAGGTGGTGCTGCAAGAGCTCCCGCAGCTCCGTTTCAGCCGGGATGGCTCGCTCCTGTGGGACGATATAGGCGACCAGACGCAGTCGATCCGGCCCAAAAGCTTCGTGCGCTGGCGACCGGGTTGCCGACGGGTCGCTGCGAGCGATCACTGCCGCCGCTCGAACCGCTGGTATCTGCCGCAGCGCGCCCTCGATCTCGCCTAGCTCGATGCGCACTCCATGAATCTTGACTTGTTGATCGCTCCGGCCGAGGAATTCGAGTTGTCCCGTCAGCTGCCAGCGGGCCAGATCTCCAGTGCGGTAGAGCCTGGAGCCGATTTGACAATCGCCCGATCGGTCGTTCCAAGGGTTAGGGAGGAAAGCTTGGGCGGTCCAAGACGGTCGTCCGAAGTAGCCTCGAGCCAAGCCTGCACCAGCGATACAGATCTCGCCGGCGGCTCCCGCCGGGGTGAGCTGGGCCTCGCGATCGAGCAAGTAGATGCGGGTATTGGCAATCGGGTCACCCAATGCCGCTGGCCTCTCGTCGGCCGTTCTGGCCGGCATTGGCCACCAGGTGGACGTCATCGTGCATTCGGTTGGACCGTATTGATTTATCAGCCGCACGTGAGGCCCCAGGCGTCGATGGACCTCGGTGCCGTCCCGCTGGTGGAGAACTTCACCGCTGGCCAAGACCAGACGAAGGTCGGGATAAATATCTCCTGCCTCCGCCGTTTCGGCCCGTCCCGCTGCCGCCAGCAATTCCCGCAGCAAGGTTGGCACGATACTCAGCACACAGGTGATGCCGCGGGCGTTCAGTTGGGTCAGCAGTGCGTCGGGGGTGATAGCGTTCAAGGCACCAACGATGACCGCGCTTGCTCCCGACGTCAGAGGCCCGAAGAGATCCCTGACGGAGGCATCAAAGGATAAGGAAGCGAGTTGCAGCACAACATCACGAGGTGAGAGCTCGTAAGCTTCGGTGACGAAGGATAGGTAGTTGAACGCGTTGCGATGCGATGTGGCGATCGGCTTGGGCGCGCCGGTCGAGCCCGAGGTGTGGACTACATAAGCGAGTTGATCCGGGGTGACGCTCCGCTTCAGATCCATGTCGGGCTGGGCCGCGATGCGAGGGCTCGCCTGTTCCAGGCAAAGCACCTCCGGCCCGGCCACTGGTAGCAGGTCGAGAAATTGTTCGTGAACCACCACCAACCGAGGAGCGATGCCCTCGAGCAGCCGGGCCAAGCGCTTACGTGGGGCCTCTGGATCGAGAGGTATGTAGAACCCGCCGGCCTTCCAAACCGCTAGCACGGCCACCGCGAGATCCTCTGAACGTTGGAGGCACAAAGCCACCGGCGTTTCCGATCCAATCCCATGATCGGAGAGTTCTCGGGCAAGCTGGTTGGCGCGTCGGTTCAGGCTGTCGTAGTTCCAAACCCGATCTTCGAAGCGCACCGCGGGAGCCTTGGGGGAGTGCTCGGCCCATGTTTCGAACAGCTGATGGATGGCCGTCGGCCGACCAAAGTTTCTCATGGTGTCGTTGCGGGCGAGACTCAGCCAATGCCGCTGGCTAGGATTCGACAGGGTGAGCGAGCCAGTGGTGGCTTCAGGATCGGCGACGGCGCGCCGGCACAAGGTTTTGAGCTGGTGGGCTAGCGCTCGGACGTCTTCTGCCGCGAAACGACGAGGGTCGTAGTCGAGTTGCACCTCGGGTTGGTCGGCCATGCTCGAGCAAGCGAGCTTGAGACCAAACGGGGCGGTGCAGCTGAACTGGCGATGGAGTGTCCAGGTGGAGTTGCCGGCATGCCACCGTGACGGCTGGCTTTCGAATTCGAAAGCGTAGGGAAAGAATTGCTCTCGAGCAGTGGTGCCGCCTTGGGCAGCCAGGATCAGATCCCAGTCAAAGAGTTCTTGCCACTCTCGATTGGCCGCCTGAGCTGCGTCATTGCGCGGCAACATCTGGGCAAGTTGCTCCTTGCCAGTGATCCGGCTGCGGAGCGGTAAATAGGTCTCGAGTAGCCCGAGTCCGGTGCGCAGAGGCTCATGGTGACGGCCGTCACTGCGACACCCCAAAACCAGCTCAGAACGACCTGCGATGCGAGCGAGCAGAACCTGCCAACAGGTCAACAGAAAACTCTCGAGGGAGGCGCCGAATTCAGCAGCTGAGGTGGCAGCTTGGTTCAACTCCGTGGATGACAGCCCAAGTGGTACTCGTCGAGGTGAAAAATCG
>JAJCXO010000147.1 GCA_029263395.1 Acidobacteriota bacterium | reverse complement strand
CATCAGGTTCGTCCCGGAGAGGTACGCACCAACTGCGGCGGCTGCCACGCCCATAGTCAGCAGCCCCTCGACTTCGAGCTTACTGCCGCCGCTGAGGTCAACCACCCGGTCTTCGATCTGTCTGAGGATACGCCGATTCTGACCGTCGACAGTGCCGACGAGCCAGCATTGATCGTGGCCCACCAGGCGGCTGTTGATGTCGAGTTTTATCGTGACATCCGTCCACTCCTGACTCGCAGCTGTGTCTCCTGCCATACTCAGACCGATCCCGACCCACCCGGCAATCTGGTGCTCGACGATACCGCCCTCTACGGAAACTTGCCGGGGGACTACAAACGTCTCGCTGACGATGCCGATGCCGAGTGGGGACACCCGCCAGTGATTCCAAATGGCATCTGGCGTCAAACCAACGCCAGCCGTTATGTCCGCAAATTTCAGAGCCGACGCAGCCTGCTGGTGTGGAAAATTTTCGGCGAGCGGCTCGACGGCTGGTCCAACGTCGATCACCCCACCGAATCCGTCCCGGGCGACGCCTCCACCCTGCCCAACGGTACGACCCCGAACCAGGCCGACCTCGACTACGCCGGCACCGCCATGCCGCCGCCAGGCAGTGGCGTCCCTTCTCTCTCCCCAGACGAGCAACGCACCATCGCCCGCTGGATCGATCTCGGTTGCCCAATCGACACCGGCCAAGGTACCGCCAACGCCAACTTTGGCTGGTTCCTCGACGACCTACGTCCTACCGTTACTGTCAGCCTGCCACGCCCGGGCCGCAATCCCGCTTCCGTTATCGAAATCCGCTTCGGCGTAGTCGACAACTACAGTGGTCTCGACCTCTCCACCCTCTCCGTCACCGCCGGCTTCCCGGTCGCTGGCCGCCCCGCCGGTAGCGAACTCGCCGACTTGGCACTCGACATCGGCGACGGGATCTGGTCGATTCCCTTAGCAGAACCGGTCCCACACGCCGCCAGCACCGACGTAGCCGTCGAGATCTACGATCTCCAAGGTAACGTCAATCGCGTCCAGCGGTCCTTTTCGACGTTACCGACCGACATCTTTGGCGACAGCTTCGAAACGGGAGACCTCACCCGCTGGTCGACGGCTTCGGGTGGCCCATAAGACTCGGGCACCACAACGAGTCGACTAGTCGCCTTGGCAGCCGTCTGGGCGACGGGTAGTGACCACTTGGGCACCGCGCTCGAGCTGCTGGCGATCCAACGTCACCAGTTCCGCATCGAGAGATTCAGCCAGAGCCACATAACAGGCATCGGCGCCACGGATACGTTGATCCGCTGCGATTCTAGCCGCTCGCCTGCTCAAGGATGTAGTGACTGGCATCAACTCGACTACGTCCCCACTCATAACCTGGTCGACTGCTCGATGCGCCAACGCGATATCACCGACTCCACGGCTAACAGCGGCAGCCACCTCGACGGCCAGGATCGCTGGCGCGACAATCGAGTCCCCAGAAGGCAGCGTTGTCCGCAGCCAAACCCAAGCTTCTTCGTGGGCAGCCTCTAACGGATTGAACAGGGCAACGTAGACACTAGCGTCGACGACCACCATGGATCAGCGACGCTGCTCGGCAAGAAGCTCTGACGCGCTTTCGGAAGCTTCCCAAGCTTCTCCGATCTCCTGGGCCAAGGATTGCATCTCCGCAAGCGCACGCTCGGCTTCGGTCTGCCGAATCGCCTCCTCGTCCTCCCGTGTAAAAGGACGGAGCATTGCAACCGGTCGACCTTGAGACGTGATCACGTACTCGGCCATCTCTTCACGCACTTCGCTGACGATGCGCGAAGTCTGATTCTTCAACTCTCGGATACCAGCTTTCTTACTCACAGTTCGGCTCCATGGAAAAGGCCTAGCTCAGTGGCTCTGGCTTCCTTGGCCAGATCAAGCGCTACACCGTAGCCACATGCTCGCGCAAAAGGAATATCACGTCAAGCTCGTGGCCAACCAGGAGAACTCAGGATCTGCTCGAGATTCAAACAGGCTCGCCTCACCGTTCAGAGAGTGCACTCAACGCTCAATCCTGGTCTCCTGACTGTGCCGAGACCGCGATTGACCGTCGATCCGGGTCTCCTTACGCTGCCGATACCGCAATCGACGCTTGATCCGGGTCTCCCAACGCTGCAGAGACCGCAATCGACGCTTGATCGGGGTCTCTTGACGCTCCAGACACCACAATCGACGCTGGAGTCGGGAACATGAGGCCGTTTCGCCCCTAGGAGCACTCGAAATCGAACCACGATAGGCCTCGGTGAGGAGTAGACACTCAAGTTATGGCTGTGTCATTATGCATGTATAAACTTGACCGAGGAACCAACGATGCACCGGACCACACTGATGCTACCGCCCGAGCTGAAGATTCAGGCACAACGCCAAGCACGTGAACAAGAAGTGTCCTTTGGCGAGTTCATCCGGCAGGCAATCGAGTCCAAACTGAAAGGTTCCGGTGCTGACCGACGCGCCGAGGACCCCATGTTCGCCGATCTCCAGGTATTTAGAGGCGACGCGCCATCCGACTCGGCGGAGAACCACGACGATTACCTCTATGGTGACGCCCCGGCGTGATTTTCCTGGATACGGGTGCTTTTCTCGGGACTTATATCGAACGTGATCAATATCACCACCAAGCCCTTGCGGCCTGGCAAGAGCTCAAGACTTCGACTTGGCGCTGCTTCACCAGCAACTTTGTCCTCGACGAGACATTTTCGCTGCTAGCTCGACGAGCCTCCTATCGCTTCGCGGCCGGGCGCGCTCGCGACCTCTTGACGTCTGGAGTACTAGAAATCTTGCGGCCAGATCAGGAGACTGAGCTTCAGGCGCTGGACTATTTCGAGAAGTTCGCGGATCAGCAAGTGAGCTTTACCGACTGCACCTCCTTCGCTTTGATGAAACGTCAACGCATCCAGCGCGCCTTTGCCTTCGATCGGCATTTTGCCCTCGCCGGCTTCGAGCTGTGGTCAGGAGGCTGGCACTCGGTTCACGAACCGCAGGCGGAATACGACGTCGATCGACCGCCCACGGAGTAGCACTCGATCGCCTGGCCTCGCCGAACCTTTTGCTCGCCTCGGTCGTGCACAGGACATCTCAACGACGGAGCGCCATCCATCGCGGCCCTGGAGCCGTGATATCCCCTGTCGATTCTCAGTCTTGAGAGAGGCCTAGTCTCAAGATTGATAATCCTGTGGCCAGGGCCTTCGCCTAGGTTTCATCCAAAGGTCTGATTCAATTCGACTTAATCGGATTGCCCAGCATCTCCTCACAACCGCGAAAGATGGCAATCCTCTTGCATGAATGATTGACGACCTGAACCATCGCCACCACGCCTCGATTTCCTCCGAGATCGCAACTTCAGAGAGGTGACCTTATGAGATCCCGATGCTCCAGCCTTCGATGTTTCGCCGCAGTCCTTTTGGTGCTGCTCCTCCCCGCCACTGCCACGTTTGCTCAATCAGGCGACGAGCTATGGAGCGACGTCAACGAGGACAACCTCCGGATCAGCACCAAACGCACCATCGTCCCGAAGAGCTATCGCACCCTCAGCCTCGATAAAGGTGCAATGTCGGTGGCGTTGTCAGCAGCTCCACTGGAGAGCCGGGCCGACGCCATCGGCAACGAGTTGATGCTCAGCCTACCGCTGCCGAAAGGTGGCTTCGGGCGTTTTCTGATCAAAGAGTCGCCGATCATGGCACCCGCGCTGGCGGCCAAATATCCTGAGATTCGGACCTACAGCGGCCAAGGTATCGACGATCCGGCGGCCCTCGTCCGCCTCGACCAGACGCCGGCCGGCTTCCACGCTATGGTGTTGTCCCCGGATGGGACGTTCTACATCGATCCTTACAGTCAAGACGGAAGCGATCACTACATCAGTTATCTCAAAGCCGATGCTCAGTACACCGGCAACGGCTTCGAATGTGCCGTCCACACCCATGATTCGCTAGAGCTCCCGCTCAAGACCACGCCGCGGAATGCGCGGCTCGATAAAGTGGTCTCCGGCACGACCTTGCGGACCTACCGACTCGCGGTGGCGGCGACCGGTGAATATACCGCCTTCCATGGCGGCACTGTTGCCCAGGGCCAGGCGGCGATCGTCACTGCCATGAACCGAGTCAACGGAATCTACGAGCGCGACGTAGCAATTCGAATGGTGCTGATCGCAGGCAACGACCAACTGGTCTACACCAACTCCGGCTCGGACCCCTACACCAACGGCAGCGGCGGCACCATGTTGGGCCAGAACCAGTCCAACATCGACTCGGTGATCGGTAGCGCCAATTACGATATCGGCCATGTCTTTTCGACCGGCGGAGGCGGCGTCGCCTCGCTGCGAGTACCCTGCGTCAACGGCTCCAAGGCGCGTGGTGTCACCGGCCAGTCCTCCCCCACCGGCGACCCCTTCTGGGTCGACTATGTGGCGCACGAAATGGGCCATCAATGGGGTGGCAACCACACCTACAACGGCAGCTCCGGTAACTGCTCGGGGGGCAACCGTAATGGCTCGACCGCCTACGAGCCAGGCTCAGGTACGACAATCCAAGCGTATGCCGGCATCTGCGCTCCACAGAATATCCAATCCAACAGTGACGATCATTTCCACGGCATCAGCCTGGACGAGATCGTGTCCTACTCCACCACCGGCAACGGCGACAACTGCCCGGTGCGGACCGCCACCGGCAACGACCCGCCAACGGTCAACGCTGGCGCCAACTACACCATCCCGCTCAACACTCCGTTCGAGCTCTGCGGCTCGGCGACAGATCCACAAGGAATTTCGTCTCTGACCTACAACTGGGAAGAGTTCGACCTCGGACCAACCGGCGCGCCCAATAGCCCGAGTGGCAACGCAGCCATCTTTCGCAGTTTTTCCCCTGGTCCGTCACCCTGCCGTTCGTTCCCGCAACTCAGCGACCTGGTGAACAACACTCAAACCTTGGGTGAGATTCTGCCGTCCTACGCCCGCACCATGAACTTCCGCCTCACCGCTCGCGACAACACCGCCGCCGGTGGTGGTGTTGCCGACGATGCGATCACCGTCACCGCCTCCAGTGCCGGTAACAACTTCCAGGTGACCGCCCCCAACACCGCAGTCACTTGGCCTGGCAACAGTAGTCAGACGGTGAGCTGGAACGTCGCCGGCACCGACCTGTCGCCGATCAGCTGCTCGGCGGTCGACATCACCTTGTCGTCGGATGGTGGCACCACCTACCCGGTGACTCTGGCTTCGGGAGTTTCAAACTCCGGATCCGCCTCCGTGACCGTGCCCAACTCGGCAACCACTTCAGCGCGGGTTAGAGTGCAGTGTTCGGGCAACGTCTTCTTCGACATCTCGAATTCGAACTTCACCATCACCACCAGTTCCGGCAATCCGCCGACGGTGAACATCACCGCCCCAGCCGGTGGCTCGTCCTCTGAAGTTGGCGCTTCAGTGAGCTTCAGCGGTACCGCCACCGATCCCGAGGACGGTAACCTAACCGGCAGCCTGAGCTGGACCTCGTCGATCGATGGCAACATCGGCAGCGGCGGTTCGTTCTCGACCACTGCTCTGAGCCTCGGCAGTCACACCATCACAGCCTCGGTGACCGACTCCGACAGCTTGTCGGGTTCGGATGCGATCTCGATCACCGTAACTCCGGTCGGCGGTGGCAACGGTCCGCAGACTGCGGTTTACAACAGCGGCCTGGGCGCCCCATCGTGTGCGGTGGCGGGTAGCTCCTGCGACAGCGTCGGCTTGGTCGATGGTCGCAACAGCAAAGGACCAGAACCCAATCAACCCAACACCCTCGACGGCTGTGCTGACGGCGACGCCGGCACCTACCACTCCGACGAGTCGAATGACCGGGTTGTAGTCACCACCCTCGACGGTGCCGACATGGTGGAAGGCGCCACCGTGCGTATCGACGCCACAGTGTGGGCCTGGACGACACCGGCACAGGACACCTTGGACCTGTTCTACGCTGCCGACGCCAACAACCCGTCCTGGACCCTGATCACTTCGATCAATCCCACCGCAGCGGGTCAGCAGACGTTGTCGGCGCAGTACACCCTGCCGGCGGGGACTGTACAAGCGGTGCGGGCTCAGTTCCGCTACCAGAGTACCAACGCGGCCTGTGCCGCCGGCACCTACAACGATCGTGACGACCTGGTCTTCGCGGTCAACGCCGCTGCCGGCTGTTCGACCAACGCCGAATGTGACAACGGTCTGTTCTGTGATGGCACCGAAACCTGCAACGTCGGCACCGGCGTCTGTGAGTCCGGCACCGCGGTGGCCTGTGGTGATGGCGTCAGCTGCACCGTCGACTCGTGTAACGAGGCGACCGACAGCTGTGACAACACACCGAACAATGGCGCCTGCGACAACGGTCTGTTCTGCGACGGCAGCGAGACTTGCGACGCGGTCAACGACTGCCAAGCGGGTACCGCACCCAACTGTAACGATGGCGTCAGCTGCACTGTCGACTCGTGTAACGAGGGCTCCGACAGCTGCAACAACGCGCCGAACAACGCGGCTTGCGACAACGGTCAATTCTGCGACGGCGCGGAGACCTGCGACGCGGTCAACGATTGCCAGGCCGGCAGCACGCC
>JAJCXO010000146.1 GCA_029263395.1 Acidobacteriota bacterium | reverse complement strand
AATTGGTTGTTGGGGGTTACGAAATCGGCGATGCGGAAGCTGCGATAGACCCATTCACCGGTGACGTTGGGGCCGATCGTCTCGAGGGTCATCCACGAGGCACCGTCGTCGTCGGAGACCTCCACGGTGAAGATGTCGTCGCTGGCGCCAGCGTCGTCCCACCAACGCCCGTAGTGGATGTGCGGGTCGGGCCCCGTAGCGTCGAGGGTTGGTGAGGTCAGGCGTGTGGCGCCGCCGTCGACATCCGTATTGCCGCCGGAGTTGAAGGTCAGATAGGCGCTGCCGGACGTATCAGCGTCCCAAGGTGGGTCCCCTCGCATACCGTAGCCGGAGGGAATGCCTCGCTCCCAGGTGCCCGCGCTCAACGACCCATCGTCGTCTACGACCCAACCCTGATCGGTCTCAAAGTCGTCGCGGAAGGTCTCGTCCGTTCCACTCGCCACCGGACGGCGATAAATGTTGCTCACCGTGTTGTCGGCGGAGAAGGGATGGTGGACCACTGTGCCACTCCCATCTTCCGCTTCGACCCGGAACGTCACGTCTTGGCCGCAGGTCAAAGCGGGTAAGGTGCCGACGTAGGTGCCGCCGCCGGGACCCTCGAGGGTGGGCTGCGACATCGGAACGGATTGTTCCCCGGAGCCGTTGTCATAGAACAGAGTGGCCGAAGCGAGAGTCGCCGGCTGGTCGTTGCGATCCGTGGCAGTGATCGAGATGTCCATGCCCGCTGGCGGCATCAGGGTCGGCAACACGGTGTCGAGGGTGACCCGCAACGGCGGCGGACCGTCGATGCACACACCCATCGGAGTGGCGAGCACGTTTTGCAGCGCCGTCAAGTTGAGCGAGGTGCCGTTGTTGGCGCCACCGCCCGCGTTGCAGCCGGCGTGGGTGTGGATGCCGATGGCCTCGCCGGTGAGATCGTTGATCACCGGCGAGCCGGAGTCACCACTGGTGGTGTCCACGGCATATTGCAAGCTGTTCATAGACGCTCCGGCAATCTGTCCGCTATGCGTGTGCTGCACCTGATTCCAGGTTTGCGGAGTGCCTTGGGTGCCGTCCACGCTGCCGAAACCGGTGATGCGGATGGTTTCACCACCAGGGACCAGCGGTGGCGTCCCGAGCACGAAGGTCTGGCCCTGGACCTCGATCGGCGTCATCAGAGTTTGACTGTTGGGGAACGTGCCGAAGTAGGCGTAGTCATTGCCGACACCGCCATCGGTGAATTGCACAGACGACAGGTCGGCGGGATATTGATCCTCGGGACCGGGGTGATTCACTGAGCCGTTGCTGTTCGACAAGGGGACGTTGAATTGCACCACGTCGAGACCGGTGCCGTTGCAATGGCCAGCGGTCAAGAAGCAACTCTGAGCATCATTGATCAACCAGGTGGTACAACCGACGGGCATGATGCGCGCGACCCGGGGGTCGGTGCTCAAGGTGCGGTCGTCGACGGCTCCGCAAATGGACTTGCGAACCGTCGCAGGGTCGAAACGACCGGCGTCCAGCTCGTGAATACGAATCCGGCTGGGCTCCGCGCCAGGGTCGGCGATCAGCTCCACGCGCACGGCATCACCGTTGAAGTAGGCGCTGGATCGCCGCCATTGTTCCATGGACTCGGAGTCCAAGGTCTGGACCGCTCCGTCCGCCAGTGAGGTGATGCGCACCACCGTGCCCCGCAACACAGTGGCCCGGCCGTTCTTGGGTGCGCTGCCGAGGTCGGCTGTAGAAAAATACAGCCGCAACCAAGAGGCGTCCTCTACCGTGATGGTTTCGGTAAAGATCGCATTCCGTTCCACTCCGCGATTGATCGTCAAACCGGAATCGACGAGATAGGGAACCTCGTCGAACGTCAGGGGTTGCTGGGCCATGCCAGGCAACGCACAGAGCCCACCAAGCAGGACGAGCGATACAGTTCTTCTGAGTTTCAACATGGTGAGCCCCGGGTTGGTTAGAAGAGGTGACTGGCGGATCAACGCCAGGGTGGACCGATTTTGTGCCAAGCAACAGGAATATAGATGTTAGTCGATAAGCAGCTTGAGCTTGAGGTGGGTGCCAGGCACTTATCGCAGGCGGTGGGTGCCAGGCACTTATCGCAGCACTTATCGCAGGGCGCGCAGCCAGCCAAATAAGTGCTTGGCACCACATCCAGCCAAATAAGTGCTTGGCACCACATCCAGCATCTAGCTGCGGCACCGAATGGCTTCCCACGAGGCCTTCACCAAACCTTTAGACACGAATCAGCATGTCTTCAGGGTCTCTGGGGACCGGTTCGTCATAACACACACCATGAACCCAACCCACGGAGAACACCATGCTTTCAATGCCCAAGCTATCTAAGGCTCTGTTGAGATTTGCTTTCCTTGTTGCCTTCGTTGTGCTGAACTTCTCGCCTGCCAAGGCGTCCCAAGGCAAGGCGTCCCAAGCCCTGGCCGCGCCGGCTCAGGCGGACGACGGCCTCGCTGTGACTTCGCCGGCCAAGGCGGGCCTCGACGGCGAATCGCTCCAGCGACTCGCCGCCGCCGCCGAGGGCGACGAGTTCAAACGCCTCACCAGCGTGCTTCTCGCCGTTGATGGCAAGCTGCTTTTCGAACGCTACTTCGCGGATGCCAATACCGAGACCTTCCATGACGTGCGCTCGGTGACCAAGACGGTCACCAGCATTTTGATCGGTATTGCCATCGACCGAAACCTACTAGGAGGCTTAGACGCCAAAGTCTTCGACTTTTTCCCGGAGCATAAGGTGGTCCATCCCGACCCGCGCAAGCGGGACATCACCGTCGAAGATCTGCTGACCATGAGCTCGCTCCTCGAGTGCGACGACAACAACCGTTACTCCCGAGGCAATGAAGAGCGGATGTACCTGATAGAGGATTGGGTGGGCTTCTTCCTCGACCTTCCGATCAAAGGCTTTCCGCCGTGGGTAACGCCGCCGGACAAGTCGTCCTTCGGCCGAACGTTCTCCTATTGCACTGCCGGTGTCACGACCTTGGGAGCGGTGCTCGAGAAAGCGACAGGGCGGCAGGTCGAAGACTTCGCCCGTGAGGTTCTGTTCGAGCCGTTGGGAATCGATGAGGTGCGATGGCCGCTCTCACCCTTGGGCCTGGCGCAGACCGGTGGTGGCGCACGCATGACGAGCCGGGATTTCCTCAAGCTTGGTCTGCTCTACCTGCAAAAGGGTGATTGGGATGGGCGGCAAGTGATTTCGAAGGCATGGGTCGAGACATCGACCGCAGCGCACGTCCATGCCGGTGGCGACAACTTCTACGGCTATCTGTGGTGGCGGCGAGACTATGCGGTCGGCGAGCGGACATTCCCGACCTATTTCATGTCCGGCAACGGCGGCAACAAGGTAATGGTGGTGCCGTCGGAGCGGTTGGTGGCGGTGATCACCAGCACCTTCTACAACTCACGCGGCATGCATGAGCAGTCGGAGCGGGTGCTCACGGACTATCTGCTGGCGTCGTTGGTTCCCAAGCTAGGACTGGGGGGTGAGGAAGGACGGCGGTAGCCACTCTGCCGCAAGGACCGTCCGGCGCTCGGCCTCGACGAGCCGCCGGATGCGTTCGAGGCGCTGCTGGAAGGCCGGATTTTCTTGCAGGCGAGCCAGTGCCGGATCATGGATTAGGAGGCCGGCGTCGCGGAAGCCGAGGTCAATGGCGACGTCCAGAGCTTGTAGAGCTTCGTCCCACTGCTCAAAGGCAGCGTGCAAACTGGCCTCACCGATGGCCAAGCTCGGCAACTCGTTTCCGGCGGCGCGGATCTCACGGATCGCGGTGATCCGGCGGTGGACCTCGTCGACCTGCTGATTGCGCAACAGCAGGTCCAGAGTGACAGCCAAAATACTGCGGCGCGTGTGGACGTATCCCGAATCTGGATAAATCGCCTTCGCTTCGTCATAAGCATCGCGGGCCTTGTCCAGGTCTCCCCACAGCCAGGCCACGTCGCCGCGGATGACCCACAGCTCCGCGCGTCGAATACCGCGTTCCAGGGCTGCGGCCGCCACGCGGTCGGCCTCGTCTGGCCGGCCGTGGGACAGCTCTAGGCGGGCGCGCGTCAAGGCTGCGAAGACGTTACTCGGGCGCAGTTCGCGGGCGCGATCGAGCCATACGATCGCTGTTTCCTCGAAGCCGAGCAGAGAGAGGGTGGTACCGATCTGGACCTCCAGGTAGTGCGGCTCGTCACCGCTGCGCAGCACCTGGAGGTTGGCCTCTAGGGCCTCCGCCAAGCGTCCACGGACTTGCAACAGGTGGGCGGCGCTGGCCAGGGCGTCGGTGCGGTCGGCGTCCAGGTCGTGAGCTCGTCGGTAGGACTCGAGGGCCGGCGTGATGCGTCCTTGGCTGTCGAGGGCAAGGCCAAGGGCCTGGTGGGCACGAGCGTGCCCTGGCGCCAGCTCGATGGCTTGCTGGGCTAGAAGGGTAGCTCGCTCGGCGACCTCTTCAGGGCGATTGAACTTGGTGACCTGGTGGGAGAGGGCAAGGCTGAGCGCCGCGAGGACGTCGAGATGCTCTGGCTCCAGGGTGAGCGCTTTTTCCAGCAGCTCGACGGCCACCTCGTTGTCGCTCTCTTGCTGCCGCTTTAGGTAGGCCTCGGCCCGTTCCAGGAGTTCCGCCACATCGGGCGGGCGGGTCACCAGGGCCCAACCGTTTTCCGCACTCGCCGGGTGACGCTGGTTGTTATAGACCCAACCAGCGATGGTGGTGGCAAGGAGAGCAGCAGTCGCCACCCACGCCCAACGCCGCGAACGTCGAATGGACGGGCGGATGCTTGACGGCTCCTCGTCTTGCCCGTTGGCCTGCACTATGGGGACGAGCTGGTAGCCGCGGCCGCGGACGGAACGCACGTAAAGCGGGTCCTTGGCGTTGTCGTCGAGGGCCCGGCGCAGCAGCGCGACGCGCTGGGTCAGGGTTTCGTTGGAGACCGCTGTGCCTTGCCACACTTCGGTGATCAGCTCGTCCGCCGGCACGACATCGGGTGCCCGGCGGGTGAGGGCGACGAGCAGATCGAAGGACAGACGTGGCAGGTGCAAGCTCTCGCCGCCCCGCGCTAAGGACGCGGCGCCGACGTCGATGGCGAGGTCACGGATGCGGTAGCGCTCGCGGTCCATGGGCGGAGCATATCGCTCACGCCCGAAGACAGCGAGCAGCTCGCGAGGTTCATGGAATTCCTCGACGGCAATCTGGCGCGATGGCAGGGCCGTTAGTCGTTCAGCATTCCTATCGAGGCGGGTGCCAGGCAGCCCTGTGATCTATTGGTACCTGACGCGGCAGAATCACGGGAGTGATGTGCCAGTCAGGTTTGGTGATAGATCAGTGCAACGGATATGCCAGCGAATCAGTGACCAAAACCAGCTGTTCATGTAGGGTTTTACAGCAGTATGGAGTGTCCGGAATGTGTCCATCACTTCGAGACACTTGTGATCTGCGGGCCGCCGGACTCGACGAGTCGACGCCGCTCGGACCGAAACTCACCTAGTTGGAGGCTCAGGCTTCCGGTCGGGGACTCCGACAGCCTACTGTGATATCGACATGGTCGACGCCTGGACTTGCTGCCTCGCGGGCGCTGGGGATTGGCATGGCGCGGATGCGCAGCGAGGGAGTCGAGAAACGGGATTTCCCTCTAGGCTTCGACGACGTTGCTGTGTCCAGGCTGAGTAAAGCAGAACTCTCGAGGAGGCCTATTCGCATCTATGCCATGCAACGGTGGCAGTAGGTCGTGCCAAGCCGGAGATGGTAACGGACCGACTCGCCGCGGGGAATTTCGTTTTCACAGACATCGCAGACTCCACCCAGATCGAGCACCAGCTCACCAAAGCCATCGAGGGGTAGCTCAACGCCGTCAATAACCTTGGGAAACGGCTTACTCTTCACTATATCTTGACGATAACGTTCGTGAATCGCTCGCCATCGACGAATCAAACGTTCCGCAAGCCCGTGTTTCCTCATCGCGGTTGCCATCAACTCTTCTCGGTAGTCAAAGAGATCGTCTGAAATAACCATCCAATGGTGTGACGAGCGAGGCGAGTCACCGAAGTAAACGTCCCTACCGGTCAGTACCTTGTAGAGAAAGTTGTACTGTTTCTCAATGGCTCGGGGTTTACCGACACCGTCGAAAAACTTCGCCAATCGTAGATCTTCGAAAACCTTGTCATAAAAATCGGTGAGGATTCGGGTCAGCAAGGGGCCGCCCTCTAGAGCAGCCCAGAGTTCGGGATCGGGAGCTGGATACCCTCTCCCCGAAACTTCAGAAACAGCTGCGCCACCGCTGTCATGTGGGTCGGTGTGGATCGCCAGGGGTGTTGCACCGGACTCGAGTGCCAGTTCCCGGCAGCGGTACACCATTTGAGGCTGACCACAGAGATAAACCTGCCAGCCGGATAGATCACGGTCCTCTGCAAAGGCAACGTTTTCCACCCTTCCTTGGACAAGTCCCTCCCTGACTCGAGCACCGGATAGGCATGCTGTGTAGGTGACATTCGTGTGGTTTTGTGCGAGCTCGAGCAGTTGCTGGTGAGCGTAATGCCCTGCTCGGCTGCCTGATCCGTGATAGAGATGGATGGGCCCCACATGCCCTGAGTGTAGGGCGTCTCGTACAATCCCGAGCAGAGGTGACAAGCCGGTTCCGGCGCCAATCAATAACAACGGTTGGTCGGAGTCTCCCGCGAAGTAGTAACAACGCCCGAGCGGCCCCTGAAACTCAAGCTCTTCGTCCACTTCCAGCTGGTCGAGAATCCAACTACTCATTACACCACCGGACACCCGCCGTACATAGATCTCCAGATAACGATCGAGATTCGGCACACTCGCTAGCGAGTAGCTCCGAATCACGCCATCAGCTCGGCGGAGATTTATGAACTGTCCGGCGTGGTAGTACAACGAAGTGGCCGGTTCGAGAACCACCCGGCAGATTTGCGGGGACAACAGCTCTTTTTCACGAACAGTAGCGCGGCTGAACAGGTCCGCGGCGCGCGGCGCGGCGACCTCCAGATCGTCCTCGGGGCGATATCGGCAGGCCAAGAAGTAACCGCGTTCTCTCAGACCGGGCCGGAGACTCACCTGTTCCTCTGCAGGGGGGCGGCTGTCCGTTTGCCGAAGCAGACAAATGCAACAAACGCCAGCGCGACAAGAAGACGGCACTTCGACGCCACGTCGTTGTAACGTCTCGAGTACGGTTTCACCGGGCCGAAGTTGGAATTCCTGGCCTTCGTAGGTTAGTCTTGCCAAGTCACCAGTCTAACAATTCAAGAGGCTTCCCCGCTATGAGTCAGGTCAGCATCAAAATCACCGCGGTCGGTCCGTACCATGTCAAAGGTGATGTCGACATGGTTGATGCCGACGGTAAGCCCTTTGGACTCGGTGGACGATCACGCATAGCCCTGTGCGGCTGCGGAGCCTCCAAAAATGCGCCATTCTGCGACGGCTCGCACAACAGGATAGATCTCGAGTCTGATCGCTCTGCACGAGATTTGCCCTCGATACGTTGATTCGAACGGATATTCGTTCCGAAATCGGCTTTGGGGACAAGCTCTCCTTTGTGGCCAATGCGAGCTGAAGTGGCGGGCTGCCTGTATCGAGATTCCTCAGCACTCGTGAAACTGATCCTCCCAGAGGGTAGGCCGGTGGTGTCATCGATCTCAACGGCGCCCTCGATTCCCTCGCCAAAATGTCTCCACGCCTGGCTCAGGTAGTCGAGTACCGCTTCTACGGCGGTATGTCGTCGCAAGAGATTGGCATAGTCCTCGGTTTGTCGACCCGTACGGCACGGCGCGATTGGGAAAGGGCTTGCGCCTTGCTGCATCGCCAGCTCGAAGCCTGACGTCGCTATTCCGGTTTGGCTGAAGGCCCAGCTGCTGTCTGCGCCCATCCGCTCTCCGCCGATGTCCGGAATTGGCGCGCTTTTTCGTTTTACCAAACGACAGCTTGTTAGCGACAGCTTCCTAGTAGAGACAGCCGATCGACAACCAAGACGCGAAGGACAGCAACATGACCAATAGCTCACGTTGGACAACGGCAACTTCTTGCCCAGCATTGTTTCTTCTCTGGACAGTGGCCTGGCTACTGGCCACCACCCCGGCCATGGCCGACCCACCCACCCCGGTTGGCGCTGAGTTGATGGTCAACGAAGTCACCGTGGGTCGCCAGCTCAACGGCGCGTTCGCGGCCTTGGGCAATGGTGACGTGATCGTGGTCTGGGAAGGCGAGGATGCGGATGGCCGCGGCATCTTCGGCCGTCGTGTCAACGCTGCTGCGCAGCCCGTCGGCAGTGAGTTTCAAGTCTCATTGAGCACCGCTGGCGACCAGGTTTCAGTCGGGGTCGAAGCCACCGGCGACGGCGGGTTCATCGCGGTGTGGGAGAACGATTCGGGCAGCGAAACGAGTATCTCCAGCCGCACTTACGATGCCGCGGGAGTGGCCGGGCCTGAGGTCACGGTGGCCCCGGTGCAGATCGATATCGATGTTGGTAACCCAGCCATCAGCCGTCTTTCCGACGGGTCGTACATCGTCATCTGGTACGAGTTCGATTCGCCCATGAACGACGACTCGGTGCGGGCGCGTTTTCTCGACTCCAGCGGCAATGTCATGGGGGCATCCTTCATCTTGGCCACTGGCGGTAGCAATGAAAGCGTCTATGACCCCAAACTCGGCAAACGGCCAGGCGGCGGTCTGTTCGTCGCTTGGAACTACGTCGACGACCCCGCGGGTCTGTGGGCGCAAGCCTTCACCGATGCCGCCAGTCCAGACAGCAGCCCAATCGAAATCACTCCTGGCAGCTACAACTACAGCCGTCTCAGCGGCTTCAACGACGGCAGCTTCGCCGCCGTCTGGAGTTCGAACCTTAGTCGCGCCAAACGTCGACAATTTGACGACATGGGAATGCCCGGCCCAGCAATCGACATCAGTGCAGCCGAAGGACTTCAGCGATGGACCGACGTGGCCACTCTGCCCGATGGTCGAATGGCCGTGACGTGGATCACATTCCCCTCCTCTGGCCCCGATCACCTCGACGCCCAGCTGATTGGTATCGACTCTCAAGTCAGCGACGAATGGCAGGTCGACACCTCCAACGTCTCACTTCTGCGATCGAGAATCGTCTATGACGCCGCGTCTGCCCATCTGGTCCTGCTGTGGACTCGGCGAGGCTCGCCGGGCGGCGACCAAGAAGACGTCATCCTGCGGCGCTACAGCCTAGAAGCACTCTTGTTCACCGACAGCTTCGAGAGCGGCGACCTCACCGCCTGGTCAAGCATGTCGCCGTAGCTGACTCATCCATCAGCCCGCCCGAGTCGAGTGCCGGGCACTTATCGAGCCATCTTCGGTGGTGCCAGGCATCTCTTCGGTGGTGCCAGGCATCTCTTCAGTGGCGCCTGGCACCCGTTCCTTGAGGATAGTTTCGAGGTCGGCTTACTGTTTCTTGAAGTCGCTGACCGCCACCACATAGGCGGGATCGCCGTCGATATCGTCGGTACGCTTGAGAACGGTGGGTCCGAGGGTCAAGACATCCTCTACCTCGAACGGACAGTTGAGTTGAGTTCCTGGAATGGACAAGACGGTCAGCTGGACCGTGACGATGTTGTTGAGCATGATGTCGGGGAGGTCTCGACTCGTGAAACGTACCTGTCCGCCGGCTGCTGTTCCTTCGACTGTGACAGATTCTGGATCTTCGTTCGGCAGGTTCTGGCTGATCGTCAAGCTGAACTTGGCACCGCTGCATGCCTGCAGGCGTTCGTCGGGCACCAGCAACTCGTCACCCGCCGCCACCACGGTGACCGAGGCGCAGCCGCTGGTCACCAGCAGACCCAGGATTGAGAGGCAAACAAGCATACGGAATGAGCGGTGGTGAGTGATATCGATCCAAACGGATGAAAGTTTCATGGCTCCTCCTGCAGTAGATTAGGCTGCCTCGCTGGTTCGACATCGAAGCGGCGAAGCTCCAGGCTGCAACCTGAGGAGCAAGAGCTATGCCGGCTTTAGAAGCCGTTAGCCGTCTCAGAACGATCAAATCTGAGACGTCGGTGAGACGGACTGAGACGGTTTTGAGATCTATCTCATCTCGAGGCGGGGAATTCCATCCGGCGTCTCGACCTGGCAATAGGTGGTCGAGTCGGCGTCCAACGCAAGCGCGGCTGCTTCGGGCGGTGCCACGCACTGCTTAGGGCGTTGCCAGGCACTCATTTCTGGCCTATGGACCGGACGGTATCCCCCAGGCGTCGATCACTCCCACACGACGGAATCGCCGACTGCAATCTCGGCGTCGTTCAGGATCTCGCCGTAGACACCGCCTCGCCAGTCTGGATCGAGGGCCTGCTGGAGGCCGGGATGCGCTTCGTCCATCAGGTTGCAGGGCCGGGTCTCGCTGTAGATCATGATTCGGCAGTTGCCGATGCGCAGCACCTGCCGGCGTCGGTGCCGCAGATCGACGCCCCTGACATAAAGATTCGCCCGCCGTAACTTGGGGTCGAGATCCTCGCCCAACTCCCGCGTCATCTCGTCCCAGCGATCCGCGCACAGAACTGTCACCTGCCGCTTGCCGCCTTGATTGGCGTTGCCCTCGAGCCCACGACCCACCACCGCCCGAATGCTCTCGCAGGCGTCCATCGGGCCGCGCCGAAATCGCTTGATCCAAATCGCCTCCAGGCCTCCCGTTGGCTTCTCCTCGGTCATCCTCGGAGCCTAACACCTCCTCGCGACTAGGCAAGTTAGACTCGGCCCAGGTTCTTCGAGACCGTAACTAGGCCGCCGGACGAATCTTGCCCCACCAACTCGACGCCACCCGCCGCACTCGCCCGCGGCGAAGCTGCTTGCCCTCTACCATGCGGAGTGCAGCAGGATCACATCCCATGCCGTAATGATGTCGCTCTCCCTTCCCACCATCGACCAATAACGAAACTTGTTGCGATGGTGTGGTGTCACGTCACCGTCAAAAGGGTGACGAACTTGCCGAGCTGCCGCGCAATCTCTTCTTGAGAGTCTGATGCGACAGGGTCTAGGAGGTTGCCGTAGAAACTTCCGTCAGTCGCAACCAACGCATTGGCGTCTAGGCTGAAGAGAGGTAGCGGAAAGTGTGGGTAGGGGTCAGCATGCGCCATAAAGAGCACAAACTCACCGCCGTGAGGAACCTGTCGCAAGCCGAGACATAAAGCCCGACCGTCGATGACCATTCGAGTAAGAGAGAGTTGACCAGTCGGCCAAATGTTCAACCGACGCGAGCCTAGGGGTCCGCTGGAAAGGTTGAAAACTCTGCGGCGAGGTATCGGCTCGGCCCGTGCCAGCGAGGGGAACTTGGGAGGCAAGCGCCGATGACCAGAGCTCGCTCGCTCGACGGTGGTTCGACCCTGAGCTAGATTCACTGGGACTCTTCTTTCCAGCCTTCTCCAAAGTAGAGGCCTCGAGCAAACGCCTCTGCGCCCTTCCGGGAACTCCATGGCAAGGCCTCCCGGCCGAGATGGAAAACACTACCTATGTCGAGACCGCCACGGAACGATACCTCGATTCAGCTCGCGACCACTTTGGAGAGCCATCGATTGCAGAAACTCGAGAGGTGGTTGATCTCCTGCATGCGGAGTTGCAGGCCGAAGCCCAGAAGCTCGCCGAACATCTCCGCACTGCCCAAGAGCTCACCCACACACGGGAGCATCACGCAGGGGTTGATCTGCTAGCGA
Organism: Acidobacteriota bacterium; assembly: GCA_029263395.1. Classification (GTDB taxonomy): domain Bacteria; phylum Acidobacteriota; class Thermoanaerobaculia; order Multivoradales; family J023; genus JAAELT01. The sequence goes on along the minus strand of JAJCXO010000146.1, from coordinate 597 downwards.
CCAAAACTGAATTGCAGCACGAAATCGAAGCTCGGCAGCGGGAGATCGAAGACCGAAGGAGACTCGCAAACGAAGTCGACACCGAGATCGATCGCCTGCCGTTGATAGAAGACATGCTGTCGTTTCTGGGACCGCTCAAGGATCGTCGCGACGATCGACTCGTGCGCCCGTTCGTCAATCGGGGCCTAGAACGCCCCGCGCTTCCCAATAAAGGATTTCGCGAAAAGCTCAGAGTGCTCTGCCAGAGTTTGCTGGATCGCAGCCAAAGCAAGCTCCTGGAAGTCGAGAAGAAGCTGCGGAGCCTGGCTGGTTGGGACGCCGCGGAGACCAGCTTCCGCTCGATGGTCGAGCTTCTCGCAGCCGCGCTACCGAACCACCGTGCTGGCGCCACCAACGACGAGATTATCGAGCAGCCACGTCGTATCGAGCACCTGCTCGATATGGGCCTCAGGCGCCGCTTGTTCCTGCTTGCCGCCCGCTATTGGGAAGGGCGTTGGTTGCTGGAGATGGAGCAGATCTTGGATGAGGACCCGAAGCAATTGCAAGGCCAGTCCCGGAAGATGTGTCTGACCCGCTTCCGTCGCTTTGCCAAGATCA
>JAJCXO010000145.1 GCA_029263395.1 Acidobacteriota bacterium | reverse complement strand
GGGGCCGATGCCCAACGCCTGAGTCGCCGCCTGCCGGATCTCGGAGCGAAAATAGTGTGACGCCACCCGGATCGACAACGCCATGGTGATCGGGACCGGCGCGGCGTCCTCCAAAATCACTTCCCGACCGGCCATCCGATAGGCTTCCAGATAAGGCCGCAACAGGGTTCTGAGCGCGGGGGTAGCCGTCCAGTCCACCTTCGGCAGCTCACGACGGGTGTGAAAACGGTCAACCACCGCTGCCAAAGACCCTGGAATCTTCAGTTCGATGTCGTCGAGCCGATGGTCGTTCCAGCCGACGACCGCGATCCACACACTGTTCCAGGCGCCGCTCCACCGATTGCGAGCATGCGCCCGCAGTACCAGGGGATGATCCTCCAGCCGCTGCGCGTAATCGTCCGCGGTCACCATCCGATGTTGGGTGTGTACGGCGCGCGGTCCAGCCGCGCGGGCAGCGTCCATCAAGTGCGGCTGACGCTGCCAGAGATTCTCGAGCTGAATTGCCGGTGACAACGGGGTTGCACCGGGTTCGCTGCTCGGCAGCTCGATCAAATCATCAGCGAGCGCCTCACCAACGGCGTCGTAACCGAGCAGACTCAGCAACCGACGCACCGAGTCCGGTCGTCGAGCCGTGGCCAGAGTAGCTTCGGAGGCTACCCGATCCGCCATGTCCGACAGCTGATCGAGCACCGTCGCCATAACCTCGATGAGCGCCACTTCGAGATCGGCTGGCGTCCAGCGTTGGCGCTCCGGGAAGCGCGCCGCCAACTCCTCCATCATGAAAAGACGGAAGCCATCGTAGTCGCGTACCCGCCAGTCGAAATCGTCGCCGACGTCGGGTAACGGCGACGGTAGCTCGATGCGCCGCTCGCCGCAGTCCGGACAACCGCCAGTAAACACCAAGTGCGATTTGGGGGTTTCAGCCATTGCCGCCTCCCGGCCCCAACAGGAAGCTCTGCTGCTCACTCTGGCCCAGGGTCGCCAGGGTGTAGGAAATATGAACTCTCAGTTCCTCGCCATCACCCTCAACTTCGATACCGAGGGAGCGCGGATCAACTTCTCCGTGCAGCGCTGCCGCCAGAGACGCGGTCAAACGTTGTCGCGTGAGCTCCCACAACGGTGAGTTGTTGGGCTCGAAAATCAGGCTCTTGACGCCAGCGCCGAAGTCGGGCCGGAAAACCCGTTCGCCGGGATCGGTAAACAGTACCTGCTCGATCTGCTCCCGAATATGGTCACCGCGGCTGCTGACCACCGGGCCGTCGGCCCCGACGCGGAAAGGAAACGCGAGATAGGAAGGAGAGCTCAAGCGAGCCATGACCACCTCCTACCGGTACAAAGAAAGACAGTTCTGTGGTGTTTCATAAGCTCTTCACCTTGCTGGAAAGGGCCATCGCTTCGCCCTGAGGAATCGGTGGGCTGGACGGCCCAGCCGGCGTCGGATGGATGTGGGAGGCGAACAGTTGCAAGAAGCTCTGTCCCTTGATCACCGGCTCACCCCCCTCACCTCCGAGGGCAACTTGCCCACCTTCGACGATCACTAGTTGGCCTCTCACCGTCACTCCGCCGGAGGTCATTTCGACCTGGTTGCCGTTGACGTCGACCACTGCGGTGCCGGAGCTGGTCATCGTGATCTGATTGCCTTGACCGTCTTCGATCAAGACTTGCTTGGCAGTAGCGTCGAGCTGCACCTTGGCACCTTCGACATTGGTCGTAACGACCGAGCCATCAGCACCGATCTCGAAAACGGCACCGGAAGCATGCTCGATTGAGATGCGCTCTTCGCCGGCCTCGTCGTCGAAAACCAGGCGGTGGCCACTCGGTGTTTGCAGAATGCGTGCGGTCGGTGCCGTGCGCTCGGCTGGAGCCGGCGAGTCCCCCGACTGTTGCCAGAAGGTACCGGTCCAGATCGGGCAAGACAGATCACCGCCCTCAAATTCGACCCAAACCTGGGCATCAACTCCGGGCACGGTAAACAACCCCTGCTGAGGCAGCCCGCCGAACGGCAAACATGGTAAAGCCCAACCCGTGACCGCATCGGCCAGCACCGCAGGCACCCGTAACCGTAGACGTCCGCGACGCTCCGGATCTTCGTTGTCGACCACAAAGCCGCGATATTTGCCAAAGGTCTTTTCTCGGACCTCGCGGGCAAGTTGAGTGAGCAGTTCTTCCACGTCATGGTCCCCTGCTAGAGAATGGCTGCCAAGCGGCTCAGGCCGCCGCCATTCGAGTTGTCGCCGTAGGCATTGCGCAGCAGCCTGAAGCTCTGGCGGTAGCCATCTTGCGAGAAGCTGTGAGCGACCCGATCGACGTAGTACAAGCCGCCGAGCCACTCACCGGTACCATCAACCGGCACCGGCTCACCGACCCGCAAGACATGGCCATACCGACTGCCGTCGAGCTCGCCTTCGGCGTGTAACTTGAAGGCGTTCTGCCGAGCGTGATGTTGGGCTCGAGCCTCGAGTTGTGCCGAACTCTGACCACCCTGACAACGCAGCCGCCAGGTGAAGTCACCGAGACCAGCGTCGTCACTGGTTGCCTTGTCGAGACCGAGCGCTGCAAGATCGGACTCGATGACACGTTGGGCGATCGGGCCGGCCCCCTCCTCTGGCACCGTATCGAAGGCGATGCGATCCGGGCGGTGGCCATCGGTTTCGGCACGGAAACGATAACAGTGGGTCGCCTCGCCAGCGTAGACTCGGATTGTCGCCTGCGGTGCCACGTCGAACCGAGGTGGCCCAAAATACACCCCGTCAGTGAGGAACAACAGCTCGAAGCCATTGGCTTCGGCGCGCTGACGTAGGAAGCGAGCATCGGTCGTGTCTTGATTAACCACCAAGCCGCTGAGACCGGTCTGCGAACGACGGTGAGGACGCAGGCCATGGCGACGCAGGATCTCGGCGAGGATGGCACCATCGCTGGTCGGCGCCTCAGCCCCCCAGACTTTGCGACCGTGAGCGCGGTCGAGAGCGAAGGAAACATCGAGACACTCAACGGTCACCGATGTCGCGCCAGGATCTTCCGGATAGTCAGCGCTGACTTGGCCGACGTAGCCGTGCATCACCTCCTGGACCGTGTTGCCGAAGGCGGCATCAATCGACACCCGCTTCCAAGACTTCAAGACACCGGCGTCTTGCACCAACCAGCGCCCGTGCTCGTCACGACGGGTCTCGAACCGTAACATCGCACTCGTCGCCTCAGTGCGACTCGCCTCGACCTTGACCTCGGCCAAGAACGGATAAAGTTCGGAGATCTCTTCGCCGTCGATGCGGACGATACACTCCGCCGGTTGGCGACGGCAGTTGGTCAACAGATCGAGTAACACGGTCTCAGTCCCTCGCCTTCGGAATCAATAGGACTTGGCCAGCCATGCCGGCGAGACGACTGTCCTTACCCATGACACCGTCTTGACCCATGACACCGTCTTGACCCATGACATGGTCTTCCCCACTGACAGCGTCTTCGCTAGGACCGTGAGCACCTTCGCCAGCCCGCACGTCGCCGCCAAACAGCAGCTGCGGATTGGCGTCGAGGATGCGCCACCACAAACGATCGTCGTTGTAGTAGTGCCGGGCCAGCAGATCGAGCCGATCGCCGGCCTGTACCGTATGCTCGATGGCTCCGAGCACCGCCGGCACCTGCCGAGGTCGCAGGCCAGGGAAAACTTCGACGCCGGCAGCGAAGGGACGCACCCGTTCGTAGCGAGAACCTTTGAGAATCATCACAATCTCCTTCAGCCAGCGCCACCGACGGCCACCGGTATATCGACCTGGCCATTGAAGGCGGCACTCACCACCTGGCGCACCTGTTCGACTCGGTAGAACGGATTGCTGCCTTCGATCACTTGTAGATCGATCGCCACCCGGGCTCGATAAGGCACCAGGGACGGCAAGTGCGCAACTTCCTCAACCGATACGTTGGTGAGGAACACCGGCAGAATGTGACTTCCCCACACGAAGAGCAGGACCGATGCCGAGGCATACCGTTGGAACGCACGATCCCCGCCAAGCCCCAGGCTGGAGAGCGTCTGCACCCCGGCTGGCCCTTGAGACTTGGGCTCGAGCATGGTGCGCAACACATCCAGCTGCGGCTCAACACCGCGCTGTGTCGCCACCTGATCCCCTTGCTCCATCCGGTCGGTGGCGTCGATCAACAGCCGCAACGACAACGTCTCAGGCTGAGCGGTCACTCCCTGGGACGCCCGCGGTGTCTCGCTCGGCAACGCAAAATCGTAGCCGCCACGGGTACCAGGTACCGTTCCCGTATTGATCGAAACACTGCGGCGACGGGAAATCGTTTCGGGGTTGAAATCGAATACGAAGGCGAGCGGTGGCACAGCAACGCCGTACTCGACCAACGCTCCTCGAACAGTCTTGAGCATTACTGGGATCCTCCAGGTAGACGCGCCGATGAAGACGTAATCTGCTGCTGAACCGCCGCCGTGACCTGACGAGCAACCTCAGTATTGGTGGCACCAGCGGTAACCTCGATCGGTGCTGGAGCAACCCGCTCCAGCTGGCGCAACTGGCTCGGTACAGTGCCTGTCGAAACCGTGCCAGCCGGTGTGGCCACAGCCCAAGTCTCTGCCGGCAGTTCTGCCAGACCGTCCGCGGTTAGGCGTGCAATGTCTTCAGCACGATGTTCGAAGCCATGCGGCAATGCGAGGCTGAGTTGATCGATCTTCAACACAAGATGCCTCCTTCCGGCAGATGGCTGGCCAGCGGGCCAAGATCCATCGGTGTCAAATCGCGCCCGTCCTTGCCGAGCTCCCGCCAGGCTGCCAGCGCGAGGTGGGCCATCCCGATCACCCGACCATTGCCAGCAGCGAGGTAAGCGGCGTGGAGCGCCGCGTTGCAGATCTGACCACCGGTAAGATTGACCGCCCGCGCCAAGAAGGCTGGATCTACCTCGTCAGCCCGCGGCGCTTTCGGTGGTAACAAGCTGTGCCACAAACGCTCGCGGGCCGCCTGGTCAGGCCGGGGAAAGTCAACCACCACTTGAAATCTGCGCGCAAACGCCTGGTCGAGATTGCTCCGCAAGTTGGTGGTCAAGATGCAGGGCCCGCGATGCGACTCGATTCTGGCCAACAGGTGGCTGACTTCCATGTTGGCGTACCGATCGCGAGCTTCCCTGACCTCGCCGCGCTTGCTGAACAGGCTATCCGCCTCGTCGAACTGCAACACCATCGGACGACCGTGGGCAGCATCGAACAGGCGATTGAGATTCTTCTCGGTCTCGCCAATGTACTTGCTGACCAGCGTGCCGAGATCCACCCGATAGAGCGGCCAGCTCAATGCCGTCGCCAGCACCGCGGCGGCGAAGGTCTTGCCGGTACCGGACGGTCCGGCAAACAGCGCTACCGGCCCCCCCGCTTCACGACCACCCCACTCGCCTTGCACCGTGTCGCGGTGCTGAACCCAGAGCAGAAACTCCCGCAACATCGCCAGATGCTCAGCAGGCAGCACCAAGTCCTCCCAACCGGCCTGGGTCTCGACTCGGGTGGCACCTGCTGGTGCCGGATCCACCAGTTCCCGCCCCATCAACCGTGCGCTGACCCCAGATCCCGGCCGAATCGGCTGATAAAGATCATTGTCCTCAACCTGGATCAAACCCTGTCGGCGAAGCTCGGAAGCCTCACTCAGCGCCCGATGTAACGGCTCGCTGTCCTCCGGCGCCAAGGCCAAGAGATCGAACAGCAAAGCCGCGGTGGGATAGGGATGAGCGGTCGGCGACTGTAAGTTCTGAAATAGCCAGCCGAGACGGGGCATCACCTCGGGCGCTACGGCACAGACCAATATGTCGTGCTCGAGAGTCGACAGCTGCACTTCCCCCAACACGCGACGCCACGCGGCACTGTGGCTCCTGAGGTCCGCCACTTGCTGCTGCCACGTCCGCAGGCTGGCCAGGGCCGAGCTTGCAACCTCACGATTGCACCGCGACTCAGCAAGACAATGCGCAAGCAGCTCGAGCCGCTGCCATTCAGCGGTCACGCCAACTGCCGTCGACGCGGAGCTCATGATCCTTCCTCGTAGAGGCTAATCAGCAGCGGATTGCTGCGCAACGTCAGCTCGGCACCATCGCTGGGACGAACGAACACTCGCTCAGCGTGGAGCATCGCCTGCCCCGCACGATCATCGAACGGCAGAGGTACCGACGTCGTGGGTGTTACGGCGGCAGCAGCCGGATCGAGACGAGGCCCGGTGGCGATGGCGGCGACCGGTGGTTTGGCGTCCCGCCAACCCTCCTTGTGGTCCCATATCTGCCATCGCAAAATAACAGCGGTGCCGTCTTGGCCCGCCACCCAGACTTCGGGCACAAGGCTTCCAACCTGGATCTCGCTGACGGTAAAAGCCTGGCTCTGCTGGCAGTCCCCGTCGACGACGAAACAAATGCGAGGCGCCCAATCGACGCGTGCAATGTCCACGGTCGAGGCACTGACCGGGGGTGCAACAGCGGTACCGTCGAACCCCTCGCGACGCGCTCCGGCCCCGATACCAACCTGCTGTCCTACGGCACCCACTCGCGGTGCCTCGATCGCTGGGCTACGCGGCACCACCGGCGCCAGCACCATTTCGTAGGCTAACGACGTCCGGAAGCTGACCTCGCTCTGAGTCGACCAGAGATGATTGAGTTCGTCGGTGGTCAAGGGTTGGAAAATAGCCTGCAATTGGACACGTTCGCCGTCGACGTCCAACGGCTCCAACACCGGCGCCTCATGGAATAGCCGCAGCACTTCGCCCAACAGTCGCAACTCGTTCTCACCTGCGCTGATCTGGTCCTCCATCACACCGAATGAGGTGATCAGGCAATGGAGTCGAATCCACCAAGTTTCGTCGGCACTCGGCCCCGGGCCAAAAGCCGCCGGCTCGACGCGGTAGAAGAAGAGGTTGACGCGGTGCTGGCTCTCGCTCGCCTTCGAGGCCTCCGACGGGGTGCCGAGCAGCACCCTGACCGAATTGGCGCTGGCATCGATACCAACGCTCACAAAGTCGGCGATGGCACGGCAGACTCGCGATAGAGATGATGCTGGTAAAGCCATGATTACAGGGCCCGAAGAAATCGCCGACTGGCCAAGCGTCGACCCCCAGAACTGGCCGCGGGAGCTGGTGGCGATATGGGTTGAGCAGGTCTACCGTTCGCCCCTTCAGGAGCGACCACAATGACTTCGAGGTGACCGATGTGGACAGACGGACTGACCGGCGGATGATCAAGCCGTGTCTCGTCGCGTGGGTTGACCGCGGGTTCTGTGCTCCCCGGCATAACGACCACCGACGCGGCGGGCACTGACTCTCCAGGCACCGACCCGGCAGGCACCGACGTGACAGACGTCGACGCCGCAGACAGCGACGCCGCAGACAGCGACAAAACCACCGGATCTGCCGGTTGCGGATCCTCAAGGGATTGCTGATCTTCGGGACGTGTTTGGGCAACAGCCGAGTTGCTATCTGACCGGGTGAATGCCGGCGGCGAAACTTCTTGCTGATCCACCAACGCCGGAACGACTGTCGGCAGATGCTCCGAACCCGCCGACTGATTCGACGTCAGCAGGTTCGAGGAAGCGGCTGCATCGGCTTCGGTCACGGCTTGACGAGGTTTGGCAGCCACTGTTCTAGCCTCACCCTCGACAACGGCACCAGCCGGTCCGTCGTCACGGGTCACAACCTTCGCCCCAGCGGCTCGCTTCACCCCGAGGTCCACAGCTGCTACTTGCCCGGCCGTATGCACACCTTGGCCTGCAACTTCGGCTGATGCCGCCCCCGAAACGGACGGCGCCTCTGCCGTCAAACCGAAAGCACGAGCCGGTGAGCTGAGCGTCGTGAGATCCGGCATGGGATCTGGTCCTCCCTGAGCGGCTACCCGGGACTCGATCGCATCACCCAACGAGTCGACGGCCGGCAACCCGCCAACCATTGGCAGTGAAGTCATACCCTCGGAACCCTCGCCAGACTTCGGGCGGGGTGCCGAAGAGCGCCGCTGAGGAGTTGCCGCTGGCCCCGCCTGAGCGTCGCGAACAATTTGCCGAAGAAAGCTCATCACAGCCTCAATTCGTCATGCCGCGTGAGCGGTCGACCAGTGCGAGATAACGCTGCCGGCGCGGCCGCGGCAACTCCAAGATCTGGCCTTCGCTCCAGTGGTAGCTCATCGCCAAGGTATGGACCTCTGCCAAGAGGCCCCCACCATCACCGTGTAGGCAAGCGTACGGATCAACCTCGACCGAGTTGGCACCGTTACACTCCGGGCAGCGGCTCTCGACCTGAGTCACGACCTCCGGTGACACCTCCTCCATCGCGCCTTCGATGCGCTGCCAATCCGCGGCCGATAGCTCGGCCGCCGCCAGTTCCGCAGGCTCAACGAGACAGGACTGAACTAATGCCCTCAGGGCTTCGTCGGGATCTGCAATGCTCGCGACCAACTCTTGGTCAGCACCGGTCGGCACGTGCAAACGGAATCGCCTCACATCGATTGTCAACTCGGCGAATGGATAGCCGTCCCCAGCCTCCTTGACCGGCAACGCGGACGGCTCGATGAACAGATCAAATTCCGCCTGACAGTGACCGCAGGTGACGGTGTGCCAGCCACCATCCTGGCCAAGATGGATCGCCAGCCGGCGGACCAGGAATTGCCGATCTCCGACACTCAGGGTATGCACACGCTCGAACTCCGGGGGTTGCTCCCCAACATGAGCCAAGGCCTCACACAAGACGTAGGTGATTCGGCGCGGCATCGGCTCGTTCTGATAGGTCATCGTCGCCAGTTCGATCGCCCCGGTGGGCGGCTCGAACGCGAAGCGCCGCACGCGCTCACCGTGCTCGTAGAGCCCACCGGGTAACAACATCAGCCTTCAACCGGCTCGGCGACACTGGTGTCGCGCTGCCAGCCCTCGTGCTGCACAGTAATGGTCTGAATGCCGACCGAGTTCATGCTGCCAGCGTCGAGATCGGGCACCGCCTGGAAGTCCGAAACCCAGGCACGCTGGAGCGAGTAAGACAAGGCGACCTGGCCCTGCAGGTTGAGCACATTGATCACCAGATCCTTGCGAAAACCCTTGAGCGAAACCGCCGCGTCGCCGTCGATGTTGTTGACCAGATTGGCCCAGGACTCGAAAACCGGATCGTGGGTCAACCCCTGCTCGAGGGTGACCGCTTCGTAGCTGGTACCGCCAGGCACAACACGTTCATGGGATGGATCTCCGGCAGTGCGCCATTTGATGGGTTCAGTCTTCTTCTTCAGAGCCCCCATCTTTCTCAGACCCGCAACCGCCTGGCCATCGATGATGACCTGGAATTTGAAGGTGCGATATGGATCGTGGCGATGGGCATTAACAGGGAAAAGAGGTGCAGCCATGTTTTTTCTCCTTGCAGGGATCGAAGATTCGGGGAATCCCCTACTCCTGGCCAACTTTCTGCTGAATGCGAATGATCACGAACTCCGCCGGCTTGAGCGGAGCAAAACCGACAATGGCGATGACTTGACCCCGGTCGATATCGGCCTGGGTCATGGTGTCGCCGAGACCACAACGGACGAAGTAGGCATCCGACGCCTTCTCACCCTGGAACGCCCCAGCGCGGAACAGGCCGCCCATGAACGACCCAACGTTGGCGCGCAACGAAGCCCACAACAGGTGATTGTTGGGCTCGAAGACCGCCCATTGGATGCCTTCATAGACGCTGCGCTCGATGTAAATTGCGGTCCGCCGCACCGGCACGTAGCGCCATTCCGGATCGGATCGCGTCGCCAACGTACGAGCGCCCCAAACCACCGAACCGAATCCCGGCATAGTGCGCAAGCAGTTGACGCCCAACGGGTTGAGTTGATCTTGCTCACCGTCCTCGACCACGTATTCCAACCCGGCCAAGCCGAGCAGCGACGCTTCGACGCCAGCCGGCGCTTTCCACACTCCGCGGCGGCCATCGGTCTTGGACCACATACCAGCGGCAAAAGCTGACGGCGCGATGGTCAGCGTGGTTGGCGCGGTCGGATTGGTATCGGCGTTGTAGAACGGGTTGGCCACCTTGACCCATGGGTAATAGAGGGTCGAATAGGTTGACGTCGGCAAGTTCAGGCTTTCGACATCACCGGCGCTGACGAACTCGACTCCCGGCGGCGGATCCATGATCAGCACCCGGCTTTTGGTCTTCTCACAGTGGGCCACAGCAAGGTCGAGATTGACATTGCCGCTACCATCGGCCGCCTGCGACTGCCCGGGGAGCACCAACATACTGATGTCGCGAACTTTCTCGAGCTTGGCGAAGAATGTCCGGTACTCGTCAGCTCCCGGAGCGACACCATCGTCACCGCCGGTCAACGCTGCAATCACTCCATCCCCCGGAGTTTCGGGAACCACCTGGCGGGTGCCCAAGAACTCGCCACCACCGCTGGCCGTGCCCAAGGTGAGAATCGAAGCCAGCTCACCAGGCCGCACGGTGACCGAGGCATGAGAAGCGGCCATCGCTGTCTGGAGGTAAACCCGCTGACCGTCGAATGGCGGATCACCAGGAAAGAAGCAGAGAAAGCCGTCATAGGCATCTCCCGGTGTCTGCGACAGCGCTCGGATACGCGTTTGCAACTCCGCCAAAACATCGTCGCCGTTGGCGTAAGCCGGGCCACCAATAGGTGGCGGGCCAAGCGTGACAGTCTGGGCTGCCAAGCCGTTGACGCTCAGGGTGAGCGACATCCCCTCCAGGACCTCGGTCCATGGGATCTGGCTGTTCAACAAATCGCTGAAGCTCTGTCCGGTCTGGTAGTGCGTTGTAACCTCGGATCCGAGCTGCGCGCTGATCTGCTGCGATGAACTGTTGATGACCGCCACCACATGGTTGGCGTCGCGCTCGTTCATCGTCAGGTTGTCGAACACTTCGTCGGGCAAGAATTCACCGCCGAGCGAATGTCCCACCTCGAGTTTGAACTGCCGGGCGTTATTCTTGGTCACCCGCACCAATAACTGATTGCCCCAAGCACCGGGGCTGGTCGCGGTTAGCTCCAACAGATCGACAGTGGCCGCGTCCCCCGAGCCCTGGACAGATCCAGAGGGCAGGGTCGCAGCTATCGCATCGGCCGCCAGACGGCCGATGTAGGCACTCTTGCCACCGTTCAAATAGAAGGCCGAAACCGCTAACCCCAAGGCGTCAGTCGGGGAGAGAACACCACCAAAGGTGTCTTCATAGTCGGCCCATTTCTGAATCAGCACAGGCTTGTCGATCGGGCCACGAGAAGTATGGCCGACAAAAGCTGCCACCGACGTGGCAACTCCCTCGATCGGCTTGGATCCGCTAGGAATCTCCTCTACATAAACACCGGGATGCAGATAAGTTGGCATAAGTTGACTCTCCTTCCAGGGATGGCTGCTCAGGAGGTGAAGGTTGTCTTCACCACCGACGGCGAGGGTTGAACTACAGAAGCTCTTCAGGAATCAGCACAGACCGTCCGCAAAAATTCCGTAAAGGACAGAGACTCGACTCGTCCACAGTTTGTGCGGAAAAGCCTGTGGAAAAGGCATCGGAAAACGTCTTGAAGGCCGACTTTTCCCGTGTTGAATGCAAATTGCACATGTTCCTGTTCAAGATTTCTAAGTGCTTTTTTTTCAGTACTTTAAAAATTCGTCGTCAGAGAGCGGGTCAAACAGGCGCAGCTCACCCTTACAAGTTTCCACAGGTCGAAAACTTCGTCCCCTTCTGAGCCGGAACCTAAACGGTTGGTAAAGAAGGGGTTAAGGCCTACCGCCTGACCTGTTCGGCGTCTAGTTGCCGTCTCGAGCTCGTCACATCACGAGCGAGTCGATCGTTAGTCCACACCCATCGGTTACGAGGCTCCCTCAGCCCGTTGACGGCGCGACGCCAGAAACGCCTCGACCGCACGAAGGTTCTCTGGGGAGCCATAAAACTGCTCGAGGGTCTCATCTTCGCGGGCGATCGACTCCTGCAACGAACTCTCCTCTCCGGCTCGAATCAGCCGCTTACACGAGGCCAATGCAATCGGCGGTAACGCCGCCAACTCGGTCGCCATTGCGACGACTCGTTCCATCATCTCGGCGGCCGGAAAAACACGGTTGACCAGCCCCCAATTGGCCGCTGTCGCAGCGTCGAGCGGACGGGCACCGAGGATCAGTTCGTTGGCCCGCTGCCGGCCGATCAATCGCGGCAAGGTGAACGAGCTGCCGAATTCGAGTACCAACCCAAGACGTACAAAGGGGGTCAAGAACGACGCGTCATCCGCCGCATACACCATGTCGAAATGGGGCAACAACGTCACTCCCATCCCAACGGCTTGCCCATGGACCGCTGCAATCAACGGTTTCGGGAACGTGCCGAGATGCTCGTGCAACGTGCCTACTCGTTTGGGGCCTTCGAGCTCGCCTCGACCGATGGCCAGAAAGACGCCCATATCGGCGCCAGCGCAGAAGCTATCTCCGGCACCGTTGACGACCACCACCCGCACCGCCTCGTCTGCTGTCGCCGCCGTCAGCGCATCCCGTAAGTCAGTCGCCAGCTCGGGACTAACAGCGTTCTTCTTGTGGGGCCGGTTCAGCGTCAACAGGCGGACACCGGCGTTATCGCTCACCAGCAGATTCTCGAAAGAGCTCATCTTCACCTCGCGTTCGGTTGGATTAGGTAGTGACCGTGTCTCCATCGACCAGGATGTTCCCGAGTCGGAATGCCTGATCCTACCGTCCGCAAGGTCGCAACCCCGTGTCCAGCACTGCAGCTCACAGCTGGCGGCGCAAAGTGGCTCGAAAGATGAGGTTGGACATGCGGCGACTTCAACCATTACGGGTTCCTGAGCTTTCCTGTTCTTTTTGGTGAGATGTTGTCGTTGGCCTTCTCGCCCCGACATTCACCCACTACGGCAAGCCAACACACAACCCGCCAAGCAAACGGGAAAAAATCTCTATTTTTTTGTTTGGCGGGATTCAACCGCGCTTTCCGTAGCTCCCACTGCGGGTGGTGTACGCGTGGCTCATTCCAAGCACGCCGGTGGCCACCGTTGCAGCCCATAGAACCGCGCCGATAGAACCGCGCCGATAGAACCGTGCCTCAGGCACTGTGCCTCAGAAACCGTGGCCAAACCGTGCGCACCCATATAGCTCGTGTGCTATAAAAAGAACTTCTCTCTTCGTAAGGAGCCTTGAATTGATGTCGACCTCACGCTGGACCAAGCTCGTGTGCCTCGCCACACCGTTGATTCTGTTCGCAGCCAGTTCGTCTGCCAGCGGTTTTTCCGCGGACGCCGGGTCGGCCCCCGGCGGCACCGTAGACGGGAGCCTGCCGCATCCGATTCTCTTCGTCACCCAATTTCCGATTGCCAACGACTTCGCCACCATCGGCTCGACGTTCGGCAACCACATCGCTCGGATCAGCCGAGTGGGCAGGGGCGGTGACCTCCATGTGCTCTACCCCAGCGGTGAGTTGTGCAATGTCACACGGCGGAACGGATACGGCGATGCCGGCGTGTTTCAGGGTGCCGATGCGATCGCAGTGCGTGATCCCCACGTCCACTGGGACGGGACCCGCGCCCTGTTCAGCATGGCCATCGGCGGACCGACGCAACAATTCGAAGTGACCGAGGAGTATTGGCAGATCTACGAGGTGACCGGCCTAGGCGCCTGCGCCACCACGGCGATCACCAAGATTGCCAATCAGCCCGAGGATTTCAATCTGATCACCCCGATCTACAGCCCCGATGGCCGTATCGTCTTCACCTCGGACCGCCCACGCGACGGCCGCCGTCATCTCTATCCACAACACGACGAATACGAGTCCACCGCCACCAACACCGGCCTGTGGAGCCTGGATCCCAAGACCGGAATCATCGATTTGTTAAATCACTCCCCGTCTGGAGTCTTCTCACCGATCGTCGACAGCTTCGGCCGCATCGTCTTCACTCGCTGGGACCATCTCCAGCGCGACCAACAGGCCGAAAATTCATCCTTCGAGACTTTCACCTGGGCGAGCGAAGAAGCTGACGCCGCCATCGTCAACGGTTTCGAAGAGATTTTTCCCGAGCCACGGTTGGCTGAAGCCGGCTCGAACGTCAACGGCCTGCGCATCAACCACTTTTTCCCGTGGATGATCCACCCCGACGGCACCGAAGAAGAGACACTCAATCACATCGGTCGTCACGAGCTCCACGACTACTTCGCCCGCTCATTCACCGATGACCCCAACCTCACCGACTTCAATCCCGGCGGCCGGGTGAATCCCAACTCTGTACTCAACGTTTTCCAACTCGCCGAAGACCCCACTCAAGCCGGCACCTATTATGCGGTCGACGCACCGGAGTTCGAGACCCATGCTTCTGGCCGCATCATTCGGATGAGCCTGCCCCCCGGCCAAGCGCCGGATCAGATCGAGGTCGCCTACATCACCCACCCCGACACCGACGGGGTGGTGCCGGATGGGGATCCGCCACCGGCGACCCACACCGGCCACTACCGAGAGCCGCTAGTGCTGAGCAACGGCGGGCTCTACTCGGTACACACTGCGGAAACTCGGGGCGCGGACAACGAAGGCACCCGTGCTGCTCCCCAACCCCGGTACGACTTCCGGATCAAGGCCTTGGCTCAGAACGGCACCTACTTCGAGGCTGACACCCCCCTCCTGTCCGGCCCCGGCGTCGTCCGCGAGCTGCAGTATTACGATCCCGACGTGCTGGTGTCCTACAACGGTCCGATGTGGGAGTTGTCGCCGGTCGAAGTCCGGAGCCGGCCCCAGCCACCCATTCTGACCTCGACGTTAGCGTCACCGGAGGCCCAGATTTTCGCCGAAGAAGGTGTGGATGCCGGAGCCTTCCGCAACTATCTCGAGCAGCGTGAGCTCGCCCTGGTGGTCAGCCGCGACGTCACCACCCGCGACGCCCTGGATCGTCAACAGCCGTTTAATGTGCGGATCCCAGGCGGCACCCAAACCACCGGCGCGGGCGGCATCCTCTACGACTCGCTTTACATGCAGTTCTTTCAGGCTGATCAGATCCGCGGCATCGGAGGCACCGCCGATCCTGCTCCCGGGCGCCGAGTGATCGCACAAATCATGCACGACCCGGCGGTTGTCAACCCACCCACCGCTGGCCCCGCCGGCAGTGTGACCCTCGCCCCGGATGGCTCGATGGCCGCCATGGTTCCCGCCCACCGCGCCATGACCTGGCAAATGACCGACCCGGCCGGCGAACCGGTCATCCGAGAGCGTTACTGGCTCACGTTCCAGCCCGGAGAGATCCGAGTCTGCGCCTCCTGCCATGGGTTGAGCACTGAAGACCAGGCGGGGCAAGGCGTGCCGACGAATCCTCCTGAGGCTCTGCGTCAGCTCTTGCAGTTTTGGAAGGCGCAGAACGGCGACATCTTCATGGATGGCTTCGAATCTGGGGACGCCAGTGCCTGGTCCGCATCCTTTGGAGAGTAAAGGCCGTTCGCCTGCGGAACCCCCTATCTGACGATCGACCCTCGGTCGAGGTCTGAGCCAACGTTCAAGAGCCGATCGAGCCTCGATCGAGGTCGGGCATACCGTCGGCATGACTGAACGAAGGCAATAGTGTTTAGCTAGCCAGCCCCTAGCCCCAACTCGCGCCCTGCCGGCGGGACAAGACCTCTCTAGCCTTTCAACTCTCACTCCGAGCCCACCAGGAGACGTGTTGTGACGACGGAAAGGTCTTCTCCCGCCGTTGGACCCCCTGACCCAACGCTCGACAGGCGTTCTCCCGTCGTTGGACGTGAATCATGACGATCGAATGGCGTCCTCCCGGCGGGAGAGCCCTTGTTTTGACGATGGAAAGGTCTTCTCCCGGGTGTAGTTTTCTTGGCTTCTCCGGCGGATCACCCAGAACGGGCCCGAATTCGCCCGATATGGACGAATTACGCCTCGAACACAGGGTGACGGTGACGCTCACCGTCACCGTCACCGTCACTGGCGTCACCGTCACCAAGCGTCACCGTCACCGTCACCGTCACCAGCGTCACCGTGCGCACGATGCCCCGGTGTAATGCCACGGAGCCGGCCGTGTCGCTTCATCCGCTTCGGTGATGCCATCGATCCGCCTGCCGACGCAGGCGGAACAGCGCATTGGGTGGTGTAAACACCAGCGTCTAGCTGAGCCTGCTGACGGGTCGAGTTCCGTCCCCGATACCGTAGCCAACCGTCCATCAACTCTCGAGATCTGAGATTGCTGGGGTAGGTGCGTCTGAGCTCCAATGGGAAACCAGAGAATTCAAACGGCTCGGTCAATCGGAATCGACTCGAAGCCGCTTCGCGGTCTCGGCTCTTCTTGATGGCCATCAGAGCGCTTCAGGCTACATCGAGGGCATAGTTTAAACACCGCCACCGGCCATCAACAACGCTTCGCTCTCGCTCTCCGAGGTCGCTGGCACCTATAAATGCAAATGCAATGCGGCACCTATAAATGCAATGCAGGACTATCGATTCGACATCTGGGCGGTCTCTCTAGCAACCTTCGAACATCGATCACCGTCCTTGGCCGTCGGGATGGATCCCAATACAGAACTTTCTATGATCGCAACGCGGGATTAAGTAGCAGTTCAGCTCTGAAAGGGCGTTGATCAACGGGCTGAATGGCCCGGATTGCTCGCCAGTCTCAGGGTGGATTCACTTGTGTAAATCACTGATTTGAAGGTTCTTATCCCCTTCTTGCCCATGATTAATCTAGCTTACCACACACCGGAACTGCGGCGTGGTACAAACCGGGTACATGGGTAGCCTGGACCTTGACCTGTACACCGAACGTACATACAATACATCGGTGAAGTGGGAATGGGATGCCGACAAGGCTACCAAGAACCTCGACAAGCATCGTGTTGACTTTGCCGATGCCGTGCTCGCTCTCGAAGACGATCTAGGTGTCACCGTCGAAGACAATCAACACGATGAGCGTCGATTCGTGACGCTTGGACTGGATCCCCAAGGCCGGCTGCTGGTGGTGGTCTACACCTGGCGTGCTGGAACGATTCGGATCATTTCTGCCCGCAAGGCCAACCGAGGCGAGCGCAGGGAATACAGCAAACAGGTGATTCAATGAATGAGCACTATGACTTCAAGGGCGGCAAACGCGGCGCGATCGTGACGCCGGATCCTCGCAAGACACGCATCACGATCCGCCTCGATGCCGATGTTCTCGGCTGGTTCAAAGAGAAAGTCCACCTGGCGGGCGGAGGCAACTATCAGACGCTGATCAACGACGCCCTGCGCCGGCATGTCGACGAGGCCAAAGAGCCACTCGAAACAATGTTCCGCCGGGTTCTTCGCGAGGAGTTACATGGCGAACTGCCCACTCGCGAGATCGCCGAGCCGCAAACGCCCTACGATGCTCCCTAGAGGGCTATCCCGTTGATCGGCTGGCGGCGAGTGAATAAATATGGCCGGCTCGGAGTAACTCCAAGCAGCCCATCCATTTTTGCAACGCCGGACCTCGAGATGACCGAGACAGTTTCACCCAACCCAGCCCACAACGCCCCCGATCTCGCCCCCGATATCGGCGTTTGCCTCGATTGCGACAACGAGGTCACGGACCGCTTTTGCCCGCGATGCGGCCAGGAGACCCGCGAACACCGAGCACCGTTCTTCGAGCTGCTGCGCGAATTGTTCGATCACCTCTCCTTGGATTCTAAGCTGCCGCGTAGCCTCAAGGCCTTGCTGCTGCAGCCCGGCCGACTCACCGAACACTACCTCGCCGGCCGTCGGACCAGCTACGTCAAGCCGTTGCGTATGTATTTGGTGCTCAGTGTGGCATTGTTCCTGCTGTTTTCGCTGCAGTCGCCGGACGTTACCAATGTCAACGTTTACGTCGGCGACCAACTGATCGGCGAAGCCAAAGACGGTTCGACGAACAACCTCCGGGTAATCAGTTTCGATGAAGATGCTGGGGAGGCCGGATCAGCCTTTGCTCGCTGGGCCTCCAAAAAATTTGCCGGTCAGGAAGAACGCTTCAAGCAGATGAACCCTCAGGAGCTAGTGGACCGACTTTACGCCGGGTTCCAAAAGAATCTGCCACGGGCCCTCTTTATCTTTCTGCCGTTGCTGGCATTGGCCCTCAAAGTGTTGTTCTTGCGCTCCGGCGCACTCTATTTTGATCACTTGATTTTTGCCCTGCACTTTCAGTCGTTCTTGTTTCTTCTGCTGGCCCTGTGCTGGGTCTTCCAAAGCGGCTGGGTTTATTTCGGCGCCGGTTTTCTGATCTCACCGATCTACTTGTTGTTGGCCATGGTCCGAACCTACGGTGGTCGTGGTCGCTGGATTATCCCCCGTTGGATCGTGCTGGTGGGTGCTTATCTATTCATGTTACTGACGGTCTCTGGCGGGGTCGTGGCCTACGTAATTGCGACGATCTGAAGCACACCGAACACGAGTGGTCGCCAAAGTCCGAGATCAACCTTCCAACGGTCAGCTGCCGTCTTCTGAAACGCTGGCTTCTCGCCGCTCACCCGACGCGGCCCGGTATGCCCCTTGACGTCTCCGTAGACGTTTCCAGTGATCGTCAATACAACTTGGCGACGCTCCGCATCGACCGGGCTGCCAGGGTATACACGACGATCGTAAGGACCAACAGCGGCAGGACCTGTGAGCCAAACGACGGTGCCTGGTCGAATAACAACGCTCCGCGCCAGGCGTCGACTGCGAGGGTCAGGGGATTCCAGGTCGCCACGGTTGCCAACCAATCCGGCATCTGCCGCTCCGGAACCAGCGCGGTCGAGGTGAACAGCAGCGGCATGTTGATGAGATGGATGAAGGTGGCCATCGCTTCTTGACTTCGAGCCTTGAGCGCAACCGCCGACGAGACGCAGGCGAAAGCGGTCGCGAAGAGGGTCAAACACAGCACACCTGCCGGTACGGCGCTCCAGGTTGGAGCCAGCCTGGCACCCAACATCCAGGCCAACAGCAGCACAACCAACGCCTGCACCATGAGGCGTGCGACGTCGGCCAGCACCTTGCCGAGCAGCAGCACATGTGAGCTGACCGGAGTATTCAACATGCGCGGCAAGAAGCCTGTTTGCAGATCACGGATCCAACCGACCCCAACCTGAGAGGCTCCGAAAAGAATCGTCATCACCGAGACGCCAGGGGCCAGGAAATCGAGATAGGTCAGGCCGTCGAGGGGCACCTCCGGCCGGAAACCCGCAAACAAGAATCCGAAGAAAGTCATCCAAATCAGCGGCTGTACGAGAGAAAAGCTGAGCGTCACTGGACGACGCAAGGTCTTGAGCCAGGTGCGCCGTGCCACCAGCCAAACGATGTCCCAGCCGACGCTCACCGACGACCTCCGCCGCCGGTTCCCATGCCGCCGTGTCGTCGACGGCCCGGACGCCGCAACTTCTGACGCTGTCCAGCAGGCTCTAGGTCCTCAGGCTCGCGACCCGTGAACTGCTGGTACACCTCACGCAGACTCGGCGGATGCTCCGCCACAAGCTCTTGCGGTGACCCGCTTGCTACCAACTGCCCGCGGTCCAAGATGGCAACGTAGTCGGCATGCCGCTCCGCCGCCGTCAGATCATGGGTGACAATCACCACCGAACGACCGGCTTGGGCTCTGTTCTCGAGCTCGCCCCATAACAAGCTGACACCATCCGGATCAAGCCCAACCCCCGGCTCATCCAGGCATAACAGCTCGGGATCGTGGATCATCCCAGCTGCTAGATGTAGCCGCCGACGCTGGCCGCCAGACAGGGTGTCCACTCGCTGGTCCAACCACGACTCGAGCCCCAAACACATTGCGAGTTCAGCCAAACGTTGCACTCGATGTGCCCGCGAGAGGCCGTAGAGAGCGGCAAACAGCAAAAGGATCTCGTGACCGGTCATCTCCGGATCCAGTGCCGCGTCCTGAGACACATACCCCAGGCGAGCACTCGGGGCAGACACGTTCGCCCCGGCGGGAAGCTCTCGCCCAAACCGTCGCACCACGCCAGCGGTCGGCTCTAGGATGCCGGCCAGGATCCGCGACAAGGTGGACTTGCCAGAGCCGTTGGCTCCGATCAACGCGGTCACCGACCCGCGACGGGCAATAAAGTCGACGCCGCGCAGCACGGGCTGGGCGGCGTCATAGTGGTGCTCAATTTGGCGAGCCTCGACTACGAGGTCGCTGGTAGTAAGGTCACTGGAGACCTCATTCGGCATGAACGATGGTCCCGACGTGCTCACCGTCGAGAGCAGGCGCTAACAGCTCCGGCTTCAAACCATTGATGATTTGGAAACGCTTGACCAAACGTGCCTTCTCGAGCAGATCCAGCATCACCTCGTCGAACGGCAACGTTTTGAGATTACGCTCGCGTAACTCAGTCACACTGATCTCGGGAATGAACTCAGCCGACGGGTTCTGTTTGGGATCCGAGTCAAACAAACCGTCGACGTCTTTGATCAACGTCAAGGTTTTGCAACCGAAACATTCGGCGGTCAAATAACTGCCAGCGTCGGTGCGATGGGGCGGAATCCGGCCGATCTCGGGGGGATGTTCCCACAAGGAATACGGCGGATCACCGTTGAAGATCACCCCCGGTGCCCCCTTCATGAAAAAAGGCAAGAGATGGCCGAAGATCTCAGGCGGGATCGCCACCACACCATAAGGCGCAAGCAACGTCCCCAGGATGTGCGCATTCCCCAACGCGTCGGCGATCGCCAGCTGTGCCAACACGCCGGTTGGAAGTCCCAGATCGAGACCAATCGAGAACATATGGCGGCTGCGGACGCCTCCCCCGGTACCGATGACGAGCTTCTTGGTCTCCAGTGCGTCTCCGAGTGCTGCAGCAAGCTGTGGTAGCGCTGCAGCACCACGGTCGATGATCGAGCCCCCGCCCACCTTGACGGCATGGGCCTCCGGCAACATGCGAAAGACCGGGGCATGGCCATCGGTCGACGCGACGAGCTCATGATCAATCAAGCTCTCGCGCATCAGTAACGAATCTAAATGGTGTCTTTGGTCACTCATCACGTCTACTCCGCGGTGATCAGGGTACCCACGTCCTCGCCTTCGAGCGCACGCGTGAGGTTACCTGGTTTGAGACCGTTGACGATGCGGACCGACCGGCCATGTTGAGCATTCACCATCAGATCGAGCACTGCTCGCTCAACCACAACATCCTGCAAATCCATCGCCTTCAGCTCTGGCACCGTAATCTTGGGAATGAACTTGGCGCCCTTGTCTTTCTTCGGATCGGCGGTGTAGAGACCATCTTCGTCCTTGACATAAATCATCGACCGAGCGCCGAAGACCTCGCTAACCAAGTAGGAGCCGGTATCCGTACGATGTGGCGGGATGCGCCCAACCTTCGGATTCTGCTGCCAGAAGGTGTACGGCGGCATCCCGAAGAACACCACGGCGCGGCGCTCGATCAGGAAGAGCGGCAGCTGTGGAAACTGGATCGGCTCGATGAACGGGATACCGTGTTTGGCGAGCAGATAATGCAACATGCGAGCATTCTGCATACTGGTAAACGTCCCCAGTACACCCATCACGCCGGTGGGAAGCCCCAAATCCAGGGCCACACTATAAGCATGTCGAGCGCGCGTCCCGGCACCGGTGCCGAGGATCATTTGATGCCGTTCGAGATTGCTGACGACTTCTTCTACGATCGGCAGCAGCGCCTTGGCGCCACGATCGATAATGCTCTGGCCACCGATCTTGACCACATTCGCTTCGGGCAAAATCTGTTGGACCGGACCCGCCGTCTGTTCTAGGACCGAGACATCGGTCAGCGATCCTTCGACCAACGTTCGGCCGAGATCGCTCAATAGGTCACCGTTCATACATCTCCCTTTTCATTTGTCCCCCGTGGTTCCCAAACATCGGTCACACCATGCACGTGCTAATGAGAGTCTATAAACCGAGCTTCAACAAACCGGTCTTCCAACGGCCGCTTCGATCGGGCAAAAGGACGCCCGACAACTCATAATGCTCCATCGATTGCCGGCCTTTCGTCGACTCTCCATGGCGCTCTAGACTCCAATCTTCGAGACGGCGGAGGATATCATCCTTGATCTGTTCGGGTATCGATCGACCCGCCAAACCCGATTTTTCGCGCCATCCTCGCAGCGAGTCAGCAGGCCGTTCATGCACCTGCCAAGACGCCACCCGACGCGGCTCGATACGAGAACCTCCGATGGCCTCGAACGAGGTGATCAAGTTGTCGCCAGCCCGTCGGCCCCCTCGACCACGAATCCCCGAAGCCGCCAGCAGACGTCGCATTTCGCGGCGCAAGTCGGCCCGTAGGCTGCCCTCCTCACGCCGGACGCTTCCGATGACAAACACTGCGCCTCTGGGATGTGCCACCCGGAGAACCTCACGGACGAGATGCTCGGAAGGCAACAGATGTGCGGCTCGCGATGAGAACACGAGACTCGCCTGCCCACTGGCGACCGGCCAGTTACGCCCCGCGTCTGCCTGGACCAAGCTCCCTCCGTTCGACCCGAGCTTGCAGCGGAAAGCCAACAACATGGGCTGCGAAACATCGACGCCAACATAACGTGGGACTCGGCTCGCCAAGGCACACCCAACTTCCCCGGTCCCGGCGCCGATATCGAGCACCAACGGTAGATGTCCCAACACGTAATCGTCGATGAGCGTCGCCACCGCGAGAGCCACTTCCAGAGCGGATGCCGACGGCAACCCAGCTCGGCGGTCGAAGCTCTCAGCCTGGTTGTCGAAGGTGAAGGAGCTCGGAGCTGCCGACGCTTGAGTCATGGGAAAATGTTAGTGGAAATTGCCACTATTCGGATAGCATCCAGGCCCGATCCAACCATCGATTGTGTCCGTTTCTCATGATTCGAGGAGTCCGTCTGCCCATGCGTCTCTCCCGTCGCGCTATCGCAGCTGTCATGGCACTCAGCCTGATCACTTGCGCCGAACCGGATACTGCAATCGACCCCCTGGTCATCTTCGCGGCCGCCAGCTTGAGAGACGTTGCAACCGACTTCGGCGCCGATTTCGAGACTAGACACGGAACCCGGATCATTTTCAATTTTGCGGGCTCCAACACCCTCGCCCAACAGATCCAAGCCGCTCCCATGGCGGATATCTTCCTCTCTGCCGATCGCCACTGGGTCGATTTTCTAGACGACAACGATCGGACCGTCGACGGATCACGACGAGCTTTCCTGGGTAATCGCCTAGTGCTCATCGCCCATCTCGACGCCGGATTCGAGTTCGACGAGCCCACTGATCTGGCGACAGCCAACTTTCGATTTCTTGCGTTGGCCGATCCGATTGCGGTACCGGCAGGACGGTATGCCAAGGCCGCTCTCGAGCAGTTCGACTGGGACGGTTCTGATCTGTGGAGCGCAGTTTCAGATCGCGTTGCGCCGGCCCTAGATGTGCGAGCCGCTCTCCATCTGGTCGAAACCGATCCACAAATCCTTGGTATCGTCTATCGGACGGACGTCAACACCTCCGACAAGATTCGCGTTCTCCTCGAGCTGCGCGAATTCGAAGCCTCACCGATCGCCTACTGGGCTACTCAGATCAAAGATGGCAAACATCCGGAAGCCGCCAGTCGGTTCCTCGACTATCTGACGGGGTCATCTGCGAGCGAGATTGCCGAACGGCACAGCTTTACCGTCCGACCGCAATAACGTCCCACTGTCATAACCGTCCCGCCGCTATAACCGCCTCATTGTAATAATCGTTGGGATGATGATGCCTGTGATGACCGTTACTCTGAGATGACCGACGATCTGCTGCACGTGATCTGGCTCACCCTGAAGGTGGCCTCGGTGGCAACGGCGCTGGTCGTGGTGCCGGCGACCGCGCTCGGCTACGCCTTGGCGCGGTGGGATTTCCGCGGCAAGCGGTTGGTCTCGGCGCTGGCCGGTTTACCGCTTGTGTTGCCCCCAACAGCAGTCGGCTTTCTGTTGTTGCGTTTGCTGGCCGTTGACGGGCCTCTTGGGCGCAATACTCTCGGGTTCGATCTTGGTCTTCTCCTGACTTGGAAGGCGGCGGTTCTGGCAGCTGCCGTGATGTCGATCCCGCTCGTGATCAGAACTGCTCGAGTCGCCTTCGAAGGGGTCGAACCGCGTCTCGAAATGATGGCTCGGACGTTGGGTTACAGCCGCATCGAAACTTTTTTCCGCATCACCCTTCCCCTCGCTGGCCGCGGGCTCCTCGCCGGCACCTTGCTCGGTTTCACCCGTGCCCTCGGTGAGTTCGGGGCCACCGTCACTCTTGCTGGCAACATTCCGGGCCAAACCCAGACCCTGGCCTCGGCGATTTTCAGTGCCCAACAGGTGGGCGACAACTCCAAAGCAGATCTGTTCATGCTCATCTCTCTCGCTGTTGGCTTCTTAGCCATCTTGGGGGCCGAGTTGCTGAGTCACGACCGTCGATCGTCGGAGAGCGGCAAATGACCTCACCGGCGTCTCTCACGGTCGACGTGCGCCTGGAGCTCGATCGCTTCGAGCTCGCCGTCGACTTCAGTCTGTCCCAGCCGGTGACTGGTTTGTTTGGCGCCTCAGGGGCTGGTAAGACGAGTCTGCTGGAAACGATCGCCGGTCTGCGCCGTGGTGCGTCCGGTCGCGTCCAGCTCGGTGATGACGTGTGGCTGGACAGCAAGGCCAAACGTTTCGTGCCTCCGGAACAGCGCTCCATCGGCTACGTGCCGCAGGATGGTCTACTGTTTCCCAACATGGATGCCCGTCAGAACCTCCTGGCGGGCGAACGTCGAGCGCGAGCCAGCGGGCAACCGATCCAAGAGACCTTCGAGTCGGTGGTTGAGCTGCTGGAGCTGGCTCCCCTCCTCGACCGAGATGTGCGGACGCTCTCAGGCGGCGAGCGTCAACGAGTGGCGCTCGGTCGAGCGTTGTGCTCGGGTCCCCGTCTACTGATGCTCGACGAACCGTTGGCCTCTCTGGATATGCCGTTACGTCGACGTTTGCTGCCGTTCCTCGAGCGGGTGCGGAGCGAACTCACCGTCCCGATGCTGCTGGTCTCCCACGATCCAACCGAAGTCCAGGCGCTGTGTGATGACGTCGTGGTGCTCAGACAGGGGCGAACCATCGCTCGCGGCGAGCCGCGAGAAGTCCTGCGCGATCCCGAGGTGTTCTCGTTGGCTGAGGACCAGAGCTACGAAAACGTGCTACCCGCGCATCTCTTGCGACGCGAGGAAGGGACCAGTATCGTTCGGCTCGGCTCCGGGGAGTCATCGATCGAACTGGTGATTCCGCGCGACGACATGTCCTCCGGCGAAGTGCTTATCGGTATCCCGGCCAACGATATCCTGATCGCCCCCGACCGCCCGGGACGCCTCTCCGCACGCAATGTCCTACCGGCACGCATCATCGAAATACGTCCGATCGACCGCCGCGCCCTCGTCACCGCGGATCTCGGCACCGGTATTCCGCTCGCCGTTGAGGTCACCGAAACTACCCCGGCCGAACTTGGACTAAAACCGGGCCTCGACGTTTTCCTGGTGATCAAGGCGACCTCCTGCCGACTCTATGGCGAGGGCGACAGCTCACCGGAACCCAACGATTATTCGGCTTCGTGACGCCTCTTTAGCTCATGATCCCGGATCTGCCTCTCAAAGGTCTCGTCGTCCTTGAAGGCACAGAGGTTGCCTTCTGGATCCAAGAACTTGGCTACTGTTCCCCACGAGTGCTCCTGATAGTCCACGTCTACACCTCTTGATTTCAGCTCAGCTGCAAACGCCCGAACATCGGGGACGTTGAACCTGAGACAGGAGGCTGGCGATCCAGATCGCACCGGAAGGTCAGGTCGATCGTCCAACTCGACCATCAAGTAGGAGCCGCCGAATTCGAAGCAGGTCAATTCGGGAGTCGTGAACAGGACGGGAAGTCCAATCCGGTTGAGGTAAAAGTCAACACATTGTTCGTAGTTGTGCACGTAGAGAATGAGTCCGGTTCGAGTGGGCATCGTTGGTATTCAACCTCGCAGGGAATCCTTGATGAGATGGTAGGTCAGCGCCATTTCGATACAGACGGACAGCTGCTGAGCTGGAACCTCATCGTTCTCGTCAAAAACAATAGCCCGATTGCCGCTAAACCTGAAGCAATCTGGGAACAGTTCTCGGAAAGACTCGACCAGATTCGTCTGGCAGTGAAAGTACATACCGTACTGCGTCGGGTTAGACCGCTTCCAGGCGATTCGAATCGTGCTGCCGCTTTTGGTTTCCGAAGTGAGATATGCCGGCTCCCCCCATTTGAGCGTCTCTTCAATCTCGCCCACACCTTGTGTCGATCTGGCGGTCTCCAGAATGAGGTCACGCAAAGCGAGTAGTTTGTGCCGAAACTTCGGCGGATAGCTGTCAAACGTTGCGGCGACACCGTTGTCTGTGGTGGATTTCATGACGTTCTGGAGATCCGAGAAGAGACGGGGGTCCTGTTGATGGCCCAATATATTCTGGACGCCTGAGATTACTACCGGCGACTCGCACAGTCGACAGCGGCCCTCAACTGTCCGCAGGCTTGACGCAATGCAGCGATCCAGCGATATGCTGGCGCGGCCAGAACACACCTCGCCAACCTCTCGGGATGCCGGACTCGGCCGCCTCTTTGCTTTTCAATTCCTACACTTTCCTCGCCTTCTTTCTCACCGTCGCGTCAGCCCATGCGCTGACGCCGATGGCGCAGCGACGCTACGTGCTATTGGTCTCGAGCTACGTTTTCTACGCTACTTGGAATCCCAAATACGCCCTCCTGATCCTCGCTTCGACCGTCATTGACTACCTCGCTGCCAAAGGCATCCATGGTGCCGAGTCAGCGCGGCGACGCAGGCTCTTTCTGACTCTGAGCGTTGTCACCAATCTCGGGCTGTTGGGAGTCTTCAAGTACTACAACTTCTTTTCCCACAGCCTGGCTCTGGCCTTGTCGTTCCAGTTACCTCTGCATGAGCTCCTGCTGCCGGTTGGGATCTCGTTCTACACCTTCCAGAGCATGAGCTACACGATCGACGTTTATCGCGGACGTTCCGATCTGGCACGGGATTTTGTCGACTTTGCACTCTACGTCTCGTTCTTCCCTCAACTGGTAGCCGGACCCATCATCCGCGCGGTCGACTTCCTGCCACAACTAGCCGCAACCAGCCGACGAACTCCTGAACAGATCCGGCTGGGCCTCAAGCTCTTCATGCTCGGATTGTTCAAGAAGATCGTCATTGCCGACAACCTGGCGCTGCTGGTCGATCGGGTCCACCAGACACCGACAGAGTTCTCGGGCGGTGATCTTTGGATCAGTGCGTATGCCTTCGCCTTCCAAATCTATTTCGATTTCTCCGGATACTCGGACATGGCAATCGGCCTGGCGAGGCTGCTCGGTCTCGAGTTCCCGGTCAACTTCCGCCGCCCCTATTGTGCCGTCAACAGCTCCGACTTCTGGCGACGCTGGCATATCTCACTGTCGAGCTGGCTCAAGGACTATCTCTACGTCTCTCTCGGCGGCAACCGAAAGGGAGTCGTCCGCACGTTGCGCAACCTGATGCTCACCATGGTGTTGGGCGGGCTGTGGCATGGCGCCAACTGGACGTTTATTGCTTGGGGTCTGCTACACGGCTCGTTTCTGATTGTGCATCGACTGTTCAAGGGCTTGGCAACAACTCGGCCCAAGCTCCGCCAGGTGGCCGAAACACGGTGGATGATTCCGGTCTGGGTACTCCTGACCTTCCATGGCTGGGTCATCAGCATGGTGTTGTTCCGTGCCGTCTCGATCGACGTCGCGTTCGGCATGCTGTCGCGGATGTTCGTGCCCGGTGACGATGTAGCGATCACCGCCGGGGGTACCTTGGTGTTGTGCGCCGCACTTTACGCCACCCAGGTTGGCGAGGAACTCTTCGGCCTGTTCGACCGCTTCGACCGCTGGCCGCTGTTGATCCGTGTCGCGATCTTGGCAGTCGCCATCTGGGCGATGATCCTGTTGACTCCAGACACAGCCGAGCCGTTTTTGTACTTTCAGTTCTAGTGACCTAGCTGGCTAGCTAGCTAGATGTCATCCAAGAACACATCGAGAGTTCGGTCGATCTTGTGGGCTGCGCCGCAGCTCCAG
This sequence comes from Acidobacteriota bacterium, assembly GCA_029263395.1. GTDB lineage: Bacteria > Acidobacteriota > Thermoanaerobaculia > Multivoradales > J023 > JAAELT01. The sequence goes on along the minus strand of JAJCXO010000145.1, from coordinate 17,505 downwards.
AACTCGCCGGATCTCTTGCTGTATGCCTAAGTTATTGTGGTGCCATCGGATACGAGATGCGAACAGGTGTGAAGCTCAAACATGCTCGCTGCTTGCTCGCTCCACAAGACCTCCCTCACTAAGCCGAAAATGGCAAAACTGGACGGGATCTAGCTAGGTCACTAGATTGCATCCAGAAACCCGCCTCTCGGCTCCCTGAGAGCCCTCTGTGGAGCGAGCACACAGCGAGTATGTCTGAGCAAGAAGACAGCTCCTAGCCCTCCAAAATATTGTAAACAAGAGGGTTGGCTGACACTAAGGCACCGAGGCGAGTTACGCAGCAGCGCGCGCGGTCCACTGGGGGCGACCGGGCAACCGGCGTTCATAGACGGGAGCTAGATCGGCGATTCCGTTTCCGACAGAGTCTGTACCAAGAAGCTCGCCAAACCTCGAGTGTAGATCTCCGCCCCTGCAGCATTCAGATGTAGCGGATCCTTGAAGAATTCCGGGGAGTTTAGCCTACGGATCACGTCGGAATCGTGCCAAACTTCGATGTCCCTCCCCTGCTGTTTCAGATCTCGAAACAGGTTTCCGAGATGGTCGACCTTGACGGGTCGATTCAAGGCAAAAGGCGAGCTCGGGATGACGCAGAAGACAACTCGAATGCCCTGCTCGTTCAACTCTGCGACCAAGCGACCGAGCAGGCTGATTTTGCTCGGCTCGACGACCAGGTGGCGAATCACCTTCTTGCCACGAGCAATAGCGTCCAGGGTTTTCTGCCGACGGCGAAGCTGGCGCTCAACTCTGCGAGTGAGCTCCTTCTTGGCCTTGATAAATGGGGCCAGCTCGTCCATGACTAGCCTGTTGTCCTCTCCCAGCCGGGCAGAAAGTAGTGTGTTGTTCGAACGGTTGTCGCTCCGGGCACCGTTTCGTAACCTCCTTTCGAACACCGCCTTGTGCTCTGCAATCTGCCGATGGCGCTCGCTGGGAGATCGCAAGTACTGCTTCGCGTCGTCGCGAAACAGCAGCGTCCGGAAGAGCACCCCCGAGAAAGCCGCTAGCCGATCCTCCAACCCATGATGAGTCCTGGCGATCATCGCCGCGTCTCCGATGCCCAACCGGGTTTTGGAAATATCGAGGTCTCTCTGCTCGCCACCTTCAAAGGCCAGAATCGAAGTGTTGTTGACCGCTAAGACCACAATTTTAGTGGTGTCTTTAGGGAACCAGTCGCTCTGGAGAAGGAAGTACCAAGCAGACGGCGACGAGCCGCCAACCGCCTGATTGATCACTCGAAACTGCTGCCCTCCATCCGAGAGCTCAGCCTCCAGTTGGGCCTCTTGAATTGTCGCCTGGGCCTGCGAGTTGCCGATCACGACCATTCCATCCCGGTCGGGGGCAGCTTCCAGCATGCCGGCGAGACGCCGCCCTTGCTGCTCTACCCTGCCGGAATACGACTCCGGTTGCAGGATGGCGAAATACACGCCGTAATGAAACAGCACGATGTCAGCAACTGCAACCACCAGCAAAGCTAGCAGGATGTCGTTCAACTTGTTCAACCAGCGATGATCCTCAACAGACGCGTCGCAATCTATCTCAGCTCTCGCTCGCCCAGAAGACTAACAAGCAGTGAAATCGTGAATCTCATGGTTTCCCTCTTCTTGAAAGAAGCTCGATTACAACGCATCGCCCCGGCAAACGGATTGTTTGTGACACGAAAAGCAATGCGGCAACCGTCACTCTGGAGAAACCATCCCTGAGAGCTTATCGACGGTCCGGAAATTTCGTGCAGTCGTTGCAACTCCGAGAGCCTTCTCGGCGTTGGCCGCCAGCTTGGAGCGACCGATGCCATCAGGAGCGTGGAGGTAGAAAACACGGTCCGTCAACCCATAGTGCTCGGTGGGAGCCTTGGCTTCCTCGAGCCGAGTATGATCCGGATCGAGTGCCGGTTCAGCAAGGAAGAAGAAGTGGAGCGTCTTGGGATCAGCCACGGCTCCAGGAAAGGGGTTCGATTCGATGGCGGCAGCAAGGTCGTCGCGGCTGAGGACCAGGACGCGAGGCCGAAACCCATACTGCTCCTCGACTCGGTCGGAAATCTGAGCCGCCAATGAGGTCGAGCCTTCCGCCGCCGACTCAAACACGGCGTTGCCGCTCTGGATGTAAGTTCGCACCTGCTCGAGTCCAAGCGCCTCAAGCTCGGCACGCAGCTTCACCATTGGCAAAACGTTCTTGCCACCTACATTGATTCCTCGAAACAGTGCAATCCAGGTTCTCATGAAAGTCCTCGATTCAGTACAGCCCCTCAACGTCGACTGTGCTGCCCGGGGAAAGCGCCAGCTTCAGCATCATTTGGCGATTACCTTCGAGGCCTCGGCGGCCGAACACTACCCGGCCTTGGGATTGACCATGCATCATGCAACCCGAGACGTCGACTCGAGCGAGTGGATCTTCGCTGGTCTTTTCCAACTTGACGCCGCATGGTGCCTCAATCTGCACCGACGCTTCACTGGTGCCTCGTAGGGTCAACAACGGATCATGGCGCAGCCCCGAGAGGTCGGCTTCGAGCCGGGAGTCGGTCAGTTCGAGCTGCTGAATACGGTCCAGACGGGACAGGCTCACCTCGGCGCGCAGACCACTCAGTTTTAGATAACTGGCGCCGTCGACGTCGAGTCGTGCGTCGTGGACGTTACCCTGTACGATACCTTCAGCATCGATAATCTTGACGCCGGCGCCGCTTTCGAGACTCAAGCTGACGGGGCCCTTGATGCCTTCGAGCTCAACTTCGGCATCACTTCTGGCGGTGATCTTGACGTGCCCTACCAGATCTCGGCCGGTCAAGGTCCCTCCCAGCAGTCGGGTTTCGACCTGCCCCTGGATATTCTCGACCACAACCGCAAGATGTGCCCCTGAGATCTGTAGGTTGGCTTCCGTCGCTGAAATGACTTCGAGGCTCGCTTCGCTGGCTTCCAAGGTGTTCGGCCCAGTCCAACCCTCGAATCGAACGAAGGCATCTCGCACCTTGCCTTCGATCCGCCCTTCGCCGCCGGTTGAGTTGAGGGTTCCACCTTCGAGCGAGAAAGTCAGCTTGGACTCGGGCTCTTCGAGCCAGATCTCGGCCTGATGGGCGGACAGCTCCATGGGTCCTCGGTGGCCCACGATTTCCGCGCTACCACCTTGCATCCTCAGCCGTAGGATGCCGGTGGTGCGATCGGCACGGAGGTAACTCTCGAAGGTGTCGACGATCGCTCCCTCGAGGCCTACCAGATGGACATTGGATTGCTCGAGATGGAGGTCAACCGTCGGTTCGTCGACGCTGTCCAAGCCGTCGCGACCTGGCCTCGTTTTGGCCTCCTTTTCGTCGCCCTTGCCGCCCTCTTCTTGGTTGTACTTCTCGCCGTACTTTTCATCGTCTAGGTAGCCGTCGGCCTGCTCTTCCTCGGCAGACGACCCCTCGTCTTCGTTTGCCGCCGCTTCGATCAGCACGTCGAGATCAACACCTACTATCTCGACGAACTGCTCAGGAGCAACAACCATCTCGACCAACCAACGCGGCTCGGTCGGTGTCGTGCTACCGCCCCGAGAGAGCTGAAGGAGTCCACCCTTGACGCGAACATCCACCCGTTCGTCCGAGGCTTCGCCGGGGGTCAGCCAGCCCACACTCAAGCTTGCTTCGGCCTCTGGATCTTGCAGGATGTCGATGGTCGCGTGGCGCAGTTCCAAACGGATCGTCTCGCCGTCCAGCGCGGTTTCGAAGGGCAGCTCGACCTGTTCCCCTGCCGGGGTTTCTACCGACGGAGAGTCAGCGAAACAGCGGTCGGCCCTGATGCCTCCGGCCAAGAAGACGGCAACCATGAGGCCAATCCAACGTCTTCTCATGGTTCGTCTCAGCGCAGATCGTTTTAGCGCAGCACGGTTCGGCGCAGCACGGTTCGGCGCAGCACGGTTTGGCGCAGCTCGGTTCAGAGGACGGATGGCGCGACGGGAAGCGGCAGCCGGATCCAGATCGGCAGATGGTCGCTGACCCGGAAGTCGTAACGACGCACCAGGCCTCTGGCATCTTCCTTCGACAACTCGTGGTAACTCTTCTTCTTCAACGCCTGGCTGAACAGCTCGGTAAAGTTGAAGACACCGTAATCCGGGCCACCCGGCGCGCCCCAGACCTGCGGATTGTGGTGTCTATCGACGCCGGTCGCGGCCAGATCCAGGCGGGGATCGTTATAAAACGCGCCAAGCTGATCAAAGGTTTGGTTGAGCTTGACATTGGTGCGAAAGACGGTGCCCGTGGGCTCGTGGCGCTGTTGCGTGTTGGGGTGCGGAAACAGGAACGGCAACACCGCGTTCAATTTCTTGAGGCCAACTCGCTTGGCGGCCTGGCGCACGTTATGGGTAATTCGCACCCGATCTCGATCGGGATTCTGGAACACCAGATTGAGGTCACCGAACAGCACAATGTTCAGATTGTCCGACGCGCCGGCACGGACCTTGGCCAACATCCACTCCAGCAACGCCTGCGCTTCCCAGATGCGATCGTTGTCGGAATCGCCGAAATGCAGATGGGCGTTGACTGCCAGGAATTCATACGGCACCGAACCAGGATGGCCATGAACTTGAAAACCGGCCGCAAATGGGGTGCGGACGAAAGTCAGGAAACCAGGCATCTTGAGCCCGCTCATCTTGGGTTCCCGAGGCAGCCGGCCACCCTTCTCCAGGCACTCCTCGACCTGCGCGTTATAGACCCCGCGCGCCTTGGCCAAGTCCTTCAACGCCTTGTGAATCCCATCGTTGTTGTCAGCGATACGCTTGATCACTTCGGTCCGGTCGACGGTGATGTCGGTCACCAGGGCGGAGCGCCGTACCAGGTTGCGGTTGTAGACATAGGCTAGGCGCTCAGCGTTGCCTGGCCGCCCCGGGAACGCGCCGGTCGTATCGGAATGTACGAGGCCGTAGTCGGGGCCCATCATCTTGTGCAACTTCAGCAGGCTTTCGGTGTCCGACATCACCTCCTGAATTGCCAACAGATCAAAATGGCGGCAGATACTGGCGAGAAATTCGAAGGTTGCCTCGTCACGCTCACCGCTCGAGCCAGTGGCCACCTTGCCGAGCTTGCGGAGGTTGAATGACGCGAACACCACCGAACCGTACTGCCGGGCCGGTAAACCGAAAGCAGCAGGATGAGCCACCAGGGTATCCCGGATCTTGGTCCACTCTGCGGCCGAAAACTTCGGATTGGCTTTACTCGCCATGCACCCCTCCTCGAGGTCGATTCTGGTCGGAGGATACGGTCTGGTCAGAAGATTCAGCGATCTTATCAACTTCCAAGCGGTGTAACCTTGGCCCTGCCAACAGTAGACCACGCCATGCCTCAACCCACAGCCCCTGCCACCCCGCCGATCCTAGAGGTGCCGGACGTGCAGCCCCCAGAGCTGCGTGGCGGACGGTTATGGCTGTTTCGAGCACTGGCTGTGTCGTTGGCGCCGTTACTGTTGATTGTGCTCGAACTCGCCCTGCGGGTCGCGGACTACGGTCATACGACAGACTTCCTGGTGCCGGTCGAGGGGCACTCTGGCGTTTGGACTACCAACCAGACCTTCGGCTGGCGCTTCTTCCCGAAACGTATTGCCCGAGCTCCAGTGCCCTTCGAACTGGCTTCAGACAAAGAAGATACCTATCGCATCTTCGTGATCGGCGGGTCTGCCGCTCGCGGTACTCCAGACTCGGCCTACAGCTTCGGTCGCATGCTCGAAGCAATGTTGAACGAAGGCCATCCAAAGACCCGATTCGAAGTCCACAACGCGGCCATGACCGCAATCAATTCACATGTCGCACGGGTCATCGTCGACGACTGTGCACCCCATCAAGGTGATTTATTCATCATCTACCTCGGCAACAACGAAGTGGTGGGGCCTTACGGTGCTGGCACGGTGTTTGGGGCTGAAACGGTCTTCGGCACCAACACCAGGTTGGGAGCGTTTACTCCCAACCTGGCTACCATCCGTGCCTCGATCGCCCTTCAGGCAACCCGCACCGGCCAGCTGCTCGCCCGATCGCTTGCCGCCAATAGTCGACCAACACTCGGCGAATGGCGCGGTATGGAGATGTTTCTCGAGCAGCGGGTTGCCGCGGACGACCCGCGCCTACCGACAGTCTACGAGCACTTCCGCCACAACCTGGCCGATATGATCAACACGATCCATGGCACTGGAGCGGAGACGCTGTTGGTCACTGTCGCTTCCAATCTACGCGACCAACCCCCATTCGCTTCGAGCCATCGAGCCGGGTTATCCACCGAAGACGAGGCACGCTGGATCGAACACTATCGTACCGGCCGTCAGGCGATGGAGGCTGACGACCACGAGACCGCCCTCACCGAATGGCAGCAGGCTGCTGAAATCGACGATCGCTACGCCGAGCTGCGTTTTCAGATGGGCCACGCCTACCTCACCCTGGGTGACGCCGAACGATCCAAGGCCCATCTGAGGGCTGCCCGTGACCTTGACACCTTGCGCTTTCGTGCTGACTCGATGATCAATCAGACGATCCGGCAAGTAGCGACGGCGCATCCCGAACACGGCGTCTCCCTGCTCGACATGGCCGGCGCACTCATCGACGGCACGTTCGTCGAAGACACGTTTGTCGAAGGTCCGTTCGTCGAAGGCACGTTCGTCGACGATGCGGCCTCTGACAAGGCGGAGGGATTCCCTGGGATGCCCGGCAATCGCTTTTTCCATGAGCATGTCCACTTCAATTTTGCTGGCAACTTCGCCCTTGCCTCGGCCGTTTACCGGCATCTCGAGCCACACTTCTCGACCCAAGATGCATCACCATCCAACCTCGACGCAGCAGTTCCTCCGCTACCCCTGAATCAGCAACGGCTGGCCGACCGCCTAGCCTTCACTCCGTTCGACGAAATCGAACTCGAACGAGACATCCTGCGCCTCGTGTCGCGGCCACCATTTGTCGACCAAATCGACCACCACCCTGATCTCAATCGTCGATGGCTGCGGGTCCGCGAACTGCACGCCAAGCTCACTCCCACGTCTTGGCAAGACGCGGAGACGCTGTACGAGCAACGCCTGTCTGAGCAACCCAACGACCTCGAGGCTCGTCGACGGCTGGCCACCCACCTGCAAACTCGCCGACCCGCAGCGTCGATCCCTCATTGGCGCTTTCTGCTTGATCGGTTGCCAGATCTCAGCCGATGGCGCGTCGCTTTCGCCCTGGCCCTGGCCGATGCTGGCCAGGCCGAAGAGGCGCTAACCGAGCTCGAACGGTTGCCACCGGGGGATCGCGATTCCGCAGATGGTCTGGTCAATCGCGGCACCATCCTCGAAGCTCGAGGTGACCAGGATGCGGCAGACGCCGCCTACCGGCAGGCCCTCACGCTCGATCCGCGCCACACATTGGCCAGCTTCAACCTCGCCAGCTCGACCCTCCGTCGCGGCCAGCTGGCTCGATCTACTGAGCTCTTTCAAGCATTAGTCGAGGGTGCCAAGGACTTCGCTCCCGCCCATCACGGTCTCGGACGCAGTCTCGAGCTACAGGGGGACGTGAGGTCAGCAATTACCGCCTATCGTGCTGCGCTCCGTGCTGACCCCGGTCTTGCTTCGGCATACAACAGCCTTGGGTTGGCGTTACAAGCTCGGGGTGATTTCAGCGATGCGGCGCGGGCTTTTCGCCAAGCCTTGACCTATCGCCACGACTTCGCTTTGGCGATGTTCAATCTGGCAGACCTGCGGTGGTCGCTGGGGTTTCATACCGAAGCTGCCACTCTCTATGCCCGTGGATTGAGCTACCGTCCAGACAACGTGCAGGCGCGCTACAATCGCGCCGGAGCTCTGATGGCAGCCGGTGACGAGGCTGCGGCCCTCGCCGAGCTGGAGCTGGTGATCGGCGTCCGTGCCGATCCGGGATCGCTCCACAACTTGGCCTGGATCCTCGCCACCAGCGATCGACCCGAGCTGCGCGACCCTGCCCGTGCCATCACCTTGGCAGAACGTGCGGCGCGGGGCACCAATAACCAGTCGGCCGAAATCCTCGAGACGTTGGCGGTTGCTTATCAGGCCGCTGGACGCACCCACGACGCCAGAGCCACCCTGAACACAGCCTTGAGCCTGGCTCACGATCGACAGCAAAATGCTCTGGCAACTCGGCTGCAACAGCGCCTCGACGACCTGCGGTAGGCAGGTATGACGACCTGCGGTAGGCAGGTATACTGACGCAATGCTTCCAGGATTCCACCGGCTCGGCCGAATTGCCCTTGGGTTGCTGATCGTATTGGGGTTGGCGTTCACGCCGCCTACAACTGCTCAAGATGGCGTCTCTGACGACGCCTCTGGCCGGTCTGGCGAAGCCGCTCTCGCCTTACTCAACTACAACCGCAATACCTGTGATGGTATCGCCGGCAAAGTCGTCGCCTATTGGCGCGGCTTGTCAGCCGCTCCGCCAGCCGACTTGGAAGCCGTCCGCGACTACGTCGTCCAGCGCCAACTATCGGACTTGGCGCAAAGCCGAGAAGCTGCGGACATCGTGGAGCAATTGCTGCCGCAAGTGCGCCAGGAAGCCGATCGGGAGACCACTGCCTCCCTCGAGCGTCTGCACAGAATGATGGTCAACCTCTGCGATACCGTGACTTATCCCAAGACGAGCTTGCCAGAGTTCGAAGACGAGTTACGCCGGATGCTCGATCGCATCGAGCAGGAAGAGGCCGAGCTCGGCCGCTTACTCGTCGTACCGCCGGAGGTTCTGGAAAGCGCATTGGGGCGTTACCTCGGCCGCATTCAGCTTGCTGGTGTCGAAGCGGAAGGCGAGTTTCGCGATTACCTGGAAAGCCTAAAACCACCGCCGCGAGAGCCCACACTACAGGAGCGGATGGAAGCCTGGCACGGCCGTTATGCCCAGGCCGTGCTCCCCACCAAACAAGCTCTTGGTCGATATCTGCAGGGTCGAAAGGCGAGTGACACGACGTTGATCCGCACCGCTTGTCGCGAGATTTCAGCAGCGGTTATCCCGCTGCTGCGCCAGCAAGAGCACGTCTTCAAATCACCGATTGGACCGCTGCAGAAACCTCTACACCGAGCCTTCGTCGAAATCAGGCTACTGGCCACAGAATGCGGCGCTGGCCATTGGCGCGAAGTGGAAAGCCACTATGGCGAGATGCAGACCAAACTCGCCATAGCGTCTGGGATCTTGGCCGAGTTCTCGCTCAGGCCGTGAGCCCCTCGGCTTCCCTTATTATCAAGCGCTCGCGCCACCAATCGCTATTGTCAAGGCGTCTACCCGGATCGACCAATGGCTAGCGTGCCAAGTCACCTCGCCATGGTTCACCACCAAGGCTTGCGGTGATTCGTGTTTGACGCCGGTACGGCGCGCGAGCTCGCCGGAAACGTCGCGGGCGTTTTGAATCTCGATCAACGTGTAGATCGTTGCGTCGTCCGCAGGCTGCGCGGCCAGAAAATTCTGATATTCCTGAAAACCGGCGGTTGAGATCGGGCAGGTCAAGCTGTGTTTGAAAAAGACCACCGGCTGGTCGTGCGACTTAGCCATCAGCTCGTCAATCTCGGAAACAGAACTGAGGCGTGAATACTCGGGCATGGCAACCTCCTGGGTACATAAATACTGCGAAGCCCCTCGCTTCGCGGCTAGCTAGTCTACACCGCACCTCGAAGCGCGTTGTCTGCAGCGCACCACGCTTCTTCATCTGTATTGCTCTTCTTCGCCTGCACTGCGCTTCTTGCCCTGCGTCACCTTCCAATGTACCGTCCTTCTCCGATACTCTCCAAGGTTGATTTTGCTGGTATTGACAGATCTGCTCGATTGTGGCTTCTTAGCGTTCGGCTCGACGACCAACACCCCGTCTACTGTCCAAGAAGAGATCATGCGATATTCCATCCTCCCAGTGCTTCTCGCAACCTGTATTCTGGCCGCGTGTTCGACTGACGATGTACCCGCACCGGCGGAGCCTCCGGCGGACAGCTCACCCACCACGGCAGCTTCCCCCCAACCGAGCGCAGAGCCTACGCCCGCAGCCGGCGATCAGACGCCACCAGGTTTTGCGCCGATTACCTCGCGTGATCGACGCAGCGGCGCAGCCATCTCTGCGCCAGGAGCGAACTTCACCTTGCCTGCAACTTGGAGAGCGGAGCCTCCGAGTTCGAGCATGCGGCTGGCCCAAGCAAAGATCCCCGGCGGAGAAACTGGCGGGGGACAACTCGCCGTCTTCTATTTTGGCCCCGGTGGTGGCGGCGGTGTCGAGCCCAATCTACAGCGCTGGTTAGGCCAAGTGGAGCTCGAAGCCGAGCCTCAACGAGAATCCTTTAGCCACGGCGACTTCACCATCACTTGGGTTGATGCCATGGGCACCCTCAAACCCAGCACGATGGGCACCGGCCCGACGGCTCCTCAGCCCGGTTCCAGACTCCTGGCAGCGGTCGTCGAAGGCCAGCAAGGCCCATGGTTCTTCAAGGCCACTGGACCTGCCGCCACACTGGCGACCGAGCGGGACGCGTTCATCAACATGCTAAAAAGCGCCACACCCAATGGCTGAGGGACGAAGCGCCGTCCAGATTTACACGTCCTCTTCGGTACTGGCCCAATCGATACCCTGTCGTTCGATACCCTGTTCGATGCTCTGTCGTTCGGTACTGTACAGCTCGATCACCCTCGCCCTCTGCGCAGTTTCCCTCTCGGCGGACGACACAACCCGAGCCGTCACCGCCCACCAAGCTGCTGACGCGATCAGCGAGCCGATCACTGCCTCCTCTGAGGTGATCGGCGAGCCGATCACCCTCGAACTCATCATGTCCGATCCCGACTGGATCGGGAACGCGCCGACCGACCCCTACTGGTCGGACGATAACCAGGCAGTCTATTTCGAGCAGAAACGGGCCGGCGAAAAACGACGCGACTTGATCCGGATCGATCTGACGACTGGCACACAGACCGTTGTCGCTGATCAGGATCGTGGAGCGACTGATATCGAGGATGGCCAGCTGAGTCCCGATCGAACTCACAAGACGTACTCGCGCCGGGGCGATATTTATGTGAAGCACCTCACAACCGGCGCCGTCACTCAGCTCACCCGGACCGCCGCGGAAGAAACCGACGCACGGTTCATGGCTGATGGTCGTCAGGTCATGTTCCGCCGCGGCAACGCGGTTTTCGTGAGATCACTCGACAACGGCCTCGAGGTGCAAGCAGCCGACCTTCGGCTGACCAGAGATCCAGCAGACGACGACACCAAGAACAAGGACAAGTTCCTCGCGTCCCAACAATTGCGCCTCTTCGACATCGTCAAGCAGCGCAAACACGACGCGGAACTCGAGCGCGAACAAGAACAGCACGAACAATCCGAGGATCCGACTCGTCCTCCGCTGCCTTTCTACCTGGGCGAAGATCTAGAGATTCTCGGATCCACTCTGTCTCCGGCCGGTGATGGCATGTTACTCGTGGTCGCCGACAAGAAGCGTGAGCTCGGACGCCAAGACCAGATGCCAGACTGGGTGACCGACACAGGCTACGTCGCCACCCATGAAGTCCGCCCCAAAGTGGGCACCGCTCGCAACGTCGGCCAGCGCCTGATTTATCTCGACCTCGACGCCCACGAAGTCCACGAGTTGGATCTTTCGGTGCTTCCCGGTATTGCCGACGATCCCTTGGCAGAGTTACGTGAGCAGGCACGCCAAACAAACCGAGATGCGGCCGCGGAGACTGAGGATCAAGACTCGGACTCACCAGACAGCGAGGACGACAAGGGTGCTGAGGACAACAAGGACACGAAGCCCGTCCTTCGCGACATCATTTTTGAGCTGCCACCGGCCTGGAGTCCGGACGGACAGCAGCTGATAGTCCAAGCACACTCCTACGACAACAAAGATCGCTGGCTAGCCTTGGTCGACGTCAACAACCCAAGCCTGGCCCCCGTTCACCGTCTGACAAATGAAGCCTGGATCAACTGGAGCTTCAACGAATTCGGCTGGCTCTCGGATAGCCGACGGTTTTACTTCCTGTCCGAGGAAAGCGGCTACTCCCAGCTGTATCTCTACACCCTGGGTGACAAAACCCTCAGCGACGGCGGCACCCAACGGCTCACCGACGGCGACTATGTCGTGTCCGACGTTGTGCTGAGTCCTGATGAGACTCAGGTTTATTACACCGCCAACGTCGATCAACCTGGGATCTATGAGACTTATCGAGTCGACATCGCCAGCGGACGGATCGAACAGCTGACAGCGCTTGGCGGTCGCAGTTCCTTCGAGCTGTCGCCCGACGGCGAAACGCTGCTGCTACGCCACTCGTCGATCACCCGTCCGCCAGAGCTTTATCTACAGCCGGCCCAGCCAGGCGCCGAGGCTCGTCGATTGACCCACACCGTCAACGAACGTTTCAGTGCGTTACCTTGGGTTGCGCCCGAGATCGTCGAGATTCCTTCGACCCACCAATCGCGACCGATCTACTCCCGTTTCTATCCTGCCCAGGGGACGGCCCCTGCAACCGGCCATCGTCCGGCCGTGGTTTTTGTCCACGGCGCCGGATACCTGCAGAATGCCCACCATGGTTGGTCAGGTTACTTCCGGGAGTTCATGTTCCACACTTTCCTCAGCCAACGAGGTTATGCGGTACTCGACATGGACTACCGCGCCTCGGCAGGTTACGGCGCCGAATGGCGGACTGCCATCTATCGCCAAATGGGAACGCCGGAGCTCGAGGATCTGCAAGACGGCGTGGCTTGGCTAACCTCTGAACACAGTATCGACCGCCAGAAGATCGGCGTCTATGGTGGTTCCTACGGCGGCTTCATGACCATGATGGCCCTGTTCAAAGACCCCGATCTCTTTGCTTGTGGAGCGGCACTGCGGCCGGTCACTGATTGGGCCCACTACAACCACCCTTATACCTCGAACATCCTCAATACGCCCGCCATCGATCCAGAGGCTTACCAGCGAAGCTCCCCTATCGAGTTCGCCGAGGGGCTCGATAAGCCCCTCCTGATCTGTGCTCCGATGCAAGATGACAATGTCTTTTTCCAAGACACTGTTAGGTTGGCTCAACGGCTGATCGAGCTCGAAAAAGAGGACTGGGAAGTGGCAATCTTTCCGATCGAGCCGCACGGATTTCGGGAGCCCTCGAGCTGGTTGAACGAGTATCGACGCATTTTCAAGCTCTTCGAGACCCATCTCGGGCCATGAAGAACGTCGCGCACCGTCGCTTTCCTGCTAAACTCTCTGACCAGATGCTCGAGAGATCATGCTCGAAGCGACAACACGTCGCCTTAAACCCCACCTTAACACCCCCTGGCAGGCACTCCCGCTTCGCGGACTGGTGTGGCTCGTCTGAGGGAATCTTTCGGTGGCAGAAGAACCAGACCAACACGTTGTTGTCCTGGGCTCCGTTCGAGCACTCACTCTCGCCACCCTACAATCGTATCTCGCGCCTAGCAACATGTAACGCCGTGCACACCGCTCGGTCGAACAGCCCCGCTAGATGGCGACGAGAAGGAGGTACCCATTCGTAAGCCATTCAGACCGATGCGGGACACCAACGAACCCCGTGTCAACGATCGCATCCGCAAGAGTCCTGTCCGCCTGATCGACGCCGACGGTACCCAAGTTGGTATCGTGCAATTAGAGCAGGCCAAATCCCGAGCCCGTGAGCAGAACCTCGATCTGGTCGAGGTTGGTGAAAAAGCTGATCCACCCGTCGTCAAAGTGATGGACTGGGGCAAGGTCAAGTTTGACCGAGACAAAAAGGCCCGCGAGTCACGCAAGAAGACGGTGGTCATTGAGGTCAAGGAAGTCAAGTTTCGGCCTACCATCGGCGACAATGACTTCAACATTAAGCTCAATCGAGCCATCAAATTCCTCAAGGGCGGCAAGAAGGTCAAAGTCACCGTGTTCTTCCGCTACCGTCAGCTACGACGGCCGGAGCTCGGTATCCAGATCCTCGACAAAATCACCGAGGCAACCCAAGAGATCGCCGTGGTCGACAACCGCTCACGTCTGGAAGGGCGACAGATGACGATGATTCTCAGTCCGATCACGCAGACGCCGTGACGATCCGCGAAGCGGCGCTCGTTCGTCGCCCGTCACGAGGTGAGATCCCATGAAATCCCTGCTCGACCTCTTCCGCAGCCGCAGCCGAGATACACGGCAAGGTGGGGAGACAGCGACCGTCCGCAAGATCGTCCAAGCTTTGGATGCGATGGATGGCGAACGTGCGCAATTTGTTGCCGCGTTCGCCTACCTCCTCAGCCGAGTCGCCAACGCTGATCTCGACATCAGCGCGGAGGAGACTCAGAAGATGGAGGAGATTGTCCAAGGCTTCGGAGATTTACCCGAGGACCAAGCGATTCTGATCGTCGAGATCGCCAAGAGTCAGAACCGGCTGTTTGGCGGGACCGAAAACTTTCAGGTCGCCCAAGAACTCAAACGGCTGTCGACCCGCACCCAGCGTATCGAGCTACTCCACTGCCTGTTTGGCGTCTCGGCGGCCGACGACGAGATTACCAGCACCGAAGAAGCGCAGATCCGGCAGATCGCTGACGAGCTTGGTTTTAGCCATCGCGAGTACATCGATGTACGGTCGTCTTACAACGACAAACGGACAGTGATGCGTCGCTTCAAGGGTGATTAGATCACGGAGTCATCAGTCAGCGATCAAGTCGGACTCGAACCAGATCCTCGAGATTGCCCTCGTTGACCCGCCGCAACTCCGCAGCTCGACGCCGGACGGCTTCCAGATCGAAGGATTCTAGCCATGGATACTCGGTGTGGAGTGCACCGAGATAACGAGCTTCGCGCTGCTTCAGAAGATCTTCGAGGTCTTCACCGTGCACTTGGTCGTCGAGATTGCGCAGAGCTCGCATGACAGCGGAGCGGATCACAGGATCCGCCACCAGACTGGTGGTGAAAGCCAGCTCTCCACCCACACAATCCAGACTCACTCCTGTTGCAAGCGGTTGACGCTGGCGCTCCGGCAAGACGCCGGTGTCGAACGCCACCGGTTCGAGTCGGTCGGTGGTGGGATCGAAGTAGAAACGCAGATTGTTCCACAACACCATATGGGTGGCACCAAAGATCTCACAGTGGGCAAGGTAGGCTCCCCAGCGTTCGGCGTCGAACACCTGGGAGGGTGGCAGGCGGTTGTCCATCACCCCTTGCAGCAGCTCAGTGGCTCGGGTTAGATTTCGTGAGAGCGGCTCCGAGGCGCGGATAGCTTTGCTCTCGAAGGCGTCGATCGGTGCCTTGCGCCAATTGTTGGCGTCCTCAGGCTTCGGTGTGTTGATCGACCAGGGAACCCCCAATTCTTCCGCGGTGGCAACCCACTCACGCCATAGTCGATCTTCGTCGAGTTTCAGGAAGACTCCGGCTGGACGGGAGGTCTGACTCAGCAGGTCAGACCCAACATGCCCTTCGATCTCCATCAGTCCAAGCTGGCGTCCGTTGAGGGAGACCTCAACGATGTCTGCCCGTGGCGCCAGGAAGCCGTAGGAGCGCAACACATCAAGAAACAATGGCTCGCGATGAAATCCACGGGCCCAGGGGGCGTGCAATGAGAAGCGTCGCATGCCGAGCACACCTTCGCCTCGGCCATCGTCATCAACTTCGACTCGCAATGACCATCGACTCCCAGCCCAATGATCCCTCAGATCACCTTTGAGTCGAATCTGCACGCCGAGGGCTCGGCCCCGATGACGAAGGACTGCTGGGACCAGATCTTGACGCGACGAAAACAAGACGCCAACCCGCAAGGCGTTGGCCCGCTTGTCGACAATGGTTTGTAGCTCCCTCGCCTCGACTTCGAGTTCAATTGTCTCGATGTCAGGCCCGCGGCCTGCCGCGTCGCGGTAATAGGCCGGAATCGCCAACGCCATCTTGGGCACCGCCATCCAGGTCTGGTGTGATCGTAGGGATGGACGTACTGGATTGTCCAGGTAGAGGCTGAGGTAGTCAGCCATCGGTATCCCGACGATCACCAGCACAGCGAGCAGCAGAACAACAAAGGGCCGTCTCCTCCAGCGACGGTCTCGTCTCGGGGCCTTGGATCTGGCGAGCTCCATGCCCTTCTCCTATCACGGTGCCCCGGATCCATCCAGGGTATAGAAGAAGATTCCGGCTGGCTTATTCGGACGGCGGCTGATAGTCGATGGTGGTGGTCAAGACTGCGTCACCGACGAGGTCATGCAGTGCCAGCAGCAGTTTCTGCTGAGCGTTTCTCAATTGCAGCACAACGTCGACCACCGCCACTTGCCCGGGCAGTGGTGCCTGCGAGCCCGAGATCGGCACTGGGATCGAAGGTAACACGGATCGGGCGCCGCTTTCGTCGATCGCTGCCACCTGCAACTCCAGACGCCCGCTGTAGCTATTGGCGGCCGGCAACATAACGATGTGGTCGAGTGGCACACGCACGGTCACCGGCTGCTGAATCCGCCGCCGGATCCGTGGCTTGCCGAGTTCCACCTGCAGCAATTCTCTGCCCAGTTCGGACTCGAACACCAGGTTACTCTCGACCTTCATCGCCACTTCGTGTTGACGTGACATGTCCCGGATGCTGCGGCGACTCCGAACCTTGGCACCAGGTCGCGAGACCACAATCTCGATCGTATGTTCACGATTATCGTGCTGACGATCGCGAGTGAAACCCAGCCAGTAATACGATGCCGTATCGGCCATCACTTCCTGGATCGCCTGGAGTCCTTTACCGTTGATCAACGCCCGGCCCCCCGTCTGCTTGGCGAGCTCAACCAAGGTCGCTTCACTCTCGATTTCGCGATTGGTCGCGTTATCGATGCCGATTCCTCCATTCAGCACATCCGATATTTCAGCCAACTCGGTCGGCAACACCGGTGGGCGCCCGGTGCGCATCGCTCCCGTTCGAACCAGAACATTCTGGCCAAGACCGTCGGTAACGCCTGCGATGTGGCTGCCCCGTCGATCGGCGCCGGCACTACGCACTCCGACTTCATTGCCAGGAATATCGATTGGATAAAGCGTGTAGCCGATACGATTCGCCGTTCCGATCAACTCATCGAAGGCATCGGTCGGAAAACTGAGATGTGTCCGGCTACGCATTTCTGGATTGAAACCAACCGCATACACCGACGGGTCTCGTGGCCAACCACCAGAAGTCAAAAGCATCACTTTGCGACCCGGAGCATCGGCGAAACCTCGCAGCGCAGAAGTTGCCGCTTGCATCGTCCGCTTCATGTTGCCGCTGACGTCACGGATGAAATGTTCTGCGTTGAACGAGTCGCTTTCGCCGATCAAGCCCGCTTTCTCCGAGTCTTGCTGGCGATCGAGTTTGCTCAACTCGGCGAGGCGTCGAAGACCGAGGGATGGAGCCAACTGCGCTTGCCGGAAATTCTCTTCGAGCACCTCTGGAGAGCTCGACCAGTCGCCCGCTTTGACCAGACGACGACCATCGTAACTGACGATCATCATCTGATCGTCGGGTCCTAAGGTGCGAACCGTCTCCGCCATAGCCTCCAGCACCTGCTCACGGTCACGGGGCCGTCCAAAGACATTGTCCACGAAG
>JAJCXO010000144.1 GCA_029263395.1 Acidobacteriota bacterium | reverse complement strand
AAATGAAGCACTTGCCCCATCAGCACGTTGTCGAACGCCGCGACCTCTTCGAAGTAACCCACATCGGTGGGAAAACGTAAGCTGCAGTCGTTGACCACATCGAACGTGACATAACCGCGAGCCACGTTATCGCCGTGATCGGTGCCGGCACAGCCGCTGAAGGTCGTCTCGAAGACCCCAGTGTGAGCGTTGCGCAACCGATCGAGCAGCGCACCCGTCAAGAGCGGGTTACTGAGGCTGGGCTCGATCAGCTCACAATTCGGCAGGGCTGGTGCTGGATCCGAGAGAGCCCCATGGTTGCTGAGCGAAATTGGGCCGGTCAAGGGCAAGTTGCCGTCACAGAAAGCCGGCTTGAGATCGATCCGCTGTTGATCGTAACCGGTGAGGTACAACGAATAGTTGATCGTTGGCACACCCCAGTCGGTCCAAAACGTCATGTGGACGACGGTTGACGAGGGTCTCGTGTTGACCAACGTGATGACGGTCTCCAACCCCCCTTCGGCACCGCAAGCATCGAGGTCGACCCTGAAATGAGGGATCAGCAAGGTCGCCGCGGGAACGTCATCTTGCGCGCACAACACAGCTTGGGCGGAGTTGGTGCCCATCCCCGCTAATAGGACTGCCAGCGCCAAGGCACGGCTCTCCCGGCTCGAACTCCTGTTGATCAAAAAGCTCATGGCGGCAGCACCCGACCGGTACACAGGTTGTCGAGGCTAATCGCCGGAAAGCCCGCAAAAGGTGGCGACGGCGCGGGTGGATCTCCCGGGTCGCGGGACACCGCATCCAAGCGCGGCGTCAGGGTTGTAACCCAGGCTTGGGTGAGGCCATCGCCAAACAATCCACCCTGGGCGTCGTGGCTCATGTCCATTTCCAGCCAACCCGCTGCGGGCGATGGCGGTAGCACATCCACCAAGGCCAGACGTTGGGTCTGCAAATCGGCACTCAGCGGCGCGGCAATCGGGTTTTCCTCTTCGTCGAACGCAAGAATGGTCGGGGGTGCCAAGGGAAACTCAACTGGGGAGCTATCGCAGGCGGCGCCTTGGGGATCGTTCAGTCCGGGCGACTCGCGCCACGCCAAGAGCTCAGTACCCACCGCAACGTCCTCGGCCCGCACAAAACTGGCGCCGAAGGTCGTCGGCAGCGGCTCGCGACGATCGGTGGCGAGGGCGTTGACAAACCGACTGTAGAACGTGTGGTCACCCGGGCTGAACACGGTGTTCTCGGTGTCGGCTTCGAGGTGCACCGCCGGGTAACTCTGGTAGAAGCCGGTCGACGCATCGACATAAAAATACTCACCGAGCAGCTTGTTCTCGAAGTCGGTGACGTTGTCGAAATACCCGGATTGATTGGGAAACAGCAGCGCACACTGATTGACCACGTCGAGCGTCAGGTAACCACGGGCCACATTGTCGCCGTGGCTGGCGCTGAAACAATTGCCACCGATCGTACTGAGTGGCTGGCCGGTATGCCCGAGGCGCAGCCGGTCGAGTAACGCTCCAGTCACAGCCGGGTTCACGAAGGGGAAAAAGTTCTCGCAATTAGGTGGGAACGCGGGATCCTCAGACAGGTGCCCATGGGAGTTGTCGTTCGGCCCGGTAATCGCAATGTTGCCATTACAAAAATGATCCGCGAGATCCAAGGTCTCGACGTCATAACCGGTGAGATAAATCTCGTAGTGGAGCACCGGCGCGCCCCAATCGGTCCAAAACGTCAAGTGGACCAGGGTGGTGGTCGGCGCCGCATTAGTGACTTTGACGACCGTGTTTAGTCCCGAAGTGTTCAGACCCGAAGTGCCCTCAGCATCGCAGGCATCGAGATCTACCATAAAGTGTGGAATCAGCAACGTTGCTGCCGGCACCTCGTCAACGGCACACAACTCGGCCGAAACGGGCACCGAAAGACCGAAGCTCGAGACGACCAGGATCGCGATCGCCTGAGCGACGCCCACGATCTGTTCGACAAACCGGGAGGCCATGTCCCAAGCCAGGGCACCTCGACGACAGGGCCCCTGTGCGACCAAGGGCCCGATGTGCTTTGCAGCAGCGTTCATCGCATTGTCCATTTCTAACATGCGATAAAATCATAAAAACTTATTGCCGTCAAGCATATCCAGTACCTAGCCCTCCCGTCTCACATCACCCTTCATCTGCCGGGCCTAAGACCCGTGTTCGCTGCGCTTGCCGATCCGGCTGCCGCTTGGCGATGAAGCACCAAGAGGCGCCGGGCTGGATTGGATCGGACTACCCTTTCAGGTTCTCAGCCAAGAAGTCGATGGTCCTCTGCCAAGCCTGGGTCGCGGCTTCGGCAGCATAACGCGTCCCTGAAGGGTTGGCGAAGGCATGATCAGCACCTTCGTAGATGTGGATCTGCGCCGCTTTGCCGAGCTCCGAGAGTGCCGCCTCGAACTCGCGGACACTGTCGACTGGGATACCACCGTCTTCGCTGCCGAAGTGGCCAAGAATTGGCGTCGTCAGAGTCGCCAACTGGTCACGATCAGTGACCACTCGACCATAATAGATGATCGCGCCGTCGAGCTCATCGGGTAACAAGAGCGCGGTTTGGAGCGACCAGCCACCGCCAAAACACCAGCCGATTGATGCCACCTTGGTGGCGCCTTGCCCCTCGAGAAAGGCATGGGCCTCTTTCAGATTGCGTTCCAGGGCCTCGTTACGATCCATCGACGCGGTCATCAACTCCCGGGCCTTGTCACGATCGGCCGCCACCTCGCCGCGGTAGAGATCTACCGCCAGCGCCACGTAGCCAGCCTCGGCAAGTTGACGAGCCATCGATTCGATGTTCTCGTTCAATCCCCACCACTCATGGATGACAATCACGCCGGGAGCACCTTCGATACCCACCGGCTTGGCGAGGAATCCCGTCACTTCCTCACCATCGAGGGTGGCGTAGGTGACCGAGGTGGTCTCGACTTCGGCCGTCGGCGCAACCGACGCGGCTGGGCTGGCCACCGGCGAGTCGGTCTTGTGCTCCTCGGCCATCCGTTCCGGGTAATCGTCCTGCGATCCGCAGCCCACGATCCCGATCCAAAGCAATAACACTACATAAATTCCAACAATCGATAGCTTCTTAGTTTTCATCCCACGGCTCCTCACTGGTAGAATCGATCCATGGCTAAAGTACGCCCCATCCACGCCATGATTGGCATCCTGTTTATCGCGTCCATGGTAGTTGTTGCCGACTACGCTCTCGACGGTGGTTTCCGAGGCGAATTCCAACGCGTCTCACCGGACAAGAACGGTCAGGTTGTGCTGGAGATTTCGGATCTCGAGTCCGGCGACGCCAGATTCTACCGGTTCCTCAACTACGGCAATCAGGAGATCAAGTTCTTTGTCGCCCGCGACCTACACGGGAAAATCCACACCGCCTTCGACGCCAACGACATCTGCTACAAGACCAAACGTGGTTACAGGCATCAAGGCGAGTGGGTGGTCTGCAACAAATGCGACAAGGCTTTTGAGGTTGTAGAGATCAGCGATGGGGGCGGCGGCTGCAAGCCCAATCCCTTTCCCCACCAAGTACAGGGCGACAAGCTGGTCCTCGACGAACGCGACATCCTCACCGGCTGGCGGTACTTCCGCTGAGCACCAGGGCGCACAGCCGTGCGCCCCTACCCAGAATCTGGCCGATCCGGCTCATTGAGCGCCGGTAGCCGCCAGGTAAATCTCGGCTGCACCCGAGGTTTCGCGGTCTGGACAGTGTTCTCTCGCCAATAGGCTTCGGCACCGGGAAACGACAGACTCACCGAGCCGTCGGGACTGAGCACATATTGAAGCTCACCTCCACCATAAGGATTGGCGGCGACCTCGGTGGCTAATTCGTCGACGCTGGCCGGATAGCTGCCTTGGTCGACGACACGGTCAACGGCATATTGCCGCAGATCGAGCGCCAGCTGTGCCAACTGTCGCGAGGCTTCGGTGGCGCGGTGCTTTTCCAACCCATCAATCAGATTTGGGACCAAGATCTCGGCAACCCCGGGCGGGACGTTGTCAAACCGCATCAAGGATTCGATTTCAGCTGCCGGTATCTGTGCCGCAAAACTCGATCGATGGAAAAATTCGATGCCGCGAGCCAGGTTTGAAGAGGCCTTGATTCGCTCCGGGAAAGACCACAACCGATCCCAGATCCCGGCTCGCTGGGCCAGCCGATCCATTTCGCGCTTCAACCCGATCGCGTCCACGGCAAAGGTGCGCTCAAAAGATCGGCTGGTTGACCGCCGGTCAAGTTCGGCCGCCAACTCCGCCTCTATCGCCGGGTCGGCCAAACGGCTGGAGAGTACCCGCTGGACGATCTCGAGATGAATCCATTCGATGTGGGTTGCCATGAGCTGAAACACCAACAGCGGCTCATTCGAAAGCGCACGGTGAAACGCTGCCAGTCCGCGGACGTCAGCCGCCAATCGTTCCCGATCCTCGACCGCCAACGCGGTAACCGCGTCGGCAGCCAGGCACTTGGCAGCCCAGAGATGCCCGAGTAGATCTGGTGCTTGCGACGGGCTGTTAGCGGAGTAGTCCAGCCCCCAAGACGACGCCGGTGCCGCACCTGCCCGACGCAAGGTGGCCAACGCCTCCATGTTGCGTGCCAGCAATGCCTCGATCGCATCATCAGGGATTTGCTGATCGGTTCCTAGCAAGACATTCAACGCCCCGCGATCTTGATCACCGAAGGTCAACATCTCCACGCCCTGCTTGAGCCAGAACGCTGCGTTGTCCTCGTCTTCGACGTCCGCCGGAACATAGGCTGCCAGATCGAGCACCCCCACATCTTGCTCGAATCGCGCCACCGTCTCGGACAGCAGCCGTTTGCCATCTTGCAGGGTCATCAGGACCCCAGCACTCATCAATAGGATCAAAAATCCGAC
This sequence comes from Acidobacteriota bacterium, assembly GCA_029263395.1. GTDB lineage: Bacteria > Acidobacteriota > Thermoanaerobaculia > Multivoradales > J023 > JAAELT01. The sequence continues at coordinate 23,690 of JAJCXO010000144.1, read as the reverse complement.
AAAAAGCAGGATGTTTCTTCGGTTCAAGTTCTCTCCTTCCGCAGGTGCTGAGTCCAGGAAGCGAATCCAGAGACGGTACGCACTCACCAACACGTCTGTTCGCGCTCGCCGAGAGTTTGATCTCAGTCGGGAGTTCGATCTCAGAGGATACAATCCCCGTATGATGTTTCCCTCGAAACCCCCGAGCCCAAAACCGTGAGCCTAGAAGACATTCCAACCCTCGCCGAGCAGCTTACCCTCGAGCCCGCCGAGATCCGGCGTTATGGACGCCACCTCACGCTGCCAGAATTCGGCATGACAGGGCAGAAGCGTCTCAAAGCCTCGCGGGTCCTGATGGTCGGCGCGGGTGGCCTCGGGTCGCCCGTTGGCCTCTACCTGGCAGCCGCTGGCGTCGGCACCCTGGGGTTGGTCGAATTCGATCAGGTGGACGAGTCGAATCTCCAACGGCAGGTCCTCTATGGCCAATCCGACGTCGGTCGCCCAAAAATCGAGGCAGCCCTCGAACGCCTGCGTCAGGTCAACCCTCTGATCACGCTCGCCGCGCACCCGCACCGGCTCACCGCGGACAACGCCGCTGAGCTGATCGCCGACTACGATGTGGTGGTCGACGGCAGCGACAACTTCCCTACGCGCTATTTGGTCAACGACGCTTGTGTGTTCGCTGGCAAACCCAATGTGTGGGGGGCGATCTCGCGCTTCGAAGGCCAGGTGTCAATCTTCTGGGGCGACCGCGGGCCGTGTTACCGGTGTCTTTTCCCCGAGCCACCACCTCCCGGCCTGGTGCCCTCCTGCGCCGAGGGCGGCGTACTCGGCGTATTACCCGGCATCATCGGCTCACTGCAGGCCAATGAAGTCATCAAGCTTCTGGCCGGCATCGGCGACCCCCTCATCGGCCGCCTTGTGCTGTTTGATGCGCTGCAGATGCGCAGCCGCGAAATTGCCCTCAAAAAAAGCGCGGGATGCCCACTCTGCGGTCCACAGGCCACCATCCACTCCCTGGTCGAGTACCATGGAGCGCCGTGCGATCCGGCAGACGCGGGCCTGCTTGCCAGCGGCATGGCCGGACAGAACCAACCCACCTCGACCCCCAAAACCGCGCAACAGGAGACCGCGATGCCAGCCCTCGAAGATACCCCATTCGAAATCAACGTCGAGCAGCTCAAGAGTTGGCTCGACGAAGGCGTCGAGCTTCAGATCCTGGACGTCCGCGAGCCGGTGGAACTCGAGATCTGCCGCATCGAAGGAACTTCACACATCCCGATGCGACAAATCCCCGAGCGCTACGCCGAGCTCGACGTCGAGGTGCTGACCGTCGTGTATTGCCATCATGGCCCCCGCTCTGGCCAGGTGGTGGCGTATTTACGGCAGCAAGGGTTGGAGAACACCACCAACCTCAGCGGTGGTATCAACGCCTGGAGCCTCCGTATCGACCCATCGGTGCCACGTTATTGACCTCCGCGTCACCGATCTGCAAGCCCGCCTGCGGTAACCGATTCCGCCACCGCGACAAAAGCCTGTCAGCCTGGCAAGATCTCGGACCTTGCCGCGCCGGACGGTCGATTCACTCCAGGGGCCCTCTTGGCTTCGAATAAGGTAGAATTCAGCAGCATTTCTCATGACTCACCCGAAAGCTCAACCGACCCCGTTGACGGACTCAGAGCCCGTCAACGACCTGGACTTGGTCCACCGCGTCGCGCTACGCGACGAAACTGCGTTGGCTGAACTCTTCGATCGCTACTCGAGTTTGCTCCTCGCTCTCTCCCGCCGCATCGTCACCGAGACCTCGGACGCCGAGGAAATTCTCCAAGAGGTTTTCCTTCAAGTCTGGAACCAGGCTGAGCGTTACGACCGAGCACGGTCTTCAGTGTCGACCTGGCTGGTGTTGATCACCCGTAGCCGATCGATCGATCGACTGCGCAGCCGCCAGGTCAAGGATCGCACCCTGACCGCACTGAAGCATGAAAAAAATGACACCCATACATCCCCCCAAGGGATGGGCTCCGTATTACTCGATCAGAGACGACAGCGACTGCGCCGGGAGATGCAGGAGCTGCCCAATGAGCAGCGACAGGTTCTGGACCTCGCCTTTTTTCAAGGCATGACCCAGAGTGAGATCGCGGGTGCGACGGGCATTCCACTCGGCACGGTCAAGACACGAACGTTGTTGGCCATGAAAAAGCTGCGCCGAGCGCTGCAGGCCGAGGTCGAAGAATTGTTATGACTGACGAAGGCAATACTCGCGAGTTGAATCCGGAAGATCGAGCGATCGATCAGGCCATGGGTGAAGCCATGGCGACCGGTACCGAGCCCCAACTGTTATCCGGCGGCGAGGCCGCGGACGCTACGATGGTGCGGGAATACACCGAATTGTTCGGTATGTTGCCTTACGCCTTGGAGCCCGAAGCGCCAGCCGCCCACGTCAAACAAGCGATTATGGCTCGCCTCAGCGGAGCCTCGGCTGCGGCGGTCAACGACACCGCGCCAGGGGTAGCCACGAGCCCCTCCCCGCAAGCTTTGGCGTCCTCAAAGGGTCTCGACGACATGACCCTCTTCGGCACCACCAATGCCGAACCCGTCGCCGAAAACGATTCAGCAGATCTGACGTTACGCCACTCTGTTACAGACGAGTACAGTGTTACAGACGAGTACAGTGTTGCTAAAGAGTACTCTGTTAGAGACGAGTACAGTGTTGCAAAAGAGTACGCTGTAGCAGATGAGTACGATGTTACCGAGCAGAACCGTGCCGCAGAACAATTCGGTATCGGAGAACAACTCGGTATTGGAGAACAACTCGGTGCCGCAGACCTGCCCGAAGTAACGGCCTTCCAAGCACCAACGCCAGTTGCCGACAACTCCAACTGGGGTGGTCTGGCAATGGCCGCGATGCTTGCGTTTTGCCTCGTCGGCATGGGTTTCCTGGGTGCCCTGGTTTGGAAACAGAGTCAACAGATCGGAGAGTTGACCAACCAACTGGCGAGCCAGGAACCTGTCGACCCGGGTGAAACCGCAAGGGTCCAAGAACGCGCCCAGCTGCTGCAAAGCCGGCTCGACATGATCACGACGGTGGCCCAAACCGCCTACCCGATGCATCGGGTATCCAACAGCGGCCCGCAGCAGCGCGCCGAAGGTATGGTCTACGTCTGTGGCCAGCACCAGCGCTGGTACCTCAACTTACGTGGCCTCGAACCACCGGCACAAGGCTCCGACTACCGACTGTGGTTCATGACCGACGAAGGCAAGGTTGACGGCGGTATCCTCGATGTCCGCGACGACACCTCCTCCGAGATGGAATCCTTGACCATGCCCGACGGTACACACGGCTTCCTGGTCACCCTCGAGCAGCAAAACGTCACTGGCAACGAGCCCGAGAGCCTGACCATCCTGCTGGGCGAAAAAGCCATCAGTCTCTGAGTCGACCGCGGCTGTAGTTGCCTCGACTGTGATCCCACCGGTGGCGCCTCCAGTGCCGAAAGGCGTCGTTCAAGTCCTGGTCACCGAATCGATAAGCTCAGCGAGTGACACCGCAGAAACCCGGTGGTCCAGCGGAAACGACTCCTTGATCGGAGCAACGACGTAAGCTGCGTCGGGCTCTAGCGCTTCAAGTGCATTCCAGAACCCACGCGTTGGCTTGGGAGCCGTGGAGGCTTTACATTCGATGGCGATCCTCCTCTGGCCGCGTTCGAGGACGAGATCGATTTCGGCACCGTCGCGGGTTCTGAAGAAGGAAGGTCGCCAACGTGGAAGAGCGCAAAGAATGTGTTCGATGCACATTCCTTCCCAAGAAGCGCCCCTGACCGGGTGCCCCAAGAGGTCGTCGTGATCTTCGATTTCAAGCAGGGCGTGCAGGATTCCAGCGTCGCGAAGATAGATCTTCGGAGATTTAACCACTCTCTTGCCAAGATTGGCGTGGCAGGGCGGCAGTGAGCGCAGCATGAAGCTACGTTCGAACAACTCCAAGTAGGAGCGAAGGGTGTGTGCGCTGACACCGAGAGCCGAACCCAGGCGAGCCCCGTTCAAAATCTGCCCGTGCTCGTGCGCGATCATTCTCCAGAATCGACCCAGACGACTTGAAGCAATTCGCGGAGCAAGGCTGGCGAGATCCCGTTCGAGGAAAGTCCGAATGAAGTCCGACCGCCATTCGAAGCTCTCGAACAAAGACGTTGCCAACCAGCTACGAGGATAACCTCCGCGCAGCCACAGCTCTTGTAGGGTCTGCGGCGGCGAGTGCTGATTGACTTCGGGCAATAGCAGGGGCGCAAGCTCGACGAATGCGATGCGACCGGCCAGACTTTCAGAACCTTGGCGCAACAGCTCAGGAGAGGCAGAGCCCAAGATGAGGAACTGGCAGTTGACTTGGCGCTCATCAACGGTGGATCTGAGAATTGGAAAAAGGTCCGGCTTGCGCTGGATCTCGTCGAGGACAATGAGGTCTTCTCGGTGAAGAGCGAAGAACGCTTCAGGGTCGGTGAGCTTTCGAAGATCCGAGGGGCGCTCGAGGTCGAGATGGACGGTCTGAGTGCGACCGCTGGCGAGATGCTGCGCAAGTGTCGTCTTGCCGCATTGACGGGGACCAAGCAGCGCAACGATCGGGCTATTCGCGAGCCGTCTTTCGACCTCTGGACCTTGGTGACGAGGAATGTAACCCTGCATATCGGAAGTCTAGCTTCCGATATGCAGGATTGTCGAGTCCTCTAGGACTGATGCTCGATGTTCCGGCGGTTCATTTGAACATGGCGAAAACGAGACTCGGGCCAGCGCCGGCCGCCGGCCTTTTGCTCACGCCCGGCCTGAGGGTCAAAAGAAATCGAGCCGAACGCGCCCTTTTCGGGTATGTACGCCGTCACTCACCAGACCTCTTCGCCAACGGCTTCGCCCCAGTCTTCCTCCTGAGGCGCATAGTTCTCGGGCATTTGCGCCACGAGATCTTCGAGTCGGTACTTACCACGGATGCGTTCCGATGGACCCACGATAATTCGACCTTCCTCAACTGTGATGTCGACCTCGTCGCCGACAGCGATCTTTACTTCTTCGAGAACCTTTCGTGGAACGCGCACCCCTTGGCTGTTGCCCCACTTCTGGATACGGGTGAGCATGACGCTCCTCCTTGGAACTCGGCAGCCTTTCGCGGCTGTCGACTGAGGCAGAGTATACATATGTCTATCCGCGCACTCTGGACTGCATTCGGGCGCATGCCCCTGGCTCGAGACTGCGTCATGCCTTCGTCGAGGATCGACTATGGCCACACGGTCGCGGCAACACGGTCGCCGGTGACTTGCTAGCTGGCGGCCACTCTGACATCGACAGGCAACTGAGCCAGCGTGGCCTGTAGCTCGCTGATGTCCTGGAACCGTGCCTCAGGGCTCTTGGCCAACATCCTGTTGAGGAGGGTACCCCAAACCTCAGGTAGTCCCGGTCTCAGTGTATGTATGTCTGGGGGTTCTTGCTGCAACTGAGCCAATAACAACTCGCCAACTGATTCGCCAGAGAAGGGCTCACGACCGGTCAACAGCCGAAAGGTGACAATCCCCAAAGAGTAGATATCCGACCGCCCATCCAGCGCTTGGCCCTGTAGCTGCTCCGGGGACATGTAGTGCGGCGAGCCCAAGATATGGCCGGCCTGAGTCAGTTGAGTTTCCGCGCCCGCCAGGCGGGCGATCCCGAAGTCGAGAATCTTGATGCGCTTGTCGGCCAACACGAGATTGCCGGGCTTGAGGTCCCGGTGCACGATGCCGTGGGCATGAGCCTCCTCGAGCCCCGCCGCCACCTGCGCCACGATGCCTTTGACCTGTGCCAATTTCAACGTTTGGTCACGGACCAACAGATGATCCAGGCTCTTGCCGTTGAGCAGTTCCATGATGATGAAGACGCCACCCTGAAAACGCCGGATATCGTAAACCCGCACGATGTTGGGATGGGCGAGCTTGCGACAGATCTGGACTTCCCTCAGCAAGCGCGCTTCTTCGGGACTCTGCAGCCCCATCTGCTGGAGCAAAGTCTTGATCGCCACCAACTCCTTGAGCACCCGATCGTAGGCTTTGTAGACCCTGCCCATCCCCCCTCGACCGAGCTCCTCACGCAACTCGTAGCGATCCGCTAACAGGCAACCCTCGCCCACGGTAACCGACTCAGCCGGCGGTTTTGCCCCAGGCGGGAGAGCCGCCACGGTGGGGCCCGTCACCTCCGTAGTCGCCGGGCCGGCGGTCGGCATGCCGGAGGCAACCGTAGCAGCCTCTGTGCCCGCCACTGTTCCCGCCACCGTGCCCACCACAGAACCCGCTAGTGTGGCTGCCGAGTGCGTCCTGATGCGCTGCTGCAAGTCGTCCAAACGGTGGGCCGCATCCCGATGCCCGGGCGCCATGCTCACCAATCGCTCATAGCTCAGTCGCGCCTCGGTCTCCTTGTGCATCGCTTCCCGAATCCGCGCTTCCCAATAGAGACGCTCGAGTCCCACTTCACCAGCGGCCTCAATATCCGCGTTCAACAACATCACTCGATGTAAGGCATCCTCGAGCTTTCCTGCCTCGAACAAGATTTCCGTGGCGAGCAAGTTGGCGCGATCAAAGCTGGCATCGGTGGCCGGGGTCTGGCGCAGGACGTCCACCGCCTCGACTTTTTTACCGGCGTCGAGTAGCAGACGGGCTGCCGGCAGGTACTTGCGTGCTTGCAGGTAGCTGGCAGCAGCTTCGACCGTCCTTCCCAGCCGTAACTGGCATTCCGCTACCTTGACATGATCTCCCGACTTGCCAAAGGCGGCGATCGCTTTCTCAGGCAGATCGGCTTCCTCGAAGCAGCCCGCAGCTAGCGTCAGCTGCCCGGCCTTGGAGTAGGCTTCACCAGCCTTTGCCAGTTGGTGACATTTTTTCCATTGCTGCGCCGCCTGCTGCCATTCCTTGGCGTCTTCCCAGGCCGTCGCCGCTTCCAGAGCGAAGCCCAGGGCGCCATAAATTTGAGCCGCCTGCTTCGGACGCCCCGCCTGCTTCAGGATGTCGCCCTGTAATCGATCTTCCAAGCTCGGTTGCTCGCGGACCAGGCGTAAGGCCTGTTCGAAATCCCGACTCTCGCAATACGCCTCCATCGCCTTTTGGAAGTCACCCGAGCGCTCGAGCAGTCGTCCGTTCGACGGCGCTGTACCCACCGCCTGTGTCGCCGCGACCGGATCACCCAGCTGAGTCACTAGACCACGTCGCTGACGCTGAACACGCTCGAGGTCCCGCCTGACTTCTGGACTCGAGGCCGGCAGCGCCTGCAATCGCCGCTGCTCGTGGTCGAGCGCCCGAACCGCTTCTCGCAGCTTGCCAACCCGCTCGTAATAAGCCGCCGCTCGCGGCCAACACCGAGCACGATCAAAAAGCTGGGCCGCCCGTAACTTCTGGCCTGATTTTGCCGCCGACTTCGCCGCCTCTTCATACTCTCCGGCAAGCTCCAGCAACGGCACGGCCTCTTTGCGTCCGCCCACCGAAACCAACAGCTCGGCGGCATACTTGAGATCGGCATCGGGCTCGGCCTTGGCCTTCGGTCCGAGCACCGCCTTGACCGCGGTCTCGATCGCCTTGCGCTCATGCCCGGCCTCAGCGTGATAACGCGTCGCACGCCGGAAATCCTTGCCGCGCTCGAAGAGCTTGGCAGCTCGCGCCACATCGCCTTCGGCCGCGCACTTGCGCGCCTGGCTGACCGGGTCGAACAGTGTCGAAGCAAGTTTGAACATCGGCTTGCGTCCAAGTAGTCTTTGGGAAAGGCGAAGTCTAGCCCAGGGCCAGCAAACTCCAGACCTCTTTCAGAGATTCAGTCGCGGCATAGGCACAATGTCCAAACAGAAAGAATCTGGCTGGCTATTGTCCGTTGCTGCGAACCGCTGTCAGCTGCGCGAATGCAACGATCCACTTCAGGATCGTACCGGCGCAGATTGAGGGATTTAGCCCTCTGTTGGGTTTCTCTATGTAGATGCTGTTGGCGATGCCAAGAAGAACCTGTTAGCGATGCCAATCGCTCGAGGACTACAAAACCACCTCTGTGGTTCTAAGCTAAAGGGAGACTGAGCATGAATATGCGGACTAAAAGCCTATGACGGCTGACGCAATAATGAGAGGTGCGCAAGCTGTCGGGCTAGCGTGCGAGAAGCAACGGCTCTCGACATCCCCTCGACTTCGGAAGGCACTTCTGGCCGTGTTCCTATTAACGTTGATCACGTTGTCTGTCTTGGGACAAGGCAACTTACCGCCTCAGAGCGATCGATTCGTCAACGACTTTGGCGATGTCCTTTCAGCCGACGAAGCGGCTGAAATTCAAACGACACTGGCTCGGCTTCAGCAGGAAGCTGGCATCGACGCGGTGGTCGTGACCATCGATTCTTTTGACAACTACGACACTGGCGATCTGACCGTTGAAACCTTCGCAACCCGTCTCTTCAACACCTGGGCCATTGGCGACTCGGAACGCAACCGGGGTGTGTTGATTCTGTTGGCGGTGGCGGATCATCGAGTTCGGATCGAGCTCGGGGCGGGTTACAGTCCTGCCTACGACCCCATCATGCAGCAGATTATCGGCGGCGTGATGGTCCCGGCTTTCCGCACTGAGGACTATGGCCGTGGCCTGTTGGCGGGTACCCGTGCGGTGGCCAAGGCCGTTAGGACACCGGATGCCGAGATTCCTGTTGCCGACACTCCAGCCAACTCTCGATCAACTCTGAGCGACTCGACCTCGAGTCGGGTCACTCCTTCGCGCAGCTTCCGGCGACAGCTTGCGGACTCCTCAGACAACTGGACTTTTTGGGGAGTCGTGGCTGCTGTGATCGCGGCGATCGGCGGCGGCGTGCGCCAGATCTTACGGTACCGTCGACGTCGTTGTACCCACTGCGGTTCCCGGATGCGGCGTTTGGACGAATTCGACGAAGATGAGTTTCTAGACGATGGCCAACAGGCTGAAGAAATCGCACAATCCGTCGACTATGATGTCTGGCGTTGCCCAGGGTGTAACCACCACACGATCGAAGCGTATCGACGTTGGTTCTCGTCTTACAGGGCCTGTCCAAGCTGTGCTCGCCTAACATTGGCTGTTTGGTCGCGGACCATCACCCAGGCAACCACCGACAGCTGTGGCGAGCAAGAAGTCAGTGACACCTGTGGGCACTGCGACTATTCGAGTTCGCGCATCGTCACCCTTCCGATGCTCAGCGATTCCGATGACTCGTCCAGCTCGTTCGGCAGCAGCTCGTTCAGCTCGTCCGGCAGCAGTTCGTCTTCAGGAGGTGGCTCTTCATCCGGTGGTGGAGCGAGCGGCCAGTGGTGAGCCGCTTCCTGGGGACATCTTCTCGGCACGAACGTACCTATTCGGAGAGGAAAAGATAGGACTCGAATCAGCCCTCTCCAAATACATCTGAAGAGCTCGAGAACTTGCGAGATCGCCTAGGGATTCGGCGTGCAGTGCGACTGATCGAAAGCCCGAAAGTCCACACCGCGATGGTGGGTGGGCTGATCCATCCCGTGGTGTTGTTGCCGACGAATGCCAAACAGTGGCCGGCTGATCGGCGGGCGGCGGTGCTGACGCATGAATTGATTCATGTCCGCCGGCACGATCCGTTGAGCCAACTCATCGGTGGCGTAGCTTATCGTGCTGACGTTCGCCCTGGCAGCAGCGCCGGCAACTGCAACTGGCCAATCGCGAGATCGGATTTATACCTATCAGAAGGGGCAGGTTGTCGACTTCCTATTCCTCAACCAAAAGCCCGGAACCGAACAGGCACTAAAGGAGTACTTCGGCACCGTTTTCCCCATCGCGAAAGACGCCGGCTACACTCCGTTGCCGGGTTTTCGTATCCGCCAAAGCCCAACCCAGGGTAACTATCACCCCGATGTGCTAGCGATCGCTTCCTGGCGGAGTCAGGAGAGTCGCAACCAAGCCATGCGAGCCATCGACAACCAAGTACCCAATTTCCACCAGCGACGGAGCGATATCTGGTCTACGTTCAACATGACGGTTTACACCATGCAACAGGATGTTTCGTTCGCCGTCAGCGAGGACAAGCTTTATACGCTAACCGCGTACTGGCAAGAGCCCGGCAGCCGATTCGGCAAGTTCAAACAAAAGTGGCTCCGCGAGACCCGCCAGGCGGGAGGACAGATACAACTCGAACTCGAAGATGGCACCTCTCCGTTTGGCTATCGATACGACCCGGACTACATGGCCATCACCGAATGGGAGAGTCCAGCTGCTTTCAAAAAGTTCAACCAGGAAAACCTCGCCATGGATCATGGGTCTGTTCAGCACGTGAACCAATTCATCCTCGATCTGGTGCCGGGAAAGAAGTAGCGACTGTCAATCACAAGCTGCGGGTCTTGTGGAGCGAGCATCGGACCTGATTGAGGAGCGGCCAGATTGCGGATTACTCAATACATTGAGTAAAATTACTCAGTGTAATGAGTAAAACGGATTTCATCCGACCGCAGGCCGCCGAACTCGCCCGTCGTCTCGAGGAGCCCAGGCGCTTCCTGCAGGTGATTACCGGAGCTCGCCAGGTGGGTAAGACAACGCTGGTGACGCAGGTCTCGGAGCGTGCAGCATTGCCGAGTCGTTTCGTCAGTGCTGACGAGCCAACCCTGCGCGGGTCGCAGTGGATCGAGCAGCAGTGGCAGGCGGCGCGTTTGCTGGCTGGCGAAGGTGGCGAGCAGGGGGCGCTTCTGATCGTCGACGAGATGCAGAAAGTCCCCCATTGGTCAGAGACCGCCAAGCGTCTATGGGACGAGGACACCCGCGCTCGATGTCCACTCAAGGTGGTTCTGCTGGGCTCGGCTCCGCTGCTGGTCCAGCGTGGGTTGACCGAGAGTCTCGCGGGACGTTTCGAGCTTCTGCATCTGCCCCATTGGAGTTTTGGTGAGATGCAAGAAGCCTTCGGGTGGGACCTCGAGCAGTACCTGTTTTACGGCGCCTACCCGGGGGCGGCGCCGCTCGCCGGCCAACCCCAACGTTGGCGACGCTACATCCGCGATTCGCTGATCGAACCGACGATCGCGCGCGACGTCTTGCTGCTTTCGAGGGTCGACAAGCCAGCACTCTTGCGCCGCCTTTTCGAGTTGGGCTGTACCTACTCCGGTCAGATTCTCTCGTACACCAAGATGCTTGGCCAGCTGCAAGATGCTGGCAACACCACGACGCTGGCCCACTATCTCGATCTGCTGGCCGCGGCGGGAATGCTCGTCGGTTTACAGAAATACGCCGGAGGTGCGGCGCGGCGGCGCGGCTCGAGCCCCAAGCTGCAAGTGCTCAACACGGCGTTGGTCACGGCGCAATCTGGGCTTACGTTCGACGACACCCGCGCCGATCGGGCTACCTGGGGGCGGTTGGTGGAGTCCGCGGTGGGTGCGCACCTGGCCAATGCCGCCGCGGCCGGCGACTGTGAGCTCTTCTATTGGCGAGACCGTAATCGCGAGGTCGATTTTGTGACGCGCGCCGGCGGATCGCTGACCGCGATCGAGGTGAAGAGCGGACGCTCGCCAGACGTGTTGCCCGGCATGGCAGCGTTCGACAGCGCCTTTCGGCCGACGCGCAAACTGCTGGTAGGCGGTGACGGGATCGCGGTTGAGGAATTCCTTTCGAAGCCGGTGACGCACTGGGTTGCGTAGTGGAAGCATAGCCTCTAGCTAGATATCGACCGTTGGCGAGGCTTTGACTGCCCTACTAAGCCTGCCGCATGGTTCTCCGCTGGAACTCCTCAATATCTCTAATGGCTTCTTCAATCGGCTCCTCAGCGCGCCGCCTTTTCAGACTGTCAAGGTAACGCGCCACACTTCCGTTGTGCTCTGCGAGCAGCCTCACACGCGTTTCGTGGACTTCCGCTACGATCGGATCATCCGTCATGGAACTTCTCCTTCGATCAATATACCGCCCTAAATCGACTGGGCTAGACCCCTTGAGGCCGAGAATAGGTAGAGCGCTGCTGCTGCCCCTGGGTTTCGTCACTGTACGAGATTGGAAGCCTTTCTGATAGATCACTGACGGACGCGTAGCGGCTGGCCATCGATGCCGACTTGTTGGACCGCCCAGATTACGGAGTGGGATTCCGTCCGCGGATCGATTCGCACCCAGGAGTTGTTCCTAAAGACCTCGAACCTTCACGTTGCGTCGGGTTCGACGCGCTGCTAGCAATCAATTGACATCGACTTGGTCAAGGCCAAGTTTCGGAAACCGTCGATCAAACGTATAGACCGATGTCTTGGCATTGCGCGCTTCAGCCCATAGAAGCGCATCGGCAAAAGAATGCCTATTGGAGTTTTGGCTTAGGCGAAGGGCTTCCAAGACCAGTCTCCGCCCATTCTGCTTTCACGGCGGCAGGCCAAGCACCTCGCCGGGTTTCAGGCCACTCCTCGGCACTCACTTTTTTGTGGCACGCGCTGGCGAGGATACCCTTGATTGATGCCTTGTGTTCAGGCGGGTAAAAGTGGATCACGATGTGGTCCTCGACCAGATTCTGGACTGCGACATAGCCCGTCTTTACTCCCAGAGCATCGCGAAGCGGCTTCTCGATGACGATTTGGCCCTTCGATCCTACTTTGGCACTCATAGTCCTACCTCAGATGGGGAGTTACCCTTGGACTCTCCAAGTATAACTCGAAAGTGGACAGAGACATCGAGTAGCGGGTTCGGAGCGGATGGCAGAGCTGCTCGTCTGAACGTCCCAAATTTCCGCCTAATCGTCGATTCCTCGATCCTCGACGCTGGGAAACCGCGATCAAGCGTAAATCGCGGTCTCGGCAGCGTCAGGAGACCACGATCGAGCGTAAATCGCGGTCTCTGCGACGTCAGGAGACCCGGCCCGAGCGTGAATCGTGGTCTCTGTAGCGTGAGGAGACCCGGATCGAGCGTTAATCGCGGTCTCTACCCGTCGGGGAAGGCACGATCGACGATTCACCGCGCCGAACGCCTCGATCATCCTCACCATGTAGATGATGGAGATGGTGATGTACATCCGTGACGATGACGATGTACATGGGGTGACGGTGACGGTGACGGTGACGGTGACGGTGACGGTGACGGTGACGGTGACGGTGACGGTCATCGTCACCACTTCCACAGCGAGTTGCGGAATGGGGGCTAGGGATCGTGGAGATGGTGAACGCACGGGCACGACCGCCTATCTGCCCTGTCTGACCCTGAAGGTCATGGTCAGGTTCAGTCATGGTCAGGTTCAGTCAGGGTCAGGGTCAGGCAGGGTCAGGGTCAGGGTCAGGGTCAGGCAGGGTCAAGGTCAGGCAGGGTCAAGGTCAGGCAGGGTCAGGCAGGTCGCTTGGCCCGCCAACTGGCAGGCCAAGCAGCACTTTTAGGCCCGCTGAGGGGGTGACAGCACTTCAGCGTCACCTGATTGACGCCCGGGAGAAGACCTTTCGAACGTCGAAACAGGTACCCAACCACTGGGAAGACGCGATTCGATCGTTCGGAATTGCGCCCAACGGCGGGAAGACACCTGTCGGACGTCTAGTTCAGGGCTCCAACAGCGGGAGAAGACCTTTCGAACGTCAGAACAGGCGCCCTTCCGGCGGTAGGACGGGAGTTCAGGGGAGGCCAAGGTCCTCTGCGGGCGGCGGAACACCAGTTGGTTCGCAGGACAGACGCCCTTGCGGGTGTGGGCTGGCGTTCCGGAAGAGGCCCAGGTCCTCGGCGCCCGGTTGGACGCGAGTCTGAGGGCGGACCAGGCAGAGTCGTGCTACATCAGTGGCCGCCCCGCCGCTCGGCTGCACTGCCTGCCTCAGCTTGCAGCTGAACGCACGGGACGACCACCATTCCTGTTACCTGATTACTTATCCAAACATACGACCCAAGAACGCTGCCGTTCCAGCCAACCACGAGGCCACGACGCCCAGGCGAGACTCAGGCATCACTGCGACGGAAGGGCTCGAACCGAACGTCGAGTCCGACCGGTCTGAGCCAGAACTATCCTCGACACTGTCGCTATCCGAGTCGGAGTCACTGTCCCCGTCTGAGTCACTGTCCCCATCGGAGTCACTATCCGAGTCCGAATCACTGTCGCTGTCCGAATCAGAGTCCGAGTCCTCGTCATCGCCGCCTTCGCAGACCAGGTTTCCGGACTCGGCATCTTGATCGAACTCGAAACGTAGGGTTTCGGTGTCTCCGGGCTGGATCTCGCGATCGGTCTCCTGACCACTCCAACCGGAGTTGATGACCGCGGCCGGTGGCGCGACGGATAGATCGTAGATCGTCTTCGAGTCCAACTTGACCTTCTCGAGGTCGCCGTTGGCGTTGGGCCACAGTAGGTGGATGCTGTCGATGGTCACTGCCTCCAAACCGACGTTGGTCAGCTCCCAGCTCACCTTGTTGCCGTCGATTGCCAGGCGGCCGGTACCGACGACATCACAGAGGCCTGGCATCGGACAGAGCGCGCCGCCGTTGCGGCTGATACCAGACGTCACCAGGAAGTCACCGCTCTGGAGTCCTGGACCGATCAGCTGCGAACAGCTGGTGTGGATGCGGGTGTGCTCGATACCGTCGACGTAGATCGTGATCTCGTTGCCGAAGGTACCGTTTGTATCAGCGCCCACGAGGGTGAACGGCTCGCCGGGTTGTACGGTGCCGGAGAAGATGACGATCGGACTGCTCGAACTACCACCGCCTTCCGAATCACCGTCCGAATCACTGTCACTGTCCGAGTCACCGCCCGAATCACTGTCACTGTCCGAATCACTGTCGCTGTCCGAATCACTGTCCGAATCAGAATCACCATCGTCGTTCTGCACTACTTCGACGAACACCTCAGTGTCCCCAACATAGTCGAGGGTCAATTCGGTCACTTTGCCGTCGCAGGTGCTGCACCCACCGTCGAAGATCGGACACAACAGTCCGCCGTTGCGGCTTTCGCCGTCCACCACCTGGAAATCCCCTGCCACCAGCCCCGGCCCAATCGGCTGCGAACAACTGGTGTGGATTTCGACGTGCTCGACGCCGTTGACCCAGACTTGGATCTTGCTGGTCAGCGTGCCCTGGTTGTCGGCACCTTCGAAGGTTAGCCAGTCTCCGGGTTGAACAGTGCCCGAGAACACCACGATGTCATCGTGTTGCACCACTTCGACGAAGGCGTCCGGCTCGGTGCCCTGATACTCGAGCGTCAAGTAGGTGACCTTGCCGTCACACTCGTTGCAGGAGTCCGGCACGAAGACCACACCACAGCCTTGCGCGAAGTCCACCGCCAGGCCGTAATTACACCCCAGGACCGGCGTCACCGTTGGGTCTTCGGTGCCAGGCTGGTCCGGATCGTCTGAGAGCACCTCGGCGATCTCAACGCTGTTGACCATGGCCTGGTTGAGGATTTCATTAACCCCTGGCAGCGGCTGACCGATGCGGACCTGGAAGCTCAGCGTCAACGCTTCGAGACTGGCACCGAGGACCTCACCAACGGTCCATTCGATGGTTTGGCCTTCGGGATCGTCGAAGATCGCCACCGTGCCGCGACTGCTGAGGATCGAACCCTCAATCAGCTCGGTGTCGAGGGGGATCGGATCGACCAACACTACGTCGGTGGCGGCGGTGTTACCGCGGTTGACCAGCGTGATGACGTATTCCAACGCATCACCCGGTGACGCTCCGCCATCACCCAAGACGTCGTCCACCAAGGTGTCAACTTTGGTGACTGCGAGATCCGGCGCGGCGTTGATCGAGGTCAACGTTGGGTCGAAGGCTCCTGGTGCTTCCGGATCGTCAGTGACGGTCGGGTCGAGCTGCTGGCTGGTCACCGTGCCTTGGTTCGAGATCTCTCGCACCCCGGCTGCAATCGGGTGATCGATCGTCACCTCAAAGGTGACCGTGACCGAGGCGCTCACCGCCACGTCGCCAATCGCAACCCGCACTGGATCTTCCGACTCGACATCGCCCTGGCTCGACGTCACTGAACCCGCCACCAACACGGTGTGTGTCGGGATGGCGTCCTCCAACACGACGCCGTTGGCGAGGCCGGTGCCCGTGTTACTCACGGTGACGGTGTATTGCACCGTGTCGCCGGGGCTGACGAGACCGTCGCCGTCCAGATCTCCAACCAGGGAATCGGCCTTGGACGCCGCCAGCAGCGGCACGTCGTCGTCGACGATGGTGCCTTGCCCTTCTCCGTCGCCGAGGGTTGCGTTGATGGCGTTCGACAGCACCAGGCGGAAGCTCTCGTTGTCTTCGGCGAGATCGTCACCCACCACCGGCACGGTTACGGTGGCGGTGGTTTCGCCAGCCGCGAAGCTCAACGAACCGTTGGTAGCGAGGTAGTCTGTCCCCACAGTGGCGGTGCCATCAACGGCGGCAAAGTCGACACTGATCGGCAGGCCCGAAGCAGTCGACAGCGTGACGCTGAATGTGGCCTGGACACCATCCCCGGCGTCACCTTCCGTCACGGTCACGTTGCTGACGGCGAAGGCCGGCGGTGCATCATTGTCGAGAATGGTCCCCAACCCTCCGCTATCGCCGAGGGTTGCGTTGATCGGATTCGACAACGTTGCGGTGAAGGTTTCGTCGAGCTCGTCGAGCAGGTCACCTTGTACCGGCACCACCAGGGTTGTGCTTGTGCCGCCCGCACTGATGACAACGGATCGGGTGGTTGCCGTGTAGTCCGCGCCACTGACCGCGGTGAGATCAGCGGTGGCAACGTCGACGGTGATGTCGAAGCCGCTGGCCGAGCTCAGGCTGACGGTGAAGACGGCATCAACGGTCCCGCTGTCACCTTCGGTCACGGTCACGTCGTTGATGCTGAGGACCGGTGGTGCGTCGTCGTCGAGGATCGTGCCGAGGCCTTCAGCATCGCCGATCAAGGCGTTGACCGAGTTCGATAACAAGACGGTGAAGGTTTCGTCGGCTTCGTCGAGCAAGTCACCCAGTACCGGCACCACCACCGTGGCAATGGTGCTAGTGGCAGGGATGATCACGCCGGTCGAGACACCGGTGTAGTCTGCTCCCGCCGTGGCCGAGCCATCGGCGGTCTCAACGTCGACGCTGATATCGAAGGCGCTGGGTGAGCTCAGGCTGACGGTGAAGACAGCGTCGACGGTGCCGCTATCCCCTTCGCTGACCGTGACATCGTCGATGGTAATCAACGGTGTGGGGTCGTTGTCGAGGATGGTGCCGATACCTTCGCCATCGGCGATCGAACTGGCGACGGGATTCGACAGGGTGACGATGAAGGTTTCGTCGAGCTCGTCGAGTAGATCCGGCAGCACTTGGACGATGGCCTGGGCCGTGGTCTCCCCGGCGGCCCAGCTGATGGTCCCCGTGGCCGTGGTGTAGTCGACGCCGGCTTGGGCGCTGACGTCCGAGGTGGTGTAGTCGACGCTCACCGGTCGGTTACTGGCCTGGGATAGCTCCAGCACAAACACCGCGTCGACGATCGACGTCGGGTCACCCTCGGCCACCGTCACGTCGCTGAGGGTGATCTCGGGGGTGATGAACACGTCGGTGACGGTTGGGTCGCCGGTGGCGGGGGTGTCCGGATCGTCCGAGGATAGGACCGCCACCTCAACCGAGGTCACCGTCGCCTGGTTCGATACCGCCAGCACATCGGTTGGGAACGGCGCCACGATCTGCACTTGGAAACTCACCGTTGCGGTCACGCCAACATCGATCTGACCGAGACTGAGCTCGATCGGATCTTCGGTCACGATCACGCCGTTCGAGGTTTGGAGGCTGCCGGCCACAAATTCGGTGTGGGCTGGGATCACATCCCTCAGCACCACGCCGGTGGCGGCGGTGTTGCCATCGTTGTCTAGCGTCAACTGGTACAGCAGGACGTCACCGGGGGAGGCGACACTGTTGTTATCAGCATCGTCGAACAGGACGTCAACCTTCTCGAGGCGCAACTTGGGTTCGGCCTGGATCATGGTCTCGGTTGGGTCGGCGTCACCGCCGACGTCGGGATCGTCGGTCAACACATCGGCCAGTTCGCTGCTGCGCACCACACCTTGGTTGACCACGTCCATCACCCCGGCGGCGATCGGTGAGTCGATCAGGACGGAGAACCGTACGGTCACCACGTCCATGCCACCTGCGATCTCGCCGACGGTGACGAGGATCGGATCCTGCGTCTCTACGGTGCCGCGATCACTCGACACCGAGCCGGCTACCAAGGTGGTGTGTTCAGGGATGGTGTCCTCGAAGCTGACGTCGGCCGCCGAGGTGTTGCCATTGTTGAAAATCCGCACGGTGTACTCGAGTACATCGCCGGGTGATGGCACACCGTTGCCGTCAACATCGTCAACCAAGGCGTCAACTTTCTCCGCCACCAGATCGGGCGCCGCGGTGATTGTGGTCTCGGTAGGATCGACATCACCACCGAGGTCGGGATCGTCGGTCAGCACGGCGGGCAGTTCGGTGGACATCACCGTCCCCTGGTTGACGATCCGGTCGATTCCGGTAGCGATCGGGTTGGCAACCGTCACCGCAAACGTCACCGTGGCGGAGGTGCCGGCCTCGAGCACACCGAGGTCGACGTCCACCGGGTCTTCGGCCTGCACGGCGCCATGACTAGTCACCACCGAACCCACCACCAACGCGGTGTGATCGGGTATCAAGTCCCGCAACGTCACGTTCGAGGCAGCACCCGAACCGCTGTTAGTGATCTCGATCGTGTAGCCGATCTCGTCACCCGGAGACGGCACGCCGTCACCATCGTGATCGGTCAGCAGGGCGTCGGTTTTGCTCGCGATGAGTTCGGGATCACCAGCCACCGGAGTGACCGTCGGATCGATGGGCCCGGCGACGTCTGGATCGTCGGACAGCACTGCGTCCAATTCAACCGACGTCACCGTCGCCTGGTTGCTGATCTCGGTTGTACCCACCGGTAGGTTGTCGAGGATGACCTCGAACGAGATTGTCGAAGAAGCCGCTGGCCCCAACGTGCCGATATCCACTGACACCGGATTTTCGCTCAGCACCGTGCCGAGAGATGTGGTCACCGTACCGACTACCAAGGTCGTATGGGTGGGGATCGCGTCGTCGAGCAACACACTGGTTGCCGGGCCGGCGCCGATGTTGGTCACTACCAGGTCGTAGCGCACCCGGTCGCCGGGCTCGACAACCCCATCGCCGTCCACATCCAAGGTGTGGACATCGACCTTGGTCGCCGTCAGCACCGGTGGTGCCACGATCGTGACTTCGAGGGTGTCGCAGCCGACACCGCCGTCGTCGTCGGTGGCACAGACTTCAACCGAGTAGAGCCCCGGGGCAACGTAGGCATGCGCGCCATCGATTGTGCCCGCACCGCCGCTTTCCGTCACCACGCCGGTTTCCACCGAACCGTCACCCCAATCGATGGTGGCGGTGTGGGTGTCGAGGATGCCTGCGTCGGTGAAGGTTGCGGGTGCCAGGGCCACCGGCGCGTTGGCGCTGCCGGCCAAATCGACACCGGCTTCGACCACCGGTGGCAAGTTGCGCACCAGGATGGCGAACTCACCACAGCCGGTGGCGTTTTCGTCGTCTGTGACGCAGACCTCGGCCTGATACAGCGCATCGTCGAGGTATTGATGCGTGCCGGTGACAAAACCGGTGTTGCCGGTGAAGGTGATCGTCCCGGGTTCGACCGCCGAGCCGTCGCGCCAGTCGATGGTTGCGTCGTGGGTGTCGAGGACTCCAGGATCGTTGAAGTTGGCCAGTAGATCGGCAGAACCGCCCTCGTCGAGCACCAACGAATCAACTTCAAAGGCCCGGTAGCGAACGCGCTCTTGGGAGAAGTTGTAGAACGCGAGTCGGCCGTTCGAGAACTGCCCGGTGATGTCGATCTCGAGCACGCCGTCGACGAACACCCGCAAACGGTCTTCGTTGAATTCGAAGGTGAATTCGTATTCCTGGCGATCACGCCAGCCGATGCTGCCGAGATTGAAGCCGCGGGCCAATTCCTCGATATTTGCACCGGTATGGACCCACATTTCCTGTACGACACCGGTGAGACGGGATACCGCCAAGCCTCGCAGGCCAGCGTCTTGATTTTGCTGCTTCCAATCGACGAGCAGGAAGTCGGCGTCGGAGTTGGAGGCGTCGCCGGGCTCGTAGCCGAGGGCAAAGCCAATGAAGTCGTCATCACTGCCGGTCTCAACCACAATCCGACCCGTGATACGAGTCCCGAAGGCCGGGAAGTCTCCGACAAAGACTGAAGGTTTGGCATTCACCGTCTGGATGACGCTGGCGCCATCGTCCGCCACCACCCAGTTGGGATTGTTCGGATGGTCGACGTGACTGAAGATCTCGGGCTGCCACAAGTTGAGATCAATATCCCCTTGATTGACTGCCGGAGCAACGTTCAACACGGTCAGCGGGATCTGGTCACAGCCGACATTGTTTTCTGGATCGGTGACACACACTTCGACAGTGAAAACACCATCTTCAGGATAGGTGTGTAAACCATCGATGGTGCCGTTGCCACCGCTCTCGACCAGGACACCGGCTTCGATGGTGCCGTCCCCCCAATTTACGGTCGCGGTGTGGAGTTCGCTCGGATCGTTATCGAAGAAGACACTGTCGAGGTCGAGGGTGTCGCCTTCGAGCAGCGTGTCGCCAGCTCCGTCGCCATAGAAACCGATCACTTCGAGCTCGCCGAAGCCCGGATTGCAACTCTCGTCGGCAGTGGCGGTGAAACGGGCACGGCGTACCCCCTCGGTGGTCGGAATAGCGAGGGTCAGGTCGCGCGTCGGTGCCGGCAGCTCCAACTCGAAGGAGTTGAAGAGCTCTTCGCCCGCAGCATCGAAGAGTTGGAAGAAGCCCGAAAACATGTCGCGGCCATTGGCGTTCTGACGGTTACCGAACAGCCGCAGCTCTTGCACGGTCGCATCCCGTGGCAACAGGACTTCGGCCCATGGTGCCCCACCTTGGTTGGCGGAATCGCCACATGAGGTGAACCACGACGTATTCAGATTGCCGTCGATGATCCGCGAAACCGAAACGCTGAGGCCACCTTCCGAGCTGGCGTTGGAGAACGCTCCGGCGGTGCGCGACAGGTTGACCGGTGGCCGTGCAACCACGATCGGCGACACACCATCCCACAGCACAACCGACGCGGTGTCGACATTGTCGGCAGGATCTTCGTCCGGGCCGAAGCGCCCATCGTCGGTGACCTGAACCGTGTTGACCGCCGGCTCCCCGAACGGCAGCACGCTGCGCGAACGGAGCACCAACCCCAACGAGGCAGTGGAGCGATAGGCCAAGCGCGGTACGGTCCAGGTGACGGTGCGTGCGACCGCGTCATAGCTGCCACCATCGGTGGCGCTGACAAAGTCGATGTGATCCGGCAAGGTGTCGAGCACGACGACGCCTTCCGGCTCGCGGGTGCCCTCGTTGACCACGAAGACTTGATAGTTGATGTCTTCGTCCGGCCGTACAGCAAACCGGTCGGCTTGTTTGTCGACAGCAACATCCACGATCGGCACCAGCCAGGTGACGACAAACCGGTCGCAGCCAACACCGCCGTCGTCGTCGGTGACACAGACTTCCACGGTGTAGATGCCTTCGTCGGCATAGGCATGGCTGCCGAGGACAGTGCCGGTCCCCGCAGTGGTGGTGACGTCGATCGGCTCGACGATGCCATCCCCCCAGTCGATCGTCGCCGTATGGGTGTCGACCACTCCGGCGTCGGTATACGGGGCCATCACGTCGAGTCCTTCGGTGGTATAGGCGAGGCGATCCCCGCCGGCCTCCACCACCGGTGGCAGGTTGTTCACGATACCTGGGAAGAACCCACAACCGATGCCGCCATCGTCGTCGGTCACACAGACTTCGACAGTGATCGAGCCATCGTCGAGGTAGGTGTGCTCGCCGATTACCGTGCCAAAACCCGGCTGCTGATCGACCGTGCCCGGCTCGACGGTGCCGTCACCCCAGTCGACGGTGGCGGTGTGGGTGTCGAGTTCACCGATGTCGCCGAAGGCAGCCACGAGAGACATCGGCCGGCCTTCGTCGGCAACCAGCGACTCAACCGAAAACGCCCGGTAGCGCACCCGCTCCTGGGAGAAGTTGTAGAACGCCAGGCGGCCACCGGAGAAGTCGCCGACGAGGTCGATCTCGAGCACGCCGTCGACAAAGACCCGCAAGCGGTTGGGAGTGAACTCCATGGTGAATTCGTACTCCCGGTTGTCTCGCCAACCCGTGCTGCCGAGGTTGAAACCACGCTGTAGCTCTTCGATGGTGTCGCCGATATGTCCGTTGCCGAGGGCGGGCTCGAGGCCGGTGATCCGGGACACGGCCAAGCCGATGCGGCCGGCACCCTGGTTGGCCTGCTTCCAATCGAGCAATAGGAAGTCGGCATTGGGATTGTTGACATCACCCGGGTTGTAGCCGAGCGCAAAGCCGATGTAGTCGTCATCACTCGAGGTTTCGACTTTGATGCGACCCTTGATTCGAGTGCCAAAAGCCGGGAAGTCACCGTAGAACACCGCTGGTGGCGCGTTCTGGACTTGCAGCACACTCAGCCCGTCAGCCGCAACATCCCACTGCGGCGTACCCGGGTGGCTGATGTGCGTCCACCGTTCGGCTTGCCAGGTGCGCAGATCAACGTCCCCCGGTTCGATGACAATAGGTGGCGCGTTCTCGACCGTCACCGTGAAAGAGTCACAGGTGGTCTCGCCATCGTCATCGGTGAGGCAAACCTGGACGCTAAACACGCCGTCATCCGGGAAGTCATGGCCCCCCGCGATGATGCCCGCGGCCTGATCGACCACGCCGGTGTCGAGGGGCGAGCCGTCACCCCAGTCGATAGTGGCGGTGTGGGTGTCGGCGCTGCCCGGATCGCTGAAGGTGGTGGCAACCAAGGTTGTCGCGTCACCTTCGGTGAGGGTCTGGTCGGGACCGGCGTCGAGCACCGGTGGCAGGTTACCGACGGTCACTTCGGCGCTGGCGGTGTCCTGTTCGCCAGAATCGTCGGTCACCCGCACCGACACCTGGAAGGTGCCGTTGTCCGGGAACGAGCGGCTGGCGGTGACGCCGCTGGCATCGTCGTAGGCGCCGTCGCCGTCCAGATCCCACTCAAAGGCGACGACGGTGCCGTCGCGATCTGAGGAGGCGGAAGCGTCGAAACCGATGGCCACGCCTTCATCACCGGCGTAGGGGCCGCCGGCGTCAGCGCGAACGGTAAGCACCCGATTGGTATCCGAGGCAATGTTGTTGGCCGGTGTCGGATCGGGGCCATTCACTCCGTCGTCGGTCACCGCCGCGGTGTTGGTCAAGGTCGTGACGGTCACCGGAATGGCCGGATCAACTTGGAAGGTCAAGGTGCGCATCACGGTTGCACCCGCCGGCAAGCTGAACGGCGGCCAGGCAACAGCGCCGCCGGTCTCGACGCCACCGTCGCTAGCACTTACGAAAAGAGTATTCGGCGGCAACGTATCGCTGACACTGACGCCAGTCCGTTCAAAAATGTTGGCGTTCGATACCGTCAAGGTGTAGGTCACCACCTCACCTGGATTGACCGCGTCGTCACCGTCAGCCAGGGTCAAGAGCAGCCCCACATCCTCGGTGTCGTAGTTCAGGCTGTGGACGTTGTTGGTTTCGTCACACTCGTTCTGGGTGCCGGCTGGAACACCCGCGCCGGTGCCGTCGTCATCTGCCACCACAAAGAGCTGCGCCGGGCCAAAGGCTGCGGAGGTGAGCTCGATCGAAAGGTCTTCGAAGTCGCCGGGATCAAGCTCACGAGTTGTCTCGACCACCTCGATCAACTGGCCACCAGCTGCTGGATC
>JAJCXO010000143.1 GCA_029263395.1 Acidobacteriota bacterium | reverse complement strand
CTTCAGCCTGTGCAGCCCGCGGGTGCCTAGGGTGATGACAACCGAGGGCGCCTACGGCGACCTGGTTCGCTTCTCGGCCACGGTCGGGGGTGTCTACGAGGCGTGGATCGATGGTGTAGTTCACGATAGTGCTGGACGGGTGGTCGAGACCACGCTCGGCAACGGCATCATCGAGACGTCCACGCCGCATATCAGCGGTCCCGGTCGGCTCGAACGTTTGACACTCTTCCATCCAGGCAGCGGCACGTTCTACGACAGCGGCCTGGCGCAATACGACGGGCTCGGGAAATTGGTGAAGTTGGGCACCCAGCGTCATATCTCCGAGCACGCCTACACCTTGGCCATCCAGCCGACTCCGACTGCCGGCGGCAGTCCGCTCACGCCGCCGAGTGTCCCCAAGGATCGACTCGGGCAGCGCACAGGGCGTGACTACAACATCCCTTACCGCTGGGATTCGGCGTCGGGTCAGAAGGAGCAGGTGAACGAAATCTACGTGTATGGTCCCAACAATCGACTGGTCTGGAACCGCCGGTTCAACGGCTATCAGGCCTCCACGTATCGTAATTCCGAGGATTCTTGGTATCTCATTGATCCTTCCGGACTCCCGGTGCGTGAAGTCATCAGTCTGACGCATTACGCCGGGACGCAGCCGGAGTGGTCGAATGCGCAGATCAGCGCCGTGGCGCTGCACGTTGCCGGAAGTTTTGCCGACGACAAGATCTATCTGGGCCGGACTCTGATCGGTCGTGCCGACGATCGGGTGAACTCTCCCGCGCGCATCTTCCTGCATCGTGACTTTTTCGGCCGCCGCTTCGCCGAGTCTTCGGCCGACGGTTCCGTCGACATCATTGGCGCGCTGCTCCACTGAGTCGCTCGACCTAGTAAATAAGGATTAGACCATGATTCAGAACAACGTTTCCATTGCCTTTGCTCAACGAGCTGTCACCGCTGAACCCGGCACCCGCTTGCGGGGGATGGTGGTCGCTGCTGCTGCTTCCTTATTGTTCTTTGTCGCTTCCGGCCAGACCCAAGCGGCGCCAATTCTCAGTGGCGATGTCGATCAAATCGTCACCGTCGACCCGGCCATCGATTGTGCCGGCTGTACCGCTAGCCAACTCGATGTCTTGGAACGGGGCGTCGGTATGATGCTCAGGGAGATGCACAACACTGCCGTCGACAGTCAGGTCTGCGTGGCTGAAGCGAGCCTCACCAAAGACCTCGCGATCCTGACCTTCGAGGCGTATCGGAGCGGAGCCATCAGCGAGAACCGCTGGCGCGATGGTCTGCGCTACAAGGGGCGCTTCGCGGGCCGCCTCACCATGGCGACCATCGACACCATGCTCCTGGCTTATCGCGAGGCCATCGAGAAGCGCCTTGGTATCGAGATCCCTCCCGGTTCCTTCGAGGCGCTGCAGACCGACATCTACGCCAGCGCCCAGCTGTCTCGGATCTTCGCCAAAATGGCTTGGGGCGACTGGCAGAGCGCGTGGTTGCCGGCGCTCGAAGACCCTTCCGGTGGTTTCAATTCCGCAGTCGACACGGTGCTCGGGCTGGATTGGCCAGGGCGAGGCATTTACAACGAGATCCTGATCTACAGCCGAGTTGACGCACACTGGCGGGAGGCTGAGTTGGCGCGGATCACCCACCTCCAGGACGATTTTCTGATCGGCACGATCGAGGGGGATCGCGATCAGCTCGAGGCAAGTTATCGAGCCGCTATGTCGGCGGATCCATGGACGGTCATGGGCGCGGGATGCGCTACCCAGGCCGCGACCGGCTTTCGCCGACACGCCCTCGAGCTGACTCAAGGCATCTCGTTCATCGCGTTACCCACGACTAAAGGAGATATCTGGGTCGATGGCGACGGCAACATCTACGAGATTCACGAGACCGTCAACGTCGTCGACAAGATGCCGTCGCTCAACTTCTCCTGGGGAGTACCGGGGAATGTTCGGTGGCCAACTACGCCGCCTAGCGGCGGTGGTGGCGTTGGATCTGGTGGTAGCGATGGTGACGGCAACACAACGTTACCTGTTCCTTCGCCACCGGTGATCGAGCTTCCGGAAACCCCTCAGGAATGGGGCTGCAACCCGGAGATCGAAAATTGTGATGGCATTCCCAACTGTACCTTCAATGGCAACTTCACGGGATCTCCTCATGGAGTGGAATGCACCAGGATAACCGATCTCTGTCTTGGCCTCGAACAGCTCCTCTGCGACGCACCCGCTTCTCTTGACGCCATCGGAATAGAAGTCCCCGACAACATTGAAGTTTTTGGTACCGGGATCAAGATCGATCGCTGCAGGTTCATTAGGGTAGTCTGTGCGGCGGTAGGACTTTGATCGACCCGTTCTCTCGGACGAATTAGGGAGTCGATAGCTACCCCTGCCGATTCAATTCACGGTAGAGGTAGGCTTTCGCGAGGGTCCAGTAGCGCGTGACACTGGCCCTCGCGATGCCCATGGCTTCTGCCGTTTCGGTGACCGTGAGGCCGGTAAAATAGCGCAACTCCACGACCCGTGCCTGCTTCGCGTCGAGGCGGGCGAGTTTTTTGAGAGCGCGGTCCAGATCTAGCACGTCGACTCGTTTGGCAGAGCCATCCGATCCCGGAGTGTCGATGAGTGTGGCCAGCTCTTCGCCGCGGCCTCGCTTGGCGGCGTTGCGCGCCCGAGCGTGCTCAACCAGGATACGACGCATGGTCAGGGCGGCGAAGGCGAAGAAGTGGGCGCGGTCTTGCCAGCTCACCCGCTTGCGATCGATCAAGCGGAGATAAACCTCGTTGATCAACGCCGTTGGCTGCAAGACGCTGGCGTCACTTTCGCCACGCAAGTACATGCTCGACACTCTGCGCAACTCGTCGACGATCTGCGGCATCAACGCATCGAGCGCCTCGGTGTCGCCGTGGTTCCAATCGATCAGTATCTGAGTGACGTCCCGTGAGTCTTCACTCATAGCGGTCTCCTTGTCGATCCGGTCGCCGGGGCAGGGCGATCCTATCCCCTCCTGCAAGATTCGGCTGGGCGGTCGAGGTGTGACCTTCCGCCTTAAACCAGGGACGAAGGGGAACCTGACGGTTCCGTAAGGTCGTCGATCGCAGGTATCACTCGAAGCTCGCGGGACTGACTTTTACAAGAGCTTGACACCATAATTTGCCGCCAGCGCAACTTGGCAGACTAAGGTTCGTATCGATCGCAGAGAATACGCAAACTCGACCCAAGAGGACCCGCCGAGATGCCTGCATTGCCCGTGACGTTGCCCTCGACTCGGATGCCCAGAACCTCGCCAGTGATCGATTTGCCGCCGGTCGGCAGTGAACGTTCGTTCGTCAAGGAACAGGCCGTGTTGGCTCGAATGGCCTGGCGAGCGGCGACCAGCCTGTCGCCAAAGGTCGCGTGGAAGGCAGCGCATCTCTATGCGTATAAAGGGGCTAAAGCAATTTGGTCCTACAAACGACGGCTCGATCGTGGTGAGCTTTACCCGCCGTTCATGTTCATCGCCCTCACCAACACCTGCAACTTACGCTGCCACGGTTGCTGGGTGGAGAAGGAAGGCACCGCCCACTTCATTGGTGAAGAAGATCTCGACCGGATCATCGAGTCTGGCAAGAGGCAGAATGCCTATTATTACACCTTGTTGGGCGGCGAGCCGTTCATGTTCAAGGGCATCTGGAAGGTTTTGGAGAAACATTCGGATTGTTATTTCCAGGTCATCACCAATGGCATGTTGTTCACCCCGGACAACGTCGCGAGACTGAAGCAGGCAGGCAACGTCACGCCCTTGATCAGCCTCGACGGCTGGCAGGAGCAGAACGATGGGCGACGCGGTGACGGCGTCTGGGAAGCCGCACTCGCAGGTCTAGCGAGGCTGAAAGAAGCCAAGCTGCTGTTCGGTATTGCGACCACCGCCACCGGCCTCAACATGCACGAAGTGATGTCCGACGAGTACGTGAAGTTCTTCACCGACCAAGGTGCCATGTACATCTGGTATTACGTCTATCGGCCGATGGGGGAGGAACCCCATCCCGAATATTGTGTCTCGAAAGAGCAGCTGATCTGGATGCGCAAACGCCTGCTCGAGATCCGCCGTACCCAGCCGATGTTGATCATCGACACCTATTGGACGGCCGACGGAGAGGCCTTCTGTCCCGCCGCCATGGGGCTCGGCTACCACATCGGGCCACGGGGCTCGATCGAGATCTGTCCGGCGTTGTCCTTCGCCACCGAGACTGTACGCGACGGTGAAGACCTCTACGACACCTTCAACGACAGCAAGTTCCTGCGCGGCTTCCAGAGCTTCGTCACCGAGCGCACTAAGGGGTGTGTGATTCTCGAGCATCCCCAGGAACTACATCAATACATCGAAGAGAGCGGGGCCGAAGACACCAGTGGTCGCGGCACCGCCTACGCTGAGCTCAACAGCATCACGCCGCGGCACAGCCATCATCTACCCGACGAGGAGATCCCAGAGGACTTCTGGCTCTACCGACTGCTCAAGAAGAACGTTTTTTTTGGCATGGGCGCCATCGGTTGAGCAATTCCCTAGGGACGGCTCCGTCCCCGGTTTACCTCGATCATCACGCCACCACTCCGTGCGATCCACGGGTGGTGGAGGCGATGTTGCCGTGTTTCGGCGAAGTGTTCGGCAATGCGTCGAGTCACCAACACGGGTTCGGCCAGCAGGCCGCGGCCTTGGTCGACACCGCTCGACGGCAGGTTGCCGGGTTGCTGGGCTGCGAACCCGCCGAGATTGTGTGGACGTCGGGGGCCTCGGAATCCGACAACCTGGCACTCAAGGGGGTGGCCGAGGCTTATGCCGACCGTGGACGTCACCTGATCACCGCCGTCACCGAACATCGGGCCGTTCTCGACGTGTGTGGCCGTCTGGAGCGCAACGGCTTCGAGGTGACGTACCTGGCAGTGGAAGCGGATGGTCGGGTCGATCCGGAGCGAGTGGCGGCGGCGTTCCGCGCTGACACGATTCTGGTCAGCCTGATGCTGGCCAACAACGAGATCGGTGTCTTACATCCGATCCGTGAGATTGCCGAGTATTGCCGTGCTCGCGGAGTCTTGTTCCACACCGACGCCGCCCAGGCGTTGGCCTGGGTCGACTGTCGAGTCTCCGCGCTTGGTGTCGACTTGATGTCGATCTCTGGGCACAAAATTTACGGTCCCAAAGGCGTCGGAGCCCTCTACGTGCGCCGTCGACGACCCAGGGTGCGCCTCATACCTCGCATCGAAGGCGGCGGCCACGAACGTGGACGGCGATCCGGAACGCTCAACGTGCCGGGGATCGTCGGCTTGGGAAAAGCCTGTGCACTGGCTGCCGCCGAGCGCCAAGGGGACGCCGAGCGGGTCGGCGAGTTACGGAATGTGCTGCTGGAATTGTTGCGTGCGGCGGTACCTGGACTCACCGTCAACGGCGGTCTCCGACATCGTTTACCCAACAACCTCAACGTCGCCTTGCCGGCGATCGACGCCGAGCGGCTTCTCATAGAGTTGACGACGGTGGCGGTGTCGTCCGGAGCAGCCTGCAGCGACCCCGGGGCCGGTGGCTCTTACGTACTCAAAGCTCTCGACGGAGCAGACGACGCCGCGGAACGCTCCTTACGGTTTGGCCTCGGCCGTTCAACCACGCGGGCTCAAATCGAGCGGGCAGTACGGGAGATCGCCAGAGCCGTCGAAAGCCATCGGCAGCGGCCGAATGCCGAGGTTGGGAGCAGCTGCGGAGATCCATGTGCGGTCGGTGGCTGGGCCTAAGGTGGAGGGGACGACATGACCAAAGCTGCCATCGAAACCGTCAAATTCAAACGCCATCGTTTCTTGGCGAGGTTTCCCAAGGACTATCTCTATAGTCCAGCCCACTTTTGGCTGGCGGAAGTCGAACCCGATCTCTGGCGCATCGGTTTGACCAACTTCGCCACCCGAATGTTGGGTGAGATTGTGGAATTCGATTTTGAAGTAGGGCCGGATGGTGCCGTCGAGGTGGGGCAAGTTGTCGGCTGGCTGGAGGGCTTCAAAGCCACCGCAGACCTGTTCTGCGTAGCCTCCGGTCGTTTTGGTGGCGGTAATCCCAAGGCGTTCGACGACCCTGAATTGGTGTGCTCGGATTCGTATGGCGACGGTTGGTTGTACCAAGTCCAGGGCAAACCCGATCCGCAAGCGGTTTCGATCGAGGGCTATCTCGAGCTACTCGGCGAGACGATCGACCAAATGGAGGAGAAACCATGGCAGAAGCCGGAGATCGGCCCATGAAACAGACCGCCCGTTACGTCATGATCGGCGGCTTTCTGGGCGCCGGTAAATCCACTTCGGTGGCGCGACTGGCCCAACGCTTCACTGACCAAGGGTTGAAAGTTGGTCTGATCACCAATGATCAAGGCTCGAATCTGGTGGATACCCAAACCCTGCGCAGCCGGGGTTTTGCGGTCGAAGAGATTGCTGGCGGCTGCTTCTGCTGTCGATTCGACTCCTTGAGTACCGCTGCCCGCAAGCTCGACGAAGCCAGCCGCCCCGATGTGTTTCTGGCGGAACCGGTAGGGAGCTGTACCGATCTGGTGGCGACGGTGAGTTATCCCCTGCGTCGACTCTACGGTGACGACTTCACTATCGCTCCCTTGAGCGTTGTCATCGACCCGATACGGGCGTCGCGAATCCTCGGGCTGCGCGACGGGCGCAAGTTTTCCGACAAGGTGACCTACGTCTACCTCAAGCAGCTCGAAGAGGCCGAGATTCTGGTGATCAACAAGGTTGATCTCCTGGCTGAGACCGATCGCCATCGGCTCCACCGGGCGCTGGCGGAGCGTTATCCCGAAGCCACGATTGTTGAAGTGTCGGCGCGGGAAAACCTCGGCCTGGATCCTTGGTTTCAACAGCTGGCGTCCAACGAGTCGGCCCAACGGGCGACGATGGACATCGACTACACAACCTACGGCGAAGGTGAGGCGCTGCTCGGCTGGCTCAATGCCACCCTTCGGCTGTCTTCGCAAAAAGAGATGGATGGCAATGACTGGCTGGCCGCCTTAGCGTCGAGTCTCAGAGACCGACTCCTGGCCGCCGACGCAGAAGTGGCCCACCTCAAGATGACGCTGTCGCCGGACGGTGGCCTCAATGAGTTGGGGCTGGTCAATCTGGTCCATCTCGACTTTGTACCGGAGACTGCCGAGCGCTTGCGGGACCCGCTGCGCTCCGGCCAGCTGATCGTCAACCTGCGTGCTGAGGCTGCCCCTGACACCTTACGTGCCTGTTTCGAAGCAGAACTGGCCAGTCGCGGATCGCAGGATGGCGGCGCACCTTCCGCGAGGTTGCAAGTCGAACATTTGGAATGTTTCCGGCCTGGCCAACCGACCCCCACCCACCGCATGACCGTCGGGAGCTGACGACCATGACCGATACCGAAAGAAGAATCGTTTACTGCCATTGTGCTTATGCACGGGTGGTACCACCCGAGGTCAAAGACGAAGTGTTGGCTGGCTTGGCCAACAGCGGCGTGGCCTTCGACGCCGTGCCCGACCTCTGTGAGCTGGCCGCCCGCCAAGACCCGGCGCTGCAACGGCTAGCGTCGGACACCGCGCCGGTCGACGTGGTGGCCTGTTACCCACGGGCAGTGAAGTGGTTGTTCCACGCCGCTGAAGCCAGCTTGCCGGAAGCAGGGGTGACGATCCACAACATGCGGACCGACACCGCGCAAGCCACCCTGGCGGCGGTGCTGGGCACCGCGGAGGCGAAAGCATGAGTGCGACGGAGGCGACGGTGCGGGTGGTGCTCGATCAGCAGGCGGGGCCCACCCTCGAACCGGAGCGCCGAAGTGCCGTTTTACGCTCCCTGTTGGAGGGTGGTTATGCGGTGACCGTGACCGGCGAAGGCGGCGGGGTTTCACCCCTCGACGACGCTGAGCTGTTGGTGCTGCGTGAGCTTGGTAACGACACCGATCATGATGCGGAGTCGACTGAAGGTGACCTCCCGGTGCATTTTCGCGGCGTTGCCGAGCTCGATGACGCCGGGGTGTTGGAGATGGTGCAGGGACACGGAGCTGGCCGCACCGCGCCGGAGTGGAAGCCGTGGTTTCCGGTGATCGACTACGACCGCTGTACCAACTGCATGCAATGCCTGAGCTTCTGCCTCTTCGGGGTGTATGACGTCGACGGCGACAAACAGATCGACGTCGCCAACCCGGACAAATGCAAAACCAACTGTCCGGCGTGCTCGCGGGTGTGCCCCGAAGTTGCCATCTTGTTCCCCAAGTACAAGAACGGGCCGATCAACGGCGACGTGGTGCAAGCCGAAGACGTCGACCGCGAGAAAATGAAGACGGATATCTCGTCCTTGCTCGGCGGCAACATCTACTCGTTATTGCGCCAGCGTCATGAGCATGCGGCGTCGCGTTTTTCCAAGGAACGAGACGAGGACCGGGCCCTCAAAGAGCGCAAACGCTGCCTGGCGAAGTTACAGAAGGACTTCGATATCCCAGCCGAAGTGCTCGATCAGCTGCCCAGTGCCGAGGCCATTCTCGAGAAAGCCAAAGCTGCGGCCAACACCACCGAAGATTGAATTGTCCTGTTCCAGCAGAGTTTCGTATGTGTTTCCCGAACGGATCGTAAAGGAGATTCCCCTGTGAGCTTGCCCCTAGTCAGCTTGCCCCCGCAGATCCCTACCTTGCCGTTGCGCCCGACGCAAAAAGATATTCCGCCGACCCGTAGTGAGCGCGACGCGATCCTGGACACGCTGCGCGTCGACCTCGCGGAGCGCAACCTGGTGCCACCGTTGTCGATGGTCGAATTGCAGGAAGAGGCCGAAGCGTTCTGCGAGCGCCGTGGGATAGACACCCGCTACCTAGAATTCATCTCCTTATTGGTCAACAACGAGCTGTGGCGGGAGTCCCTAGCGGCCATTCCCTTCGAACGGCGTCTGTTGTTGCTGCCGAAGTGTTTGCGAGTCGAGGATAAGTGCCCGGCACCGTTCGACGAGCTTGGCCTGCTGTGCAAGAAGTGTGGCCTGTGTACGATTCAAGATCTGCAGAGTGAGGCCGAGCGGCTGGGTTATGCGGTGCTGGTGGCGGAAGGTTCGCCGATTGTGATGGCGATCATTGAAACCGGCCAGATCGACGCCATCGTTGGGGTCAGCTGTATCAACGTGCTGCGAAAGGTTTACAGCTACATGGAAGCGGCAGCGGTCCCCGGTATCGCCTTGCCGTTGTTGCAGGACGACTGTGTCGACACCTCGGTCGACCTCGATTGGGTGTGGGACTCGATCCACCTGACCAGCGACGACAAAACACGACGGATGGACCTGACCGCCTTGCGCGACGAGGTCGAAACCTGGTTTGCCCCCGAGGCTCTGGCCGAACTGATGGGGGAGCCGACTTCCGACGCTGAGCGCCTGGGGCAGGCCTGGCTGGCGAAAGATGGCAAACGCTGGCGTCCGTTTCTGACGGTAGCCGTCCACCAAGCATTAACCGACGAACCCGGTGGCGAGGTACCCGCCGATTTGCGCCGGGTGGCGGTGGCGGTGGAGTGTTTCCACAAAGCCTCGTTGATTCACGACGATATCGAAGACGATGACGCGGAACGTTACGGTGATGCCACGTTACACGCGCTACATGGTGTACCGATTGCCATCAATGTTGGTGACTTTCTCGTCGGTGAAGGGTATCGCCTGCTGGCCGAATCCGAGGTGTCCGCCGAGCGTCGGGTCGAGATGTTGCGACTGGCCGCGGAAGGTCATCGTACGCTGTCGGTCGGCCAGGGTGAAGAGCTACGCTGGTGCCTCGACCGCAAGCCGATGAAGCCGTTGGACGTGGTTGAAATCTTCCGTCGCAAGACGGCTCCCGCGTTCGAGATTGCTCTGCGCCTGGGGGCCGCTTATGGTGGTGGTTCTGAGACCTTACATCAGGCGTTAGCCGACTACAGTCGGTCCTTGGGTATTGCCTACCAGATCCGCGATGATCTCGATGACCTGCGGCAAGCCGTCGAAGCTGGGCAGCCCCCCGAGCCGCGGCCGACCATCCTTTGGGCGTTGGCCCACAAGGAAGCCAAGGGACCGCGCAAGCAGGAGATCGCCAACGCCTGGACCGGTGCCGAAGACGCCATCGGACCGGCGTCGATCTACCGTCTGTTTGCCGAGCTCGAGGTCGAAGATTCTGGACGCCAGCTGCTCGACGCTTACAAAGACGAGGCGATCCGTGCGTTACGTTTGCTCGACAACGCCAATGTCAAAGGTCTACTACGACGGACTCTCGGCAAAATCTTCAACGACTTGGAAATCAAGGGTTGGTGTCATGAGTTTGAGACTCGAAATGTTGCAAGTGTCGAGACTCGCACCGCAGCTGTTGGGTGAGTCGAGCGACTTGGTCAGCAACTTTGTCCTCAGCTGCCTGCATGCCGACGGAGGATTCGAAGATCGAGACGGCAAGCCGGATTTGTATTACACGGTTTTTGGCCTCGAAGCGCTGTTGGCGCTCGGGGCCGAGGTCCCCGTCGATCGTGTGGAGCCTTTCCTACGCGGCTTCAAAGGTGGCACCGAGCTTGATCTGGTTCACCTGTCGTGCCTAGCGCGGTGTTGGTCAGCGCTGCCGGGCGCCGAGCCGTCAGCCGCCGAACGGGCCATGATGTTAGAGCGGTTGGCGGAGTTTCGGGTCGTTGGGGAAGGTTACGGCAACCTGCCTTGTGATACCCGCGGCAACGTGTATGCCTGTTTCATGGCCCTCGGGACCTGTCAGGATCTGGCAGCGGACCTGCCGGATCCCACGGAAGTAGTGTCCTTCGTCGACCGGATGCGCACCGCTGACGGCGGGTATGGCAACGAGGAAGCGATGAGGATCGGCACGCTACCGGTGACCGCCGCGGCGGTCACCTTGTTGCGCAACCTAGGCCAAGACGTGCCGGCTACAACCCCTGACTGGCTGGCGTCCCAACGGCATACCTCCGGTGGATTCCTCGCCACCCCCGACGTCCCGATGCCGGACCTGCTGTCCACCGCCACCGCCCTGCACGCCCTGGCCGGGTTACAACACCCCTTCGACGAGTTGCTCGAGCCCTGCCTCGACTACATCGACACCCTGTGGACCAATCGCGGCGGATTCCACGGCCATTGGGCCGACGATGAGTTGGACTGTGAATACACCTTTTATGGTCTGCTGGCCCTCGGCCATCTGAGCGTGTGGTCACGCTGAGTCGAGCCTTCGGGCCGAATTTCCAGACGGGATCTAGTCAAGAGCCCGTCCAAGAACGCATCGAGAGGTCGGTCGGCCTTGTGGGCTGCGCAGCAGCTCCGGGACCTCGCCGGGTCTCTTGCGCTCTGCCTAATTTCTATTGGTGCCAACGGATACGAGGTGCTATCAGGTGCGACGCTCAAACACGCTCGCTGCTTGCTCGCTCCACAAGACCTCCCTCCCTGAGCCGTAAACGGCCAAACTTCCAGGGAGCAACCCTGATTCTCCTTCTGATTCCCCCTCTCCCGGAAGGGTGTGAAGCGTGGGCGGGAGAGGGGGTTAGGGGGTGAGGGGTCCGAAACGATCTAGGCTAGAACGAGCGCTCCCGGGTGGGTGTGAAGGGTGGCCTGGGCGGCCCCGGCGGAGAGGGGATTAGGGGGTGAGGTGTCCGAAGCGAATTCCTCTAGAACGAGCTCTCGAGCAGGCCGAGATACGCCTGTGGGATCACCTTGGTCCTGATGGGCATTGGCGCGGCCAGTTGTCTGCCAGCGCCCTGTCGACCGCCACTGCCACGTTTGCGATCACCCAAGTGATCCGCGGGCAGGACAGGCCGGATCCCAAGTGGAGCCGGCTGGTCGACGGCGGGTTGGATTGGTTGATGCAGCACGCCAACGCCGACGGCGGTTGGGGAGACACCATCCGCAGCCGCAGTAATCCCAGTACCACGCTGCTCGCCTGGGCCGCCTTA
This sequence comes from Acidobacteriota bacterium, assembly GCA_029263395.1. Lineage (GTDB taxonomy): Bacteria > Acidobacteriota > Thermoanaerobaculia > Multivoradales > J023 > JAAELT01. The sequence continues at coordinate 10,740 of JAJCXO010000143.1, read as the reverse complement.
CAGGCAGCGGGGGGGGGCCGGCATCAGTCGACAATTCAAAACGCCAAGGCTTGGCTGCGGCAGGATCTCGGCGACCTCGAGCCCGCAGCGCTGAAGCTTGCCATCCAGAAGCTCTACGGCGACGACCGCACCTTCTCGATCCCAATTCTGACTCTCTGTGCCTTGGCCGGAGTGCTCGGACCCCCGGAGCAAGCCTTCCAGGGCGTGACCGCCTTACCGTTTGAGCTGGCGGCCCTGCCCCAGAGCTGGTTTCGGTATCTCGGTCTGCCGGTGGTGAGTTACGCCCTGCCGGCATTAATTGCCGTTGGACAAGCGCAACATCATCAGCGGCCGTCCCGCAACCCGCTCCTGCGTGCCCTGCGTGAGCGCATGCGTCAGCCCACCCTGCGGCGGCTGACGACGATCCAGCCGTCGTCGGGTGGCTTCCTCGAAGCCGTTCCCCTGACCTCGTTTGTGACGCTGAGCCTGGCGGGGGCAGGGGAGGGTAACCATCCGGTGGTCGAGCGCAGCTTGGAGTTTCTCGCAGCGTCGGTGAGCCCGGACGGCAGCTGGCCGATCGACGTCGACCTGGCCACCTGGGGTACGACGTTGTCGATTCAGGCCTTGACGACGGGAGACGCACCCGCGGTGGCCTTGGATGCACATCGGCGTGCGATTCTGAGGCGCTGGCTGCTCGACCAGCAGTACAAGGCGCTCCATCCGTTCACCGGTGCTGCACCCGGCGGCTGGGCCTGGACCGATCTGCCCGGCGGCGTTCCCGATGCCGACGACACCTCTGGTGCCTTGCTCGCCCTCCGTCGCCTCGGCGCAATCGACGCGGAAGTTTTAGCCGCCGCCGAAGCCGGGTTGGGTTGGTTGCTCGACCTCCAAAATCGCGATGGCGGTATGCCAACCTTCTGCCGAGGTTGGGGCAAGTTACCCTTCGATCGCAGCTCCTGCGACCTCACCGCTCATGCCTTACGAGCCTTTGCTGCCTGGCGTGGTGATGTTGGGGAAAACCTCCGAAGCCGTATCAACCGCAGCACCGGCAAGGCCTTGGCCTTCCTGCAACGTCAGCAGCGGTCAGACGGCGCCTGGTTGCCGCTATGGTTCGGCAACGAGGCCGCCGACCGATTGGAAAATCCGACCTACGGCACAGCCCGCGTCCTGGTGGCGCTGCGAGCTCTTCAAGCGACAACTCCAGTACTGATGGTCGAGGAGGCGAACCGCGCCGAGGCTTGGCTTCTTGGGGCCCAGAACAGTGATGGCAGCTGGGGTGGTGATACCGGCGTGGCGGGCTCGATCGAAGAAACTGCCTTGGCTGTCGAAGCGTTGGCCCGTAAGCCGTTGCCGACCGCAGCCGACCGGCCAGAGGTCGACCATGCCGCCCACCGTGGCGCCGCGTATCTGGCAACACAGATCGAAGCCGGGGGCTTAGAGTCACCGGCGCCGATCGGTTTCTACTTCGCCAACCTGTGGTACTTCGAACAGTTGTATCCGATCACGTTTTCCGTCGCAGCGTTGCGGCGGGTGTTGGCGTCGGGGCACTAGGGACAATCCACGAGTCGGGCTCGTATGGCGGGACCGGGAGACTACCGGCTTTGCCCGGATCCTCTTGGGTTTTTCGTTTGACTGGCTGGTTCAAGTCGGCCGTTTGCGCATAGCGCCACGGGGTGTTCATTTCAGGTTCATCCAACTGAAGCTAGTTTGATTTCAACAAGCGTTCGGGGCTGCCCCGGATGCACTGCTTGTCCCTGCTTCGGTTGACCCGTGAAGGAGCTAACATGACCCCTGTTTGCCACCCGCGCTCACGCGCTTTTTGCCAACGCCCAGGCCTGTCCCTCGTCCTGGGTTTGGCCGCCCTGACGGCGTTCATTCCGGCCGTTGCCGCCGCTGGATCAAACGCCCGATCGTCAATCTCCGGCCTCGATACCAACGCCAGAATCTCCTGTCAGCTCGCTGTCGAAGAGACCCTGTGGAAGCATCGGATTTGGCCGGCCGAGAATCCTGGGTCCAAGCCGGGGTTCTCGGACGTGATGTCATGGGAAGCGGTCGAATCCAGGGTGAGAGAGACCCAGGCGCGTTCCCGGGCTTTGGCCGAGCTCTGGGATGTGCAGATCACACCGGCCATGCTTCAGGCCGAGATCGACCGGCAAGCGGCGCAGACCCGGAACCCCTCTCTGCTTCAGGACCTGAGGGCGGCGCTGGGCGATCAGCCTCGGCTCGTTGCTGAATGCCTCGCCCGGCCGGCGCTCGTGAATAGCCTGTTTGAGAAACATCTCGCCCGCGATTCACGGTTCGGCGCAATCGAGCTCGACCCATGGTGGTCCGCAGACGGTGAAGGTTTCGCCGCCGATGAGATACCGAACGGAGGTACCTACTACCTGCCGGCGGTCGGAGCCGGCCAGGCTTGCGATGACACCTGGAGCGACACCGCAGCCATCCCCCTGACGACGCTGGGCCGTGCTGCCTGGACCGGCTCAGAGATGATCTTTCTCAGTGACGGAGAGCAAGGCCATCGCTACAGTCCCGCGACCGACAGCTGGGAAACGATGACCGTCTTTGGGCATCCCGGCGCAGTCTCGGAGTTCTCGGCGGTGTGGACCGGCACCGAGATGATCATGTGGGGTGGGTGCAGCGGACACCCTGAGTTCTGCACGACTCAGCAGGGTGGCCGCTACAACCCAACCACCGACACCTGGTCTCAGACTTCGATCGTCGATTCAGCGTCACCGCGAAGGTGGCACGACGCCATTTGGACAGGTAGCGAGATGATCGTCTGGGGCGGCTGCACCGAAGACAGCTCCGGTGATCGGAACTGCAGCGCTGAGCTCAACACAGGTGGACGTTATGACCCTGATGCCGACGCGTGGTCGGCCGTCACGACCGTCGGGGCGCCGGCCGCGCGCCGCGAGCCGGAGATGGTTTGGACCGGAAGTCAGATGATTGTGTGGAGCGGGGCGAGCTCGTCGGACCCTGGGGGTCGCTACGATCCGAGCACCGACAGCTGGCTCTCTATCAGCCTCACCGACGCCCCGGACGGCATGAAGAGCCCTCTCGTGTGGACGGGTACCGAGATGGTCGCTTGGGGCGGATGTTTGGACTGGCCGGCCTGCAACGTGCCCACCGACAGCGGTGGGCGTTACAACCCGTCCAGCGACTCGTGGACGCCGATATCCGGCACCGGCGCTCTCAGTGCCCGGATGCAGCATTCTGCGGTCTGGAGCGGCAGTCAGATGGTCGTCTTCGGCGGCAGCAGCGACGGCCTCGATGTCTTGGGCGACGGTGCCCGCTACACCCCCGGCGCCGACTTCTGGGCACCGATCAACCCGACGGGTGCACCGAGCGCGCGCCGTTCCCACGAAGCGGTCTGGGCCAACGACGAGATGATCCTTTGGGGCGGATGGCTGCCGGCCACCAGCCGCAACGGGGCACGCTATTCCCCGGCGACCGATACCTGGGCCGCCATGAGTGACACCGACCCCAATTCGTTCCGTGAACAACATACGGCCGTGTGGACCGGAGCCGAGATGATCGTCTGGGGTGGCAGAGGCGACCGCGTGGTCGGCGGCTTGACGACCGGCCGCATCTATTACCCCGCCACCGACAGCTGGGTAGCTGAGTCAGCCAGCGGCCTCGCTTCAGGGCTGGGCCACAGCGCCATCTGGACGGGCACGGAGATGATCATCTGGGGAGGTTACGTCCAGCCGTCACCCGGCGAAGGGGCCCGTTACAACCCGACGACTGATGCGTGGACGGCGACCAGCACGGTGGGCGCCCCGCCAGCGTCCGCGAACCATACGGCGGTGTGGACCGGCACCACCATGATCGTCTGGGGAGGGTCGCTCCAGAGTGACCTGTACAGCCAAGGAGGCGGGCGATACGATGTCGCCACCGACACCTGGCAACCTGTCACTCTGACGGCGGCACCGAGCGCCCGCTACGCAGCAACCGCAGTCTGGACGGGTGATGTCATGGTCGTGTGGGGTGGCGTCGGTTCCACGGAGCTGCTCGCTGATGGTGGCCGCTATGACCCGGCCTCCAACAGCTGGGCCCCCGTCTCCGCCACCAACCAACCCCTCGCCCGTGTTCTCCACACCGCCTTCTGGAGCGGCTCGGAAATGATTGTGTGGGGCGGCGCCGCTGACGTCAGCCCATGGGACCTGCGCAACGACGGTGGAAAGTACGATCCGCTCTCCGACACCTGGGTCGCCACCAACCTGACCGGCGCTCCCGAGGTCCGAGCTAGACACTCCAGTGTCTGGACGGGTACCGAGATGATCGTCTGGGGAGGCTGCAACGGGGCCGGTTGCAGCGATCCGCTGTTCTCCGGCGGCAGATACGACCTGACGACGGACGAGTGGCAGCCCACGAGCGAGATCGGCGCTCCCCAGCAGCGCCAGTTCCACTCTGCCGTCTGGACGGGCACCGAGATGATCGTGTGGGGTGGTTTCGGTGGCAGAGACACTCTCCACACCGGCAGCCGATACGCTACGGCTCAGGCGTGCGCCAACGAGATCTTCGCCGACGGCTTCGAGTCCGGCGACCTGAGCGCCTGGAACGTAGGGGCGCCCTAAGCAGGCTGTGGTGAAAGTGACTTTTGCCACAGTCTGCTAGCGCCCTGAGAAACTCTGATCGAGGGCATGGCACGCTGCTGTCATGTGTCTCCCTCGGTCGCCACCTCACCGACAGTGGCGAAACACTCTCCGGCTAGCCCGCGCGCAGCCCAATCCGGTCGACGGGTCGGGCGGTCGGTCGTCGCTGCTCGAAGTTCCCCTTCGCAGCAATCTGCCGCTGCGAACTGACCGGCGAGCGTGTTGGCAATTACAGGCGCGACGCTCAGGCCCGGTGGAACGATTGTGCCATCAGCCTGGGGAGAACCAGGTCACGATCGTCAACCTCTCACCATGGGTAACAGCGTTCACTTCATGGAGGATATTGGAGGGAAAAGCTACCAACTCGCCCGGTTCGCCGGCCATCGGGAGGCCGATCTTTTCTGCCCCCGGGTCGTCAAGCAGTCCGTAGAACGTCAGAGCCCCCTCGCCATAGGTGCCGTCAAGCGGCTCGTTGCTCTGAGCGTTCAGAAAGACCACCAGGGACAATCCCTTGGCGCTGGTCTCGCTTTCGTCGTCGACATGCAGACGAAAGAAGTCGCCGACTCGATAGCGCAGAAACTGGAGTGCGTAGAGCTTGCCGAGCGACAGGCCGAAATGTTGTTCCAACCTTGGCTTTAGTGCCACCACCTTGGATTCGACCTGCTCCTGCGTCGCTGTCGAAACCTTGACTATCTTGGTACGCCGCATCTCCGAGTCAATCTGGCGCGCCCCTTGCCGGACAACCTCCGCTGCCTCCTCCGAAGCCGCCAGCATTTCGTCACGTATCCTGGAGCACAGCTCCGCGTCGAGCACGTCAGGCTCGACAAACAATCCGAAGCTGGAGAGCAGATCCGAGGCTCGCATCATCGACCTCCGGCTGGTGAAGAGCCTGTGGCGATTTCGGCTTAGGGAATAGCCATCGATTGGCGATCGTAGCATGGTCGGAGTCGCCGCGTTCCCGTCGACAGGCCGGCGATTCGACGGTGCCGTTGACCACCGACCTGAGGACCTTCGACGGTGGGCGATGGCCTGATCGACCTGAAGCTAGATGCGTTCAAGCGCGAGCTGTTGCTTGATCGACCTGAAGTTAGATGCGATCAAGCGCGAGCTGTTGCTTGATCGACCTGAAGATGGATACGATCAAGCACGGACTGTTGCTTGATCGACCTGAAGCTAGATGCGATCAAGCACGGTTGATGCTTGATCGTCTTGTTAATAGGTACGATCAAGCATGAGGTGTTGCTTGATCGCATGTGGCACCAGGTCGATCAAGTCGACTCGCTCAACTCCACCAAAAGGTTCAGAGTCGCCCGCTTTTGCCTCGCCGATGGTAGTAGCGCAGAGAATTGGCCCGACGACCACACACTTTGTAGTCGCACCACATTCGTGTGGGCTTCGGTGTAGGGTCGACAAACATCAGCGAGCATTCAGGGGCAGCACAACTCGCCAAGCGATGGTCTGCGGTCAGCACCTCCATCGCCGATTGCAGCACGGGCAACAACAGGCGATCGATCCTATTGTTGGTATCGGCCCAGCCACGGATCAACCCCTGCCCACCATAGGTCAGCTGGACGGGTGGCAAGGTTTCGGCCAGCACCCGATTGAGCCTGGCAAGGTCATCAGCCGGCAACTTGCGGCCCTGGGCGGTTGCCGAGAACATCCGAGTGAGCGTTGCCCGCAACTCCAGCACATGCGACCACATCGACTCGACTTGCCCGGGCTGCTCGGCAGCCTGTTGTCGCATATCGGCAGCCTGGTCGCTGGACAACAGCTCGGTCTGCAAGGCCCAAGTCAGCAGCGTGTCGTAGGAGTCCACTCCGAACTGGCGGTTGTTGTCACGAGCGTGTGCGGTGTTGACAAAGGCGACACAGAGCGCGCCAGCGATGGCTAGCTGGGGATTCCTCGGTGGTGGTTTCTTGGGCACGGGTGGATTATACCGAACCGTGCGTCGTGCGAGGCCGCGATTCTCGTCTGCTGAAGGTTCTGGATTTGGTGATTCGTGGCTCTGGCCGTTCGATTGAGGCACTGGCAGGGTAGTTGGTATCGTGGCATTGGCGGACTACTGAATGACTACCATCGCGAGACCGCATGAGGTTTGGCTGAATGCTTGCACCCTATGCGGACACGCTAGGTCCGTCTCGAATCCCAGCCGCCTGATAGTGTGAGGGGGACTTTAGGCCGGAGGATTGCTCTCATGCCCCGTTCACTAGTCCCATCCAGCAAGATGGCCCTTCGAACCCAGGCGGGAAGGGACACTCATCTTGGTCCGTACCGGGTCGATGGCGTCCTCGGGCAGGGAGGCATGGGGGTGGTCTACGAGGGGTACGATGAGCGCCTCGGCCGCAAGGTGGCCTTGAAGCGAGCCCGCGGGGCAGCTGGCGGGGCGGAGGCCCGACGGCGGCTGCGGCTCGAGGCCCGCGCCCTGGCCCAGCTCAACCATCCGGCGATCGTTGGGATCTACGACCTCGTCAAGGCAGGGGACGACGATTGGATCGTCATGGAGCGGGTCTACGGGCAGACGTTGGCAGAGCTGGGGGGGCACGATGGGCTGGATGTCAGCCGTGGGGTCGAGCTTGGTCGGCAGATCGCCGAAGGGTTGGAAGCGATGCATGCCTACGGTCTTGTGCATCGGGATCTGAAAGTTGAAAACGTGATGGTCACTCACCCGGGCCGCAACTCGACCGAGAGGGTGAAGATTCTCGATCTCGGCCTCGCCGGTACTCCTGCTGAGCTTATTTCCGGGGCCCCTGTCGGGGAGCGGCCAGCCCTACAGGGCACGATTCGCGCCCTCTCGCCCGAGCAAGTCCTGGGCTCGGAGGCCGACGCCCGCTCCGATCTTTTTGCTTTCGGCGTGTTGCTCTACGAGAGCCTGACCGGCTGTTCGCCCTTTTTGGGGCCGAGCCTCGAGGACACGTTGAGCCGGATTTGCACTCTGCGGCAAAAACCCGTCAGCGAGCTCCGGCCCGACGTGCCGCCGATGCTCTCGGATTTGGTGGATGATCTGCTCGCTAAGGAGCCGGAGCTGCGGCCACGAAATGCCGACGCGGTGGTCCGAAGCCTAGAGCGGGTTGCGGGGGAGTTCAGAGAGTCGAGCCCGGTGCGGTGCGTCGCGGCGGACGTTGCAACTCCCTGGCCCCCGACCCTCGATGGACCGACGTTGGAGGTGTCGCCCTGGACCCTGCGCAAACCGCCCCGTCCCGCCTTGCCACCCCAGCCCTATCCCGTACTCTTGCCCTACACCCATCCGGCTCTGATGGCGGGGCGGGAGGAAGAGCTGGCGCTGACCCGGCTCAGCCTGCGGCTGCCGGTGCCGATTTTCGGCCTGGGGGCGCCTTCAGGTACTGGCAAGAGCTCATTCGTGCTCGGTGGTCTCCTGCCTGCGCTGTGGCAGGACGGACATCCTGCCGCGGTGGTGCGCCATCCTCAGGAGCCGGGGATCGTCGCCCGTCTGCTCGATGAGCTGCTCGACGGGCCGGCGTTGGTGAACGCGGACGGCGAAGATCTTTTGGCCGATCATGATTGGCGGGCTTTCCTGCGCTACCTGGGCATCGTCGAGCAGCTCGCGGACGAGCCGCCCCTGCTTGTGCTCGACCAATTCGAGGTCGTGTTGCGGGAACCCTCAGGCGCCGCACGGGCTCGTCTGGGTCTCTTGATAGCGGCTACCGTCCAACGGCGACCCGGCATTGAAACGCCTCTCTGCCGTTGGTTGCTGGTCTATCGGCAGGATGCGTTCGGTGAGCTGCTCGCCTGGCTAGGCGACGTGCTGGCGGAGACCGGTCAGACCGGGCAAGCGGACATCCTGCCGTTTCTGCCCCACGATCTCTCCGGCCCGGATCGTTTTCTGGCCTCGAGGCTCCACCCCATCGCCACACCGTCACCCGGGACGGACGGGTTCGACCAGGCCGCGGCGGTCTTCAGAGCGATCATCGAGAAGCCACTGCGCATCCCTTCCGGCGACGTCGAAGAATCTGCTGCCCACTATGGATCGCGTTTCGCCGGTGGGCACGCGGATCGGCTGGCCAGAGCCTTTACCGAGGCGCGGATCGCCAGGCCCGAAGCCTCGCTGATGCCCGAGCTCCAGGTGGTGCTCGCCCATTTGGTGGCGCGGGCCGGGAGCGACGGCTGCATCCGCGTGCCCGACGACGCTAACGCGGTGGTGAAGGAAGCCCTGGAAGACCACCTCCACCGGGCCCTGGCCGCCGCGTTTCCTACCGGCTCAGGCGATCCGGTTGAGATCGCCACCCGGCGTGCCAAAGCCCTGCTGGCCCTGCGCGAGCTGGCGTCCGAGACCGGACGCCGTGATCCGGGATTACCGGCAGCTGCCTTGGCACGAGCGATCGGTCCGGACGGGATATCGATTCTTGAGCAGCTAGCCACACCTCTGACCCGGCTGATCGTGCTTCGGGATACGCCTGCCGGGCTTCACTACATGCTCTCTCACGACTGCATGGCAGAACAGATCGTGCGCCGAGTCGAAGACGAGAGGCGCAGGGACGAGCTGAACATTGACGGCGAACTGCTTGCCTTGCGCCGTTTCATCGCCATCCAGGCCACGCTACATGACTCCCATGGGTCGGCGACGATGGCGTCCCGGATTCCACGTCGTCACTACCGGCGGATCGCGGCCCACGCGGAAGCCCTGCTCTGGGACCGGCCTAGGCTCGACTGGTGGGCCGCTTGCCGGCACCAGCGCCGGGTCGATCTCGCCCGCTCCGCCCTCCGGGTGGCGACGGCCCTGGCCGTGCTGGCTCTCCTCGGCTGGGGGACCTGGAGCTGGATTGACAGGCTCCGCCAGCACCGGGCGTTGCGGGAGCAGGTCGTCCAGGGGGGGCCGGAAGAAGCCTTCCGAGCCCTGAGTCGACTGGTGGAAGAGGTGGGTGCGGGAACTTCCGCGGATGCTGAACTACTTGCGCTTCTGCGTCAGCGTCCCCAGCCCACGGACGTCTTCGAGCAGGGCTTGGGCGGCGTGGAAGCGCCGGAGCGGACCAACCTGGTGGCACGGTTGGTCGAGCTCTCTCTGCCCTGGGTCGGAGAGAGCCCGGACGATCCGATGCTGGTCGCCAGCCTCGTCTGGGCTCTGGACTTCAGCGTCAGCGGAGAGGATCCAGAGAGTGCGGCGTCGGCCACGGCCCGAGTCCTGCGGGATCGGGTGCTGGAGCCGCTGCGCCGGTTGCGACCGCCTCTGGCTATTCTGGCCGGTGACCCAGATTGGGTCGCGATTCCGGCAGGCGCCTTCCTCATGGGTAGTGCGGAAGGGCAGGGTTTTCCCAAGGACGGACCCCAACACGAGGTGACGGTTTCTGGCTTTCGCCTCCTGCGCCGCGAGGTCACCCACGCCGACTATCGCCGACTCGTTGCGACGTACGCAGGGGAAGACAACTTACCCGTCGCTGGCCTGAACTGGTACGAGGCCTATACTTACGCCGCCTGGCTCGGCGGGCGTCTGCCCACAGAAGCAGAATGGGAATACGCGGCATACGCCGGTTGCCCATTCCCCTATTGTGATCACGCTGGCCGAGCGGCCACGGTCGACGACGTCGCTCGAACTCTGCGCAACTCCGTTGACCTGCGGACCGGCGCCGTGAGCCCCTCGCCGGTCATGCGATTCGAGCCCAATCCCTGGGGGCTTCACGACCTTCACGGCAATGTCTGGGAGTGGACCGTTGACTGGCACGCCCCCTACGATACCGCTCCGCGAGCCACCTCCTGGGGTCCGAGTCAGGGTTTGAGACGCGTGCTCCGCGGCGGCGCCTATTCCGGCTCGGCCAGCTGGGCGACAACCCAGTTCCGCAACGGCTTCCCGCCGGACTTCCGATTCGGAAATCCCGGCATTCGAGTTGTGCTCGCTGCCGAAGCTCGTTGACGCGGAGCGCGTTCAGTCGAGCGGCAGGACAACCCTTAAACCGATCTGCGGGATCTTGGCTTCCGGGCTGTGGGCTGCCCGGCGTGAAGCACCGATGGGCGTCGGTGAGTAGATCGCACAGCCGCCGCGGAAAGTCCGCAGATGGCCAGGGGCGCTCGGCGGTCCGGCGGGGTCGGTTTCTGCACCTGCGTCGTAGAGGCCGGCCCAGTCCGCGGTCCACTCGTGGACGTTGCCGTAGACGTCGTAGAGGCCCGTCGGGTTGGGCTCGAGCAGCCCTACCGGTTTGCGGCCAGGCTCGCGGGT
>JAJCXO010000142.1 GCA_029263395.1 Acidobacteriota bacterium | reverse complement strand
CCAGGAGATCGACCGAGCCGCCGGCGTAAACGCCATTGTCGTGTGCCCGCAGGGCGGCGGCCAGGGTGGAGACCCCGACCCCGCCGGCCACCCCGGCCACCAACGGCGTTCGCGTCATGTTCCTGAGCCCTTTCGAGAATGCAAAAATCGAACTTTTGCGCGGACCAATTGATGGGCTGAACGATAGGAGGGCGGTGCGGGTCTGAGGAGCGCGCGAAGCGGCGGACAGCGCATCGTCGCAGCTCAGAGCACTGCGATGGTTGTCCGCAGCGGACAACCGATCCCGAATCTGACGAGCCAGGGCTTGGCTCGAGCTTTGGGCACCCGATATCGTGATTGCAGGACTAATGGGCCTGCGAGCTCTATTCAGTCGCTCTGGCGACAGATAGAGGAGTTGCATTTGATGAACGCAGTGAGGCGTGGTGATTGGGTTCCGCGAGCGTCAGCATTGGGCTTGGCTGGGGTTGGGGCCACCGCCGTGATCGCCTTGGCCTTCGTCGCGGGTCAGGACAGCCGCGATCAGCGGGACGCTGGGCAGCGACCCTCGATCGAAGCTCCGCCGTCGTCAGCCACCCCGGTGCCCGCTGTGCCGGGGGCCGATCCGGTGCTCGCCGCACAGGAGTGGCTCCGTGCTTTCCGCACTGTGGCCTACACCGATCCGGCGGCCACCACCTGGACCGAGCGCGTCCGGCCGGTGGTGACCGAGGAGTTGGCGCAAGAGGTGCGCGCCCTCGAGGCCGCCGACGGCGGCGGCGCCTGGGTGGATTTCGTGGCTCGGCGATGCCGAAGCGCCACCCGCGACGTCAGCGCGGTGGTGCCTGGAGAGGCGCCCCGTGCGGCGAGCAGCGCGTTTGTGCAGGTCAGCGGAGACGTAGTGACCGATTGCGCGGGAGCTACCGGGCAGGTCGAGCCGGTCGCTGACACGGTCGAGGTTCAGCGAGGCCCAGACGGCCTATGGCGGGTGGCGAGACGCCTGTTCTGAGGCGCTGAGCCGAGCACCATGGGGGAGCCTCGTTCGATGCGTGGACAGCCCGCCCGGGCCCCACATGACTCCTGGCTATGTCGGCCTCGGCATAGTTGATCGGTCTATTACGTGAGCAGTTCAGTGGCGACGACGAACGACTCGTCCTCGCTGCGTTCGTGGGCCCCGCCACCGAGACGATCAACGGGTCCGTCCCAGCGTCGAGCACCCCTGCCCGTCGCCGGTGGTCTTCATGGTGGCGAGCGGGCCCGGTTGATGTGCGCGGTCGAGCCCTTCCCAGCCCCGCGCCCCCGCCCACACCAGTTGGCCCCTCCCTGTCGTGGGCCTGGTAGACCATGCTCGTGCGCCGTGCCCCCACTCCGACCCGATGATCGGCATCGCCGACACCGGACAGGCCGAGACCGACCTCACCACCGGCACGCTGCGCTGTCCGTCGTGTGCGGACCGTTGCAGCCGTGGGCATGCCGAATCCGGGCTCGCGCTCGTCGGCCATCTTGAACGACGAGCTCGGGGAGAAGGCCAGCTTCCCACAGACTGCATGAAGGCCAACACCTCTCCGCACCTGGCCGAGCAGGCCACGGGCGGACGCAAGTTCGCCTCGGGCACGCTGGCAGGAGTGCTCAACAGCGAAGTCCCCTTCGGACAACCGCTCGACCAGCTCGCAAGCTACTCGTAACTTGGCAGCTAGACGAGCATATATGCAAGGTGATGGCCTCTCGCATTTCAGATGAGCTAGTCGGGCGCAGCGATTCTAGCATATTTCAACTTTTCAGCCATTTGCAGGAGTGCGACACCCTGCAGCTGCTTTGTACCGATTGTACCGTCTTGGAAGACATGTTGCGAAACCCGATCCTCGCCGCCATAGATATTGTGTTGCTTGCACCCTTCGAATTTCCATGCAGGCACAAACTCCCCCTCGACCTTTGACTTGCCCGTCAACCATGATCGGCGGCGTCGAGCGTCATCTTCGGCATAATTCTTCCAAGCCTGACTGTCAGGCTTCAGATTCGCGCGTCTTGCAGTAGTTGCGAACCACTCCGCGACCGCTGCACTGTCCCATGGCCGGCCGGAGGATAGATGACCCTCTAAGTAGGCGGAATAGTGTTGTTCGCCATTTGGCCATAAGTCCGGGAGCGACCTTACCAGGTCTTCTTTATGGTCCGGAGAGGCGATGCTGACTGTGTCACCCTCGATGTGTTTGTTTATTGTGGTAAACTGAAAAAGGGCTCGGACAAGCCTTTCGTTGGGATCTGCAACACTGAGAAGCTCTTGAACGATAGCCTCTCGATTCGCAATCGCTGCCGCACGAGCAGAACGCTTATTCGCTTCGCGTTTCCTCGCTGTTGCCTGCTCATACACTGTGGCATGCGTCGCGCAAAGTCGCCCTGGAGGTAGCTTGCGACTGCAAGTCGTATCTCCACATACGGATTTATTGCAATCAACGCACTGTCCGATAGAGTAGGTGGCAGATTCAGCCAGTGGAAGCATTCGCCTCGACGAGTTCGGTGAATAGCTCGGAGGGTTTCTTCCAGTTGTGAATCTTACGGGGTCGGTCGTTGATTTCGGAAGCTACTGTGGCGAGATATTCGGGATCGGAGGTGATTGTCACCCCTTTGGGGAAGAACTCGCGCAGGATGCGGTTGGCGTTCTCGTTGCTGCCGCGTTCCCACGGGCTGTGGGGGTGGGCGAAGTACACCGGCAGTCCGGTCGCGGTGATCGTGGCGTGCCGCGCCATCTCCGAGCCGCAGTCCCAGGTCAGCGACCGGCGGATCTGGGCCGGGAGCTCGCCGGTGACGGCGATGATCGCCTCCCCGACGGTCA